>DATCZA010000033.1:0-34605 GCA_036526135.1 Pseudomonadales bacterium | reverse complement strand
CATCGGCGCACGGACACCGGCCACCTGCCAGTGGGCCTGGTAGCGGTGGCCCAGAAGGGTCTTCAGCGCGCCTGCCCGGGCCAGAAAACGCAGGTTCTGCGCGCTCAAGTCCGCTCGCCGGGCCAGGTCGGCCTCATCGCCGAACGGCGCAGCGGCTTCGATGCGAAGGCCCGCTTCCTCGTTCAAACCCTTAACCAGGCGCAGGCCGAGCCGCAGAGGCGGCTGACGATCGTAGGTTCCCGGGCGGTAGGGCGTGACGGTCTGCCGACCGGCACCGTTCTCCGCCTGCTCCGCCACCAGCCGGTGATCCCAGGCGCTTTCCTGCACGTCCACTGGCAGCACCTCGATGCCGTGGCGGCGCGCGTCCTGGATCAGCTGGGAGGGTGAGTAGAAGCCCATGGGCAGGCTGTTGAGCAGCCCGCAGTAGAAGGCGGCGGGCTCGTGACGCTTGAGCCAGGCGGAAACGTAGACGAGCAGGGCGAAGCTCGCGGCGTGGGATTCCGGAAAGCCGTACTCGCCGAAGCCCTGGATCTGCCGGAAGACGCGCTCGGCGAACTCCCGGTCGTGGCCCCGGGCCAGCATGCCGTCGATGAGCTTCTTCTCGAAATGTCCGAGCCCGCCGCGGCGGCGCCAGGCGGCCATGGCCCGGCGCAGCTGGTCCGCCTCGCCGCCGCTGAAGCCGGCCGCCACCATGGCGAGCTCGATGACCTGCTCCTGGAAGATGGGCACACCAAGGGTGCGCTCGAGCACCTTGCGCACGGCCTCGTCGGAGTAGTGCACGGGCTCGAGCCCCTGGCGCCGGCGCAGGTAGGGGTGGACCATGTCGCCCTGAATGGGGCCGGGCCGAACGATGGCCACCTCGATCACCAGGTCGTAGAAATGCTGGGGCTTGAGCCGCGGAAGCATGGCCATCTGGGCCCGGGACTCCACCTGAAACACGCCTACGCTGTCGCCCCGCTGCAGCATGCGGTAGGTCTCGGGGTCCTCGGGGGGAATTCTGGCGACGGCCAGGTCCGTGCCCCGGTAGGCGTTCAGTGACGCCAGAGCCTTGCGAATGGCGGTGAGCATGCCGAGGCCGAGCACGTCCACCTTGAGTAATCCCAGGGCCTCCAGATCGTCCTTGTCCCACTGAATGATGGTTCGATCCGCCATGGCCGCGTTCTCCACCGGCACCAGCTGAGCAAGCGGCCCCTGGGAGATCACAAACCCTCCCACGTGCTGGGAAAGGTGCCTGGGAAAACCGAGGATCTCCGCGACGAAGCGGAGAAAATGCCCCACCACGGGGCTGTCGGGGGCGAGCCCGGCGGCGGCGAAACGCTCGTTCAACGCCTCCCGGCGGTCCCACCAGGCCAGGGATTTGGCCAGCAGGTCCACCAGATCCAGGTCCATGCCCAGCGCCTTGCCCACGTCCCGCACGGCGCTTTTCGGGCGGTAGGTGATCAGGGTCGCGGCCAGAGCGGCGCGATCGCGCCCGTAACGCTTGTAGATGTACTGGATGACCTCCTCGCGGCGCTCGTGCTCGAAATCCACGTCGATGTCCGGCGGCTCGTTGCGCTCCTTGGAGACGAAGCGCTCGAACAGCAGGTGCATGCGGGAGGGATCCACCTCGGTGATGTGCAGGCAGTAGCAGACGGCCGAGTTGGCCGCCGAGCCGCGGCCCTGGCAGAGGATCTGCTGGCTGCGGGCAAACTGCACGATGTCCTGCACCGTGAGGAAGTAGTACTCGTAGCGCATCTCGCGGATGAGTGTGAGCTCCCGCTCGATGAGCGCGAGGGTGTCTGCGGGCACGCCGTCCGGCCAGCGTTCGGCCGCACCGGCAAGGGTGAGCTGCCGCAAGTACTCACCCGGAGTCAGGTGGGGGGGCACCAGCTCTTCGGGATACTCGTAGCGAAGCTCGTCCATGGAGAAGCGGCAGCGGTCGGCGATCTGGCAGGACGCCTCGAGCATTTCCGGTGGGTAGAGAGAGACGAGCTCGCTCAGGGAGCGCAGGTGGCGCTCGCCGTTGCGATGGGCCGCGCAGCCGAGCTCGGCGACCGTGGTCTTCAGGCGAATGGCGGTGAGGACGTCCTGCAGGGGCTGCCGGGCGGGGAGGTGCGCGTGGACGTCGTTGCTGGCCACGATGGGCAGATCCAGGCGCATGGACAGGGTCAGGGCGTTGGCCATCTTGTCGAGGTCCTTATCCTCCCGGAAGAGTTCCAGAGCAATCCAGAGCTCGCGCCAGCGTTCGCTGAGCCGTCTGCCCTGGGCCATGAGGGTTTCGATGTCGCCGTCGCCGGCTACCCACAGCGCAAGGCATTCATCCACGCCCCAGCGGAAGTCGTCCAGGCAGACCTCGTAGGCGCCCTTGGGGGAGCGTCTGCGCAGCTTGGTGATCAGCGCGGAGAGCTGCCCGTAGGCGCTGCGGTCCGGCGCCAGCAGGATGAGGTGAATGCCTTCCTCGAGGCGGAACTCCGCGCCCACGATGAGCTTGATGCCGAGCTCGCGCGCCGCTACGTGAGCCTTGACGAGTCCCGCATAGGTGCACTCGTCGGTCAGCGCAAGCGCGCGGTAGCCGAGCTCGGTGGCCCGTTTGACGAGCTCCTCCGGATGGGAGGCTCCGCGCAGAAAGCTGTAGTTGCTGATGCAGTGCAGCTCCGCGAAGCCACCGTCGTACGGCTTGTCAGGCGAAGTAGCCATGCAGGTACCAGTTGTTCCCCGCGTCGACGAAGGCCCAGCATTCAGCGCCCCGGCGGTCCCGGGCGACGTAGTAATCCCGGCTGATGCCGCGCTGCCACCAGGCAGTGCGGATACGCTCGGGGCCCTTGAGCAGTTTCAGCTCGCTCCTGTTGATCGGGCGCGGCCGGCTGAGCAGCCAGATCGGCCGCTCGTCGGGCGCGGGCAGGAGCGCTTCTTCCCCGTCCGTCGCCCTGCCGTTGCCATGCTTGCCGCTGCATCTGCGCCTGCCCCCGCGCCCGTTCATGGCAGGCCGTGAACGACGCCAGGCCTGCTCGGGCGCGTGCTGATCCACCGGCCGGATGCCGTGGCAGGCCCGGTTGCCCAGCCGGGCGCAAAGCTGGTCGACGAGCCCGGCAGCGTCCGCGGGGGCCTGCCCGGGCTGGGATTGAAAAAGTGTCCGGCTGCCGGCCTGCCAGGGCACCAGGCGCTCGGCACGCAGGCCGATGCCCAGCACGTCGCCGGGCAATTCCGCGCTTTCGAGCTTCAGCCGGGTGATGTCGAGAAAGGCCTCTCGCCGCTGCTGGGCCCTGGCAAAGCGGATTGTCAGCTCGGCCGTGTCCTTCGATCCGTGATCGTCGAGCGTCCAGACGATCTGCTCGGCACCCAGCTGCCGGCTCACCAGCCAGATCTGCAGCTCGCCGAGCAGCCGCTGCATGGGGAAGAGCAGGGCGTCCTTGCCCGTCACCGCCTCCAGCAGGTGCAGCCGGCTAGAGAACGCCTCTGCGGGCGTCACGGCCTCCCGGGGATCCGGCAGCCGGCCGGTCAGCCGCTTGAGATAGTTCACGAGCTCCGGGCCGAAGCGATGGGCGAGCTCGTCCTCCGGCAGGGCGATCAGCGCTCCCAGGGCGTGCATGCCCATGTTGGCGAAGCGCTCCACCATCGACGTGGCCAGCTCCGTGAGCTCCAGGGGGACGTGTTTCAGATCGTCCTGTCGGGCACGGGCTAAGGTCATGGCCGCCGAGGGGGTCAGGGCCGTTCGCATGATCGTGACGTGACCGAGAGCTTCGCAGGTCTCGCGGACTGCCTGCTCCAGTTTGGCCAGATCGCCGAACAGCTCCAGGCTGCCGCCTGCCTCCAGCACCAGGGAGCTCGGCGGCTGGGTGGAGACGTGAGAGGAGAAACCGTAGAGCGCTCCGGCCAGGAGCTCCAGCCGCTCCCGTTCCCGAATCTCGTCCCGATTGCAGTGCCGCAGCCGCGGCTCGATGCTGTGAGCGGTGGCCAGGGTGCTGCCTGGGGTGATGCCGGCGGCGACCGCGGCCGGGTTCTGCAGGATGACCCGGTTGTCCTCCACCAGCACCTGGGGCGTGCCGGGCGCTGCTGCTTCGAAGATTTCGAGCCCCAGGTTGGGGAGGTGCAGGCCGAGCCAGAGCATCAGTGGACGAGGCGGCCGGGGGAAGAGGGCGCGTGGGTTGCACCCGCCGGCGCCGGGTTGCCGAGAACGGGCAGCTCCGCCTCGTTACCGGCGTCCTGCGGATGCTGCAGGCTGCGCCAGAGCGACAGCTGCTCGCGGATCTCTGCGGGCCGGCGGGGTTCGGCCACGGTCAGGTTCAGCCCCGTGACCGGCCAGCCTCCGCGCCGTTTGGTGATCGACACTTCCAGCTTTCCGGATCCGAGAGCCTTCATCTTCAGCCTCAGCTCGGCCATGGAGCTCTCCGCCGCGGCGCTCACCGGGCGGAACAGGCAGGAGAACGCACGCCCCTGCCGGGCGGCGAGCTGCAGCCTCCGGGTGTCTTTGACCTTTAGCTGCTTCTCGTCGAGCCAGCCCAGCACCACGCTGCACCCGCCCGATCGCGCCGCCCGCTCGAAGGCCCACAGAGCGTCCTTGTGGTCCCGCGGATGGATGAGCAGCACCCTGTCCACGTCGATGCCCAGCGCGGTGAGGGCCGGGGCGTAAGGGATGAACGGCGGGTTTACCCAGGCAATCCAGCGCGCCTCGCTGCGGCTTAAGTCCTTGAGCAGAGGTGCGAGCAGCTTCAGCTCGCCGGCGCCCGTGGTGTCCAGGAGAAACTCGCTCAGGCCCGCTCTCGGCCAGCCCCGGCCGGGCAGATGAGCATCGAGCTCGGGAAAACCCGTGCTGAGCGCCTCGGTTGCCTGGTTCAGCTGCCCGGCACGCCAGAGTGCGGGGTGTTCAAGAAGTCGGGAGGCTTTTCCGGACGGCTCGGCCATGCTCGCGCTCGATACGGTCTTTTCATACAGGGGTCGGCCAGATTACCTGTATGGATATACAGTATCAAGAGGTTCGAAGCGTCAGGTCTGGCTCGGCTTGCCCCGTCCGATGGCGTAGTAGTCGAAGCCCAGCTGGGCGAGATAGTCCGGGTCGTAGAGGTTGCGGCCATCGAAGATCACGGGCTGCTTGAGCCTTGCCTTGACGTCCAGGAAGTCGGGGCTGCGGAACTCGTTCCACTCCGTGACCACGACCAGGGCGTCCGCGCCTTCCAGGGTGCCGTCCCGCGCTTCGCACAGGGTGAGGCCATCCTGCCCGTCGTAAAGATGCGCGGCTTCCGGCATGGCGGCGGGGTCGTAGGCCCTCACCCTGGCACCGGCTGCAAACAGCTGCTCCATGATGGTGCAGCTCGGCGCCTCACGCATGTCGTCAGTGTTGGGCTTGAAGGCGAGGCCCCACAGGGCGAACGTGCGTCCTTCGAGGTCGTCGTCGAAATGCCTGCGCAGCTTGCCCACCAGCACGCTCTTCTGGCGCTCGTTCACTGCTTCCACGCCGCGGACGATGGCCGCGTCGTAGCCCGCCTCGCTGGCCGTGTGGATCAGCGCCTTCACGTCCTTTGGAAAGCAGGAGCCGCCATAGCCGCTGCCCGCGTAGATGAAGTGGTAGCCGATGCGCGGATCCGTGCCGATGCCGCGGCGCACCGCTTCGATGTCGGCACCGAGCAGGTCGGCCAGGTTGGCGATCTCGTTCATGAGGCTGATGCGCGTGGCCAGCATCACGTTCGCCGCGTACTTGGTGAGCTCCGCCGAGCGCACGTCCATGTGGACGATCTTGTCGTGGTTGCGGTTGAAGGGAGCGTACAGCGCCTCCATGGTCGCAATCGTCTCGGGATTGGTGGCGCCGATCACGATGCGGTCCGGCTTCATGAAGTCGTTGATGGCCGCGCCTTCCTTGAGGAACTCGGGATTGGAGACCACGTCGAAGTCGATCTCCGCACCCCGGGCCGCAAGGGTTTCCCCGATGGCGGCGCGAACCTGATCCGCCGTGCCCACGGGCACGGTGGATTTGTCGACCACCACCTTGGGCTCGGCCATGTGCTGCCCGATGGTCTTCGCCACGCCGATCACGTAGCTCAAGTCCGCCGAGCCGTCCTCGTCCGAAGGCGTCCCAACGGCGATGAAGAGAACCCGGCCGTGGTGCACGCCTTCCTCGACGTCTGTGCTGAACTTCAGACGGCCACCGGAGGCGTTGGACTTGACCATCTGCTCGAGCCCGGGCTCGTAGATGGGAATCTGTCCAGCGTTGAGGGCTTCGATCTTCTCCGCGTTCACGTCCACGCAGAGGACCTCGTTGCCCATCTCGGCAAAGCAGGTACCGGTGACCAGGCCCACGTAGCCGGTCCCGAACATGGTGATCTTCATGATTTCATTCTAAATGACGGCTTCGATGAGAAACGGGCCCGGGGTCGCAAAGCTGCGCCCGAGCGCCTGGTTGAACGACGCCGCATCGTCAGCGCGAACGGCGTCTACCCCCATCCCCCGGGCAATGCTCACCCAGTCGAGGTCCGGTCGGGTGAGATCCAGCATGTCCATGGCTTTCGGCCCGGGATTGTGGGCGCCCACGCGCATGAACTCCACCTGCAGGATGGCGTACTTGCGGTTTGAGAACAGAACCACCGTCACATCCAGCCCCTCCCGTGCCATGGTCCACAGAGCCTGCACTGTGTACATGGCGCTGCCGTCTGCCTGCAGCGCCACGACCCGCCGGTCGGGGCAGGCGATGGCGGCACCGGTAGCGGCGGGCAGCCCCATGCCGATGGCGCCGCCGGTCAGGTCGAGCATGTCGTAGGGGGCCGTGCGAGGCAGAAACGCCGGGAGCCCGAACCCGGAGGTGGCCGCCTCGTTGACGAGGATGGCCTGCTCGGGTAGCAGGGCGGCAAGAGCCCGGGCGATGGTCTCGGGGTTCAGCGGGCCGTCGGGGAGATCGGGCCGTTGCAGATCGGCAAGCACGGGCTGCTGGCCGGTCGCCCCCACGGCATCGACCAGGGCCTCCAGCGCGCCGATGGTGTCTTCTCCCGCCTGGGTGAGCACGATGGCCTCCGCCCCATTGGGAGTGAGCTCGCTGGCGCGACCCGGGTAGGCGAAAAAGCTCACCGGTGGTTTCGTGTCCACCATGATCAGGTGGCGGACGCCGGCCAGAGCTTCTTCGGCCTGCTCGGCAAAGTAGGGAAGACGCGGAATGGTGACCCGGCCGGCGCCCCCGGGGATCCGCGCGATGAAGGTATCTCCCAGCAGCCGCGCGCCGCAGTGCTCGGCGATGCGGCTGGCCAGGATCTGTCCCGCCTCGCTCACGCCCACGCCGTTCAAGAGCAGCGCGCAGGGCTCGCCGGAGCGCAACGCCCGGGCGGCCGCTTCCACGGCGAGGGCATCGAATGGTCCGGGGTCTGCCGAAGGAAGAGGATCGGCCTCGGCCGCAGGTTCGTTCCAGGCCGTGTCGGCGGGCAGGATGAGGGTGGCGATCTGCCCCGGCGGCTGCAGCGAAGCCCGCAGCGCCTCGGCGCCATCGGCGGCTACCGATGCGGCTGACTCCGAGACGCGCGTCCAGCCGGAAACCGGGCTCGCGAAGCCTTCGATGTCGGAGGTCAGCGGCGCGTCCAGATGCCGGTGGTAGGTTGCGTGCTCACCCACCACGTTGACGATTGGAGAGTTCGCCCGGCGGGCGTTGTGCAGATTGGCGAGGCCGTTGGCCAGGCCCGGGCCCAGGTGCAGCAGCGTGCATGCCGGCTTGCCGGCCATGCGGGCGTACCCGTCCGCCGCTCCGGTGACCACTCCCTCGAACAGCCCGAGCACGCAGCGCATGCCGTCCTCCGTGTCCAGCGCGGCAACGAAGTGCATCTCCGAGGTTCCCGGATTGGTGAAGCAGACTTCCACGCCTGCGTTCACGAACGTCTTCAACAAGCTCTGCGCGCCGTTCATGGCCGTACCGGTGACGAGAGGAAAGCGGAGTGTATGTGGGCCGGAAGAAGCATTGCAATTCGGTGCTCATCAATTACGCTCCGTCACATCCCGCATCTGCGGGTCCGTTTCCCCGGGGAGAATCGAGACGATGAGCTACGACTACGACCTGTTCGTGATCGGCGCGGGATCCGGCGGCGTCAGAGCCGCGCGGATGTCGGCCGGATACGGCGCCCGGGTGGCCGTAGCCGAGAGCACCTACCTGGGCGGCACGTGCGTCAACGTGGGCTGCGTGCCCAAGAAGCTCTTCGTCTACGGCTCCCACTTTCACGAGGATTTCGAGGACGCCGCGGCGTACGGCTGGGACGTTTCGCCCACGGGATTCGACTGGCCGAGGCTGCGCGACAACAAGACGCGGGAGATCGAGCGGCTCAACGGCGTTTACGCGAGCCTGCTCGAGAAGGCGGGCGTGGAAACCAAATGGGGCCATGCGCGAATCGCAGGGCCGAACACGGTGGCCATGGACGGGCAGACGTTCACGGCCGAGCACATTCTGATCGCCACAGGCAGCTGGCCCGCGGTGCCCGACGTCCCCGGCCGGGAGCTGGCCATCACCTCCAACGAAGCGTTCTATCTGGAGTCGTTTCCCAAACGCGTGGTGGTGGTCGGCGGCGGCTACATCGCGGTGGAGTTTGCCGGAATATTCAAAGGCCTCGGGGCGAACGTCGAGCTGCTCTACCGGCGCGATCTGTTCCTGCGGGGCTTCGACGACGGGGTGCGTCAGTTCGTCGCCAACGAGCTCACCCAGAAGGACATTGGTCTGAGGTTCAACACCAACGTGGCCCGCATCGAAGCGGTGGACGGCCGGCGGCGCGTGCACCTGGTGGAGGGTGGATCTCTCGACGCGGATCTGGTGCTCTACGCCACCGGCAGGACCCCGAAGACGGGCGATCTGGGCCTGGAAACGGTAGATGTTGCGCTCAACGAGCGTGGCGGCATCGTGGTGGACGAGTTCTACCGGACGACGGCGCCCGGCATCTATGCGCTTGGCGACGTGATCGACAACGTGCAGCTGACGCCGGTAGCCATCGCCGAGGGGATGTGCGTGTCTGCCAACCTGTTTACCGACCGGCCGGCCAGCCGCGTGAATTACGAGAACATTCCCACCGCCGTGTTCTGCCAGCCGAACATCGGCACGGTGGGGCCGACGGAGACCGAAGCCCGGGAGCGCTACCCGGACCTTGCCGTGTTCGAGTCGGAGTTCCGGCCCATGAAGCACACGCTGACCGGCCGGCAGGAGCGCACGTTCATGAAGCTTCTGGTCGACGGTGCGAGTGACCGCGTCGTCGGTGCGCACATGGTCGGTCCGGAAGCTGGCGAGATCGTCCAGGGCATCGGCGTCGCCATCACGGCGGGTGCGACCAAGGCGCACTTCGACCAGACCATCGGCATTCACCCCACGGCGGCGGAGGAGTTCGTCACCATGCGCGAGCCCGCAAGGTAGCCGCGGGTGCAGCAAGGGGAGCGGACGGCATGAAGAGGATGACAAGTTTCCGGACGCGATGGCCGAGATGGCTCGCTGCCACATCCCTCACGGCGCTGGCGGCCTGCGCGACCATGCCGGAGCAGGAACCGGCCAGCCGGAACGTCATTCTCTTCCTCGGCGACGGTATGGGGGTCAGCACCGTCACCGCCGCCCGCATATTCGAAGGGCAACGTCAGGGCCTCGCCGGCGAGGAGCACGCGCTGGCTTTCGAGCACTTTCCTCACGTGGCGCTGGTGAAGACCTACAACACGGACGGGCAGGTCCCCGACAGCGCGGGCACCATGTCGGCCATCATGACGGGGGAGAAAACCCGCGTCGGGCACATCGCCGTGGGGCCGGAGGTCGACAACGACGATTGCCCGGGATCTCTGGCCGGCAAACGTCAGACCCTATTGGAAGAGGCCGAGCTGCGCGGCTACGCGACGGGCATCGTCTCCACGGCCAGGATCACCCACGCGACGCCGGCGGCCACCTATGCCCACGTGCCCAACCGGAACTGGGAAGCCGACAGCATGCTGCCCGCCCCGGCTTCCGCGGCCGGCTGCAGGGACATCGCGGCGCAGCTGGTGGAATTCGAGCCGGGCGACGGCATCGACGTCATCCTGGGCGGCGGTCGGGCCGCCTTCCGCCCGGCCGAGGCGCCGGATCCCGAGTATCCCGACACCCGGGGAATGCGGGCCGATCAGACCAACCTGGTGGAGCGGTGGTCGGCCGGCGCGCCGAACCGCCGCTTCGTCTGGAATGCCGAGCAGCTGGACGCGCTGGATCCCGCCGCCAACGAGCAGGTGCTGGGACTGTTCGAGCCTTCCCACATGCAGTTCGAGGCCGACCGGGCCCGGGATGCCGGCGGCGAACCGTCACTTGCCGAGCTCACGCGGTTCGCCATCGAGCGTCTGCAGGGCCGCGGCCCCGGCTACTTTCTGATGATCGAGGGCGGCCGCATCGACCATGCCCATCACTTCACCAACGCCTACCGGGCGCTCGTGGACACGCTGGCGCTGTCCGACGCGGTGGCCACTGCCATGGCCATGACGGACCCGGCGGATACGCTCATCCTGGTGACCGCCGACCACAGCCACACGCTGACCATCAGCGGGTATCCGAAGCGCGGTAACCCCATACTCGGCAAGGTAGAGACGCTAGGGGGAACGCCCGGCCTGGATGCCCAGGGACGCCCTTACACCACGCTCGGCTACGCCAACGGCCCAAGCCACGCCGAGCCGATCCGGGATCTGACCGAGGTCGATACAACCGATCCGGGTTTTCAGCAGCCCGCCGGGGTCCCGCTGGATGTGGAGACCCACAGCGGTGAGGACGTGGCCGCCTACGCCCTGGGTCTGAACGCCGAAGCGTTGGGCGGGGTCATCGAGCAGAACGCGCTGCACGGCGTCATGCGTGAGGCGCTGTTCGGGGGTCGGAAGCAGAAGCAGAAGCCATAGAAACGGGCGGCCCCATGTTCGAGGATCTCATCGGCTTCCTGGACGGCTGGCTCGGCAGCGCCGTGTACTTTCCCTTTCTTCTGCTCGGCGTCGGGCTTTTCTTCACCCTCTATCTCGGTTTTCCCCAGATTCGATTCTTTCGCCATCTACCTAGGCGGGCCGGCGGCGCTTTTCTGGATGTGGGCCACGGCCTTTCTGGGCATGACCACGAAGTTCGTCGAGGTGACCATCTCCCACCGCTACCGGGTGAAGGACGCGCAAGGACGGATGGCCGGCGGGCCCATGTACTACATGGAGCGGGGCCTCAACATGCGCTGGCTGGCCGTGTTTTTCGCCGCGGCCACGGTGGTGAGCTCGTTCGGGTCGGGCAACCTGCCCCAGAGCAACAACATGGCCTCGGGCCTGGAGGCGTCGTTCGGCATTCCCACCTGGGTTGCCGGGGCAGTGCTTGCCGCCCTGCTCGGGCTCGTCATCATCGGCGGTATCCGGCGAATCGCCGTGGTGGCTGCCAGCATCGTGCCCGTCATGGGGGTGCTCTACGCGCTGGGGGCGCTTTCGGTGGCCGCAAGCAACGCGGATCAGATCGTTCCCTCCTTCGCAGCGGTGTTCTCCAACGCCTTCACCGGTTCGGCGGCGACGGGCGGCTTCCTGGGCGCCACGTTTGCCTACGCCTTCAACCGGGGCGTCAACCGCGGTTTGTTCTCGAACGAGGCGGGGCAGGGGTCCGCGCCCATCGCGCACGCCTCGGCCGGCACCTACAAGGAGGGCAACCCTGCCCACGTCAAGGCGTTGTTCGATCATCTGGACATCGTGCCGCCGGCGAATGACCCGGTGACGGCGTTCTCCGGGTCCGTGCTGGTGAGCGACGGGGTCGCGTCGAGTGTCGCGTTCACCGTGCTCCACAATCGCTCCATCGCGGAAGACGTGCGTTTTCAGAGCGCCGGCAGGCCTTTCAGCGGCGTCCTCGAGGTCGTCGACGGAAGCCTGGTGACTCCCGATGTCGACATCAGAGGCCGATCGCTCCTGCACTCCGTGCCGCTGACCGCAGAAGCCTTCAAACGCAGTTTCCTGGGCGAGTATGGGCAGTACGCGGTCACGGTGGGCCTGGTTATGTTCGCGTTCTCCACCGCGCTCGCCTGGTCTTATTACGGTGACCGTGCCGTGACCTACCTGTTCGGTGTTCAGTGGGTGAGCGTATACCGCATGGTCTACGTGGCGGGGTTCTTCGCCGCCACGGTGGTCGATACGTCTCTGGTCTGGCTGATATCAGCGGTGACGCTCGCCCTGATGACGATCCCCAACCTCATCGGTCTCGTGCTGATGCGCCGGGAGGTCAAGTCGTTGACCGACGACTACTGGCGCCGGGTATCCCAGCGGTAATCATCACGCGTTAAATTCGGTATAGTCGCGCTGCATCTAACCAACCACCAGACACCGGCGAGGCGCCCATGCCACTGAAAGTAACTTTCGAGCTCGAAGACAAGGACCTGAAATTCTTCCGGTCCATCATCAAGCAGGCCCGGGAGACCGCCCAGAGCGTGAGCGAGGCAGACATTGCGAGCAAGGCCGAGGAGATGATCGCCGAGGTTCGGGACGGCTCGGTCCCGTCGTTCGTGGTGGAGCGTGTCAATAAGGTGCAGTCCCTGGTCGACATGCTTCGCGACGTGGAGTGGGATCTGGCGGCCCAGGAACGCAAGAAGGTGGTGGCGGCGCTGGCGTACTTCGCCGACCCCCACGATCTGATTCCGGACAACGTGCCCGTGCTCGGCTACATCGACGACGCGATCATGATCGAGCTGGTGGTCAGCGAGCTGAAGCACGAGATCGACTCGTTCCTCGACTTCTGCAAGTACCGCAAAGAGGAAAAGGCGCGGAACCGCAACCCGAATCTGAGTCGCGAGGACTACCTGGGCATCAAACGGCGCGAGCTGCACGACCGCATGCGCCGGCGCCGGCGCTCGAAGACGAGTCCCGTCCGCGGCGGTACCCGGACCCGGCTCCGGCTGCTGGGCTGATCGTCGGCTACCAGGAAACGGTGCAGGCCTCGCAAAGCGCGTAGCGGTGGGACGGATCGTCGAGTAGTCGAATCAGCGAAGCGCCTCGCTCGAGCAGGGCGAACACCTGGGGCGGCTCCGGAAACAGGTCGATCTCGACGCTTTCACCCAATTGCTTGAGCAGCATAGCTCGTGCGCTCAGCGGCTCCTCGATCTGCTTTACCCCGTAGGCTTCCAGCCCGGCGAGACCGGCCGCGGCCTCGACGGCTTCACCGACGCCGCCCAGCTCGTCGATCAGGCCGAGCTCCAGCGCCGTGGTGCCGATCCATACCCGTCCCTGGGCAATTTCATCCACCGCCTCCGGCGTCATGTCTCTGCCTCTGGCCACCAGATTGAGAAACTGCTCGTATCCGCGCTCCACGCTCGCCTGGAGCACGGCGGCCATGGGTTCTGCGATGCCGCTCGATAGGTCGAGCGAGCCCGACAGAGCCGAGCTGCCCACGCCGTCCGACGTCACGCCGATGCGCGCCAGGCTTTCCTCGAAGGTTGGGATCACGGCGAATATGCCGATGGATCCGGTAATGGTGGTGGGGTGAGCGAAGATGCGGTTGGCAGTGGAGGCGATCCAGTAGCCGCCGGACGCCGCCACGCTGCTCATGGAGACCACCACCGGCTTGCCGGCAAGCTGGGTAAGCTCGAGCTCCTGGCGGATGAGCTCTGAGGCGAAGGCCGATCCGCCGGGCGAGTTCACGCGGACAACCAGCGCAGACACGCTGTCGTCCATCCTGGCCCGACGAATCAGGTCCACGGTGCTGTCGGCGGCGATGACGCCGCGGCCGTCCGACCCCATCACGATGGGGCCCTGGGTCGTGATCACGCCTACGTTGGCCCCGCCGGATCTGGCGGGGTCGCTGTCCCGGGCCGTCAGATAGTCCCGATACCCGATGCCGTTGAACTCGCCTTCGCGGGCATAGCCGACGGTGGCCGCGATACGGGCACGGGTCTGATCCGGAGTGAGGAGCTCATCGACGAGATGGAACTCCAGCGCCAGTCGTCCCATGTCACCGGCAGCCGCCTTCAGCAGGGGGCTGTATTGCTCAGCGTAGCTCTCGAAGCTCTGAGCCTCGATCTCCCGGTTGGCGGTCACCGTTTCCGAGTAGTGGCGCCACAAACCGTCCACCAGTTTCTGGTTGGCTTCGCGGGCTTCGTCGGACATGTCGCTGCGGGTATACGGCTCCACGAACTCTTTATACTTTCCAACGCGGAATATATGAACGTTTATATCAAGTTTGTTCAGCATCTCACTGAAAAACAGCCGGTTTACTTCATAGCCAATTGGGAGTATCTGACCATCGGGATGCATGTAAACCGCATCGGCGTAGCTGGCGACCAGGTACTGGGGCTGGGTGAAGTAGTGCGCGTAGGCGATCACTTCCTTGCCAGCGTCGCTGAACGTCCTGATCGCCTCACCCAGGGTCGCGGCGTGGGCCGTGGAGACGAAGTCGAGCTCGGTGAGATCCAGCACCAGGGTTTTGATCCGGTCGTCCCCGGCGCTTGTTTCCAGGGCGGTCAGCAGGCCGGCGAGCTCCGTTTCCCGGCGCGTCGATTCGGGTGCGAGCAGCTCGGCAATCGCATCGCCCAGCGTCTCCTTGTCCACGACGATGCCGGTGGGATTGAGCACCAGGGCGGCCCCTTCCGGTACGCGGATGCGCTCTCCGGAGGTGAGGATCACCGTCACCAAGAGAACGACGAGGAGCACGAATATCAGGTTGGCAGTGAAGTTGCGCGCGCGGGTCAACCAGCTGCCGATGCGGGACATCAGGCCCGGTTCGCTCATGGGGTGGCTCCGGATTGCTTAGATCTTTCAAGCATCTCATGCTGGACGTGCTTGAGCTAGGCGGTGCCCTGTGCTGAAGTGAGAATTTCCCGCCGGCGCCCACGCACATGGCCAATCTCTACGAAAACGATCTGGATGCGAATGCGGCCAACTTTGCGGCGCTCACCCCGCTGACGTTCCTGGCACGGGCACGCGATATCTATCCCCACCGGACGGCCGTCATCTACGGCGAGCGGCGTTACACCTGGTCCGAGCACTACGAGCGCTGCGTGCGGGTGTCAGACGCCCTGAGACGGCGTGGCGTGGGCTCCGGCGATACGGTCGCGATCCTGGCGGGCAACATTCCCGAGATGCTGGAGGCGCACTTCGCGGTTCCCATGGCGGGCGCGGTGCTCAATGCCATCAACGTCAGGCTCGATGCGCCGACGGTGCGCTTCATCCTCGAGCACGGCCAGGCCGCCGTGCTGCTGGTGGACGAGGCGTTCGGCGAGCTGGCTTCCCACGCGCTGGAGGGCATGGCGACCGTGCCCCTGGTGGTGGGCATTGAAGACTCGAGCCTCGAGGACGGCCGGCTCATTGGTGCAGCGACGTGGAACGAGCTCGTGGCCGAGGGTTCGTCTGAGGCGACCTGGGCGCTGCCTGGTGACGAGTGGGCGGCCATCGCCCTCAACTACACATCCGGCACCACGGGCAATCCCAAAGGGGTGGTGTATCACCACCGCGGCGCATACCTGAACGCCGTTTCCAATTTGCTCACGTGGAACATGGGGGACCATCCGACCTATCTGTGGACGCTGCCGATGTTTCATTGCAACGGCTGGTGTTTCCCCTGGACCCTGGCGGTCAATGCCGGCACCTCGGTCTGCGTGAGACAGGTACGCGCGGATGAGATATTCGACGCCATTGCCCGCTACGGGGTCTCGCACTTCTGCGGCGCGCCGGTGGTGCTGAACACGTTGTTGAGCGCCGATGACGGGCTCAAAGCGAAGGTCACGCACCAGGTCAATGTCATGACCGCCGGGGCGGCGCCTCCGGCCGCGGTAATCGAAGGCATGGAGGCCATGGGCATGTCGGTGACCCACGTGTACGGCCTCACCGAGACCTACGGGCCCGTCACCCTTTGTGCCTGGCAGGGCGAGCGCTGGGACGACCTGTCCCCATCCGAGCGGGCGGCCCTGAAAGCCCGGCAGGGCGTGCGCGGGCACATGCTGGAAGGGCTGATGGTGGCAGATCCGGAAACCCTGGTGCCGGTGCCTATGGACGGCGCGACCCTGGGCGAGGTGATGATGCGGGGCAACAACGTCATGAAGGGTTACCTGAAGAACCCCGATGCCACCGCTCAATCCTTCGAGGGAGGGTGGTTTCACTCCGGTGACCTGGCCGTCTGGCACCCGGACGGCTACATCCAGATCAAAGACCGCTCGAAGGACATCATCATCTCCGGGGGCGAGAACATCTCCAGCATCGAGATTGAGGACACGCTTTACCGCCACCCGAAGGTGCGCGAGGCGGCGGTGGTGGCAAAAAGTGACGCCAGGTGGGGCGAGACGCCGTGCGCGTTCGTGGAGCTCAAGCCCGATGTGGCAGCAAGCGCCGAGGAGATCATCGATTTCTGCCGGGAGAACATGGCGCGGTTCAAGGCCCCCAAGCACGTGGTGTTTGGCGAGCTGCCCAAGACGTCCACGGGCAAGGTCCAGAAATTCGTGCTGCGGGAACGGGCGGAGCAGATCTGAGGTGGGCGTGGACGCATCGCCCCCGCTTTGGACCTGGCCGGAGCTGTGCAGGGCCCTGAGCCTGGAGGTTTGCGAAGGTCCCGGCGTGTCGGGCATCGTGATCGATTCGCGCAAGGCGGGTCCGGGGGATCTTTTCATCGCGCTCACCGGGGATCCCGGACCTCGATTCAATCCCAGCAGCCGCTCGCAGCGTGATGGCCACGACTTCATCGATGCGGCCGTCGCCGCCGGCGCGGTGGGCGTCCTGGCCCATGACGGCGCAGCGCGCGATGTGCCGCAACTGCAGGTGGCGGACACGCTGGACGGCTTGTGGGCTCTGGGTGCGGCTGGACGAGCGCGCCTGAGATGCCCCGTGGTCGCCATCACCGGCAGCAGCGGCAAGACCACTACCAAGGGCATGCTGGCGGCCGCTCTGGGAGCATTCTCCACCGAGGGCAGTCTCAACAATCACCTGGGCGTGCCGCTGTCCCTTGCGTTGGCTCCCGCGAATGCCAGCGCGGCCGTGTTCGAGATCGGGACGAACCATCCCGGAGAGATCGCGCCGCTTTCTGCTCTGGTGCGGCCCCACGTTGCCGTCGTGCTCAACGTTCACCCGGCCCACGCGGAAAATTTCCGGGACCTGGATGAGTTGAGAGTTGAAAAGCTTAGTATTTATAAGGGGTTAGAGCCAAAAGGTCATTTGGTGGTCGAAGATACCGTGTCAGTCCACGACCTTCCTGAAGCTCTTTCCCTTGTGCGATTCGGTCGAAAGGACGGGTCTGACGTGCAGCTGCTCGAGGTGCGCGGACAGACGGCCGACTACCTGATCGGAGGCGAGCCCTTCACCGCTCACGTGCCCGGCGGTGGCGAGCATCGCGCGGCGTCCCTTGCCGCCGTGCTGGCCACTCTGAAAGTTCTGGATCGCCCGGTGCGCGATGGCCTGCAGCTGGGTGACGACCTGGTGCCGAAGGGCCGTGGCAACGAAACGCTCATCAACGGCGTGACGGTGGTCGACGACAGCTACAACGCCAACCCCGAGAGCATGAAGGCGGCTCTGCGTACGCTTGCCGCCGTACCCGGTCGTAAGGTCGCCGTGCTTGGCGACATGCTCGAGTTGGGTGCCGAGGGGCCGGCCCATCACCGGGGGCTCGCTGAAGCCTGCAGCGGAATTGATCGCGTCTACTGCGTGGGAGAGGCCATGCGCGAGCTCTTCGATGCGCTGCCCGAGGGTCAGCGTGGCTCGTGGCTCCCCGACGCCGGCGGTGAAGGGCTCATCGATGAGATCCTCGAGGACCTCAGATCCGGCGACCGGGTACTCTTCAAGGGCTCCAATCGCATTTTCTGGGCTAAGGGGCTCGTCAATCGTTTCAGCGAACGGCTGCACACGTTTACAATGTCGGATTAAACCTCACACAACTGGCCGGAACTGCTTTGCCATCATGGGCGCAGCAGTAACCAAGGGGATCGACGATGGCGAATACGCATCTCAACGGCCGGACTTTCAATTACGAGGGCCATTGTTACCTCATCGTCGAGGACAACGACTGGGAAGGCTCTGAGCTGAAGGTCAAACGCCTGGACGGCACCCGCGCGCAAACCAGCCTGCCGACGGAGAACGTCATGCGCTGCGTATTCCCCCAGAAGCCGGACGATCGTTGAAGGCAAAAAAAACCCGGCGCCTGGGGAGGACGCCGGGTACGCACCATAAAGGTCCGTAGGTCACACATACTGGAACGGCAAGGCCGTTCCACAGCCGCTGCCCTGGTCGTTGGGGGGGGAGACATGGCAGCAGCCGGGAACAAGTAAACCAATCGGCTGCTCAGATTTCCGGAACTGGTTCTCATTTACGCGCGCCCGCTAGCACATTTGCCTGAGCATGGCGCCGTGTCATACTCCGCCCCAATCCACGGGGTCCGCGGGGCCAGCAGATGATCGTAGACGCGCTGGGGCGTCGCTTCCGCAATTTGAGGGTCAGCCTCACCGCCGCATGCAACTACGCCTGCAGCTACTGCGTTCCGGACGGAAAACGCCTGCAGTCGGCCCAGCACGAGCTGGACGGCGAGGAGCTCGCGTACGCCGTGGAGCTCGTGGTCGATGCGGCCGGCATCGAGCAGCTGCGCATCACCGGTGGAGAACCGCTGCTCTCGCCCAAGTTCGACGAGGTGCTGCCCCGGCTCATGGCTCTGCCGCTGAACGACGTCTCGATCACCACCAACGGCCAGCTCGTGCCTCGCAAGATCGACCTGCTGCTCGAATCGGGCCTCAAGCGGATCAACGTCAGCCTCGACACGCTCGACCCTCTCCGGTTTCGGGACATTGCCCGGGGCGGCGACCTCGAGACCGTGCTCGGCGGCATCGGAGCGCTTGCCGAGGGTGGGCTCAAGGTCAAGATCAACATGGTCCCAATGCGCACGGCCAATCTCGATCAGTTGGTGCCGATGCTGGAGTTCTGTCTGGAGCGTGGGTTCGAGCTGCGCTACATCGAGCTCATGAACATGGGTCATCTTCGTCAGGGCAACCAGTACCTGCGCGATTTCGTGGGGATGGAGGAGATACTCGAGACCATTGGCAAGCGCTACGAGTTCACCCGAACCGACGCCCCTTACGACTCCACGGCCGTGCGCTACGAGATACCCGATCGGGGTTTCTTCGGGATCATCGCCAACGAGACCGAGCCGTTCTGCAGCTCCTGTACCCGCCTGCGGCTGTCGTCCAACGGCTTCATCTACGGGTGCCTCTCCAACACCGCCCGGCACGACGTGAAGCCCCTGCTGGCGCTGCCCCGTCATCAGGCCATCGCGCAGCTGCAGGGCGTGCTCGTGGAGGCATTGGCCGACAAGCAGGACCTCGGCTTCACCGGTGAGGTCACCGTGATGAAATTCATCGGCGGGTGAGCGGGTAAGACCGATCTGCCGGTCGGCGCCCCATCAAAGCAAGCCGTTCTTTCCGACATGACGGACACCAGCAGCATCTTCGAAGCCATCGTCTCGGCGCAGCGGGACCGCCGGCTGCCGCCGGTGGCGAGCTGGAATCCTGCCCGGGTGGGCCACATCGACATCCGAATTGCCTCCGACGGGACCTGGTATCACGAAGGCGAGCCCATCCGGCGCAAGAACATGGTGGATCTTTTCAGCACCGTGCTGCGCCGGGACTCCGACGGCTATTGCCTGGTGACCCCGGCGGAAAAGCTCCTGATCACGGTCGAGGACGCGCCGTTCGTGGCCGTGGATTTCGAAGCTCGAGGGGAGAGCGGCGGGCAGGACCTGGTCTTCGTCATCAATACGGGCGATGCCGTCGTTGCCGACAGCGCACATCCCGTGCGCGTGGAGGACCACGGGGGCGTGCCAAGGCCCTACGTGATGGTGCGTGACGGGCTCGAAGCGCTCATTGCCCGGCCGGTCTTCTACCGGCTGGTGGAGCTTGCCGTGGAGGAAGCCGGCGAGCTCTGTCTGTACAGCCGCGGCGAGCGGTTCGTCCTGGGCGGCGTCTCCTAGCCGGCCTTCGTTTCTGACCAGGACCGGACAGGCCGGCGAGTTCCCTACATATTCGGGTAGTTGGGCCCGCCGGTGCCTTCGGGAACCACCCAGTTGATGTTCTGGGCCGGGTCCTTGATGTCGCACGTCTTGCAGTGCACGCAGTTCTGCGCGTTGATCTGGAATCTGGCGCCGCCGTTTTCCTCCACCACCTCGTAGACGCCGGCAGGGCAGTAACGCTGGGCCGGCTCGTCGTAGGCCGGCAGGTTCTGGCTGATGGGAATGGCCGGGTCGGCCAGCACCAGGTGGCAGGGCTGGTCTTCCTCGTGATTGGTGTTCGAAAGAAAGACGGAGGACAGCTTGTCGAAGGAAAGCACGCCGTCGGGCTTGGGGTAGTCGATCCGCCTGCTTTGGGCGGCCGGCTTAAGCGTGGCGTGGTCGGGCGTGGGATCCTTCAGAGTGAACGGCAGCCTGCCGCGAAACAGGGTCTGGTCCACCCAGATGAACGCGGCCCCGGCGAGGGTGCCGAACTTGTGGATGGCCTGCTGGGAATTCCGCGCCGCTGAAAGCTCCTCGTGCAGCCAGGACGAGTCGAACTTCTCCTGGAAGCTGGACAGGTCCTCGCCGCCCGCGGAACCGCCGGAAAGGGACTCGAAGACGGCTTCGGCCGAGAGCATGCCCGATTTCATGGCGGTGTGGCTGCCCTTGATCTTGGTCATGTTGAGAAAGCCGGCATCGTCACCCACCAGCAGCGCGCCGGGCACCGACAGCTTGGGCAGCGCGGACAGGCCGCCCTTGACGATGGCCCGGGCACCGTAGGAGACGCGCTTGCCCCCGCTGAGGGTCTCGGCGATGAGCGGATGGTGCTTCCAGCGCTGGAACTCGTCGAACGGGCTCACGTGGGGATTGCTGTAGGACAGGTCCACGATCAGCCCGAGAGACACCTGCTGGTTGGGCAGGTGGTAGAGGTAGGACCCGGTGAACATGCCTTTCAAGTGCCTGCCAGGCCAGCCCATGGTGTGCACCACCTTGCCCGGCACGTGATTCTCGGGGGTCACGTCCCATAGTTCCTTGAAGCCGATGGCGTAGTGCTGGGTGGCCGAATCCCGCTGCAGATCGAACTTGGCCATCAGCTGCTTGCCGAGATGGCCGCGGCAGCCCTCGGCGAAGATGGTGTACTTGCCCCTGAGCTCGTATCCGGGCGCGTAAGTTGCCTTGTGTTCGCCGTCCGCGCCGACGCCCATGTCGCCCGTGGCGACGCCGGCCACGGCCCCGTCTTCCCCATAGAGGATCTCGGCGGCGGCAAATCCGGGAAAGACGTTCACGCCCATGTTCTCGGCCTGCTCCCCGAGCCAGCGGCAGAGGTTGCCCAGACTGATCGCGTGGTTGCCGTGATTGTGGGTGACTTTGGGCACGGCGAAGCCCGGCATCTTCAGGCGGTTTTCCTCGTTGACGAGATAGTAGACCTCGTCAAGGGTCACCGGGTTGTCCAGCGGCGCGCCACGCTCCTCCCAGTCGGGAAACAACTCGTTCAACGCGGTGGGCTCGAAAACGGCGCCGGAAAGAATGTGCGCCCCGATCTCCGAGCCTTTCTCCACCAGGCAGACGCTCAGCTCCTGACCCGATGATTCGGCCAGCTGCATCAGCCGGCAGGCAGCTGCCAGGCCGGAGGGACCACCGCCCACGATGACGACGTCGAAATCCATGGACTCTCTTTCCACGATGACTCTCCACTGCTTTGATTTGCGGGTTTGCGTCGCAGCTTCAAAGGCCCCGACCGGGCGGGCTGCTGGGCTCAAATATTAGCTCAAACATTATAGGGGAGGGCCTTCACCCGCGCACCGGTTCTGCGCTGCCGATCCTCGGGCCCCCTTCGTCTTGACCTCGGTGAGGACCCAAGGGAGAATACGCGCCCCTCCGGGTAGCCGTCGGAACGTCGGCACCTGCTGTTCTGTTTAACTTGTTAGCCGTTCGAGGAATTCATGAAGGTACTGGTTCCGGTAAAACGCGTGGTCGACTACAACGTCAAGATCCGGGTCAAGCCCGACAACACTGGCGTCGACCTGAACAACGTCAAGATGTCGTTGAACCCATTCTGCGAGATTTCCGTGGAAGAAGCCGTCCGCCTCAAGGAAGCCGGAACGGCTACCGAGGTGGTCGCCGTGGCGGTCGGTGGCACCGTTTGTCAGGAGCAGCTCAGAACCTGCCTGGCGCTCGGGGCCGATCGTGCGGTGCTCATCGAGACGGATCAGGAGCCGCAGCCTCTTGGCATTGCCAAGGCGCTCAAGGCGCTGCAGGAGCGGGAAAACGCCGACATCGTGATCTTCGGCAAGCAGAGCATCGATGGTGACAACGCCCAGACCGGCCAGATGTTCGCCGCTCTGACCGGGATGCCTCAGGGCACGTTCGCCTCGGAGCTCACCGTAGCCGATGGCAAAGCGCAGATCGTGCGGGAGGTGGATGGCGGTCTGCAGACGGTCTCCGTCACGCTGCCCTGCGTGGTCACCACGGACCTGCGGCTGAACGAGCCGCGCTACGCGTCTCTCCCCAACATCATGAAGGCCAAGAAGAAACCTCTGGACGTCGTCACGCCGGACGAGCTGGGGGTGAATGTTGCTCCCACCGTGGAGACGCTTTCCGTCAAACCGCCGGCCGAACGGCAGGCGGGTATCAAGGTGGGGAGCGTCGAGGAGCTGGTCGACAAGCTGAAGAACGAGGCAAAGGTAATCTCATGAGCGTATTGGTAGTTGCAGACCACGACAACGCGGAACTCAAGCCGGTCACCCTGGTGGTGGTGGCGGCCGCGACGGCCATCGGCGGCGACATCGACATCCTGGTCGCAGGTGAAGGCTGCGGCGCGGTGGCTGAAACCGCCGCCAAGATTCCCGGGGTCAACAAGGTGCTCCTGGCAGACAATGCTGCCTACGGGCATCAGCTTGCGGAGAACGTCGCGCCGCTGGTGGCGGAAATTGGCGCCGGGTACTCCCACATCCTCACTGCCCATACCACGGTCGGCAAGAACTTTCTGCCCCGGGTGGCAGCCGTGCTCGACGTGGCGCAGATATCCGACATCCAGGGTGTGGTCGGGCCGGATACCTTCGAGCGGCCGATCTACGCCGGCAACGCTGTGGCGACGGTGAAGTCCAACGACGCCATCAAGGTGCTGTCCGTGCGCGGCACTGCCTTCGACCCCGTGGCCGCCGAGGGCGGCTCGGCCAGCATCGAGAGCGTGGCAAGCGCCCACGATGCCGGGGTGTCCAGCTTTATTGGAGAAGAGCTGGCCAAATCGGAGCGTCCTGAGCTGACGGCGGCGAGCATCATCATCTCCGGCGGGCGCGGCATGCAGAGCGGGGAAAACTTCGTGCTGCTCGAAGGTATAGCCGACAAGCTCGGCGCTGCCATCGGCGCGTCCCGAGCCGCAGTGGACGCCGGCTTCGTCCCCAACGACATGCAGGTGGGCCAGACCGGCAAGATCGTGGCACCCGATCTCTACATTGCCGTGGGCATTTCCGGCGCCATCCAGCATCTTGCAGGCATGAAGGACAGCAAGGTGATCGTGGCCATCAACAAGGACGAAGACGCCCCGATTTTCCAGGTGGCCGACTACGGCCTGGTGGCCGATCTCTTCAAAGCGCTGCCGGAGCTGGAATCCCAGATCTGACGCGCGTACAGAAACATTTGACGGCTACGGAACCTGTCTTTGCGAGGTTCCTTAGCGAGGAGTTAGTATTTTGGCGGTTTACGAACTCAACAACGGCCAGCTTCTGCGGGTTGCCCGCAGCATCGACGGCAAGCTCGAGCAGCGTTACTTCAGCCTCATCGGGCTGAACAAGACCCAGCAGCGGGGCGTGCGTCGCGAGGCGAAAGCACAGGACCAGGCCTGGCAGGAGGCTCAGGAGAAGGCCAAGGCCAAGCGCGTGCGGGAGGCCTCTACCGATCGCAGGCACAGCACGGGCGTGCGCGGCATCAACCTGGTGCGCAGGCCCTCACCCGCCTTCCGGGTGCAGGTTCAGACCAACGGTCGCTCTCACGTCCGGGAGTTCTCGGTCAAGCGGCTCGGCGCCGAGAAGGCCTGGCGCCAGGCGACCCGCTTTCTAGCGGAGTGCCGCGGCTACAAGACCGTGCCGAAGGCCTGGACCGCCAGCGTGCCTCGTATCCCCAAAGGCTAGCGGAACCGCTTGGCCGTATACCACGTCACCGGCTGAGCGTGGTTGTGCACCTGGCCGGCCACATCCAGCACCAGCGCAAACAAGGCCATCCTGATCAGAACCCCGTTGTCCGTCTGGCGGAAAATTGCCAGATTGGGGTTTTCTATCAGATCGTCGTCCAGCTCCTGAGCCTGGGCGCGGGAGTCCCGTGGCAGCGGATGCATGATCACCGTGTTGGGTTCGCAGTTCTTCGTGTAGATGGCCTGGTTGACCCGGAACAGCCCGCGGTAGCGGTCGGCTTCTTCCTGGTCGGGAAACCGTTCTTCCTGGGTGCGCGTCACGTAGAGGATGTCTACGTGATCGATGCCGGTCTCCAGCTCGTGGTGCTCCTCCACGTCGTGGCCGGCCGCTCTGAGCGACGCCACGATGTCCGCCGGCAGGGAAAGTTCGGGCGGGGACACCAGCTTGTAGTGGACGTGCTCGAAAAGCGCGAGCAGCTTGCAGAGGGAGTGCACGGCCCGTCCGTAGCGCAGGTCACCCACCAGCGCGATCCGGAGATCGTCGATGGCGCGGCCGCGGCTCTCCATTTCCTTGCGGATGGTGTAGAGATCCAGCAGCGCCTGGCTGGGATGCTCGTTGGGACCGTCTCCGGCGTTGATGACGGGCACCCGGCTGGCCTTGGCGAACTCCGCCACCGATCCGGCCTCGGGATGGCGCATCACGATGACGTCGCTGTAGCCGGAGAGGACGCGGGCGGTGTCGTAAAGGGATTCCCCCTTGGTCAGTGACGACGCGGCTACCTCAGTGGTCTCGCGTACCTCGCCGCCAAGCATGTTGAACGCCGAGCCGAACGAGATGCGGGTCCGGGTGCTCGGCTCGAAAAACATGTTGGAGAGAATGGCGCCCTGCAGGACCCGGGTGACCCGTTCCCGATCCGCATAAGGCTGCATGTCGTCCGCGACCCGGAAAACGTGCTCGATGTCCTCACGAGTGAACTGGTCCACCGACAGTATATGGCTGCCAACGAAGTCCAACGGCGTCCCCCGGCTGAATTTGCGCAAGTCTACACCTACCGCGGCGTCACGGGAAAACGAGCCGCCGTTCACGCTTTGTGATGACCGTCACGGAAGCAAGGGCAGCGCCACACGGGTTGGAATCTTTGGGTTTAGCGGTGCGTGCCTGGGTTGCTATCATTGGGCTGCCCCAGTACGAGTACCGCCAGATGAGCGACTTGGCACATGACGAGCCGGACGCCGACATAGCTCAGGTGCAGGACGCGCCGTTGCCCCTGCCTTTCGCCTTTGCCCGCCGATTCGGCGTTCTGATCACGGGAGAAACCGGCTCCCGGGAGCAGGCCCTGGTAGCCTGCAAGGTCCAGCCGAGCCTCACCACCT
This sequence comes from Pseudomonadales bacterium, assembly GCA_036526135.1. Taxonomy (GTDB): domain Bacteria; phylum Pseudomonadota; class Gammaproteobacteria; order Pseudomonadales; family Azotimanducaceae; genus UBA2965. The sequence goes on along the minus strand of DATCZA010000033.1, from coordinate 9,229 downwards.
TGGCCGAGATCAAGCGCGTGGTGCGGCGCGAGCTGAAGCTGAAGATGGTGGGTCAGGACGAGTTCGAAAGACTGCTCACGGCGACCTACGCCCGGGACGGCTCCGCCGCCCGCCAGATGGTCGAGGACATGGGCGACGAGATGGATCTCGCAAGCCTTGCCGACTCGGTCCCGGAGACCGAAGACCTTCTCGAGCAGGAGGACGATGCGCCCATCATCCGGCTCATCAACGCGCTGCTGGCCGAGGCCATTCGCGAAAACGCTTCCGACGTTCACATCGAGACGTTCGAGAAGGACCTCATCGTCCGGTTCCGGGTCGACGGGGTGATGCGGGAAGTGGTCAAACCCAAGCGCCAGCTGGCGCCTCTGCTGGTCTCCCGGATCAAGGTCATGGCCCGCCTGGACATCGCCGAGAAGCGGGTTCCTCAGGACGGCCGGATCTCCCTGCGCATAGGCGGCCGGGAAGTCGACGTGCGGGTTTCCACCATGCCGGCCAGCAACGGTGAACGGGTGGTGCTTCGGCTTCTGGACAAGCAGGCAGGACGGTTGAGGCTGGAAAATCTGGGCATGTCGAACGAAGGGCTCGAGTTGCTGCGCGACATCGTTCACAAGCCTCACGGCATCTTCCTGGTCACCGGCCCCACCGGGTCGGGTAAGACCACCACGCTCTACGCCTCCCTGGCCGAGCTGAGCACCCAGACCATCAACATCCTGACGGTCGAGGACCCCATCGAGTACAACCTGCCCGGCATCGGCCAGACCCAGGTGAATACCAAGGCGGACATGACCTTCGCCCGCGGCCTTCGCGCCATTCTGCGTCAGGACCCCGACGTGGTGATGGTTGGCGAGATCCGGGACATCGAGACCGCCGAGGTCGCCGTCCAGGCAAGCCTCACGGGGCACCTCGTGATGTCCACCCTCCACACCAACACGGCCGTGGGAGCCATTACCCGCCTGATCGACATGGGCGTCGAGCCCTTCCTGCTGTCCTCGAGCCTGGTGGGGATGCTGGCGCAGCGGCTCGTCCGCGTGCTCTGTCCGAAGTGCAAGGAACACCGCAGCGCCACGGCCTCGGAGCTCGAGTTCCTCGACCAGCCTTCCGCGTTCGTTTACGAGGCGCGCGGCTGCGATGCGTGCCAGGGCACCGGCTATCGCGGCCGCACGGGCATCTACGAGCTGGTCCCCGTGGACGACGACATGCGCCAGCTCATTCACGATCAGGTCTCCGAGCAGGAGCTCACGGCCTTTGCGCGCCAGAGAACGCCAGGCATCCGTGACGACGGCAAGATGAAGGTGCTCTCCGGCGTGACCTCGGTGCAGGAAATCCTGAGGGTCACCCTGGAGGAATAGCCCCGACATGGCGGCATTCGAGTACACAGCGCTTGATCCCAGAGGGCGCCAACGCAAGGGCGTCCTGGAGGCGGACAGCGTCCGCCAGATCCGTCAGCTGCTGCGCGACCAGGGTCTGGTTCCCCTCGGCGTGGAAGCCGCCGGGGAACGCGCCGTCAAGAAACCGGGAGAGGGTTTCTCCTTTAAGCTGCCGCGTCGGATCGGACCGCTGGACCGCGTGCTGTTCACCCGTCAGCTCGCCACCCTCATCGCGGCCGGGCTGCCGGTCGAAGAGGCTCTGCAGGCGGTGGCCCAGCAGTCCGAAAAGCAGCACATACGCTCCCTGGTCATGGGCATTCGCTCGAGAGTGCTGGAAGGCCACTCGCTGGCCTCGAGCCTCGCCAGCTACCGTAGCAGCTTTTCCGAGATGTACCGCTCCACGGTTGCCGCCGGCGAGCAGTCGGGGCATCTCGACAAGGTGCTCGATAACCTCGCCAACTACACGGAGCGGCAGTTCGAGGCCCGCCGGGACGTGGAAATGGCCATGCTCTATCCGGCGGTGCTGACCCTTCTGGCCTTCGGCATCGTCGGCGCGCTGATGGTCTACGTGGTGCCAGACATGGTCAGCGTGCTCGAGAACATGGGGCAGGGGCTGCCGGCCAGCACCCGTTTCCTCATCGCTACCTCAGAACTGGCACGGGATTACTGGTGGGCGCTCATCGCCTTGGTGGGACTGGTGGTTGCTGGGATTCGATGGGCGCTCGCCCAGCCGCCCATCCGTCTGGCCTGGGACCGGCAGAAGCTCTTCATGCCCCTCGTGAGCCGCATCACGAGGAGCAGCAACGCGGCCCGTTACGCAAATACCTTGAGCATCCTGACCAGCAGCGGGGTGCCGCTCGTAGAGGCCATGAACATCGCCAGCGAGGTGGTTTCCAATGCGTGGCTCAAGCGGCGGCTTGCCGACTCAACCCAGCGTGTGAGCGAAGGAACGAGCCTCAGGGCGGCGCTGGAGGGTGTGGGGCATTTCCCGCCCATGCTGCTGCACATGGTGGCCAGCGGCGAGTCCAGCGGCGAGCTCGACAGCATGCTCGAAAAGGTGGCCATTTATCAGCAGACTGAGGTTGAGCGGATCGTCACAACCCTTGTGAGACTTTTCGAACCGCTGATGCTGGTTGTGATGGGGGGCCTTGTCATGTTCATCGTGATGGCTATTCTGCTGCCCATACTCAACATGAACCAGCTGGTGTGACGGTGAAGATGAAAGCAAGGATTGCGGGTTTCACGCTGATCGAGGTGCTGGTGGTGGTGGTCATCATCGGCATCCTGGGCGCCGTCATCGTCCCGAACCTGCTTGGCCGGCCCGACCAGGCGCGCGTCACGGCGGCCCAGAGCGACATCCGGTCCCTGGCCAACGCTCTTGACATCTATCGGCTGGACAACTTCCAGTACCCGTCCACAGACCAGGGCCTGGAAGCCCTGGAGTCCAAGCCCACGGGGTTCCCGGAGCCCAAGAACTACAACCCCGAGGGCTACATCAAGAAGCTTCCCGCGGATCCCTGGGGCTCTCCCTACGTCTACGAGCGCACCGAGGAGGGCTTTGCGCTTTACTCGTACGGCGCAGACGGCCAGGAAGGCGGAGAGGGACTCAATGCCGACATCTTCTTCGAGGATCTTTAGCCGGCCGGCGGTCCGTCAGCGCGGCTTCACCCTGCTGGAGCTGCTCGTGGTGGTGAGCCTGGTCGGGATCCTCACCGGTGTGGTCGTACTGGGTTTCACGGGCGCAGACACTCAGCAGGAGATCAAAGGGCTCGCCCAGACAATGGCTTACCGCGTGGAGCTCGCCCGTCAGCAGGCGCTGACCCGCAATCGCGAATGGGGCATCTACGTGGACGAGCAGGCGTATCGGTTCGCCGAGTATCGGCCCGAAGAGGGCGAGTGGGAAGATCAGTCCCGGCGCCCGTTCGACGTCATCGACGTTCCCGAGCACGTGAGCCTGCGGCTGGAAACCGAGGGGGTAGGGGAGTTGCCCTTCGCGGACGGAGAGAGGCTGCCGCAGATCCTGGTGTTCTCCTCCGGCGAGATCACGCCGTTCACCGTCTATCTCGAGTTCGGCGACGCTCGTGACCCCTGGGTCGTCAGCTCAGACGGGCTCGCGCGCGCGCGCGCCTCCAGGTCCAGCGAGATCGGAGAGGCTTGATGGGGCAGCGCGGATTCACCCTGGTCGAGGTCCTCGTGGCGCTGGTGGTCTTCGCCGTGATGGGATTCACCATCACCACTCGCGTCGGCGACGTCTCCAGCCAGATGTTCGGCATGGAGCGACGCACCATGGCCCATTGGGTGGCGGACAATCATCTGAACCGCATGCGCCTGGCCCAGCTGGCCGCCGACGAGGTTCTGGCCACCGGCCTTGATCGCGAACGGGTATTCATGGGGGATCGGGAGTGGCGTCTTGAAGTCGACGTGGCCGACACCACGCATCCCTGGCTGCGTCGCGTGGAGATCACGGTGTTCGAGGCGACGGAGTCGGGGGAGGTCGGACCTCTGGACCACGTCGTGGCCTTCCTGGGGCGCTACTGATGTCGGCTTGGATAGCTCCACTCACGGCACGGCGGCAGGATGGCTTCACCCTCCTGGAAATGCTGGTGGTATTCAGTGTTTTCGCCGTGCTGGGCGTGGTGGCCAGCCAGATCGTCGGTCGGGTGCTCGGCAACCAGCAGATTCTGAGCGAGCGTGGCGAGCGCCTGGCCGAGATCCAGCGCGCCATGGAGATCATTCAGCGCGACGTGATGCAGGTCAGCAGCCGCGGCGTGCGCGATCAGCTGGGCGACCCCATGGATCCGCTCATGATCGGCGCAGACGGTTTGATGGAATTCACTCGAACCGGCTGGCGGAACCCCCTTGGCCGCCGTCGCGCAGAGCTCCAGCGGGTGACCTACATGATGCAGGACGGCGACCTTTACCGCGCTTACTGGCCGGTGCTCGACCGCGCGGCGGATACGGAGCCCAACCTGCAGCAGCTTCTGCGCGGCGTGGAGCAGATCGAGTTCTTTGCCGTGGACCTCGACGGCAACGAGCACAGTTTCTGGCCGCTGCTGGACCGCTCGGACAGTGAGTCCGGCTCGAGCCTGGGCGCGATCATGATGCGCATCGACCTGAACCCATTTGGCATCGTGGAAAGGCTATGGACCGTCCCCAGCGTGTGAGCCATCCGCCGTCGCGAAGCCGCGGCGTCGTGCTGCTCAGCATACTGCTGATTCTGGCGCTGCTCTCTGCACTGGGCTATCAGATGGTGGGCCGTCACGGCCTCACGGTGGCCCAGGTCCGGCACACCTTCATGCACGACCAGGCCCTGGCATACGCCCTGGGCGCGGAAGCGTTCGCACGGCAGGTCCTTTACGAGGACTGGAGCGACACCGGTCCCGGATCGGACAACCTGCAGGAAGCCTGGGCTCAGCCGCTGGCGCCTTTCGAGATCGAGGACGGGCTGCTGGAAGTGCAGATCCGCGACCTGAACGGCTGCTTCAACCTCAACAGCCTCGCCGGTGCCCAGACCGAGGACAATCTGAATCGCCTGAAGACCCTGTTGCGCAACGCGGGGGTACCTGACGCCATGGCGGACACCTGGCGGGACTGGGTCGACGCGGACGAGGAAGTTTCCGGATTCGGCGCGGAGGACGCGAGCTATCTGCTGGATGATACGGCCTATCGGACGGCCAACCGCATGGCGGGACACATCTCGGAGCTGATGCTGCTCAAGGATGCGTCATTGGACTTTGTCGAGGCCCTGCGAGGCAGCGCCTGCCTTCTGCCATCCGACGAGCTGCGGCTCAACGTGAACACGGCAAGCGCAGATGCCCTTGCCGCGCTGAGCCCCGATCTCGCGCCGGCCCAGATGGAAAGCTTTGTGATGTCCGAACGCAGCTACGAGGAAGTGGGCGAGGTGACCGAGGAGTTTCCGGAGCTTGCCGGCTCCGCGGGCGTCCTGAGCGTGGTGAGCGAGTATTTCGAGGTGCAGGTGAGGGCGGAGGTGGGAGAGACCCGGGCCGAGCTTGCGTCCATCGTCCATCGCGATCCCAACGACGGCTCGATGACGCTGATCGCCCGTGATTTCGGCCGGGACTTCAGATCCCGCTTCGAGGAGGAGGAAGGTTGAGGAGCGCTGCTTCCGACCAGGAAAACGTATGAAGTCAAACACCAAGACCGGAGCCAAGTAAATGCCAAAGCTGTTCATTCGAGCGCTCTCGCCGGCAACGCGCGATGACGAGGGCTACCACCTCGAGGCCGAGTGGCTGATTACCGAGGACGACGGCTCTATCCGAGCGAACGGTCAGACCGATCTGCGCGGGCTCGCGGAGCTCGTCGATCCGGAGACAGACTGGCTCCAGACGGCGGACAATCTCGTCGTCATCGTCCCCGGCGATTACGTGCTCGGCGTTTCCTGTGAGGTGCCTGGCCGGAGCGCGGGGCAGATCCGCCGGGCGCTGCCCTTCGTGGTGGAGGAGTTCGTCGCCACGGACATCGAGGCCATGCATCTGGCTGCCGGTGAGATCCAGCGCGGCGAGCCCGTCCGCTGCTGTCTGGTGGACCGTTCTCTGCTCGAGGACTGGCTCGTCTGCCTTTCGGAGATCGGCCTCTCTCCCGGGCACATGACCGCGGAAGCCGAGCTGCTGCCGGCGGCTGAGGGACAGGTGAGCGTGCTCCTCGAGGCTCGGCGGGCATTGCTGAAGACGCTCGATCAATCCGCCACCGTCGACCGCTCGAATCTGATGATGGCGCTCGAAAGCCTGACGGCAGACAAGCTGCTGCTCGTGAACGGCGATCCGGCCGCACTGGATTTCGAGCTCGAACGGCTCGAAGGCCTCACCGTCCTGACCGGCGATGATGAGGACGCGGAAGCCGGTTCAACCCTTGCTTACCTCGCGAACCGCTGGCTGGCCGACGGAGACGGGGTCAATCTGCTGCAGGGCGCTTACCTCCCGAAAAGGCCCGTCAACCCCGTTTGGGCGCGCTGGCAGGGCGTGGCCGCGCTCGCGGCCGCCTGGGCCGGCGTGGGCATCATCGCCATGATCGTCGAAGGTTTGTGGGCCGGCGCCCAGGCCGACCGGCTGCAGGCCGAAAGCGAGGCCCTTTACAGGGACATCTACCCCCAGGAGCGGCGGATCACCAATGTGCGACGGCAGATGCAGGCAAAGCTCGGCGTGCGCGCCGGCGGAGAAGGTCTCGGATTCACCGAGTATCTCGCTGAGCTGTCAGCGGCATTGGGGCAGGGCGCGACGGTCACCGGGCTCAACTACAACGATGCACGGGATGAGCTGGGCGCCGACCTCATCGTGAGGAGCTACGACGATGCGGAGTCGCTTCAGACGGCGATCAAGGATCGTGGGCTGAACGCGGGCATCACGTCCGCCGAGCAGCAGGAAGGTGGGGTGCGAGTGCGCCTGAGAGTAGGAGGAGCGTAATGCTGGAGAACGTGAACAAGGGCTTCGCCCGGTCGTCAGTCGGACAGTGGTACGCGGGACGTGAGCCCAACGAGCGCGTGATCATAGGCTGGCTCGTCTTTGCCGTGGTGCTCACGGTGCTCTGGGCCGGCGTCTGGAAGCCGCTGAGCGACTGGCGGGCGGTGGAGGACAACCGCTACCAGAACGCCCATTCCCTGCTCGAGTGGATGCAGGCGAACGAGTCGCGGGCACGGTCTGCCGCCAAGGGGCAGCAGGGCAATCGGGCCCAGCGCTCGCTGCTGCCGACGGTCACCACCGCGGCCCAGGCCGAAGGTCTGGTGCTGAGCCGCCTGCAGCCCGAGTCAAACGGTGCCGTGAGCGTCGTGCTGCAGGGTCAGGAATTCAACGCCGTGATCAGGTGGCTGCACCGGCTGCAGGAGACCAATGCTGTCAGCGTTCAGCGGATATCCCTGGACGCCGATGGCCGGCCCGGCTACGTGAACGCGCAGCTGCGCTTGCGTTGAGGCGGAATTACGAGCCAAATCACATGAAGGCGGGTGAGTGGGTCAACGTTTTCCCGATCCCGCCTGCATAGACTTCCTTGCAGGGACACTAACCGGAGGGCGCGATGGATCAGCAGTACGATCCCCGCAACGTATTCACCAATGTTCATCACAACGCCACAGGCGAGCTTCTACACCTCATAGACGGCTTCTATCTCAATATGGAGGACGGGCTTTTCGAGCTCGCCTTCGGTGACGACGCCGAACGGGAGCACAGGCGCTGCTTCGAGCTCATGAGGGAGATGCGCTACCGGCGCGGACAGCTCGTGCAGAACTTTGCCAACCGCATGGAGAAGAACGTCGAGGCGTGGTTCAGCGTCATGGATCCGCCGTCTCGCAACGAAGATGAGTTTGCGCTCCTGGCTCACGCCGTGGCGGAAAAGTGCACGTCCCACTTCAACGTGCTCTTGAAGACCCTTGCCGAGCGGACGTCCTTCGCGCAGGAGCAGGACTTCGCTCCCGCCCACCTGCCCATCAGCCCGTATCACATTTCCCACTGCTTCGTGGTCTCGTGCCGATCATTGAAGTTCGACGCCCGCTCCGTGGAGATCGTCCACGATCTCTTCGGGCGCTTCGTGCTGGATCGCATGGGCGGAATTTACGGGCAGGCCAATCGTTTGCTCTACGAAGCCGGCTATCTTTCTACCAGCGAGGTGTCGCAGGTTCTCAACGGCTGATGACTCGCGCTCAATTGCGCGGGGCTACGGGCCTCAATCGGGGCTGTCGCTTTCCGACCTGCGAGCCAATCGCGCGTTCACGCCGTCGAGCTGCTGGTTGATTTGACCGCCCTTCTTGTTGAGCCATGGGTTGTCTCGCGCGGTTTCGAAAACCCGCTCCTGAATCGGCTTGATAAGATCGTCGGACGTTTCCCCGTCCTGGCGATGACCAAACAGGTTGAGCCACGTTTCCGTTCGCCGACCGAATTCGAGCAGGCGCTTGAAGTGCCGATCGGGCTCGTCGCCACCCGTCAGCAGCCCGGCTACAGCGGCAATCAATGAGGCCGGCACCAGCAGGACGTCTCGGATCCCGTCGAAGGCGAGCTTCAGCTGGAAGACGAAGACGTTCCAGATGAGGGTGAGACGCGAGGTGCTGCGGCTTTCAGGGGCAGCTTCGTCAAACGCCGTGGCGCTATGGTTGGGATCTGCTTGCTGGGATGGGCGATGTTCGTTGCTCATCCACGCGAGTTTACGCGCAAAGCGGTGTCAGGCGGAACCGTTGCTCCAGCGCGAGGGGATAGTCTCGCCCAGAGCCGTCACGTGCAGATCGTCTGGCGATTTCTGGAGCATGGCCTCGATGACGGCTCTAGCCAGCTTCTGGTCGGTCAGAAGGGGGGTGCTGCTGTCTATCGCCATCCGCCGGATGAGGTAGCCGTCGGGACGACCCATCTGATCATAGGCTCGTGGCACGTTGATCACCAGGTCGACTGCGCCGCTTTCCATCAGGCAACGAATCGACTGTCTGTCCGATTCGTCTTTGCCGACGGGGCGGACGCGCAAACCGATGCTTCGCAGCATGTCGGCTGTGCCTTCGGTTGCGTAGAGGTGCAGACCAAGTTGTTCGCTCAGTGCCCTCGCTTCATCGGCAAACCAGAACTTGTCTTCCCAGGGACCTAGGGAGAGAAGCACCCCGCGCTTTGGTAGTAGAAACCCCGTTGCGATGAGTCCCTTCAGCAGCGCCTCGTGGATGTCCTCGCCGATGCACCCAACCTCACCGGTGCTGGCCATCTCGACGCCGAGAACCGGATCGGCGCCAGCAAGACGGGAGAAGGAGAACATCGGGACCTTGACGCCCACGTGGTCGAGGTCTAGAGCGTCGACCTTTGTAGCCCGGCGGACGCCAAGCATCCGGCGCATGGCCTCCTCGGCAAAGTTAGTGCCCGTCACTTTCGAAACGAACGGCA
>DATCZA010000032.1:0-22735 GCA_036526135.1 Pseudomonadales bacterium | reverse complement strand
GACAACCACCCGCCACGGATCTATCATCCCGCAGATCAATTCCGCTGCAGTGTCGAGATGCCCAAACGCGATCAGCGCCGGACGCGCCAGCAGGCGGCCCGCCGGGAAAAAGTGCGCAAGCAGAAGGCTCGCGCGAAGACGACCGCTGGCAAGCGGTCGAAGCCGCCCGTCGACGTGACGCCCCACAATCTGCCCGAAGCCATGACCGCGGCTGTAGCCCTCCATCGCGAGGAACGCCTGCGGGAGGCCGCCGTCATCTACCGTCGCGTGCTCGCCATCGAGCCCAACCACCCTGACGCTCTGAGCAGCCTGGCCATGATCGAACACCAGGCGGCGCGGTATCCTGACGCCATCGAGATGCTGACCCGCGCGATCGCCATCGACGGCGCCAACCCCGGGTACCACATGAACCTGGCCGCCGTGCAGGACGCGGCACGAAACCAGCGCGAGGCGGAGGCCTGCTATCAGCGCGCCATCGAGATCGAGCCTAACTATCCGGACCCCTACTACAACCTCGGCGATCTCTATCTGCGCCAGGGCAAACCGGACCAGGCCATCGACGTGTTCGACGCCTGCATGGCCGCCATCGGCCGCGAGTTTCACGCCCTGGCCTACAAAGCCCACGCCCTGGACGATGCCGGGCGCCACGAGGAAGCACGATATCTGCTGAACTTCGACGATTACGTGAAGACCTACGCATTCGAGCCGTCAGACGGCTTCGAGAGCATCGCTGACTTCAACGCCGCGCTGGCAGCCCACATCAAAACCCACCCCACCCTGCAGGGGAACGTGATGTCGACCGAGCACGGCGAGCACACGGGCGAGCTGCTGCGCGAGCCGGTGGGGCCCATGGGAGCCATGGAGATCCGGATTCACGAGGCCGTGCGCTGGTACATCGGCCAGCTGCCGGACGATCCGCAGCATCCCGCCGTGCGCTGGGTGCCGAAAGCCTGGAAGCTGACCACCTGGGGCGTCGTGATGTTCGACCGCGGCCACGAGCGCGCCCACATTCACCCCAACGGCTGGCTGAGCGGCGTGTTCTACCTCGAGCTGCCGGATCTGATTGCCGACCCAGCCCGAAAGCCCGAAGGCTGGCTGGAGTTCGGCCGCCCTACGACCGATCTGCACGTGCAGTCCGAGCTGACCCTGCGCCACTACCAGCCGGCCTACGGCCAGATGTTTCTGTTCCCGTCCTACTTCTATCACGGGACCGTTCCGTTCCGGAGCGATCAGGAGCGCGTCTGCGTGGCCTTCGACGTGGAGCCGCTCTACTGATCCAGCAACAGCGCTTCAATGCGGCGCGTCGTTGCCCCAGCGATTCCAGAAGGTAACCCGTCGGGCGTCCATCCGGTCGGCCTTCTTGAGGCGAGCCCCCTTCATGTAGCCCACCGGCAGCATGACGGTGAAGACCACGTCTTCGGGAACGTCGAGGATGCGGCCGAGCGCTTCCTGCTGCGAGGAGAGCAGCGTGGTCCAGGTGGCGCCCAGGTTGCGGGCGCGAAGAGACAGCATCAGCGACCACGCCGAGGGCAGCACCGAGCCGTAGTAGGCCACCTGGGTAGGTATTTCCGGCCCCGGCGGCGCGCCCATGGAGCAGACGAAGATCATGGCCGGAATCTCGTGCAGCCGATCCACCAGGGCCTGCTGGGTGGGCTTGATGACGAGCCCCCGCTCCTGCTGAAGCCCCACCAGCACGTCCCGGTAAAGGCCGGCGATTTCCCGCTTCCGGCCCAAGTCCGTCACCACCAGGAAGCGCCAGCTTTCGCCGCCAAGGCCGGTGGGCGCCTGGGTGGAGACGTTGATGCAGTCGAAGATCACCTCCGGGTCCACCGGACGGGAAAAGTCGAGCTTGCGCCGCACCGAGCGCGCCGTGCTCAGCACGTGATCCACGCTGTCGAGATGGATCTGAACGTCTTCGGGCTCTTCGGACATGAGGCTACCTCCGCGATCCATCGTGCCACGCGCCGGGGTTGTAATCGAGCCGCAATTGGTGAATAACGAGCCGCTGGGGGATACGGTCGAAGGGGAGACCATGAGCGAGCTCACACACCTGTTTCAGCCGATTCAGATCGGCACCATGAACCTGCGCAACCGCATCATGATGCCACCGCACGGCGGGTTCATCGGCGACCTCTGGGGCAGCGAGGAAGCCGCCGAGCAGAACCTGGCCTACTGGGCCCGACGGGCCCGCGACGGGGTCGCCTGGATCGACGGGATCACGGGTTTCGTGGACAACACGCTGATGGTTCCCGGGTTTCTGCCCACGGGCCTCGGCGCCATCACCCGCGGCGTCTTCCGCATGCCCCACTTCAAGGAGCGCGCCGGCCGCTACGCGGACGTCATTCACGAGGGCGGCGCCTGTGCCACCAGCCAGCTCGTCCTGCAGGGCGGCATGCCTCACGGACCGTCGGCCAGGCTCGCCAACTACACCAACAACTCCGTGCCCCACGTGCTGGACAAGGACGAGATCCGCTGGCTGGTGGAGGAGTACGCCTACTCGGCCCGGCAGATTGCGGATGCCGGCCTGGACGGCCTGGAGCTGCACGCCAACCACGAGGACCTGCTGGAGCTGTTTCTTTCCCCGGCCACCAATCATCGGGAGGACGAGTACGGCGGCGATCTGAATGGACGTCTGCGCTTCATCAAGGAGATCCTGGAGGCCATCCGGGCCGAGGTGGGCAACTCCATCACCGTGGGCGTGCGCCTGAACATGGACGAGTTCTTCGAAGGCGGCTACGACCTCGACGAAGGGCTCGAGATCGCCAAAGGCCTCGACGCCACCGGGCACGTGGACTACTTCCACGGGGTGATCGGCAACAACTGGGGCGCGCCCAGCTACATCCAGCCGCACCACTACGGCCTTGCCAACTGGAGCGAGATGGCCGGCCGCTTCAAGGCCGCCGTGGGCGTGCCCGTGGTCTACGCGGGCAGGGTCACCACGCCCGAAGCCGGGGAGGCCGTTCTGGCCGCCGGCCACGCCGACGTGGTAGGCATGGCCCGCGCCATGTTCGCCGACGGCGAGATCGTCTCCAAGTCGAAGGCCGGGCGTCTGGACGAGATTCGTCCCTGCATCGGCTGCAACGACTGCCTGCACGCGGGCGTGGTAGAGGGCCTGCCATTCGGCTGCACGGTCAACCCCCGCACGGGCTACGAGCACAAGCCGCCGCCGGCGCCGGCGAGCCCGCCTAAGAACCTGCTGGTGGTGGGCGGGGGGCCGGCCGGCATGGAGCTGGCAGCCGCTGCCGCCGAGCGCGGTCACACCGTCACCCTGTGGGAGCGCGACGACGCCCTTGGCGGGCAGATGCGCCTTGCCGCCCAGGTGCCCGAGAACCGGGCCTTCGGAGACTTCATCGAATTTCAGGAGCGCCGCCTTGCCCGGCTGGGCGTCACCGTGGAGACCGGCCGGGAGGCCACCGCCGAATCCATCGCCGAGGCAGGCTTCGACGTGGTGGCCATCGCCACCGGCGCCACGCCCCGCGGCCATGAAGCCTCGGGCGCCCACCTGCCCTTCGTCCTGGAGGGCCGCGACGTGATGTCGGGAGAGGCCAAGCCGGGCAAGCGGGTGGCCGTCATCGCCATGGAGGACCATCTGCAGCCCCTCACGGTTGCCAGCTTCCTGGCCGATCGGGGCCACGAGGTGCAGCTCATCTACCAGACGCCGAGCATCGCGCCGCTCATCGGCAAGTACTCCATCGGCGCGCCCCTGGCCAAGATCACCGCATCCGGCGCCAGGGTGAGGGTGATGGAGCGGGTCACCAGCATCGAGCAGGGCCGGATCGAGACCGCCAACGTCTACTCCGGCGCCGGCTCGGAGATCACCGACTTCGACTCCGTGGTGCTCGCCTGCGGCGGCGTTGCGGACAGCGGGCTGTACCACTCGCTCAAAGGCAAGGTCGACGAGCTGCACGTTCTCGGCGACGCCTACGCGCCGCGGAGGATCTGGTTTGCCACGCGGCAGGCCTACGCCCTGGCAGCAACCCTCTGACCGTTCGGCGGGCACGCTTCCGACAAGGAGACCAACGCCATGAAATTCGGCCTGAGCATGTTCACCACGGACTACAGCGCGAGCCCCACCGAAGTCGCAAAGGCCGCGGAGGCAAACGGGTTCGAGTCGTTCTGGGTGTCCGAGCACTCCAACATCCCTGTGGACACGGACTTTCCGATGTCGGATACCGTGCCCCGCGAGTACTCCAGCATGCTGGATCCCTTCGTCGCCCTGGCCGCCGCGGCGACGGTCACCGAGCGCATCAATCTCGGCACGGCCATCTGCCTGGTGACTCAGCGGGATCCCATCAACTGCGCGAAGCTCGTGGCCAGCATCGACCAGCTCTCCGGCGGGCGCATGCTGTTCGGCATCGGCGCGGGATGGAACGAGCCGGAGATGCGCAACCACGGCACGGATCCAAACACGCGCTTCCGCCTGATGCGGGAGCGGGTGGAGGCCATGAAAGCCCTGTGGACCAACGAGGTCGCCGAGTACCACGGGCGTCTCGTGAACATCGAGCCCACCTGGCAGTGGCCGAAACCCGTGCAGCAACCCCACCCGCCCGTCATCGTTGCCGGGGCAGGGCCCAACGTCTTAAAGCGGGTGATCGCCTACGGCGAAGGCTGGCTGCCCGTGGTCACGCCCGTGGCACCCGAGCAGATGAAGGGCCGCGTGACGCCCATGGACGAGTTCGTGGAGATGGCCGGCGAGCTGGAACGCATGGCGGACGCAGCCGGGCGCCCCACCCCCGCCATTACGGTCTCGGGCATGAACCTGGATGCCGCCACGTTCGATGCGTTCGCCGAGCTGGGAGTGGAGCGGATGATTCTGAGGCTGACCACCGCCCCCCTCGAAGACGTGCTCGCCCAGATCGAGCAGCACGTCGAGACGGTGCGCTCCGCGGGAGGATCACTGCACTGAAACGTCGACGCCCGGGTGCCGGGGCCGGGAGGAACGACCGGCGACGGCTGAGCGGCGCTAGACCTTCACCATCATCTTGCCGGTGTTGGCACCTTCGAAAAGCAGCACCAGCGCTTTCGGCAGATTTTCAAAGCCTTCGATGACAGTCTCGCGCTGCCTGATCTTGCCTTCGGCAAGCCAGCCCTGCAGCTCGGCGTAGGCCTCGTCGAAGCGCGGGGCGTAATCCGGGGCCAGAAAGCCCTGCATGCGCGCCCGCCGGAAGATCAGGTTGAAGTAGTTCTTCGGCCCCGGCAGCTCTCCTTCCACGTTGTAGCGGGAGATACCGCCGCAGAGCACGACCCGGGCGTTGAGCGCGATCCGGTCCAGGCAGATGTCGAGGATCTCGCCGCCCACGTTGTCGAAGTAGACGTCGATGCCGTCCGGGCACAGCCGGTCGAGCTCTGCGGCCACGTCCTGAGTCTTGTAGTTGATGGCGCCGTCGAAGCCGAGCTCGTCGGTGAGCCATCGGCATTTCTCGTCCGTGCCCGCCATGCCGATGACGGTGCAGCCTTTGATCTTCGCGATCTGGCCCGCCACGCTGCCGGTGGCGCCGGCCGCGCCGCTGACGACCACCATGTCTCCAGACTTCGGCTCGCCCACGTCAAGCAGGCCGAAGTAGGCCGTGAGCCCTGTGCCACCGAGGGTCCCCAGCACCACCTTGGGGTCCACAGCGTCGTCCCAGCGGCGGAAACGGTCCACCCTGTCACTGCCGATGGCGTACTCCTGCATCCCGAACGTGCCGCTCACCACAGCGCCCACCGGGAACTCCGGATCGTTGGACCGCACCACCCGGCCAACCCCCCGGGCCCGCATGACGTCACCGAGAGCGAGCGGGGCGACGTAGTCGGCGCGGTTCTCCATCTGCCCGCGCATGGAGGGGTCCAGAGAGATGTACTCCACCCTCACCAGCACCTCCCCCTCGCCGGGCTCCGGAACGGGTGCCTCGTGGAGCTGCAGATCCGACTCCTTGACCATGCCCACGGGACGGGCGGCCAGCAGGAACTGCCGGTTCGTGTCACTCATCAGCGCCCTCCCACGGTTTCCAGGGCAGACGGTGCTGCCCCGGATGGCCCGTGGCGCGGGCGCTTAAGAGCGCGTCGTGCGCGTTGAGGACAGTCATCTTTCGACTACGTCGTGAGGATGTTCACCCCGCTGATGCCGGGCGCGCCGTACACGTGGGTATAGGCGACCTTGGGATTGCCGGGCACCTGCCGCTCGCCTGCACCGCCGCGCAGCTGAAGAACGTTCTCGTAAACCTGGCGCAGACCCGAGGCCCCCACCGGCTCGCCGTTGGCCAGGCAGCCGCCGTCGGTGTTCACCGGGAACCGCCCGCCGATCTCCGTTTCGCCGTTCTGAATGATGTGCTCCTGCTCGCCATGCTCGCAGAAGCCGTTTTCCGCCATGTGCATGACCTCGGCGCCGGACTCCGTGTCCTGCAGCTGGGCCAGGTCCACGTCTTCCGGACCGATGCCGGCGATCTCGAAGGCGGCTTTGGACGCATCGATGGTCGGCCCGGCGTTGTGCTCGAGCGCAAGGGACGGCGCCAGCACCTCGAAGCTGCCGAAACGCCGCGAGCGCACCACGGCCGCCTTCAGGTAGACGGGCGTCTTCGTGTACTTGTGAGCCTGATCCGCACGAGCGAGTATCAATGCCACGCCACCCTCGCCCGGGGAGCAGAACATGTACTGGGTCAGCGGGTAGGAGAGCATCTGGGACTGCAGCACCTCCTCCTCGGACAGCGCCTGGCGCCGCCAGGCCATGGGGTTCATGGAGCCGTTCTTGAAGGCCTTGGAAGCGACCTTGGCGAGCGTGCTCTGCGAGATGCCGTACTGCTGCATGTAGTGGTTGATCTTCATGCCGAAGAACTGGGTCGTCAGCGCCATGCCGCTGCCGCCGTACCAGTCACGCCCCTTGCCGGAGCCGCTCTGAATCCGAAACGCCCCGCGCTCGTGCTTGTCGAAGCCGATGGCGATCCCGAGATCGTAAGCCCCGGACATGATGGTGTTGTAGGCGGAGAAGAGCGCCGACCCGCCAGTCGCGCAGCCGTTCTGGACGTTGATGAACTGCAAACCCGTGAGACCGAGCTGCGAGACCATCGTGTCCGGCGCGCCGGCCGCCGAGCTGCCGCCGAAGGCGAACTGAATGTCCTTCCATTCAACGCCCGCATCCCTGCAAGCTTCGCGGACCGCTGACGCACCCTGCTCCATCCCGGTCACGCCCTCGTGCCGGCCGAATGGGTGCATGCCTATGCCAACAATTGCTACGTCGCTCATGGTTTCTCTCCTTACTCGACCGGTTTGAATGCGTAGGTGACGATGTCGTTACCGTCTTCGTCTTTGCTGATGGGCTCCACCGTCAGCTCCATCTCCATGCCCTCCTTGAGCTTCGTCGGGTCCGACTCGGTCAACCGGGCCTCGACCTTGGTCTGCCCGGGAATCTCGACGTAGCCCACGCCATAGGGTTTGAACTTTTCCGGATCGGCTTCACCCAGATAGGGAGGGGCCTTGGGCGGAAAACCCTGGATCGTCCAGGCCCACAGCGTGCCGCGGGTGTCTAGATCCACGGGCTCCACGTCGGTGCCCGCGCACTTCGGGCAGCCCTTCTGAAACGGAAAAACGTGGTTGCCGCAGGTCTTGCAGCGCATGCCTTTGAGCCGCGGCCCTTCCGCCGACAGCTCCAGCACGTTGTCGTTGATGGAAACCTGGGTCATGTCACCTCCAGTCGGGCTAATAGCCCTTTAACTCAGCAAATTGGTTGCGATGGAAGGCCGAGTCCCCGAGCAGCAGCTCCGAGACCCGGGCGCGCTTCAAGAAGAAGCCGATGTCCGCCTCGTCCGTCACGCCCATGCCGCCGTGCATCTGTATCCCTTCCTGGCCCGAAAGCCGGAAGGCATCCGAAGCCCTCGCCTTGCAGGTGCTCACGATCTCGGCGAGGTTTTCAGCGCCGTCATCGATGGCGCGCAGCGCCTGCATGACGATGGAGCGGGTCAGCTCCACCTCACAGAACCAGCGGGCCGCGCGGTGCTTCAAGCCCTGAAAGGAACCGATCTTCGCGCCGAACTGCTCGCGTTCCTTGAGATACTCGACGGTCCGGTCGAAGGCTTCCTGGATGCCTCCGAGCATCTCGGCCGAGAGCGCCACCGCCGCGCGCTCGAAGACCCGGTCGAGAATCTCGGCACCACCGTCGACCTCGCCGATCACGGCATCCTCGCCCACGGTCACGTCGTTCAGGGCCACGTGAGCCGCGCTGCGGCTGTCGAGCAGCAGGCCCGGCTTCACGTCGAGCCCGGCGGCGCCCGCGTCGACCAGGAACAGGGTCAGCCCCGACCGATCGCCGGGCGCCCCGCTCGACCTTGCCGCGACCACGATCCGGTCCGCGCTGCCGCCGTCCAGAACCAGCTGCTTGCGGCCGTTGAGCACCCACTGGCCATCGGTTTTCACGGCGCTCGTCTCGATGGCGTAGGGATCGTGACGGGCGGTCTCCTGGTAGGCGAGCGTCAGCAGCGTCGTGCCATCGCAGACGCCGGGAAGGATCTCGGCCTTCTGCTCGGCACTGCCGCCGAGGTCTACGGCGCCGCCGCCTAGCACCACGCTGGACAGGTAGGGCGTCACCGCCAGCGCCTTGCCGAGCTCCTCGAGCACCACGCCGGCCTCCGCGTAGCCGAGGCCGAGCCCGCCGACCTCTTCGGCAAACGGGATCGCCGTCCAGCCGAGCTCGGCCATCTGCCGCCAGACGTCCCGATCGAAACCGGCGGCGCCCTGTTCCCGCACTTTCCGCAACCAGTCGACCTCGATGGCGTTGCCGGCGAAATCCCTGGCGCTGTCCCGCAGCAGTTCCTGCTCTTCGCTGAGTACCAGAACCACGGCGGCTAATCCGGCAGGCCAAGCACGCGCTTGGCGATGATGTTCATCTGAATCTCCGAGGTCCCGCCCAGGATGGTGGCCGCACGCCCGTAGAGCCACTCACGGGTGATCTGCAGCTCGTCCGCATCGAACCCCTCGCCGGCCCAGCCGAGCCCATCGGCGCCGACGATGCGCTGACGCAGGTCGGCCCCGCGCTGGTTCAGCTCGGAAAGATAGAGCTTGAACATCGAGGTCTCCGGCCCGGGACCGCGGCCGGCTCTGGCCGCGTCGGCGCTGCGCTGAAACGTCGCGCCGTAGCACATGCGGTCCATGTCGAACTGAGCAATCTCCTCGCGCACGGCAGCGTCGGGCAGCGGGCCATCCGGCGCACGCAGGGCGTCCCGCGCCACCTCCACCAGTCCTTTACGGTTGGCGCCGCCCCGGCGCGTGGCGGTCTCGCCAAGCATGGCGCGCTCGTGCTGAAGCAGCCGCTTGGCGATGGTCCAGCCCTTGTTCTCCTCGCCGATGAGGTTGGCCGCGGGGACCCGCACGTCGTCGAAAAAGGTCTGACAGAAGGGCGAGGCGCCGCTGATCAGCTCGATGGGGGTGACGGAGACACCGGGTGTTTCCATGTCGATCAGGAGGAAGCTGATCCCCTCGTGCTTGGGCACGTCGGGATCGGTGCGCACCAGGCAGAAAATCCAGTCGGAAACGTCCGCGTCCGAGGTCCAGATCTTGGAGCCGTTCACCACGTAGTGGTCGCCGTCCCGCACGGCCCTGCAGCGAAGCGACGCGAGGTCGGAACCGGCCCCCGGCTCGCTGTAGCCCTGACACCAGCGGAAATCGCCGCGGGCGATGGGCGGCAGGTGCTCGAGCTGCTGCTCTTCAGAGGCGAACTCCATCAGCGCCGGGGCGAGCATGGCGATGCCGAACGAGAACAGCGGCGCGTTGGCTTCGATGCGCGCCATCTCCTGGCGCAGAACTTTCGCCTCCTCGTCGTTCAGGCCGGCCCCGCCATAAGGCTTGGGCCAGGTGGGCACGGTCCAGCCCTTCTCGACCATGCGCTCGAGCCAGATTTTTGCATCCTCGTTCGGAAACTGGCAGCGGCGCCCGCCCCAGACCACCTCTCCGGGCCGGTTGCGGACACCCGGCGGGCAATTGGCCTCGAGCCACTCACGGGTCTCGAGGCGGAAAGCTTCCAGATCGCTCATTGCATCCCTTTTCCCAGACAGCAACCGCTCATTCTAGCCTGTCCAAAGGGCTCGGTCATGACGCAATCGCCCCTCCGGCAACTCACGATACGGCTTCCCAGTAACGTCTGAGCGCATCGATGTGATCCTGCGGCGTCTCGAGTCCGGCATCCATGCCACGCATGGAGACGTAGTCCGCCCCGGCTGCCTCCCAGGCCTCCAGGTCCGCGCGCCAGCGGTCGGGCCCCGCGCCGTAATTGACCATCGCCTCGATGCCGAAGCCGGCCTGCTCCCTGCCCGCCTCGGCGAGGAAGCCCCGGATCTTCCCGAGGCCGGCAAGCCCATCCTTGATGCTGCCGCCGAAGATGAACCCGTCACCCATCCGTGCGGCGCGGCGGTAGGCGACGTCCGAGAACCCGCCCAGCCAGATGGGTATCCGGCGGCCGGGCAGCGGCTTCAGGCCCGCGCGCTCGATGCGATGATAGTTGCCCGAGTAATCGATCACCGGCTCCGCCCAGAGGCTTCGCAGCACCTCGATCTGCTCTTCCTGACGCTTGCCCCGATTGGCGAAGTTCTCCCCGAGGCTGTCGTACTCCACGTAGTTCCAGCCGGTGCCCACGCCGAGCCTGAGCCGCCCGCCGGAGAGGATGTCGATCTCCGCCGCCTGCTTGGCCACCAGCGCCGTCTGCCGCTGGGGCAGGATGATGACCCCGGTGACCAGCTCGACCCGGCGGGTCACTGCCGCAAAATATCCGAAGAGCACGAACGGCTCATGGAAAGCCGACTCTTCCGTGTAAGGCCCCCACAGCGCGGGCTCACGCCCAGCGTGCACCGCGCCCAGCACGTGATCGTAGGCCAGAAGGTGGCTGTAGCCGAGATCCTCGGCGGTCTGGGCCCAGTCGCGAAGGACCGCCGGATCGCTGCCGATCTCCAGATGCGGAAAGACCGCCCCTATCTTCATTTCATTCTCCCTGTATCAGACGAGCCGAGCCTTCAGCGGCCTTTGAACTGAGGTTTGCGTTTCTCCACGAATGCCCGCATGGCTTCCTTCGAATCCTCGGTCTTAGCCAGCTGTCCGGTCATGGTCTGCTCGAAGCGGTAACCGTCGCGAAGGCTCAGCTCCTCGATGGTGTTGAGCGCGTGCTTGGCAAGCCGGATGGCGATGGGGCTCTTGGCCGCGACCTCGGCCGCGAGGGCGAGCGCCTCGTCCATGAGCGCATCCGGGGCCACGCAGGCCTCCACGATGCCGAGCCGGTAGAGCTCCGGACCGTATACCCGATATCCGGTGAGCATCATACGCCGCAGCCGGGAGTGGCCGAACAGCCGCTGGGCATGACGCCCGCCACCGAGCAGGCCCACGTCGATCTCGGGCAGGCCAAGACAGGCGGTCTCGGCAGCGATCAGCATGTCGCAGGAAGCGGCAAAGGCCAGGCCGCCGCCAAGGGCCGGCCCGTTGAGCGCCCCGATCACGGGCTTCACGCATTCGCGCACGCTGTGGTAAGCCTCCCGGGCCGCCCGGCTGCTCTGCCAGTGATCGCCGGGTTCAGGTGCGCGTCCGGAGCGGGACTTGATGTCCGCGCCCGCGCAGAAGACCTTCCCCGCGCCCGTGAGCACAACTACCCGTGCTTCGTCCTGGTCGCTGATGGCATCGAACGTCCACGCCATCTCGGTGAGCACCTGACCGCTGTGAGCATTGACCGGCGGATTATCGATGGTCACCACGGCGATGCCGTCCGGCCGCAATTCCGTCTTCACCAATTCGGGTGTCATGAACCCTCCCCCAAGGACTGCTGACGGGGTCCATTGTAACGCTCTGGATCTGAGCCGCTACCAAGGCCCGGCATCGTGGTTTAAGCTTTTCCCACGGTCTGGCGGAACCACCGCGGCAATCGGAGGCAGACATGAGCAAGAGCCAACCCAACCAGCTGCTGCTGACCAACGCGCGACTCTTTCCCGGAGTGAGCGACGAGGTCTTCGCCGACGGAGCCGTCTGGATCGAGGGCCGCACCATCCGCTACGCCGGCCCGGGCTGCGATCTGCCCGCCGTGGCCGACGACGTGCCCCGCGTCGACCTCCACGGGCAGTTCGTCATGCCCGGCATGACGGAGTCCCATTCTCACCTTTCCTACTCCAACAACGGCCCCACCGAGCTGGACAAGTCTCCGGTGGAGGACGCCATGATCCACGCCGTGGCAAATGCCCGTCTGATGCTCGGCTCGGGCTTCACGTCGGCCATCAGCTTCGGATCCGTGCACCGAATCGACGTCTTTCTCCGCGATGCCATCGATGCGGGCAGAATACCGGGGCCGCGCCTGGAGGCGTCGAGCCGGGACGTGGGGGCGACGTCGAGCAATGCCGATCTTCACCCGGACTATTTCAAGCCCCAGATGGAAGGCCTCGGCATGCTGGCCGATGGGCCCTGGGCCGTGCGCAAGGCCGTGCGAACCATCCGCAAGAACCGCGGCAACGTGGTCAAGCTGTTCCTGGACGGCGAGGGGCCCGGCGGGCACGCCCCGCCCGGGGAGCTGACGTATACCGACGAGGAAGTCGCGGCAGCCGTCGACGAGGCCCACCGGCGCGGCATGCGGGTCGCCTGCCATTCGAGGTCTGCCGCGGCGGTGAAGCAGGCCGTGCGGTTCGGGATCGATTTCATCGGGCACGCCAACTACCTCGACGACGAGGCCCTGGACATGCTGAAACGAAGCAGAGAGCGCCTGTTCGTTGGTCCCGCCATCGCCTGGGAGCTGGCCTTTCTGCGCCACGCCGCGGAGCTCGGCTCGCCCCCGGGGTCGCAGAGGTACAAGTTCTACGAGCAGGAGGTGGAAGCGACCAAGAACGCCGTCCGACGCCTTCGCGAAGCCGGCGTGCGGGTCCTCATCGGCGGGGACTACGGCCTGAGCATCACGCCTCACGGCACCTACGCCAAGGACCTCCAGTACTTCGTCGAGCTCTTTGGCCTGTCGCCGGCGGAGGCGCTGCTGTGCGCAACCCGGGACGGCGGCGCGGCGGTCGATCCCTCCGGCATGCTCGGAACGCTGGAGGAAGGCAAGCTAGCCGACCTGGTGATCGTCGACGGCGACCCCCTGGAAGACATCACCGTGGTGCAGGATCACGACCGCATCACGGCGGTCATGAAGGACGGCGTCGTGCACCGCCGCCTCGCCGTGGACAATCCTTACCAGGCCTCACCCGACGCGCTGCAGGAGGAGCTGGCGGCAAGAGCCGCAGACCCCGAGCGTCAGCGGCAGGCGGCCGTTCTCCTGGAGTCCAGCGGCTGAAAGCACCAGCGACACCCGGGGCTGGCATGACCGGTCCCGCTGGATGAACCTCCAGACACTTGCCACGCCCCGGATCGGCTGGCGCTGGCCGGCGGCCCTCATTCTGTTTCTGCTCGGTTTCGCGGGATTTGCCACAGGCGTCGCGCCCTCAGAGCGGCCCGACGTGGCCCAGGCCGATCTGTTGACCAAGGCCTACTACAGCCTCGGGCTGTTCGTGGTGGGCGGGCTGGACATCGGCACGCCGGCGTCCGGCCCGCTGCTGGGCCGAGCCATGCTCTGGATCGCCTACTTCGGAGCGCCTCTGCTGACGGCCTCGGCCGTCATCGAGGCCCTGGTCCGCGTGATGGCGCCGCACCGTTGGCAGATGCGACGCCTGCACGACCACGTCGTCATCGTGGGCGCGGGCGAGCTCACCATCAGCTACCTGCGCGTGCTGCGGGGGAGTCACCCGTCGACCCCAGTCGTGGTCGTGGACGAACACGTCGACCCCGTGCGCGAGCAGGAACTGGCCCAGGCGTTCGACGTGCGCGTCGTAAT
Organism: Pseudomonadales bacterium; assembly: GCA_036526135.1. Taxonomy (GTDB): domain Bacteria; phylum Pseudomonadota; class Gammaproteobacteria; order Pseudomonadales; family Azotimanducaceae; genus UBA2965. Next base: position 8,943 of record DATCZA010000032.1, on the reverse strand, counting down.
CGGCAACATCACTCACGACTTCGTCCAGAACGGGCTGCGCCTGGACCGCGCGGCTCGCGTCGTCCTGCTCGGCGACAGCGACTTCCAGTCCTTCGAGGCGGCAAGCAAGATGCTGCGGCGCTTCCCCCATCTCGAATCACGGCTCGTTCTTCACTGCCAGCGGCTGCGGTTCCTGCGATCAATGGAGGCAACCACCGTCGGCCGCCTGTGCATCACGTTCAACTCCTATCACCTGGCGGCGGCCAGCCTCGTGAAGCAACAGCTCATCGGCCATTTCGAGAAGACCGAACACCGCGACGTCGTGGTGCTGGCCGGCTTCGGCCGCTTCGGCCAGACCATCCTAGAGGAGCTGCAGAATCTGGCCCGGGACGAGCTGGACACCGTGGCGATCATCGACGTCGACGCGGACCGGCGGGTGATGGTCGCCGAAGAGCAGCGTCGGCTGGGCGGCAACTACCGACGGGTGGTATTGCAGGGGGACATCTCCCACCCGGAGGTCTGGCGGTCCCTGGCCGCCTCCGTCGATCTCTCCAAGGACTCGCCGACGGTGATCCTCGGCACCGGCCGGGCCGAGGACAATCTGCGCACGGCGCTGTGGCTCAAGCAGAGCTATCCGAACGCGTTCGTGTTTGCCCGAACCAACGACAAGTCCGAGCTCGCGGTCGAGGTGGGCAGCGAGCACGGGATCAGGAACATCAGCATCCGGCAGCTCGTGGAGGACAACATTCCCGAGGAGTGGCTTGCCTGACTGATCGGGTCAGCCGTTGAGGTGGCGGGACAGATCTCCGACGTTTTCCAGGTACACCTCGCGTCTGACGAGCACCCAGCCCTGGATCATCAGCTCGTACTGATCGATGTAGCGCCCGCCGACGATGATCTCGTTGGCCCCGCCCAGAGACTGATAGACGGTGAAGTAGCTGCGCACGTCGGCGTTGCGAACCGCGTTGTCGAACTCGAAGATGCTGTTGGTGACCACGTGCTTGGTTCGCGGCGAGCAGGCGCCGCGCTGATACGGAACAACGTTCTCCTCGTCATCGTAGAAGATGATGACGTCGGAAAACGTCCGCAGCACCTCTTCCGGACCGTTCAGCTCGCTGCCGTCCGGCATGACCATGACGCCATGGGCAAACAGAGGCGCCACGGTTTCTAGATTTCCCGTGTCGATGCCCTCGGCGTAGCCGTACATGATGTCCTCGATGGCGTGCCGCCCCTGAGAAATCTTGACCGTGCGTTCCATCTCACCCTCCGTGCCAGGCGACATTATGCCCATTCACCCGCCATGGAGACAGCCACGGGCCGCCTCGGCGCTATAATGCAGCGTCTTCCGGGGGGATCCAGATCGATGTGCAGAGCAAGGATCGAGGCGCCATGGCCAAGCGACTGATCGTGATGGCCGGGCTGCTGGCGCTGGTCTTCGGCAGCCTGTTCGGCTGGAAGGCGTTCGAGCGCCACAAAACGGCCGAGTATCTGGCAAACGCCCGGCCGCCGGCGGTGGTCGTCTCGTCAACGAGGGTGGAAGAGGACCGCTGGCGGCAGCAGGTGGAATCCGTCGGCTCGTTGAGCGCCATCCAGGGCGTGGACGTCAGCTCCGAGGTGCCCGGCACCGTCGCGGACATCAGTTTTCAATCCGGGCAGCAGATCAGCGCAGGCGAGCTGCTCGTCCAGCTCGACGCCACCGCCGAACGGGCCGAGCTGCGCTCGCTGGAAGCCCAGCTGGTGCTGGCGCGACTGGACTACGAGCGCGCTTTAGGTCTCCTTGAGCGCACGATGTTGTCACAGGCGCAGCTCGATCGGGCCAAGAGCGTGATGGACAGCCTGCAGGCGCAGGTTGAGGAGCAGGCCGCCTTCATTGCCAAGAAGGCCATACGGGCACCCTTCGCCGGCGAGCTCGGTATCCGGCAAGTCAACCTTGGCGAGTACGTCTCCCCGGGCACGCCCATCGTCACTCTGCAGGCGCTTGATCCCATCTACGCGAACTTCGCGCTCCCGGAACGGTTCCTGCGCGAGCTCGCCGTGGACCAGCCGCTGCGCGTGGTCGTGGCCGCCTACCCGGAGGATGAGTTCCTCGGCACGGTGACCGCCATCAGCCCCAAGGTCGAGGAGACCACGCGCAACGTCGTGGTCCAGGCTACCATTGCCAACGCCGATCGCAGGCTCCGTCCAGGAATGTTCGCGCGCATCACCGTGCAGACCGGCGGGGACCACCGGGTGCTGACGGTTCCGCGAACGGCGATCACCTTCAATCCCTACGGCGAGTCCGTCTTCCTCATCAACGAGCAGGACGGCGCTCTGCTGGTCGACCGCCGCCAGGTCATCACCGGAGAGATCCGCAACGAGCGCGTGGAGGTCGTTTCCGGCCTGCTGGCCGACGATCTCGTGGTGGCCACCGGGCAGCTGAAGCTGAGAGCCGGACAACGCGTGAAGATCGACAACAGCATCGATCTTTCCAGGCCGGTGACGGGCCCTTGAACTTCACCGATACGTTCGTCCGGCGTCCGGTGCTGGCCAGCGTGATCAGCCTGCTCGTGCTGCTGGTCGGCATCCGGGCCGCCGGGCTGCTCGAGCTGCGGGAGTATCCGGAAAGCAACCGCGCCACGATCACGGTCACCACCGCCTACCCCGGCGCGGACGCGGACCTGGTGCAGAGCTTCATCACCGTGCCCCTGCAGCGCGCCATCTCAGAAGCCGAGGGGATCGACTACCTGACATCCGATTCCCGTCAGGGGGTTTCGATCATCGAAGCCTTCATGGAGCTCAACTACGACCCGAACGCAGCCATCGCCGAGATCCAGGCCAAGGTGGCCAGCCAGCGCAACCTCCTGCCCCAGGAATCCATGGACCCGGTGATCGATTCGCGCACGAGCCTGGGTTGGGCGCTCATGTACCTCGCCTTCACCAGCCAGGAGATGTCCCCCGCTCAGGTGACCGACTACCTGCACCGCAGCGTCATCCCGCGGCTGCAGGCAATCCCCGGCGTCGCCAAGGCACAGATCAACGGAAACCCGACCCTTGCCATGCGCATCTGGCTGAATCCGCACCGCATGGCAGCCCTGGGCGTCACGGCGACCGACGTGCGGGCGGCGCTGCAACGCAACAACTTCCAGGCCGGCGTCGGCGAGACCAAGGGCGACTACGTTCGCGTCACCCTGAGCTCCACCACCGGCATCACCGCCAGGGAAGATTTCGCCAGGCTGATCATCCGCAGGGACGGCGAGACGCTGATCCGGCTGCGCGACGTCGCCGAGGTGAATCTGGATTCGAAGAACTACGACCAGACCAGCTGGTACAACGGCCAACCGGCCATCCTCCTGGCCCTGGAGACCAGTCCAGGCGCCAATCCTCTGACCGTTTCCCAGGCCGTCCGCGTCCTGCTGCCGGACATCGAAAGCCAGCTGCCATCGAACATGGAGATGCAGCTCGCCCACGACGGCAGCCAGTACATCGACGACTCCATCAACGAGGTGCTGCGAACCCTGCTGGAAGCCATGCTCATCGTGCTGCTGGTGATCTTCCTTTCCCTCGGCTCCTGGCATGCGGCCGTGGTACCCGCCGTCTCCGTGCCGCTCTCCCTGGTCGGCGCCTGCGCGCTCATGCTGGCCTTCGGCTTCTCGCTGAACCTGCTCACCCTGCTGGCCATGCTGCTCGCCATCGGGCTGGTGGTGGACGACGCCATCGTGGTGGTGGAGAACGTTCACCGCCACATCGCCATGAACAAGACGCCGTTTCAGGCGGCCATAGACGGGGCCCGGGAGCTGGGACTGCCCATTCTCTCCATGACGACCACCCTGCTCGCCGTCTACGCCCCCATCGCCTTCATGGGCGGGCTGGTGGGCATCCTCTTCACGGAGTTCGCGTTCTCCCTGGCCGGAGCCGTGCTCATCTCGGGGCTGGTGGCTTTGACGTTCTCGCCCATGCTCTCCTCCAAGGTGCTTACCAGCGGCGAGGAGCCGGGGCGATTCGAAAGCGCCGTAGAGCGTTTCTTCGCCCGACTCGCCGAGCGCTATCGGGCGAGGCTCTCGAGAGCCCTCGACTACCAGCCCGTCACGTACCTATTCGCCATCGTCGTCATGGGCAGCATCTACTTCATGTTCACCACCAGCAACACCGAGCTTGCGCCCACCGAAGACCGGGAGGTGCTGAACGTTCAGATCACCGCGCCGGAAACCGCCACGCTGGAATACGCCGTGGCACACGTCCGGCCTGCAGTGAAGATGTTCGAGACGTTTCCAGAGCAGCGGCGAACCTTCCTGATGATCGGCGGCGGCGGCACGCCGGCCACCAGCTTCGGCGGGTTTCGCTTCACGCCCGTCGCGGAGCGCGAGCGGTCCCAGATGGAGATGCAGCCCATCCTGCAGAGGATGCTCAACGAGATCGCCGGCGTGCAGATCGCCGTGTTCTCGTTCCCCTCCCTGCCGGGCGCTGCCAGAGGTACGCCGCTGCAGTTCGTGATCGCGTCGGATCAGGACTACCGGCAGCTGGACACCCTGGCCGACGACGTGGTGCAGGCCGCTTATCGGAGCGGCAACTTCCTGTTTCTCAACAAATCGGTGGAGTTCGCGCTGCCCCAGACCCAGATCGTGATCGATCGGGACCGGGCAGGTGATCTCGGTATCGAGATGAACGACATCGGCGTCGCGCTCGCGACGCTGCTGGGCGGCAACTACGTCAACCGGTTCAGCCTCGCAGGCCGGAGCTACGAGGTGATCCCCCAGGTCGAGCGCCGCTTCCGCGCCAGCCACGAGATGCTGAACGACAACTACCTGCGAGCAGCGTCCGGCGAGCTCGTTCCCCTGTCGAGCTTCATCAGCTTCGAGCACTCCATCGAGCCCACCCGTCGCAGCCAGTTTCAGCAGCTGAACGCCGTGACCATCAACGGCGTCATGGCGCCGGGGGTATCCCTCGGGGATGCCATCACCTTCATGGAGCGCACCGCCGCAGAGCTGTTTCCCCGCGAGTTCTCCTACGACTACGTGGGCGAGTCCCGTCAGTTCAAGCAGCAGGGCAGCGCTCTGGTGGTGACGTTCTTTCTGTCGATCATCGTCATCTATCTGGTGCTGGCGGCCCAGTTCGAGAGCTGGCGGGATCCGCTGATCATCCTCATCTCGGTGCCCATGTCCATCGCCGGCGCGCTGGCGTTCGTCATGCTCGGATTCGCCTCCATCAACCTCTACACCCAGGTGGGGCTGATCACGCTCATCGGCCTGATCGCGAAGAACGGCATACTCATCGTCGACTTCGCCAACCGCCAGCAGCTCGTCGCCGGGCTCAGCAAGCGGGCAGCGGTGGAGCAGGCCGCGGCGGTCCGGTTGCGGCCGATCCTGATGACCACGGTAGCCATGCTCATGGCCATGGTGCCGCTGCTCATCGCCACCGGGCCAGGGGCGGTGAGCCGCTTCCAGATCGGCCTCGTGATCGCCACGGGGCTCGGCATCGGCACCTTGTTCACGCTGTTCGTCGTGCCGAGCGTCTATCTTTTGCTGGCAAGGGACCGAACCGATCCTGCGCAGCGCGATGCAGCAACGCCCCGCCCGACGCCGGGGCTCGAGCCATGAGTTCAGAGGCAGGCCTGCGTCACCTGCCCAACCTGATCTCGAGCCTGCGTCTTCTCTGCGCGCCCGTGCTGATCTGGCTCACGGTGCAGGGGCTGTCGGACGTATTCGCCTGGATCCTGATCGCAGCCTGGCTCAGCGATCTTGCAGACGGGTGGCTGGCCCGCTCGTTCGGCTGGGTCAGCAGGATTGGCGCCATGCTGGATTCCGTCGCCGACATCGCATTGACGCTGGCCACGCTTTACGGCATCTGGGTCTTTCACAACGACGTCTTCGCCGTGCACGGCTGGCTGATCTGGCTGGTTCTCGGCCTGTGGGTGACAGTCAATTCCATCGCGCTCGTCCGGTACGGACGACCGGCCAGCTTCCACGCGAGGCTCGCACAGGTCGGCATGGCCCTCTTCGGGGTTTTCGTTTTGACGCTCTTCTTCTACGACTTCGTCGGCTGGATCTACTACCTGTGCGGCGCCGTCTGCCTGGCTGCGGGCGTGGAAAACCTCGCCATGATCTACCTGCTCGACGACTGGACGCCGAACGTGCGAGGCGGCCTCATGGCCGCGCTGCGGCGCCGCCAGGGCGACCGCTGATTGCAGGCACCGGCAACCGCCCGATGCCGCTGCTAGTAGGGCGTCATGCCCCCGTCGACGGAGATCTGGGCACCCGTGATCCCGCGGCCGGCCGGTGAGGCCAGAAAAACGGCGGTCTCGCCGATCTGCTCCACCGTGTTCAGCTCACCCGTCAGCGTTTTCGCCTTGAAGACGTTTTCCACCATCTCATCGAACGTCATGCCCATGGATTCCGCCAGAGCAGGGCCGCCGCCGGTTACCGCGTCGGTGAGGATCAGGCCCGGGCAGATGGCGTTCACGGTGATGCCCGCACGCCCCACCTCCGCTGCCACGGCCTTGGTGAAGCCGTTCACGCCGTGCTTGCAGGCCGTGTAGGCGGCCATGACCGGCACCCCCATCTTGCCCTCCACGGAGGAGATGTTGATGACCGTGCCGTACCCGGCCGGAAGCATGTGCTTGAGCGCCAGCTTGGTGCCCAGGAACGTCGAGGTGAGGTTGAATCTCAGATCGCTCTCCCAGGCGGCCTCGTCCAGCTCCGCAACCGGCTGCATGGCGTTGCTGCCCCCGGCATTGTTCACCAGGATGTCCAGCTTGCCGAAGCGATCGACCGCGCCGTCGATGAGCTTCTCGAGATCCGCCGTGACGGTCACGGAGCCCTGACAGAACCAGACCCGCTCGGGCTCACCAAGGGCTTCCATCAGCGCAGCGCCAGACTCAGCGGAGCGGCCGTTGAACGCCACCATGGCGCCCTCGTCGACGAATGCCCGAACGATCGCGGCGCCGATGCCGCGACTGCCGCCCGTGACCACGGCCACCCGGCCGTCCAATCGACTCATGTTACCTCCCGGGCAAACGCGGTTAGTTCAGCAGGTCGAAGGCGTCCATCTCGTCCAGCGCTGCAAAGGCGTTAAGCAGCAGCGTTCGGCCAAGCTGGGCGCCCCTTTCGTTGGCGAGATCGAGGGTCCCCGCGATGACCACCGCAAAGCAGAGCAGGTAAAGGGCTGAAACCCGGTAACGCTCCCGGCAGCGCTCGAGGCCGTAGTCGATGCCGTGGCTGACGAGCTCGCCGTGATAGAACTTCACCAGATCGTCCTGGGCCCGCACCTCGGGCGCAACGCTTTGGGTGACGAAGTAGGCAACGTCCTGCTCGGGGGCAGAGGTGCACACAGCCTGCCAGTCCACCAGCATGATCTCGTCAGCGCCGAAGAAGACGTTGTCCAGACGCACGTCGGTGTGGATGAGGCAAACGGGTTCCCGGCACATTTCCTCCAGCAGCCGCCCCACGGCGTCGGGCATCCTGTCCCCCGCCTCGAGGGCGGCCGACGGGATCAGATCCGGAAACTGGGCCTTGACCACGGGCCAACCCACCTGCCAGCCGCCGATCATCCCGTCGCGCTGGGCGGGGTTGTTGTGGGAAATGACCTGGCCGAACCGGTCCGGCGAGGGCTGCCACCCGTCGGCATGAAACTTCGCTATCGCGGAAAGCACGGCCCGCGCCTCGTCGAGGCTGCAACCGGCCACCTGATCGCCGATGCGCAGGTGGCCCACGTCCTCGAGCACGAGCACGAAGTCGTCGTCGGCAGGATCGAACTCGGCGAGGTAACAAGCCGGCGTGGGGAGCGAGATCAAAGGCGCGATGTTGCGGTAGAAGTTCACTTCGCGCCCGTACATGTCGTAGGTATGGGCGACCGCGCGGTTGTCTGCCGACGGCGAGGGAAACTTGACGATGACCGAGGAAGGCTTGCCATCCGCAGCCCTAAACCTGACCCGGCGGACGAGCGCCATGATCCCGACCCCTTCGCCAAGGGAGGAGACTTCGATATCGCTCACCGCGTATCCAAGGGCCGTGCTGAGCCACTCGGCGGTCAGTTGCTCTGGGGCCACGGGGTAGTTTTTCATGACCCTGCATTCTACCCATTGGACACCGGTAATCCACGGCGGAATACTGCCCGCCATGCCGATGATCACCGACACGTCCCCCATCGTCTTTCGCGACGATCTGCCAGCAAGCATCGACGTAATCGTCATCGGCGCTGGCGTGGCCGGCATCAGCACGGCGCTCTTTCTGCGCGAGCGCGGCGTCAGCGTGCTCGTCTGCGAGAAGGGACGCGTGGCGGGCGAGCAGTCGAGCCGCAACTGGGGCTGGATACGCCAGCAGCGACGGGACCCCGCCGAGCTGCCCATCATGATGGAGAGCATCGGCCTGTGGGAGCGGCTCGCCTCGGAGGTCGACGAGGACATCGGCTTTGCGCGCCACGGCGTTGTGCGTCTTGCCGAGACCGAGGCTGAGCTGGACGGTCTGGCCCAATGGCTGCCCGTGGCCGAGCAGCATCAGCTGGAGACGCGCCTGCTGAACGCATCGGAGGTGGATGAGCTGGTGAGCGGTCGGCCCCGACAGTGGCGGGGTGGGCTGTACACGCCGAGCGACGCTCGCGCGGAGCCCTTCAAAGCCGTGCCGGCGCTGGCGCGCCTGCTTCAGCATCGGGGCGGGCTCGTGCGCGAGTCCTGCGCGGTGCGCTGGATCGATCGGGAGGGCGGCCGCGTCGCCGGGGTGATCACCGAGGAAGGCCTGGTTCGCACCCAGGCCGTGGTGTGCGCGGCCGGCGCCTGGTCGGCTCTGGTCGTGCGGCATCTGGGCGTTCGCTTGCCGCAACTCACCGTGCGCGCCACGGTCGCGCGCACGGCCAGGGCCCCGGACCTCTTCGCGGGCAACGCCAATGCGGGGGACATCGCCTTTCGGCGCCGAAATGACGGGGGCTACACGGTGGCGGCGGCCGGCGAGAACGAGCATTTCGTGAGCGCCGAGACCGTCCGCCACTTCAAACGCT
>DATCZA010000031.1:0-5688 GCA_036526135.1 Pseudomonadales bacterium | reverse complement strand
GATTCCGGCAGCAATCACGATAAGACAAAAGATAATACCCGCCCAACTTCGTGGGCCCAGGGCGATAACTTGGTGCGACCCCTCAATCCAGTAGTCCGAATATTTGTCCCAGATAACGTCGTGCAAAAGGATATAGTTGTTTGCCAGGACGCCCGCAACAATCAGCGCCAGTGGACCACGTCGCTTCATCTTGAATCTCCAGCCAAATTTGGTTCCGAAGCCCTGCTCTCCAGTGTTCTTGCTGACTCTTTTCGGTGGAACGACCTGCTAATGCGGCGGCTCCTCCATTGCTACCCGATGAGGTTGGCAACTTCGTGCAGGTATGCAGGCACGTCACTTGTGGGTGAGTATTCCATCAAAAGGGTGGTAGCCGGTGCAAGGAGCGTGTGAATCAGCCTGTTTCTAGGCCTGTCGGTATCGAGGACAACGCACAGAGAGTCCGATCCGCTCTCGGTTCGCTCGGCTCGCACCCGATGGATTTGAATCAACCACCCCGCGCGCGCGATGTCGAACTTTGGATGGGTTGGAGGAAACGGGTTTCGGTAATCGGTAAATTGTGGAGTGATCGTCGTCGCGTGGCGAAGGTAGCTGCTAAACCGAACGGGTCAGGCGGGTGGGAGACGATCAGGGCGGGGAGGTTTGCGCAGGCAGGCAGTCGGGCCGGACGTCGTAGCCTTTCCACTCGCACCTTCGGATGTCACCCGAGCGCGTATCAACGACGCCGGCCATGATGGGCACGTCATCGCGATGTTGCTCGCCCGCCACGCAGGTCGATAGCAACAGAACTGCGGATAGGACCATGAATGTTTTCATGCTCGACCCCTTTGACGGTTGCATCGAGTGTATCCAGCGAAGTGGCTCCAGGATGAGAACATCGCCTCATATGGCGGGCCAACCAATGGGAACGAGTCCTCAGAATGTCCGATTCCCGATGAAAAAGAACGCTCGGACGGGCCGATTGGCCGGTCAGTTGGCCTTCGGGTGGCGGTAGACGTTCACCAGCGTGGGCTGCTCGAAGACATAGCCTTCGTCTGTACGCGCCGCCTCGAAATGCTTGTGCACTTCGGGGACGTCGATCATTCCCCGGCTAATGTCGTTGAACGACAGGCTGGTGAAGAACTCCACCATGGCCTCGAAACTGTCGTGGCGCGGGTGCTGGGTGTAGAGGTAGCCGTGGGCGCTATCGAACAGGCCCTCAGCCGTTCGGGCCAGGGCCTCCTGGGCGAGGGTGCGCACTTCCGTTTCGTCGTGGAACGGCCGCATCATCGCGTAGTGACTCCCCTCCATGCCGGGCTCCACGACGCAGAGGAATCCTTCGGGCTTGAGCACCCTGGCCGCCTCGATGAGCGACGCGTCCATCAGCTGGCGCGGCACGTGGTGCAGCGAGCGGAAGAACATGACGCCGTCGACGCTGTGGTCGTCCGCGGGGATCTTCTCGGCCCCCGCCTCGAGCAGCGTCACGTTCGGGACAGGATCCGCGGTCCGATTACGCTCCGCCTGTGCCGGATCGGGCTCGATGCCCAGGACGATGGCGCCCAGCTCGGCAAGGGAGCGAGCGAGGTGGCCGGCGCCGCACCCGACGTCGATCAGACGGAGATCTTTGACGTCCAGCAATCGTGATACGGCTTCGATGTCCGATAGCTCACCGAGATCGCGGGCGTCGGAACCTTCTTGAGTTCTCAATTTCGCGCCGGTTTAATGAGGGCGAAGGGAGGGCCTCACGCCGTTTCATCCGCGGTAGACGTTGCTGCGGATGGCGCCGCACGGAATCGCCCGTTCTTGGCTGCTCTTCGGTGCCACATAAGATCAGGAGAAAGACATGATCATCGTAGTTGCCCGGCTCGTTTTCGACACTCAGGAACACCGCGACAAGGCGGTGGAGCTGTCCACCGACATCCAGGGTCGGACCCGGGACGAGGAGCCTGGATGCCGCATGTACTGCTTCGCGCCGGATCCCTGCGTGCCGGCCGAGATACAGGTGTACGAGCTTTGGGATGATGCCGCGTCGCTGGAAGCGCACTTCAAGCACCCTAATTACGCGGCCATGGTGGAAGCCCTGGGCAGCGCTGGGGGTCTTCTCGAGTCCATCAACCGCCAATACGTAGCAGACGATCGCGGCACCGTCTACGGCGATGATCGCACGCCGCGTATCCAGGCTCTGCTGGATTGAGGTGCCCGCGGTAACGCAGAGGATTCCATAGCGGTGGGTGGGCCTTCGGCAGGCTCCGGCGCCGCTCTGCAGCGACCGGGGACGGCGGCCGCGTGGTACGCGACCGTCATCCTGACGCTGGCCTACACGTTCTCTTTCGTTGACCGGCAGGTTCTCAACCTCCTGGTCGAGCCGATCAGGCACGATCTGGGGCTCAGCGACACCAGCATCAGCTTTCTGCAGGGGCTCGCCTTCGTCATCCCCTACGTGCTGATGAGCGTGCCCATCGGGCGCCTGGTGGACAAGTTCAACCGCATCCTGGTGCTGATAGCGGGCGTGCTGTTCTGGAGCGTGGCGACCTTCGGCTGCGGAGTGGCGGGAAACTACGGACAGCTAATGGCCGCGAGAATGGGTGTGGGGGTAGGGGAGGCTTCTCTGACCCCGGCGGCCTGGTCCCTCCTTGCCGACTACTTTCCTCCGGACAAGCTGGCGCGTCCCGTGAGCTTCTTTCTCATGGGACCGTATCTGGGCGCGGGCCTTGCGCTGATCGGTGGAGCCGCCGTGATCGACTGGGCGGCCTCCATTGGTGAGCTGTCGTTGCCCGTGCTCGGAAGCATCCGCGCGTGGCAGTTCACCTTCATGATGGTGGCGTTGCCGGGCGTTCTGATCGCGGCGCTGCTGGCCATGCTCCCCAATCCCCAGCGTCAGCGGGAAGCCGGCGATGCCGAGCCGGCACCGGGCTGGAGCGAAGTCATGCGATTCATGAAACGCCACGCCCGTATCTACCTTGCCGTGCTGCTGGGTGTCCCCTTTCTCGTGGTCGTCCTCTACGGGCTGCAGGGTTGGGTACCGACGATCCTCGTTCGCGTATACGGCTGGGACCTCGCCAGCGCCGGACGAATCTACGGAACCCTGGCGCTGGTGGCGGGCTCGGCGGGCGTGCTCAGCGGTCCCGTCGTGGGCGGCTGGCTGAAGCGGCGGGGATATGCCGACTATCCGCTGCGTCTGGCCACCGGCGCGGCGGCGGCCGTCGCGCTGAGCATGGTGACCCTGCCGTTCCAGACGTCGGGCGCGGGCGCGCTTGTCTGCATCGGGCTTGCCAGCTTTTTCGTCACGCTGCCGCTGGCGCTGATGACCTTCGTCACGCAGACCGTGACCCCCCGCAACATGCGTGGCGTCCTGGCGGGCTTCTTCGTCGTCGGGACGAACGTCATCGGGCTGGGGCTTGGCCCGACGCTTGTCGCGGCGACCACGGACTATGTTCTCGGCGATCCCGGCAAAGTGCACGTATCGCTGATGATCATCTCGGTCTGCGTGGCCCCCGTTGCCATGTTGCTCCTGTGGAGCGGCATGCGGGCGCTTGGGGAGTGGGAGCGGCAGAATCAGGGATCGCCCGACGTGGAAGATTCGACGGCTGGGAGATGAGGGTGGCTGGGTCGGTTTCCGGGCCGTCGTCTGATCACTCCTGGGGATTCAGATCCGGTCGAAGGCGATGGCCCGGGCCCGATCGACGGACACTTCGAAGCCGGTGATTCGACCGCGCCGGGAGCGCTGAAAGTCGACCCTCAGATCACCCCCTGCTGATTCCAGGAAACGGTCCTGACCAAAGGCCGTGAGCACGATATCGCTCCCGCGCAGGTGTCTGGCGACCAAGTGGCCGTTCTCGTAAACGACACGGTATGAGGTGTCGAGTTCCTCGCTGTGGTAGCGGCCCTCGTAAGCCCGAGCGTCTGTGGCGGTAAGCATTTCCGGCTCGAGGCGCTCGGCCGGGAGCGTGCGTCCGGCAGCGAGCAGATCGACGCCGGTAATTGATCTGTTCTCGTCAAGCTGAAATTCCAGCGAGACGCCCGGTTCCGAGGTGGCGAAAGTCACCGGTCCGGTGGCGGTCAGCGGGCGCAGGTCGCCGCCGCCAATGCGGAAATAAAGGGACCCGTCGGACTCGCGGATCTCCAGCAGCATCTGGCCCAGGGCGTAGCGGCCGGCAAAGCTTGCGGGCGGCAGGGCCATGGGCACGGGTGTGGTTTCCGGAAGCGGGGAAGGGGCGGGCAGGTCTTCTGCGAGGACGACGTCCGCCATGGATCGCGCCAGCCGCTCCGCCGAGACCGTGTTGACGTTGCCCAGAACCACGACGGCAACCCGCTGATCGGGGAACATCAGCAACTCACTTCGGTATCCAGCGTTGGCGCCTCCGTGCGAGACCACGGGAAGGCCGCGGTGGGTCCCGACGAACAGGCCCATGCCGTACCCGGTCTTCCGACCGTCCGGCAAGATGCCCTGCTCGGAGAGCCGTTCGACGAGCGGAGCGCCCCCGATTTTCGATGTCAGGAGATGCGCCGACCATCGCCCGAGGTCGGCTGCCGTCGTGACGAGATTGCCGCTGCCTGCCAGCCCGCTGTTGAGATCGTCACGAGCAAAACCCCTGCTTCTGCCGAGGAAGCGGTACGGGCTGGCGACGCCTGGCAGCAGCTTGATCGGGTCCTCGTAGAAGTAGGTATCCTCCATGCCGGCCGGTTCCAAGACGTGCTGGCGCATCCAGTCTGGAAACGGCCTGCCGGTGGTACGTCGGATCACTTCGGCCAGGAGGAGATAGCCGCTGTTGGAGTAGCCGAACCCATTGCCGGGCAAAAAATTCAGCGCCCGCTGGCGCGCCAGGATACGCAGAGCCTGGGTCGGCGTCCTCACGTCGGCTGGCTGCCAGCCGCCTAAGTCCGTGAGCGCCCAGACGTCCCGCAGACCGCTGGTGTGATGAAGCATTTGCCGCAGGGTAATGGACCTGGCAACCCCAGGCAGCTCGGGCACGTATCGACGTATCGGGTCATCCAGGCTGAGCTCCTCAGCTTGCTCGAGCCTGAGGATGGCCGTGGCGGTGAACTGCTTGGCAACGGACCCCGCGTTGAAACGGGTTTGCGGGGTGTTGGGCGCGTCGAACTCCAGGTTCGACAGGCCGAAGCTTCCCATCCACAGCCGTTCGCCGTCTCGGAACACGCCCGCGACCAGGCCGGGAGCATCCGCTTGGTTCCAGGCCTTGAAGATCGGGTTCAGGTCCGAGGTGGCAGCGACGGCTGCCCCTGACAGGCAAATGGCTGCAGAGAGAGCAGTCAGTCCCGCAATAGCGTTTGTCCTCGTCGAACTTACCTCGCGTTGGGCAGGCGCCCCTCGATGTAGTCGTCGATGAGCTCGTGATAGCGGCGCACCCGGCTCTCCTGCCTGGACAGGTAGACGCCCTTGAAACCCCGGGACCGGAAGCCGCGCTGCTGCTTGACGAAAACCTCCACGTCCTGATCTATGCCGGCTCCAACCCAGCCTTCGCCATAGTCGAATACTTCGGTACGCACGTCCGCGTCACGGTCGATCAGGCCCATTCCGGTTGGCACGGGACGCAGATCCTTCTCGGGGCAGCTGGCGTACCACCAGTTGTCGAAGACGCACCGTTCCGGATCGGTGGGATGGGGCCGCGCCCGCAGAAAGTGAAAGCCGTCGGCCCAGATCGACACCGCGAAGTTCGGAAACAGCGTGTAGTGAAACGCGTCCGTCAGCTG
>DATCZA010000030.1:0-26465 GCA_036526135.1 Pseudomonadales bacterium | reverse complement strand
TCCGAGTGATCGGTGATCACCAGGAAGTCCAGCGGTTGGCCGATGCGGATCTTCATCCCAGCCGTTGTGCGGATCTCCTCGCCCCGGGCGAACCGGTAGGCGGCCTCCGGGTCGAGAATCACGCCGGCGGCCCGGGCGTCGAGCGACAGGCTCGTGTGCAGGTGGGTATCCCCCCAAAGCAGCCGGCTGGGGAAGTTGCGCCCCGCGTACGGCGAGTAGCTGGCGGGCTCGAAGGACCCCTCCACTACCTCGGCGGTGATGTTGAACTCCTTAGCCGTTGCCGCCGCAGCGAGCAGGCAGGCCGTCGCCCCCGTTGCGAGCGCGCCAGGGCCTTTGTGTTTTCCGTGAAATGTGCCCATCCGTGCCCCCGCGGCGTTGTTTCCTGGTAACACGGCCATACTCGGGCATCAGGACCACCGGGTAAACTCCGACCCCGGCTCTGACCTCACTGCGGCGGCTACTCATAAAATTCTTACAATTGTGACTTTGCAGGGTTTCAGTGGCTGTGATAAAAAGTGATCAGAGCGTAGGTTTCCTGACGTTCTTGGGTGTTGTATTTGGGGGTTATTGATCATGATTCGTAAAATGTTTTCCGCGGCCTTGTTGGTGGTCGGGTTGGCTGGCCTTTCGAGCTCCGCTTGGGCGGCACAGAACTGGGCAGAGTTTTGTGCGGAGAAGGCTGCTGCCGGTGACGACGCTGCGATTTGCAACGTTCACTGCAATCCTGAACCGCCGTCATCGTGCAGCAATCCGGAGATTGATGGCAGCCAGGCGGGTATCGCCTTGGCCCTGATTCTCGGGATCGGATTGCTCGTCTCGGAGCGCCGCCGCAAGCCGACTGCCTGAAGGCATTCCGCAACTTTTCAGCGAGCCTCTCGCCAACGGATGGGGGAGAGGTGCTCGCACACCTAAAATTCGATGATTGGTGCGGAAAGTGCTAGGAATGGTCTCACCAGACCGACCAGTGTCCCGTCGTGATGACGTAGACCGTCAAGAGTAGGTTCGTCATTGCGTGCGCGACGATCGCGTCCGTCAGAGAACCGCGGTGATAGCGCACCAGACCGTAGGCCAGCCCCGCCATAATCCCGGCCAGCCAGTCGGCGTGCATCAGCCCGAATAGAACCGACGAGACGATCAGAGCGATCCACGAGAATCGCAAGCGATCGGTCTCCCCAACCTTGCTCCCCGATAGCCGAATCATCAGATAGCCCCGGAAGGCGAGCTCCTCGGCGATGGGCACGGTGATTACCGAACCGATGACCCGGAAGATCATCCAGCCTGCGGCAGCCAGCGGGCCCGCTTCGGTGAGCGCGGCGGTGAACGCTGCGCTGCCCGCTTCGTCCACGGGCACCATGGCGATCCACAGCACGAACACGGCGAAACCTGCGGCGACCGGAATCAGCCCGGGTCGCCAGGAACCGAGTTCCAGTCGGCGCCAGAGCATCGCCAGCACGATGCCCGTGACGATGACCCGCGCGGGGTAGAGCCAGACGAAATCCCCAGAGAACGCCAGTGTCAGCAGCGTCGTCGCCAGCAGAAAGGTAAAAGGAACCAGCAGAACGCCTGGCATGCCCAGGCGGGCGCCGGATCGAGGTGCCGTTTTCGTCGCGAAGAAATGATGACGGTCTGCGTAGACCAGCATGGCGACGGCCACCGTGATGAAGGCGATCCAGCCGGCGAAGCTGTGAAATCCGCCGACGGCGACGGCGGGGGAGAAGCCGTTGCCGATGACGATCAACGCGACGATCCGCAGAACGTTGGCGCACCAGATGGCGATGATCCCGATGGGAAACAGCAACAGGGCGTTGGGAAACTTGAAGTGGTCCCGGTAGATGGCGAGATAGAGCGTGGTGAAAACGGTGACCAGGCCGATGCCTTCGTATCCTGAGCAGGGCTCCGCAATTCGGCTCTGAAAGTAGGGCAGGCCCAGTATCATCCGCTCTCGATCGACGTAAACCTCGTCGTCGATCAGCCAGAGCACCCATTCTACAGAAGCAAACGTCATCTGGCTCAACGGCCCCCACAGCTGCTGAGATGACGCACCGATGACCAGCGCCACGGAGGCGACGAGCACGGAAGCCGCGATTGGTGTGCGTTCCTGGCGGACCAGGCGCCGCCAGTAGGAGAACGGGGCGATCAGTGAGAGCCAGATGCAAACCGTCGCAGTGGTGGCCAGAACCCATGCGCCGACGATGATCGCGCCGGGCGGGGCGCCCTCCGCCGGATCTGCAAAGATCAGGTGCGTCAGCCAGACCAGGACGGCGTACGCGGCAAGCTGGGCGAGGAGAAGCGCCCATGGCGAGCGGGGCGCCGTCACGGTCACCAGATCGTCGTAGTGGGCTTTGAGCCGCGTGCCAATCGTGACGAGCAGCGCGGCCACGAAGGCAATCGCGCTCTTAAGAAAGTAGCCGCCGTAAGCGAGCCAGGTGAGCCAGGGACTGTCGGTAGTTTGCAGCAGCGTCCAGGCGTCGTAGCGGTAGCTGATGAAGAACATCTCGCTCACGAGCAGGGCGCTCACTAGAGCGAGCTGCAGCCCGAATAGATTTGGCGCTTTGCCTGAAAGGGGAATGCCGCTCTGCATGGTCAGAAGATAGGAGAAGGCCTGGTTGATCGCTAGTCTCACTTACAAACTGGTAACGTGCGACACAGGTTGCTGGGCTTGGCTGACCACAGATCTCCTTTCCCGGGTTGCGGTCGCGCGGAGCTCTTGCGTGCTGCGTTATCATGGGGCCGACGTGTACGGAACCGGCGAGAATCTGTCCTGAACGACCGCCTGACCATCGACTACTTCTCCGACGTGCTGTGCGTGTGGGCCTGGATCGCGCAGCGGCGCATCGACGAGATGAACGACCAATGGGGCGAGACGGTTCGGCTGGGCTTCCACTGCGTCGACGTCTTCGGCGACGCAGGCGCGAAGGTGGCAGCGGGTTGGAGCGCCCGTGGCGGCTACGAAGGATTTGCGCAGCACGTGCGCGAGGTCGCCATCCGCTACGAGGCGCCTGCCGTCCACGAGTATCTCTGGACGAAGGTCAGGCCGGTGACGTCGGGCACCGCCCATCTGGTGCTCAAGGCAACGGAGATTGCGGAGAGCCCCCTGGAGATGACTCGCCTGTCTCGGGCCCTGCGCGAGGCGTTCTTCGTCGATGCTCGAGACGTCGGCGATCTCGGCGTCTGCCTGGAGGTTGCTCAGGGGCTTGGTCTCGCCGCCGCGGAACTGAAGCGACACGTGGATTCTGGCGCGGCCATGGCCGCCCTTCTGGCGGACTATCGCAAGGCGGAGGAGCGGGGCATCAGGGGAAGCCCGTCCTGGGTGATGAACGAGGGTCGCCAGGTGTTGTACGGCAACGTCGGCTACCGCATTCTGAATGCAAATATCGAGGAGCTGCTGCGCCACCCGGAACAGGAAGCCAGCTGGTGCTAGGTTGCCGCGCGTCCGGCGCCCGGCCACAGGCGCCGAAGAGGGGGTGCTGCGAACAGGGGCTCGGCGGGGAACCGGCCAGCTGATCGGGGGAGGGGGAATGGAATTCCGGGAGATCGAAAACGGCGAGATCGTGCTTCGCGTCGCGCTTTCCGGGCACGGGCCGGTGATACTTTGCGTGCACGGCTGGCCTGAGCTCTGGTACTCGTGGCGCCATCAGCTGAGGCACTTTGCCGAGCGCGGATACACCGTAGCTGCCATGGACGTGCGCGGTTACGGCGGCAGCTCCAAACCTCACGCCATCGAAGCCTACCGGATGACCGAGCTTTGCGCGGACGTGGCGGCCGTGGCGCGAGAGCTCAGCGACGAGCCCGTCGTGCTGTTCGGTCACGACTGGGGCGCCCCCATCGTCTGGAACACGGCGCTGCGGCATCCGGAGTCCGTGCGCGCCGTGGCGGGCTTGAGCGTGCCCTACCTGCCGGCCGGCGACATTGGCACCCTGGATCTGTTCCGCGGGATATACGCCGGCCGGTTCTTCTACCAGCTCTACTTTCAGGAGGAGGGCGTCGTGGAGGCCGAGGTGGAAGGGGACTTCGAGACCGCGCTGCGCAAGATCTACTTCTCGCTGTCTGGTGATGCGCCGCTGGACGATTGGTTGAAAAACAAGCCGGCCGACGCCTCACTGCTGGATGGGATGGTCGATCCCCGTCCCTTCCCCGAATGGATGAGCGAGGAAGACCTGGGGATCTACGTGAGCGCGTTTACCGCGGGCGGTTTCCGGGGGCCCATCAACCGCTATCGCGCGCAGAACCTCGACGTTGCCGAGTCGGGGCCGTTAAGGGGGCTGCCCGTGGAGCAGCCTGCGTGCTTCGTTGGCGGCGAGCGCGACGCGGTGCGACGTTTCGTGCCCGGCATGGATCTGTACGCGGATCCGGGCGCTGCGTGCGCCGATTTCCGCGGATCGACGATCATCGCCGGTGCCGGGCATTGGGTTCAGCAGGAGGCACCGGAGGCGACTAACGAGGCTCTGCAGCGTTTCCTGGATGGTCTGTAGCTCTGAGTCGTGAGCCAAGCGGCCGTCAATTCGGACGCTTGATGCGGGCCCACGTTCGGGCGGCGGCGCTCAGGCCAGGCAGGCCGTCGCGTTCGCCGCTTCACCACCGAGCCCGGTAACCGCGCGCGTCGACGTGGACGAAGGGGCCGTGGTGGGCGTTGCTGTTGTAGGTGCCGATGCCGCCGATGTGCTCGCCGAAGCGCCCTGCGTGCTCCAGTCGGTCGATGAAGGTCGCCAGCCACTCGGCGTCGCCGCGGTCGCGCCGGCCATCGCCGTTGAGATCGTCCATGATGCCGTCGCCGTTGGCGTCCACGTAGACGTCGGCGGCGCCGCCCCAAAGGTGCCGGCTGTGCCGGCCGTTGCCCAGGGATCTGTTGTAGGCCGGGGTGCGGTAGCCGCTCATCACCGTCAGGCCCGTGACGTCCGGGTTGACGGCGTTCAGCTCACCGAGCACGAGCTCCAGCTTCTGCACCAGCTGTGGGCGCAGGACCACGTACTTGGGGAATCCCGAACCCTGCTTGCAGACGAACTGCCCCAGGGTGAAGTTCGGCGAGACGCGCGTGTGCGCGTTGTCGGGGGTGACCTCGACGAACGCCTCGGGCGGGCGGTAGACGGCCAGGCCGCGGAAAGGATCCCTGGGGTACTGACCGATGCGGTAACCGTTGAGCACGTCGTCACGCGCCCCGTCGTGTTGCCACATCACGAAGACGTTGAGCCGCATCCTGGACCCGCTGCGCTGGTCGGTCAGCTCCACCCGATGGGTTCCCGGCGCGCCTGGCATTTTGAGGTTGATCCGGCCGTGACCCGTTTTAACGGGGGCCGAGTCGAAGGTTGCGCCGATCTCTTCGGGGGCGACGTCGATAAGGTCTAAAGCCAGGATCTCTCCAGGCCGCGCGTACACGCCGAATTCGGCGAATCGGTTCTCGATTCCCTGAACCTTCACGCCGAAAGGTACCGTGGCTTCACGATAGGCGGCGGCCGGAAGGCTAAATCCGGCAACAAGCAGGCAGATCAGCCATTTCATCGGGGAGCGCCTCTGTTTTTCGGGAGTTTGGACGGACTCACGCCCTGGATTGTCCAACAATATAGGATCCGTTTGGCGCTCTAAAGTTCCCGGCGCCCGCCCGGCAAGCCTGCAGTTTGTACTGCTGTGTGGAGATTGCTACCTTGGCTCGCCCGTTGATCCGGCCCGGAATCATGCTTCGAGTGCTCCGTTTCAGCCTGCCGGTGGCAGTCGCCGTTCTTGCCTTCGCCGTGCCGCTTCGCGTCGGCGCGGAGGTGGTCGCCTTCGAGCTGCGGGAATTTTTCGACGACTACTACAGCAGCGGTGCCATGGCGGTCCAGGGGCAGGCCCTGCTGACCGAGAGGGTGCTGGCCGAGTTTTACGCTCGTCGGGGCTATCGGCCGGCGTGGGGTGACCCGGCGCTCGTCGCCGAGCTGTTCGATCTCCTGGCCCGGAGTGTGGACGACGGCCTCGATCCCGACGACTACAACCTCACGCGTTTGCGCGCCTTGCGCGAACGGGCGGCATCGAGCCCGAAGGCAGTCCCGGAGCGCGACCTCGAGCTTCTGTACACCTCAAGCCTGTTGCGTTTCGCCTATCACCAGCGGTTCGGCAAGGTCAATCCGAAGACGCTCGTGAGCACGTGGAACTTTGGCCGGCAGCTCGCGCCGGGCGTCGATGCTGCGGACACCATGAACCAGATCGTGGAGTCGGGGAGTCTTCGCGAAGGGCTGGCTGCTCGCGTCCCGCGTGGCCCCCTCTACCGTAACATCCAGATGGCGCTCGCGAGGTACCGGTCCGCCGCCGCGGCGGGGGGATGGGAGCCCGTCCCCGAGGGCGTCACATTGACCATCGGCATGCGCGACGAGCGGGTTGTCAGCGTTCGCCGGCGGCTGGCCGTAACGGGCGATCTCGAGACGGGCGCAGTGTCCGACCCGGAACTGTTCGACGCTGACCTGGAAAGCGGTGTCAGGCGGTTCCAGCATCGCCACAGCCTGTCGGTGGACGGGGCCGTTGGTCCCGCTACGGTGCGCGCCATGAACGTCTCCGTGGAGGAGCGGATCGACCAGCTGCGCCTGTCCCTTGAAAGGGCGCGATGGATCATGACCGCGCGGGACACGTCGGTGGTCGTCGTGAACATCGCGGCCGCGGAGGTCTACGTTCTGGAAGAAGGTGAGATGGTCTGGCAGCGTCGGGCCATGGTCGGCCGGACCTATCGCCAGACGCCGGTGTTTCGCGGCCTTATGACCTATCTGGAAATCAACCCCACCTGGACGGTACCGCCCGGAATTCTGCGGGCGGACATCCTGCCGAAGGTGCGCGAGGATCCTGGATATCTGGCCCGCTCCAACATGACGCTGCTGGACCGATCGGGTCGCGCCGTCGACCCCTACGCCGTGGACTGGCAGGCCCTAGAGGGCATGCCTTACATCTTCCGGCAGGAGCCGGGCCCGACGAACGCGCTGGGCCTGATCAAGTTCATGTTTCCCAACGAGCACTTCGTCTTCATCCACGACACCCCGAACCGTGAGCTCTTCGAACGGGCGGAGCGTACGTTCAGCTCGGGCTGCATCAGGGTGGAGGATCCGTTTTCCCTCGCCGCCCTGCTTCTTCGCGATCCGGCGAACTGGGACGAAGCCGCGGTGCGCGCCGCGGTGGAAACCGGTGAGACCCGGCGGGTCCGCCTTGCGGATCCGTGGCCCGTCTATATCCTCTACTGGACCGCCCAGGTGGACGACGACGGAGTCGTCCGCTTCTACCCGGATGTGTATCAGCGCGACGTGGAGCTGCTTGGGGAACTCGACGGCGACGTTCGGATCGATCTTCCCGCCTCCTGAACCCGGCTGGTTCGAGCGATGCTGCCGACTGAGGGCGCTACATCAGTGAAAAAGGAGAACTCGTCACAATGCGGGCAGACAGACGCGACTTTCTGAAGAAAACGGGCTCTGCGGTCGCGGCCGCCTCCACGGCGTCCCTTTGGCCCGACCTGCTGCTCGCAGAGGAGGTGCCCACCACGGCAGAAGCCCTGTTCGAAACGCGCTTCGGCGTGAGCCGTGGCGACATGGGCAGGCTCCTGTCGCTGGCGCTCGGCAAGGGGGGCGAGTTTGCCGAGCTGTTCTTCGAGTACAAGATCGCCAACGGGGTCACCATGGAGGAGGACATCGTCAAGGAGTCCTCGGAGCGGGTCAGCCTCGGTGTCGGCATCCGGGTGCTCAAGGGAGAGCAGACCGGCTACGGGTACACGAGCGACCTCACCTTCGAGGGCATGAGTCAGGCAGCGCGCACGGCCGCGGCGATCGCCTCTGAAGGGGGCAGGGTGGAGATTGCACCGTTGAGGCTCCGCGCCAACGCCTTGCAGGTCTACGACCTCGAACGACCGTTTGCAGAGAGTTCCCTGAGCAGCCGAATGATCCTCCTTAGGCAGACGTACGATGCCGCTCAGGCCTACCACCCGAAGATCGAGAAGGTGCGGGTGTCTCTGAGAGACGAGATTCAGTACGTCCTGGTTGCCAACAGCGAGGGCCTGCTGGCATCGGATACGCGGCCGCAGGTCCGACTCATTGCCTCGGTCACCGCGGCCGACGGAGGCAATCGCAGCACGGGACTGTCGACGGCCGGTGGGCGAGTGGGATCCGCTTTTTTCAGTTCGGCGCGCACGCCGAAGGAGCTCGGTCGGGAGGCGGCCGAGGAGGCCATCGTGTTGCTCGGTGCGGTCAGCCCCCGACCGGGGGACCAGACGGTGGTGCTCGATTCCGGTCAATCCGGCGTTATGATTCACGAGGCGGTCGGCCACCCGCTGGAAGCGGACTCGAACCGCAAAAAGCGGTCGGTGTTCTGGGACAAGCTGAACCAGACCGTCGCCAATCCCCTGGTCACCATCTACGACGATCCCACCATTGCGCACTTCAGGGGCAGCCACAACATGGACGACGAAGGCACGCTGCCCCGAAAGACCATGCTGATCGAGAAGGGCAAGCTGGTCGGCTACCTGCAGGACCGTCTCTCGGCAAAGCTCATGAAGATGTCGCCGAGCGGCCACGGCCGTCGTGATGGTTTCGAGAACGTCCCGCTGCCGCGAATGGCCAACACGAACCTCGCGCGCGGAGAGTCCGACCCGGAACAAATCGTCCGGTCCGTCAAACGCGGGTTCTTCGCCAAGACCTACCAGGGCGGCATGGTGCAGCCTTCGGGCAAGTTCACCTTCTCGGTCAACATGGGTTACCTCATCGAGGACGGCAAGCTCACCGCGCCGGTCAAGAACGCCACGCTGATCGGCAGCATTCTGGACGTGCTTCCCGAGGTGACCATGGTGGGCAACGACATGGGCACGTTCCTGGGAACATGCGGCAAGGGCGGTCAGAGCGCGCCCGTAACGGCGGGCACGCCCACTCTGAAGATCAACAGCATGACCGTGGGTGGCCGCTCATGATGCGCGACACCAGCCTGACGGGGCTCGCCGAGTCGTTGGTTGCTTACGGAACCCGGCGTGGTGCGGATCAGGTCGAGGTTGCCATCCGCGCGGGCAGCAACTTCTCTGCGTCCATCAGGGAAGGCGAGCTGGAAACCCTGGTGGAGGCAGGTTTCCGGGAGCTCGAGGTGAAGCTGATCGTCGACCAGAAGGTCGCCACGGAGGCGTCATCCGATCTGTCGGAGGCGACGTTGAAGCGGCTGATCGACAACGGGATCGGACGGGCGCGGTTGTCCGGCGCGGACCCGTTTGCAGGGTTGCCGGAGAAGGAGCCGGTCAAGGTACGAGCCGAAGCCCTCGACATATTCGACGAGGCGGTGGTCGACATGTCTCCGGAGAGCAAGATCGCGGCTGCACGCCGCGTGGAGGCCATTTGCCTTGGCGACAAACGAATCAGGCGATCCATGGGTGCCGGCTTCGGCACCACCATAGAGACGCTGTATCTCGCGAATTCCAACGGGTTCAGCGACGCGTTCCGGCAGACGGCCTGTTCCAATGGCGTGTACCTCCAGGTGGGGGAGCCCGACAACCTCATCAGCGAGGGAAAGTACGACTACTCCCGTAACCTCGAAGGGCTGAGGAGCCCGGAGGACATCGCGGCGGAGGCCATCGATCGATCTACCCGCCTGATTGGCGCCCGCAAGGTTCCTACTCAGAACGTGCCCGTGGTCCTGGAGCCGGAGATGAGCGCAGAGCTGTTGCAGTTTCTCGCGAGCTGCGTCGATGGCCGCGGTGTGTATCGCAAGCAGAGCTTTCTGGCCGACCGGATCGGCGAGCGGGTGGCTGGGGCGAACGTGAACGTATGGGACGACGGTCTGATGCCGGGCGCGCCGGGCGCGAAGCCCTTCGACCGCGAGGGGGTCCCCCTGCGCAAGACGGCGGTGATTGAAAAAGGGGTGCTCAAGAGCTTCCTGCTCGACTCCTACTCCGCTCGAAAGCTGGGGATGAAGCCCACGGGGAACGGGGCGGGGCCGAACAATCTCTATCTAGCGTCAGGAAAGGATTCTCCTGCGGACATCATCGGTTCAGTGGACGAGGGCCTGCTCCTCACGGGCAGCATCGGGTTCGGGGCGGTGCCCACCACGGGCGACATCTCCCGGGGCGCCTTCGGCATCTGGATCGAAGGGGGCGAACTCGCTTACCCGGTTGCCGGAATCACCATCGGTGCTAATCTTGGGACGCTGCTGCAGCAGGTGGAGATGATCGGCGACGACCTGGACCATCGCCGCTACGTCAACGGCCCGACCATCAAGGTGGCGGAGATGACCATCGGCGGGACCTGAGGCCGGGTACGGAGCACGCGTGTGTCCCGGGCGGCAAACGCAGTGGTCGCGCGCGTACCGCGAAGGTCCGTTCTGGGGGAACAGTTGGAAATTTACCTGCACCACTATCCGGCTTCCCTGTTTTCGGAGAAGATCCGGCTGCTTCTGGGGTACCTGGGCGGTTCCTGGCACTCAGTCGAGATACCGAGCATCATGCCGCGCCCTTTGCTGATGCCGCTGTCGGGAGGCTATCGACGCACGCCCGTGCTGCAGATCGGTGCCAACGTCTACTGCGATACCGCGGTCATTGCCAGGGGGCTCGCCCGGCATTTCGGCGACGAAGATCTGTTTGCGGCCGGCTTTACGGCCAACCGGGTCGCGGAGTGGGCGGATACCCAACTGTTCCGCGTGACGGTCGCGCTCAACTTCCGGCCGGAGGCGGTCGGCGGTTTCATGAGCCAGCTTTCCCCGGAAGAGATTGCAGCCTTTCAGAAGGACCGGGCCGAGCTCGTGGGTGATGCGCCGATGGTCTCGTTCTCCCCTGAAGCGGCGCAGGCCTATCTGGCCACCTACCTCGACCAGGCAGACCGGGCGCTCGACGGCGGGTTCCTGTTCGGCGGGAAGCCCTGCATCGCCGACTTCTGCTTTTATCATTGTCTGTGGTTTCTGGAAAACAATCCGCTGAACGCTCCTCTGCTGGACGCCTATGGGAACGTTCGCGGCTGGATGCAGACCATGGCGGGCTTCGGTCACGGATCCGTTGCACCAAGCAGCGGCGAGGCTGCGCTCGAGCACGCGCGGTCCTGCAGTCCCGTCGCCCCGGTACTGGAGAGCCCGCTTGCGGCTCCCTTCGAGCTCGATGTGGGTCGGCGTGTCACCGTGACGCCGGCCGACTACGGACGAGTGCCCGTGGCCGGATCCCTCGTTGCCTGGGATTGCGAGGAGGTCGTGATCTTGCGAGAGGACGCGGCTACCGGGCCGATCATGAACCACTTTCCGATGGCAGGCTTTCAGGTGGCTCCCGCCGGCAATCTGGGGTCGTCGGGCTGATGATCAGGGACGCAGAAACCTTCGAGCATCTGCTGGCAGCCGTGCGCCGATTCGTCGCGGAGGTTGCCGTTCCCAACGAGGAGCGTGTGGAGGCGGACGATGAGATCCCGGCGGAGGGCGTGGAGGCGATGCGTAATCTCGGTACCTTCGGCCGGAGCATCCCTGAGGCCTATGGCGGCAGCGGTCTCACCAGCGAGGAGCTTGCGCTCGCCTTCATGGAGCTGACCCGTTGCTCGGTAGCCTACCGGGTGGTGCAGATCTTCGGTGGGCAGGGCTACGTCAAGGGCCGCGGCAGCGAGCGGTTCTATCGGGACGTTCGCGCGTTTCGGATCTACGAGGGTACCAGCCAGATTCATCTGCTCAACATTGCCAAGCAACTGCTCAAGGACGCCTAGGTGACCGATATTCAAGCCATCCGCTGTCACGAGATCTCCGAGGACATCGGCGCTGTCCGTCTCGAAACCATCAGCCTCGACCCGCCGGGTGAGGGGGAGGTTCAGGTGCGCCTGAAGGCCTGTGCGGTCAACTTTCCCGATCTGCTCATGATCCAGGGAAAGTATCAGTTCAAGCCGCCCCTGCCGTTTTCTCCCGGCACGGAAGCCGCCGGTGACGTCGTCGCCGTCGGCGATGGGGTGAGCGCGTTCGACGTGGGCGACCGGGTGGTCGTGGCGCTGCGCTACGGCGGTTTCGCGGAGGCGGTGAATGTGCCCGCGGAGAGTGTGCAGCCCGTTCCCGGCTCGATGAGCTACGACAAGGCGGCTTCGTACCGGACGGCCTACCTCACCGCCTACGTGGCGCTGGCCAAGCGTGGCGACCTGACGCCCGGCGAGGTGCTGCTCGTTCACGGTGCCACCGGAGGTGTGGGCATGGCGGCGGTGGATCTGGGCAAACGTCTGGGTGCCGTGGTCATCGCAACTGGCGGGAGCGACGAGAAGCTGGCGGTGGTCAAGGCCCGTGGCGCGGATCATGTGATCAACTACACCCAGGCCGATGGGACGCTGGGCGGGTTTCGCGAGGAAGTAAAGGCGCTGACCGACGGGCGGGGGGCTGACGTCATCTACGATCCCGTTGGCGGCGACGTGTTCGATGAATCCATGCGCTGCATCAATTGGGGCGGCCGCATCCTTACCATCGGGTTCACCAGCGGGCGCTGGCCCCAGGCGCCCGTTAATCTGATTCTGATCAAGCAGATTGCCGTGATCGGCGTTCGCGCCGGCGAGTACGGGCGGCGGGATCCCGCGAAGGGGCGCGAGGCCGAGCGGGCACTGTATGCCATGGCGGCCGCCGGCGAGATCGACCCGTACGTCTGCGCGGGTTTTCCGCTGGAGCGGGCGGTAGAGGCCATGCGAATGCTCGAGCAGCGCAGGGTGGTTGGCAAGGTGGTGGTCACCATGAACGGCTTTGATGTCGCCTCACCATAGCTCCTCCGCCGAGAGGCTGTTCGTCGCGCCTGGCTTGTTGTATAACGGCCTCCCCGTTCGACCCGCCCGTTTGAAGGCGGGCGTCAAGAAATATGGAAACCAATCAACTAAGGAAGACCCATGCGTAAGTTTCTCGGACGTATGACCAGAAGGGGCATTGTCAGTCTGCTCGCCGGCCTCCTGGTCACTCTCCCCATCGGCGTCAATGCCGCCAAGGATCAGTCGCCCGTTCTCGCTCAGATCGCCAAGTGGGGCAAGATCCGCGTCGGCATGTCCGGTAGCCAGCCGCCGTACAACTTCGTCAGCCGGGAGGGCAAGCTCATCGGCATGGACGTGGACATCGCCGAGCTGCTGGCCAAGTCGCTCGATGTTCAGCTCGAGATGGTGCAGATGAACTTCAACGAGCTTCTGCCGGCATTGGAGTCCGGCAAGGTCGATCTGGTGATATCCGGTATGACGGCCACGTTGCAGCGCAACATGCGCGCCGCGTTTGTCGGGCCTTACCACATCACCGGCAAGTCCATTCTGACGCGCTCGGAAACCATTGCCGCCCTGGGCTCAAACGATCTGAACCGCGAGGACCTGCGCATCGCCGCGCTGAAAGGCTCGACCAGCGAGGATTTCGTGCGGCGGGTGGCTCCGAATGCCAAGTTGGTGGCCACGGACACTTACGACGAGGCCATCGACCAGCTGATGGCCAACAAGGCGGAGCTGTTCGTCGCCGATGCTCCCCGAGTCATGCTCGAGGTCATGCGGTGGCCGGATGCGGGCCTGACCGCGGCCCAGCGTCCGCTGACCATCGAGCCCATCGGCATCGCGGTTCCCGCCAGCGACCCGTTGCTGCTGAACCTGGTGGAGAACTACATGGCCGCTCTCGAGTCGAGCGGCGCCTTGGAGAAGCTCGAAGAAAAGTGGTTCAAGAGCGGCGGTTGGCTCGTTCAGCTGCCGTGACCTGAGATGAACCCGTGGTCCTGGTTTCGCGCCGATTCCTTCGGTGCGAGCCTGGACCATGTCCCTATCCTCGCCCCGTCAGCCCAACCTGATCCTCGTTGTGCCCGTCATCCTTGCGCTCGTCGGGATGTCAATGACCCAAAGCGAAGACGGCTGAAACCGCGGAGCCGGGGCTCGGCTCGGGCGGCTTTTGTTAAGATCGGGCAGGACCAGCCAGGGAGGCGAACATGAGCGAAGGGCCCGCCACCGAGCAATTCGGCGAGTTCACCACGCTGGAACGTCGGGGCCGCGTCGTCGTCGCTTCGTTCGACCGCGGCGATGGCTTGAATGCCCTTTCCTCCAACCTGATGCGCGAACTCACGGCCCTTGCCGGTGAGCTTGCCGACGACACGGAAAGCTCCGTTGTCGTCCTGACCGGTCGGGGCGCGTTTTCGGCGGGTGCCGATCTGAAGGAACCCGACGCGGGCGCTTCCCGGACGCCGACGTTGCTCGAGCGGCGTCAGGCTCTTTCGATCGGGCCGGACCTCTGTGCCGCCTGGGAGCGGCTCGAGCAGATCACCATTGCTGCGGTGGAAGGCTTCTGCATCGGGGGTGGCGTTGCCCTCGCTGTTGCGTGCGACCATCGGGTGGCCGGCTCCTCTGCCCACTTCCGGCTGCCGGAAGTTCCGCTGGGGATGAACATGAGCTGGCAGAGCAATCCCCGCACGGTGGCTCTGATCGGTCCCTCCCGCGCCAAGCTTTTCACCATCCTCGGAGAGAAGCTCGCCGCAGACACCGCGCTGGAATGGGGCCTCGTGGACGAAGTGGTCGCCGACGGGCAGGCGCTGGCGTCAGCCGTTTCGCTGGCCGATCGGTACGCGGCCATGCCCCCGCTGCCCCTGCGAATGACCAAGCAGGCCATCAACGCCGCCACCGGGGCCCTCAACTACGCAACGAGCTACATGGATCGGGACCAGTTTCTGCTCACCGCGCTGAGCGATGACCAGAAGGAGGGCGTGCGAGCCTTTCTGGAGAAACGAACGCCGGAATTTAGAGGAGACTGATCCAGGCGCGGGCAGGGCGGGTTCAAAGCCCTGTCCAGGCAACCGGGCGCTGCCTGGCCGCGCCTCAGCGTTGTCTTTGGGGGGAAGCTCCGTACAGACCGCCCTCGACGGGGACCCGCTCGACGCTCGTCAGAGCCCGAGCTCCGAGCAGATGCGCTCGCGCAGCTCGTATTTCAGGATCTTGGTCGCGCCCATGGGCCACTCCTCCACGAAGCGGACGAATCGGGGAATCTTGAAGCTTGCGATCTCGTCTTTGCAGTAGTCGATGATCTCCTGCTCGCTCGCTGAGGCTCCGGGCGCGAGCTCGACGAAGGCGGCTGGTACCTCACCGTACTTGTCGTCGGGAACGGCGACTACCTGTGCCAGATTGACGGCGGGATGGGTGGCCAGGAACCCCTCCACCTCCACCGCGGCGACGTTTTCGCCGCCGACCTTGAGCATGTCCTTGAGCCGGCCCCGAAACGTCACCCGGCCGTCGGCGTCCATGACTCCGAGGTCGCCGGTTCTGAACCAGCCGCCGTCGTAGAATGATTCTGCGGTCTTCTCCGGCGCTTTGTGGTAGCCGGAGAACACGCCGCGTCCCCTGACGACGATCTCTCCCCGCTCGCCGGCAGGCAACTCGGCGCCGCTGTCCGGATCGCGGATCTGAATCTCGTTACCCGGCAGCGCGAACCCGGAGGTTTCCGTGCGATGGGCCAGGCTGTCGTCGCGCTCGCACATCGCCGCCGACCCGCCCGTCTCGGTCATGCCGAATACGGTGATCTGCGTGGTGTGCGGCATGCGTTCCTGCATGGCGCAAAGCTCCTCGGGAGGCCCTACGTTGATCGCGACGCGTACGCAGGCAAAGCTTTGCGCGGTGTACGAAGGGTGGTCGAGCAGCTGCATGGTGATGGTCGGAAACGCCGGGAACATGACCGTCGCCTGCTCATCGTGAATCATGCGCAAAGCCGCCGCGGCGTCGAAGTGCGTCATGGAGAGGAAGGTGCCGCCCACGTGCAGAATGCCCGTCAGTGGTTGGGTAAACGCCGTGTGAAACATCGGCAGCGGTGCCCACATCACATCCCCTTCGATGAGCCCGAGCCGCTCCACGCCGCCGACCACGCCAGCGTGCTGCAGCACGATGTGGGTGAGAGGGCAGCCTTTCGGCATGGCGGTGGTTCCCGAGGTGTAGATCATCACGGCGACGTCCTCCGGGCGGACCCGGGCGCCGCGCTCGTCGACGACCTCCTCCGGATGCGTCGAGCCCAGCTCGTAGAACGCGTTTCGGTTCAGGAAGCCGGCCGTGCTCGATGACGAGAGGGTCACCGCCGTGCGCAGATCGGGCGCCGCTTTCAGGGCCAGCGTGCGGATGGCGTCATGCTCGGCGAGACCCGGCAGGGAGCGCCGGAGCAGCTCCACGTAGTTGGTGTGCTGCTCGACGATGTCGTTGGTGACCACCACCTTGACGCCGGCGTCGGCGGTGACGTGCGCAATCTCCCGGGCCTTGAAGCGGGCGTTGTAGAGCACGGGCACGGCGCCGATGAGCGTCGTGCCAAACAGGATGTCCACGAAGTCCAGACAGTTGGCCATCAGGATGCCCACCCGGTCGCCGGGTTCCACGCCCAGCGCCATGAGCGAGCGGCCGGCGCGCTTTGCCCGGGAGACGAGCTCTGCGTAGGTGGCGCGTTCGTCCACGAGCACCATGGCATCGCGGTCGGGGTGTGCGGCCGCGGCGGCGGTCAATAGCCGGCCCAGAGGTTTGACGTCGTGGTCTTTCATGGGCAAGGCGAATTCTCGTCGGCGTGGTAAGAAAGCACAGGCACTTCGGATATTTCCGCTGAGCATAACCGGACGATAGTTTAAGGGCTTGAGCGGCGACGCGCATGCAGCCGCCCGTGAAATGACGCCCTTTTGCTAGCGTTACCAGCTCCTCCCGGAGTTGGCCGTACGCAGTTTCCGCTATTGCCCCCCGGTCTGATAGATGCGCTGATAGATGAGGCGCATTTGATCTGCTTGGAGGGGGCGAATTCATGGTCGAAACAGTAACGGGCACGAACCGATCCGCAGGCGTCAGTTACAGCGAGGTGCTCGACCGCGACTCTCACCCGGTGCGGGACATCCTGCGTGTAGACAACCCGTTGCCGCCGGGCCCGACGATCGTCGACCCGAAAGTCTATTACTCCCGTGAGGTTTTCGAACGGGAGAAAGAGCGCTTGTGGAAGCGGGTCTGGCAGATGGCGTGCCACGAGGATGATATTCCCAACGTCGGCGACGCCATCGTCTACGACATTGCGGACCTTTCCTACATGGTCGTGCGCAGCGCAGAGGACGAGTTCCATGCGTTCCCGAATGCCTGCCTGCACCGCGGCCGGCAGATCCTGCACCAGAACGAAGAGCGTCTGCACAATCTTCGCTGCGCTTTCCACGGCTGGTCCTGGGGGCTCGACGGCGAGCTGCAGGAGGTGCCCTGTCACTGGGATTTCCCCACCGTCTCGAAGGAGACCCACTCCCTGAAGCAGGTGAAGGTCGGCCGCTGGGGCGGGTTCGTGTTCATCAATCCCGATCCGGATTGCGAACCGCTGGAGGACTTCCTCGGCAATCTGGACGAGCACATGACGCTGCTGCCCATGGAAAGACGGTACAAAGCCGTGCACGTCGCCAAGCGGCTGCCGTGCAACTGGAAGGTCGCCCACGAGGCGTTCGCCGAAGCCTATCACTCGGTAGCGACCCACCCGACGCTGCTCAGCACGCTGGGGTGCGCCAACTCAAAGTACGACATCTTCGGGAACTTTTCCCGCGCCCTGTCGGCCCATCATGTTGGCAGCCCCCACGTGCCATCGTGGCTGGCGGAGCACCCCTATCTGGAGGCGACGCCGTTCACGAAGCAGCGTCACGAGCTCACCGGCAGCATTTACGAACGAGTCGATGACGGGCGCGTCAAGGTCACCACCACCGACAACCGCGTGGGCTACTTCGATGATCGTGGCAACCACATCGATGGTGAGAAGTTCCACGCCGACATTCACTTGTGCAACTGGGTGGGCGGGAAGCTGATCGAGGGGATGGACGAGCTGCCCTCTTCGGTAATCACGGGCGACTTTGCCGAAAAGCGTGCGAAGGCGGCTGCCGTGCGGCGCGAAGAGCTGCGCAAGATTCTCGGCGACAAGATGGACGAGGTGAGCGACGCGGAGCTGCTCGATCCCATCTACTACAGCCTGTTCCCCAACGTCAGCCCCTGGGGGTCTTTCAACCAGATCTTCTACCGTTTCCGACCTTACGGCGACAACCCGGAGGAGTGCATCCACGAGTGTCTGTTCATGTGGCCGGTAGCCGAAGGACAACCGCGTCCGCCGGCGGCGAAGATGCAGTGGCTGGATCTGGACGATGACTATGTCGACGCGCCGGAGCTCGGACATCTCGCGAAAGTCTTCAACCAGGACACCCTGAACCTGCCCTACGTGCAGAAGGGGCTGCATTCGCTGGACGAGGTGATCTTCGCCAATTACGGAGAAACCAAACCGCGCCACTTCCACATGCTCTACAACGAGTGGATGTCGAAGGAGTAAGCAAGGCGGGCGGAATTCGCTGAGCCGAGCGGGGGCCGATGCCTGTCGAACGAATCGAGACATTTGCTCTGTGGCGGTACTACACTCGAAGTATCGGTCTGCGAGGAACGCCATGATGAAGCTGCTTAGCCCTGTCGAGGTTGGCCCGATCGAGGTGAAGAACCGGGTGGTCTCCACCGCCCACGCTGCGTTCCTCGAGTTCTTCAATCCCGTCTCCGATGGCGAACGCTACATGGCGTATCAGGAGCGTCGTGCCCAGGGCGGGACCGGGCTGATCATCTTCACGGCCATGCACGTACACGAATCGAGCCAGATCCCCTACCACTACGTTTTCGATGCGGACACCATGGCGCCGAAGTTCGCGCAGATCTCGACGCGGCTGCATCGGCACGGGGCGAAATGCATCTCCCAGCTGTTTCATTTCGGTGCTCAGGGCAAGTCGGACCCTCGCGATGACTTTCATCCTTTGTGGAGCTTCTCCGGAACCACGACGCTGGAAGGCGAGGTCACCCACAAGATGACCGACGCGGAGATCGAGGAGGTCATCGATGCTTTCGCCTTCGCCGCCAAGGTCGCTACCGAGAACGGCATGGACGGCGTGGAGCTGCACGGCACCCACGGCTATCTGATCCAGCAGTCTTTCAGCCCCTTTGCCAACCAGCGCGACGACAAGTGGGGTGAGGAGCTCGTTTTCGTGAAGACCCTGGCGCGCCGGGTTCGGGATGCCATCGGGCCTGGAAAGATCATGGGATTTCGAATCTCGGCCGACGACTTCATCGATCCGGCCGACGGCGGCGTGGGCCATGAGCGGCTATGCCACATCGCCTCCGAGGTGGTGGGCACGGGCCTCTTCGACTACCTGAACCATTCCGAGGGTGCCGGCGGCGTGCACTATGCGCGCGCCATCGGCTCGTTCCGGCACAAGTTCGGCGAGTACCTGCCGCTGACGCGCAACCTGCGCGATGCGATTGGGGGTGCGGTGCCCCTCATCGGTGTGGGGAAGATTCCGACCCCGGATCTGGCGGAGCAGGCGCTCCAGGCCGGCGACTGCGATCTCGTCGGCATGACCCGCGCGCAAATTGCGGATCCCGATCTGGTCAGCAAGGTGGCCGCGGGCCGAGCCCATCGGGTGCGCACCTGCACCGGCTCCAACCAGGGCTGCTTCGAGCGCGCCTCGTATCCAATCACCTGTTTCCA
This sequence comes from Pseudomonadales bacterium, assembly GCA_036526135.1. GTDB lineage: Bacteria > Pseudomonadota > Gammaproteobacteria > Pseudomonadales > Azotimanducaceae > UBA2965. Next base: position 7,052 of record DATCZA010000030.1, on the reverse strand, counting down.
GAACCCCGAGGTTGGTGAGGAAAACCGCTTCAAAGCCCTCGACATCCCCGTGGTCCAGCTCAAGAAGGTGCTGGTGGTGGGCGGTGGTCCGGCGGGCATGAAGGCGGCTGAGATAGCCGCCAGGCGCGGACACTCGGTCACCCTGGCCGAGTCTGGTGACCGGCTTGGCGGACGGCTCAACCTGGTGGAAACGGCCGGCGACGCCACCAACCTGTTGAGCGCAACCGCATGGATCGAAGAGGAGCTTGGTGGCCTGGATGTCGATATCAGGCTGCAGACCACCGTAGACGAAGCATTCGTCCGCCAGGTGAATCCGGACGCCATCGTCCTCGCCACCGGCGCCTACGTGACCAATGACCTCGGCGTCGCAACCGACGGTTCCGTGCAGGTGCTGTCCACCGATGACGCAGCCTCCGGCACCTTCGAGGGCAACCGCTTCGAGCTGGAAGGGACGCGCTGTTTGATGATCGATTTCCGCGGCAATTACGAAACGGCCGTGGTGCTCGAATCGCTCGGACGCCGGGGCAGCAAGGTTACCCTGGTGACCCCGGCGCCGGTCTTCGGCCGCAACATCGGCGTCTCCCACGCCGACGACTTCAGACGCACGGTCATTCCGCAGCTGGGAATCCGCTTGCTGCCCAACACGACGCTGGCGCAGATCAGCCAGGGCAGGGGCCATCTGGTCAATCACGTGACGGGTGAGGAGATCGAAGAGTTCTTCGACTTCATCGTTGCCGGCACGCCGCCCCGGCCCCGGGACGTCCTCTTCGAGGTTCTCGGTCGCCATGCCCCGGTGACAGTGGTGGGCGATGCCGTCGCGCCGCGGGATGCGATGCTGGCGTTCCGCGAGGGGGACCGGGCGGGCCGCACCATCTGACCCCCGCGTGCCCGATCTCTCTGCCGCCATGACGCGCTGGGCACAAATCGTGTTCCTGGCTTCTCGGCTCGACTGACGAAGGCGTCACAGCGTGGGTCGAAATGTGACCCGCTGTGACAATCGCGCGCGATCCATGTCGGCTACGGCGAGCAGCGGCCGCTCGTCGGGAAAATTTCTTCGCTCGTCGCTAACAAGCTGAAATTCATAAGAATTTCAGGCGGCGACGCGGCCAGCAAAATTGCATTGCCGGAAAGTTGGCACGCCCCCTGCACCAGGGGCTCGAAGCTTCGATGCAGTATGCCGGGATCCCAGCTCAGGCAGATCGGAACTCAGCAACGGCTGTTGAAGCGCGCGGCAGATCCTTCACCTGAAGGTCGTCGTAAACGTGTGACTCAACTACCAATGGAATCTGAACAGTGAAAAAGACCTCCGCAATTGCCCTGACTACCCTCGGCCTCCTCGCCGCAAGCTCCGCCATGGCGGCCACCGACGGGTCCTACGACACGACCAGCACCGGCACCACCGACGTCAGCCTGACGGTCGTGGATGCCACCCGCATCACCGGGCTGGACGACATCGACCTCGGCACCTACGCAGCCACCGACACGGACGGCGTGGACGCTTCGGATACGTTCTGCGTGCACGTCAACGGCGGTGACGCATACAACATCACGGCAACCTACGGACCCCTGGCGAGCCCGACCACGTCGGACACGATCGCCGTGCAGGTGTCGCTCATTGACAACGCTGCCGGCACGGGCGCCGAAGACGTCAACACCGGAGGTGTCTCTTCCAACTACACGGGAGCTGCCCTGATCGACTGCGGCGGCAGTGACAACGCGTACATCAACGTCGAGGTGGAGGATGCGGATATCCGCGCCGCGACGACGGCCAGCGATTACGCCACGACCGTCTCGCTGCTGGTTTCGCCTCAGTGACCCGGGGCGGTGACCTGGTGCCCGAACACGGGCACCAGGCCCGCGGCGCCCGGTTTCCGAGCTGACCGACATGTTTTCACTCACCGAGCTGATCCGACTTGCACCCCATTCCTCTACACAGATGGCCGCAACTTCCGCTCCTGCTCACCGGGCTTTGCGTCCTGCTGTCCGCCGGGTTTCCTAAGATGACCTATGCCGCAAACATTGGTAACGACAACTACTTAAGCGTTGGCGGCGTCCCCGACGTGGACTTCGGCACCTGGTCCGGCGGAAGCCTGTCCACCACCGTGCGCGGCTGCATTGCTTCTGCCAATGAGCGCCAGCCCAACCCGCCGAGCCCGCCGGCGGAGGTTTACCCGTACCAGGCCGGTGTGGACAACCGCAATCCAGGCTCGGACTTCTATCTTTATCTGAACAACGACGCCTCGAGTCCTGAAAGTGCCCGCATCACCGTTGTGGTCGAACACCGCGACATCGTTGCGGGGAGCGCGTTCGAGACCCTCACTGAGGGGGTCTTTGACACGCACTACCATCTCGGCCGCTTCCAGGAATGCCTTGGGACCGGGGACAACTCGGAACTGCGCATCTCCATTCCGGAGGCGAACCTGACGAACAAGGTGGCCGGGGTCTATCACGGGCAGTTCCGGCTCGAAGCGGTGGGGGGAACGAGCGGGACGAAGTACGACCGGACCGATTTCGATCTGATCCTCACCGTGCAGAGCGCAAACGTCCGTATCAGCGGTATGGATGACATGGCGCTGGGTACTTACGTCCCCGGGACCGGTAACGTTCGGCAGGACGAGCATTTCTGCGTGCAGAGCCTCGCGGACAACGCTGCCTACCGCATCAGCGTCTCATCCAGCAATCAGACCCCTGGGGGCGATTTTCGACTGAAGCACGCCACGGATGCCGTTTACCTGCCTGTGGACGTGCTCTTCTCTTCTGTAGGGTCTGGCAGCGGCACGGAGCAGATCACCAACAACACCATCTCGGCCCTGGGCAGCCCCGACAGCTTCTGCGGCGGCTCCGACAACGCCACCATCACCGTGCGCGCCTTAGAGGCCGACGTGCAGGCCGTCCCCTCAGGCTCCTATGGGGACACGCTGGTTCTGCTGGTCGTACCGGAGTAGCGGCGATGTTGGCACGTTTGCGAACTGCTTCGGTCAATGCGCTCTGCCTTGGCATCGCCTTGCTGGTCGTCGTCGGGGGCGGAAGCGCCCGGGGCGCCCAGCCGAACGGGATCGATGGGGCGTTTGGCGAGACCAGCAAAGCAGAAGCGCGCGTGACGTTGCGAATCCGGAGCGGTGCGCGGATTGTCAGGGGACCCGGTACCGGCGGGCGCCCGGACGCGCCTCCCGGCGGCGGGCGAGGGAGACCCGACCTGAATCTGTCGAGCCGGGATCTCAGCGAGACGGGTGAGGCGGTGCTGCCGCTGTGTCTCAACGCGCCCAGCGGGCAGGCCTTTGAAGTGTCCGCGTTGCCAGACGGCGGTGACGAAGCCTCCGGGCTGCGCACGGCATCGGGCTCCGCCGTGAGTTACGAGGTTAGCCTTGGGGCCGAAGGAGGCGCGTCGGCGACCTTCATATCCAGCGGTCGCGACTGCACGCCGGAGAACTCTCTTCGCCTGTCGATCAGCACCACCCGATCTGCGCCGGACACCGAACTCACAAACCTGACCGGCCACGTCCGGCTGTTCGTCGTTCCCGTGTGACCACGCACATCAACCAGACGCCAAATAGGAGGCTGCCGTGAAAACTGAGCGTTTCCATATCTGTTCGATCATCGTTTGCTCCATGGTCGCATTGGCCACCGGCTCCGCGTGCGCGGAGCTGGTGGTCAATCGCGCCATTGTTGTCTTCGACTCTCCCAGCCAGCATCGCCAGGATGTGGAACTGGTCAACATCGACGCCGGTGATAACCTTTTCGTCGACATCGAATCCTTTCAGGTCGAGCGGCCGGGAGAGGACGACCAGGCCCTGACCTCGTTGCGGGGCAATGAAAATCCCGGGCTGATCGCGACGCCGCAGAAGGCCATGATCGGCCCCTCCAACAGCCAGCTCGTGCGCTTCATGAACCTGGATCGCGACGGCGATCGGGAAAAAGTATTTCGGGTGAACATGACGCCCGTGACCAGGCCGCCGGAATTCGATGCGGGAGATGTTGCACGAGGCGAAACCGCCTCGCAGATCCAGATCGTGATTGGTTATCAGGTCTTGGTGATCGTTCCGCCAGTAGATCCCCGGGCAGTGGTTGACTACGGCCGCTCGGGAAGCTCCGCGACCTTCAAGAATTCCGGAAACTCCAACTACCTTCTCACCGACGGTCGTCAGTGTGATCCTGACGCGCCGGAGGTTTGCATGGACCTTGTTTCCTATCGGGTTTATCCGGGCAACCACAGGCAGGTCGAGCTCCCCTTCGACGGGCCCTTCAGCTACAAGATTCGGACGGTGGCGGGCATCACCAGCCAGCGCTTCGAGTAGTTGCACGGCCTTCGCTCGCTAGATGTTTCGCAGGCCGCCGACGTGGCAAGTAGCCTGGACCCTGGTCGCGGCAACCCTGATGCTCGCGACCGGCGCCGTCCGGGCGACGGAGGGCGGCCCTGCAAACGTCGACGAGCAGCCGGTGGTCGCCGCCGTGCCCACCCGGCTGCATCCGGCGCCGATTCCCCCGGCTCGTCGGGATACCTGGATTCCCCCGGGTTTCGAAGACCTTGCTGCGCCGCAGACCACTTTGGTGGACGTCTTCTACGGCGGAGATTTCCTCATTTCCACCATGGTCCGCTTCAGCCTCGACGAGGTCGTTATCCTGCATCCGGAGGCGGTTGCCGACCGCCTGCCTGACCTGATCGACCCACGGGGATTTACGGAAAAGCTCGCTCGGGCCTTCTATCCGAATTCCGAGCTGCTGTGCAGATCCAAGTATCAGCAGGACTGCGAACTCATCGAAACCGACGACGTCGACCTGATTTTCGATCGCCACCGCCTTCAGTTGAGCCTCTTCATCGGTTCGCCGCTGCTTCGGACGCGCACAACGGAGCAGATGAAATACCTGCCCGCGTCCGATGCAGGGGCCTCTATCATGAATGACACGGCCGCCTACTACAGCGGGTTCGTTGGCGAAGACCTGACCTACAACGTCGCCAGTGAGAGCGTCTTCGCTTTTGCCGAGAGTCGGATCTCGGCTCGCAGCAACCTGACGGATACTCATGGTCTGGAGGTGGACGAGCTTGCGTTTCGTCGTGAGTTTCGCGGCAGGGACCTTCAGCTCGGATTGTTTCGGTCGAACATCGGCGGTTTCACCTTTCTGCAGAATCAGCAGTTCATCGGCGTGAACGCGGAGAGCTCCCTCACCACCCGAGCCAATGTGGACTACGCCCTCGCGAGCGACGTCACCGTCTTCCTGCACAGCCGCAGCCGGGTGGAGATCTTCAAGGACGGCCGGCTGCTGCAGAGCGGTTTTTACAACCCCGGCAATCAGGTCCTGGATACCTCGAACCTGCCGTCCGGTGCGTACGACGTGGAGATACGCATCACCGACTCGGCTGGCCGGGTCACCACGCAGCCCTACTACTTTTCCAAGACGCCGCGGCTTCCGCCCACGGATCAGGCGTTGTACTTCTTTCAGGCCGGGCGCGAAACCGTGGGGGGAGCCAATGATTTTTTTCCGGAAACCGCGGATCAGGGGTTTGTCCGTGCCGGGCTGCGCAAGCGACTGGGAGCGTCCACCGGTGGCGGCGCGGCGCTTTCCCTGAATGGCGACAGCGTGCTCGTCGAGTCCAGTCTCTTCAAGCAGGGACGCAATCTGCAGGCGGAGCTCAGTGCGGCATTCGAAAGCCTGGGCATTGCGGGGGTGGACCTCGGCCTGAGATACAGCTGGCGGGGCGCCAATCTCGCCGCTTCTGCCCGGCGTGTCTGGCACGTCGAGCAGCAACCGGTAGCTCAGGAAGCCATGCTTGTCGATGACCCCGCCCAGATCGGCGCCGCGACGACCCAGTACAGCACCACGTTTTCTATGCCGGCCTGGAAAGGGCGCTTCGGCGGCTTTTTCCGATACTCCGAGCGCGATGGCTCTGCCCTGCAGAACTACGGGCTGAACTGGTCGGCCAGCGGTTGGAGTGTCGCCGGAGGCACCCTTGCCGCCAACATCGAAGTTTCCCGGAACGATGGCTCGGTGTTCGGCGCGATTCGATTGAGCTATCGATTCTCCAGGGAAGCGTGGTCCGGTGGCGTCTCGGCTACTCTCGAGGGTAACAAGGCTTCGGACAGGGCATTCGGCGTGGACCCGCGCGGTCGGGCGGAAATGCGCTGGCGCAGTGACGAGTCCTTTTACAACGACTACGAGTTCGCGCTGGCCGCTTCGTCCGAGTCCGAGCGCGACGTCGAAGCCTACGCAAGCGTTGCCTCCGACATGGGCACGGCGGAGACGTCGGTGCGCTGGATCGACTCGACGAGCCGCACCGAGATTCGCGGCCAGCTGGGCACCCGGTTCGCTGCAACCCCACAATCACTGAGCTTTGGCGGCCGTGGCCATGCGCAGAGCGCGGTGCTTGTGGGGGTCGATGCGGGGGAAGGGTCCGACGCGGAGTTCGAAGTGCTGGTCGATACGGTCAAGCGCGCCACGCTTCGGGCCGGCCAGACCCGGCTGATTGCGCTCGGCGCCTTCAGAACCTACGACGTCGAGGTGCGGTCGGTGGGGGATACCTTTGCTTCCCTCAACAAGACAAAAGAACGCACGACCGTGTATCCGGGCAACGTGCTGTCGCTCAACTGGAAGGCGAAGCGCATCTTCGTCGGCATGGGCCGACTGGTCGACAAAGACGGCGAGCCGATCCGCAACGCGCTGATCAAGAACGCATCGGGCCTGGCGACCACGGACGAATACGGCTTTTTTCAGGCGGAGCTCGACCAAAGCGCCGAGATGCTGGCAGTTCAGAAAAGGGGTTCCAGCTGCTTGGTCGACCTCGGCGAGTTCGAGGTCGTGGATCAGGTTTCCTATCTCGGTACCCTGACCTGCACGATGTCGTCCTAACAGCTTCTGCCTCGTCTGGTGGCCGCTGGCCACTGCGCCTCTACCTTAGGTCTCGTCTGGTGGCGGCTGGCCACTGCGCCTCTACCTGCGGTCTCGTCTGGTGGCCGCTGGCCACTGCGTCTCGACCTTAGGTCTCGTCTGGTGGCCGCTGGCCACTGCGTCTCGACCTTAGGTCTCGTCTGGTGGCCGCTGGCCACTGCGTCTCGACC
>DATCZA010000029.1:0-85778 GCA_036526135.1 Pseudomonadales bacterium | reverse complement strand
GTGAAGATGGCGCTGGGCACCGCGAAGGTCAGCGTGACCAGGATGACGCCCATGGTGTTGGGAATCATGTGGCGCAGAACCAGGTAGCCGGTCTTCGCGCCCAGCAGGCGCGAGGCGCTGATGTAGCCCTCCTCCCGGATCTGCAGGATCTGCCCGCGCACCAGGCGCGACGTGCCCGGCCAGGAGAGCAGGACCATGGCCGCCAGCATGGGCATGATGCCGCTCTCGCCCGGGCCGATGCCGAAGGCGATCTTGAACAGGATCATGAACAGCAGGAAGGGCAGGGCGATGACGAAGTCGGCGAAGCGCATGAGCGCCTGATCGAAGTGCCCGCCGAGAAAGCCCGCCGCGCTGCCGTAGGCCACCCCGAACAGCACGTAGAGGAACGGCGCGCAGATGCCGATGAAGAGGGACACCCTCGCGCCCTCCATGAGCCGGGCCAGGAGGTCGCGGCCCAGATAGTCCGTGCCCAGAGGATGCAGGGGCAGCCTCACGATGTCGCCGACGGCCAGCTGGCGGCCCTCACCCATGCCCCGGGCCTCGGCTTCCGCTACGGTGATGACCCGGTCGACGTTGACCATCAGCGTCTCCTGAGCCAGCTCGTTGCCGGCGGCGCCCAGGCTGACGACGCTGTAGTAGTAGCGGCGCGGGCGAAGATCCAGCAGATCCTCGAACTTCGTGTCTTCGGCGGAGAAGTTTTCGCCCAGCGGCAGCCCCAGGGCATTCTCCGGGCCGACGGGGAAGAGGTTCCGGTAGATGACGTAGCCGGCAGCACCGGGCGTTGCGTCCCACATCAGCCGCACGGCCTGGTTGGTGGCCGGCTCGGCGAGTCGAAGACCTTCCGTGAGCGGCAGCACCGATGAGCCGTCCCAGGGCTGGTAGGGCTCCACCACGGCGGCACGCCGGTCCGTGCCCGGTGGCTGGCTGATCTGGTCCACGTCCTGGGCCGCCGGGTCCACGGTCCACACGAACGGGCCGGCGATGGTGAAGGCCAGCAGCCCCAGCACGATGTAGAGCGAGAACAGCGCGCGGCGGTTGGCCTTCAGGCGGATCCAGGCGTCCTGCCAGTAGGACAGGGACGGCCGGGAGATGGTCTGGATCCGCCGCTCGGCGTGAACGGGCTCGAAGTCTCGTGCGGTGAGGGCAGTCTCGGCCATGGGCTACTCGAGCCTCACGCGCGGGTCGATGAGCCCGTAGAGCAGGTCCACCACGATGACCATGAAGACCAGGAACGAGCCGTAGAATACCGTGGTGCCCATGATCACCGTGTAGTCGAGCTGCTGAACGGCCTGCACGAAGTAGCGGCCGAGACCGGGAATGGCGAAGACGAGCTCCACCACGAAGCCCCCCGTGGTGATGGCGGCGATGGACGGGCCCAGCACGGTGATCACGGGCAGGATCGCGTTGCGCAGCTGGTGCCTGGTGAAGATGCGCGTGGGCGGCAGCCCCTTGGACTTGGCCGTGCGGACGTAGTCGGCGTTGACGATTTCCAGCATGGAGGAGCGCATGAGCCGCGTCAGGTAAGCCATGGTGCCGAGCCCGAGGACCATGGACGGCACCAGCATGTGCCACACGCTGCCCCAGCCGGCCACGGGCAGTATCGAGACGCCCAGCAGGTCGTTGAGGTTGACCAGGCTCAGCTGGCTGATGGCGGCGATGACGAAGCTCGGCACGGAAATGCCCAGGATCACCAGGAACATGATGATCACGTCCGGCAGCCGATTGCGGTACAGGGCCGTCAGGGCGCCCCACAGCACGCCGCCGAGGCCGGCGAACACCACCGCGAGGATGCCCAGGGTGGCGGAGACGGGGAAGTGCTCACGGATGATGTCGTTGACCTCGCGGTTCTCCTGAGTGAAGGAGATGCCGAAATCTCCTTTTACGATGTTGCCCATGTAGATCAGGTACTGGTCGAAAACAGGCTTGTCGAGGCCGTATTTTGCTTCCAGGTTGGCGCGGATCTCTGCCGTGACGGCTTTCTCGTCGGCCAAGGGGTCGCCGGGCACGCTGTGCATGGCGATGAAGGTGGCGGTAGCTATGAACCAGACGGTGACGATGCCCTGGAGCAGACGCTTGAGCGTGTAGTTGAGCATGTCTTAAGCGTCAGCCTTCCACGATGTAGGCGTTGGTGAAGTCCGGGTCCGGGCCCACGGAGCGGCGCACGAGCCCGCCGAGGTCGGGGTTCACCACGTAGGTCGTGCCGGGCTCGTAGTTGATCAGGATCACCACGTCGTCGTGCAGGATCCGCTGTATCTCGCCGAACGCGTCCATCCTCGTCTTGGGATCCAGGGACTCCTCGGCGATGGCTACCTGGCGATCCAGCTCGGGGTTGCTGTAGCGGCCCCGGTTGTTGAGGTTCCAGGAGGCGAACAGGTCGCCGAAGGTGAGCGGGTCGTCGTAGTCCGGGCCCCAGCCGGCTAGCACCATGTCGAAATCGCCCGAAGTCATCTTGGCCAGGCGCTGCTTGAAGATCTGCTTGTCTATGCGGATGTCGAGACCGAGGGTCTGCTTGAACACCTGCTGGAAGTACTCGGACTGAATGTTGGAGACGGGATTGTCGCCGCTTAGCAGCACCAGCGGGGGGATCTGCTCCATCCCCAGCTCCCGCTTCGCCGCCTGGAGATACTCTCTGGCCTTGACCACGTCTTTGATCGTCTTCGGCGCCGGGTACTCCTGGCGGAAGTAACCGTTCACGCCGCGCAGCCAGACGGGGAACAGCGATTCGCCGGGGATGTAGCCGGGCAGCTTGGTCACCTTGTAGACCAGCTCCGCCGGGTCCACGGCGTGCTGCATGGCCTTGCGCAGGTTCGTGTTCGCGGTGACGCGCCCGTCGCGAAAGTTGAACTCGATGAAGAAGACCGAGCCGTCCATGAATCGCTTGATGTGCCAGCGCTGCTCCATGGCGTCGTTGAGATTCTCCGCCAGCAGCCCGGCGTAGGCGACCTTGTTGTCCTTGAAGAGATTCAGCGTCGCGTTGGCGTCGGAAGTGATGTACGGAAAGTCGAGCACCTCGATGCGGATCCGTTCCTCATCCCAGTACGTGGGGTTCTTCTCCAGCCTCACGTGGGCGCCGTGCACCCAGCGCGTCATGCGGAACGGGCCGTTGTAGAGCAGCGTGTGCGCATCCGCGCCGTAGCGACCCTTGGTTGCCTCGTAAAAATCCCTGCGGATCGGGTAGTAAGTCGGGAAAGCCACGAGCTTGTCGAAGTAGGCCACCGGCCGCTCGAACGTGACCTCGAGGGTGCGGTCGTCCACGGCCCGCGCGCCGAGCTGCGAAACGGGGAGCTTGGCCTCGGCGATGGCCCGCCCGTTCTTCACCGGGTAGAGGATGAAGGCGTACTGGGACGCGTTGGCGGGGTCCAGGGCCAGCTGCCAGGCGAACACGAAGTCGTGGGCGGTGACGGGCGCACCGTCGCTCCACACCGCGTCGCTGCGCAGGTGAAAGATGGCGCCGTTGGCGTCGATCTCCCAGCGCTCGGCCATACCCGGCACCAGCCGGTTGTGCTCGTCGTAGCGCAGCAGGCCTTCCATCACGTGGCCCAGCACCATGCCGCTGACCATGTCGGTGGCCAGGGAGCTGTTCAGCTGGGGGGGTTCCTCGCGCAGGAAGAGCGTGACCGTGCGTGTCTCCGGATCCACGGCAACCTCGGAGCCAGCGCCGGACCCGGTCAGGCTGGAAGCCCAGGCCAGCGCGTACATCAGCAGCCCGATGCTGCCGATGCTGATGGCGGCGAACAGGAGAAGCTGCCGCCCGGCGGACCGGTTGAAGGTGTCCTCGCTTCCTGCGACCGTTGTCACCGCGCTCCGCTTCCTACTGAACGACCCGCAGCAGATTACCCACAATGCGCTCGAGATGCATGAGGCTGTTGCACTCTTCTACCTGATGACAGTACGCCGCGTACCGGCGCATCTCCGAGTCCCCTACGCCCCAGGCGTTACGCGGCTCGGGATTCAGCCAGATCAGCCGCTTGCAGCGATCGTAGAGCTCCTTTAAGAGCTCCGTGTGCGGATCGCCGTAATTGTTGCGGGCATCGCCGAGGATGATGATGGTCGTGCGGTTGTCCACCTCGTCCAGGCAGAGCTTCTTGAAGTCCATGAGCGACTGGCCGTAGTCCGTCGAGCCGCCACTGTAGTCGCGGATGGTCTTGGCGATGGCGTCCTCGATGGCGTTGCGCTCGAAGAGCTCGGTCACCTCGGCCAGATCCGACGAGAAGGCGAAGGAGCGCACCTTGGGCATGACCTCCTCCAGGCTGTACAGGAACATCAGCATGAAGCGCGCGTAGTTGGCGACAGAGCCGGAGACGTCGCAGATCGCGAAAACCTTGGGCCGGTCGATCTTCACAGATTTCCAGCGCAGGTCGAAGATGGCTCCGTCGTAGGCCATGTTGTGGCGCAGGGTGCGCGGAATGTTGATCTGCCCCCTCTTGAACACTTTCTTGCGGCGCGAATGCAGAGCGGCCAGCTTCTTGGCCATCCGGAAGACGATTTCCTGGATGAGGCGGAAGCTGCGCTGCTCCACGTTGGACAGCTTTACCTTGCGCAGCAGCTCTTCGCGAAGCCGCTTGCCTGACGCGTCGGCGTGAAGGAGAAACTGTTTCTCCACGTAGTCGCGCACTTGCTCGCGCAGCCAGTCCCGGCGCCGGGTGAGCTCCTGGCCGAGGCGGCGATCAGGCACGGCCGGGCGCTGGCGCAGCTCGGAAATCTCCCGGTTCAGATCCGCAAGGCCCATCTCCTCCATGATCCGGCGGGTGTAGAGCCCTTTCTGAGTGAACACCTCGATGTCGCGGACGTCGACGGCCTCTCCGGCCGCCGCCGTTGCCACGGACAGCTCGACCTTGGAATTGGCCATGAGCAGCTGCCCGAGGGTCGACTGCGGCTTGCTCATCGCGCCGGCGCCCAGATCCTCGTCCTCGTCTGCCTCCGCGTCGGCGCTTGCGCCCGGCTTCTGTTTTTTCTTCGCGCTGCCAGCGGCATCACCCGGGCGCGCTTCGCCGGGCTGAGCGCCGCCGCCTTCACCGCCTTCCTCGCCGCCTGCGGTGGTCTCGGCGTCGGAGGCGCGCTCAGCCTCGCCGGCCGCTCCCTGGCTGCCTTGGATGTCGGTGAAGGAGAAATACGCATCGAAGCACTGCTCGAACGTCTCCTTCTCGTCCGCCGTCTTGGGTAGCACCAGCGCAAGCGAGCGCTTGAGCGCGGCCCGATCCCGATAGCCCACGAGCTCCACGGTGTTGAAGGCGTCGAGCGTCTCCGCCGTGGAGATGCGCACCTCGGAATTGCGCAGCGCGCGGATGAAGTTGGTCAGGGTCCGGTCCATCCGGACTTATTTGAGCGCCTTGCTGGTCAGCGTGGTCACTTCCGCGTCCACGTTGTCGATGTCCTCCTGGAACTTGAGGATCACGTTGAGGGTGTCCCGGACCAGCTTGGGGTCCAGCGACTCGGTGTGCAGGAGCAGCAGCGTGCGCGCCCAGTCGATGGTCTCGCTGATGGCCGGCACCTTCTTCAGGTCCAGATCGCGCAGCTCGTGAATGAACTGCACCAGCTGGCGTCTCAGCTCCGGCGGGATCTCCGGGACCCGGGCGTGGATGATGCGCTGCTCGAGATCGACGTCTGGAAACGGAATGTACAGATGCAGGCAGCGGCGCTTGAGCGCGTCGGAGATCTCCCGGGTGTTGTTGCTGGTGAGAAACACCATGGGCGGCTGCCGCACGGCCTTCACCGTGCCGATCTCGGGAATGGACACCTGGAAATCGGACAGCATCTCCAGCAGGAGCGATTCGAACTCGTGATCGGACTTGTCCACCTCGTCGATGAGCAGGATGCAGCCGGCTTCCTCCTTCAGGGCCTTGAGCAGCGGGCGCGGCTCTAAAAACTCCTCGGAGAAGAAGATGTCGCCGAACTCGTGCAGCCGCGTCACGGATTCCGCAAAGCCCTTCGCTCCCTGCAGAACCTCGTCGAGCGTCTCCTTGAGCACCTGGGTGTACAGGAGCTGCTTGCCGTACTTCCACTCGTAGATGGCCTTGGCCTCGTCGAGCCCCTCGTAGCACTGCAGACGGATCAGCGGCAGCGCAAACATCTCTGCCGTCGTCTTGGCGAGCTCCGTCTTGCCCACGCCGGGAGGACCTTCGATGAGGATCGGTTTGTGCAGGTGGTAGGCGAGGTAGACGGCCGTGGCGATCTGGTCGCTGCAGATGTAGCGATGTGACTCGAGGCCGTCCCTGAGGCTGCCCACGGACTCGGTGAGCTCTTCGATGTTCACTGCCGCTTCGGCCACTGCTTCCCCCAGCCCGGCTCTTACCTGGGCGTGCGTATTTCGCGCTGCACAAAACCCGCTATTATCGCTGCTCCCCTTCAGCCTTGTACACCGCGCTGGCGAGCGATCCGTTGGCCATCGCCGATCAGTCGGTCTCGTGAAGCCGGATCAGGCCTTCCTGGGCGGCTGACGCCACCAGCTCTCCTGCGCGGTTGTAGATCAGGCCACGGTTGAGGCCCCGGGCGCCGCTGGCGCTGGGGCTGTCCTGAACGTAGAGCAGCCACTCGTCGGCACGGAAAGGACGGTGAAACCACATGGCGTGGTCCAGGCTCGCCATCTGCATGTTGTCCTGCATGAAGCTCACCCCGTGGGGGAGGGTGGCGGTGTCCAGCAGGGACCAGTCGGAAAGGTAGGCCAGCACGCACTGGTGCAGGCCCGGGTCATCGGGCAGGCGGTCGCGGCACTTCATCCAGCACATCTGCTGTGGCGGCCGCTTCTCCGGCGCGAAGACGTCCACCGGGTCGATGGGACGCACCTCGATGGGCCTTTCCCGGTCGAAGGCCGCCTCCAGCGGCTCGGGGAGCTTGTCGGCCCATGCCTTACGCAGCTCGCTCTCGTCGGGCAGCCCCTCTGGATCTGGCACTTCGGGCATGGGCATCTGATGAGACAGCCCGGGCTCGTCGATCTGAAAGGAGATGGCCATGTTGAAGATGGCCTTACCGTGCTGAATGGCTACCACACGACGGGTGGTGAAGCTGCGCCCGTCCCGGATCCGGTCGACGGTGTACAGGATGGGCACCGTGGTGTCGCCGCCGCGCAGGAAATAGCCGTGCAGGGAGTGGGCGTGACGGTCCTCGGGTACGGTGCGTGAGGCGGCCACCAGGGCCTGCCCCAGAACCTGCCCCCCATAGACCCGCTGCCAACCCTCGCTGGGGCTGGTCGCGCGGTAGTGGTTCTTCTCGATCTCCTCCAGATCGAGGAGATCGATGAGATCGGTGACGGTCTGGTCCTGGCTCATTGGCGGCTTCTGGCGGGCTTGGAGGGAGCGCTATTGTAGTCAGCCGACCCGCCGGGGAGAATGGCGATCGCCGCTTTAACCGCCGCCCCGAGGAGTTGCCCGGATGCCGTCACGCCGCGAGCTGATCGCCCTGACCGAGGGAGAGATCAGGGACTACCTGGCCGAGCAGAAGACGCTGATCATCGTGTCCAACGGCAAGGACGGCTACGCCCACCCTGTGCCCATGTGGTTCTGGACCGACCCGGATGGCTGCCTCTACTGCACCACGTTCAGCAAGGCCCAGAAGGTGCTCAACTTCCGGCGCGACCCGAAGGCGTCCCTGCTCGTGGAGAGCGGGGACGAGTATACGGAGCTCAAGAGCGTGCTGATCTATGCCAAAGCGGAGGTGATCGAGGAGTTCGACGCGGTCCGTGAAGCGCTGGTCAACATCAGCACCAAGGGCCGTGGCGACGTGTCCGAGGCGGAGCGCGCCCAGATTCGTGATGCGGTAGGGAAGACGGCGGAGAAACGCGTTCTGCTGAAGTTCACGCCGGAGCGATACGTCAGCTGGGATCACGCCAAGCTCGGCGGGCGTTACTGAGGCGCAGGCTTCAGGCCCCCCGCGGCCGCTGGGCGAAGAGGTAGGCGACCGCCGCCAATCCTGAAGACCCGAAAATCATGCACATCACCACGATCTGGTAGCGCACGGCAATCAGCGGATCCACGCCGGACAGGATCTGGCCTGTCATCATCCCCGGTAGAGACACGAGACCCACCGCCAGCAGGGCGTTGACCTGGGGGATGAGCGCGGCATCCAGGGCCGTCGTGCGTGCCTCGGCGTACTCGACTTCCCGGGCCTGCTCGGACTCGAACCGCTCGGCTGCGAGGCTCACCGTGTTCATGGCGTTGGCGAAAATCATGCCGGCCAGCGGCACCACGAAGCGTGGCTCGAACCAGCGGGGCAGGTCGATGACCAGCTGGCTCACCAGGGCCAGCATGGCCAGGCCGCAGATGGATATGGCGGTCAGGGACTGCAGATACTTGCGCGCGCTGCGGCTCTGTAGGGGTCGCAGCGCGATCCAGGCAGCGACGCCCATCATCATCACGAGCACGGCGGCCACGATCCACGGGTTCTCGGTCTCGAACACGAACACGAGCACGTAGCCGATCGCCAGGAGCTGCACGAGCATGCGGATGTTGGCAATCAGCGCCTGCCCGGCCTGGAGGGACCAGGCGCGCATCACCGCCACGAGAGCCAGACTCGGCAGGAAGGCGACCAGCAGGGCGCCGATGGAGACCTCCGGGAGGCCCTGCACTGTCGCTATGTTCCCGGGCGCTACGGGTCAGGCGCCCAGAACGAAGAGCCAGATCAGGCTGACCAGGGAGCCCATGAACATCAGGGAGCGCAGGGTCGCCCAGCCGCCTATGTAACAGACCCCATGCAGCACCCGGAACACCACGAAGGCCACGGCCAGCTGGGCCGATCTCTCCGGGTCCGCCCCCAGGACGTGGGCAGTGAGCGCCGCAGCCGTGAACAGGGCCAGGGCCTCCCAGGCATTCTGCTGCGCGGCGTAGGCCCTTGAGCCGGCACCCGTCAACGACTTGATCTGCTCTCGGGGGTCGTCGTTGTCCAGCGTGCCGAGCTGCTTGTTTCGGAAGTAACCGCCGACGCCGGCCAGAACGATGGGCATGAGCATCACGATCAGCAGGCACCAAAGTGGGGTGGTCATGTCTGTCTCCTAGTACTTGTACGATTCCGGTTTGAATGGACCGCTTTCGTCCACACCGATGTATTTTGCCTGCTCGGCCGTCAGTCTGGTAACCACCCCGCCGAACCCGGCGACCATGAGCTCGGCGACCTCCTCGTCCAGCTTCTTCGGCAGCACCTCCACGGTGATGGGCGCGCGCTGGTTCTCCGGCTGGTCGGCCCAGCGCTGCTCGTAGAGGTGCATCTGAGCCAGCACCTGATTGGCGAAGGAGCCGTCCATGACGCGCGACGGGTGGCCCATGGCGTTGCCCAGATTTACCAGGCGGCCCTCGGACAGCAGGATCAGGTAGTCGTGGCGATCGTCGCTTCGGAAAACCTGATGCACCTGGTCCTTGACCATCTCCCAGCGCCAGTGCTCACGCATGAAGGCGGTATCGATCTCGTTGTCGAAGTGCCCGATGTTGCAGACCACGGCGCCTGCCTTGACGGTGCTGAGCATGCTGGCATCGCAGACGTCGGCGTTGCCGGTGCAGGTGACGATGAGATCGGTGTCGTGCAGCAGGCGGGTATCGATGTTCTCGATGCGGCCGGTGTTCTCGCCGCCCAGGTAGGGAGAAACCACCTCGAACCCGTCCATGCAAGCCTGCATGGCGCAGATGGGATCGATCTCCACGACGCGCACGATCATTCCCTCCTGACGGAGGCTCTGGGCCGAGCCCTTGCCGACGTCACCGTAGCCGATGACCAGCGCGCGCCTGCCGGCCATCAGCATGTCGGTGCCGCGCTTGATGGCGTCGTTCAGGCTGTGGCGGCAGCCGTAACGGTTGTCGTTCTTGGACTTGGTGACCGAATCGTTGACGTTGATGGCCGGGACCTTCAGCTCACCCCTATCGATCATCTCGTAGAGCCGGTGCACGCCGGTGGTGGTCTCCTCGCTGACGCCATGGATGGAGTCGAGCATCTCGGGGTACTTCTCGTGGATCACCTCGGTAAGGTCGCCGCCATCGTCGAGAAGCAGGTTGGCGTCCCACGGCTTGCCGTCCTTGAGAATCGTCTGCTCGATGCACCACCAGTATTCCTCCTCCGTCTCGCCCTTCCAGGCAAAAACGGGTATGCCCGCCGCCGCCATGGCCGCGGCGGCATGGTCCTGGGTGGAGAAGATGTTGCATGACGACCAACGGACTTCTGCGCCCAGGGCGACCAGGGTCTCGATGAGCACCGCAGTCTGCACCGTCATGTGAATGCAGCCGATGACCTTCGCGCCGGCCAGCGGTTGCTGGTCGGCGTAGCGGTTGCGAAGCGCCATGAGCGCCGGCATCTCGGCCTCGGCGAGGTTGATCTCGCGCCTGCCGAAATCGGCCAGGCTCATGTCGGCCACTTTGTAGTCAGTCATCTGCTCTTTCCTTTTCGATGTGTTGTCTGAAATGGTTCGATGGGTTTCCGTATCCCGGGGCTACGTGCCGTTGCGGGCGTAGCCGTGGATCTGTATCTGAAAGCCGTTTTTCTGGGCCAGGTACTGGGACTCGACCGGCGCCAGGCCCGCCTGGGCCGCCCACTGCTCCAGCTCGCCGGGCTCGAAGCCCAGCCACAGGTCGCCGCACGCGTCGGTGACCCATTCCTGCTCGTGGCGATCGAGCTCCGCCACGATGAGCAGACCGCCGTGCCGCAGGATCCGCGAAGCGTGGCGGAAGAATCTCTGGGGCGACGCCAGGTGATGCACGACCATGGCCGCGATCACGGCGCGGTATCGGCGAATCGCCGGTAGCTCGGTGAAATCCTTCTGGCGCAGCTTGACGTTGGGCAGCCCGTCCAGACGCTCGGCCGCCTGGGCGAGCATGGTGGAGGAGCTGTCGATTCCGATCAGGTCGTCGAAGCTCCCTGCAAGCGTCGCAAGCAGCTGCCCCCCACCGGGGCCGACCTCGATGATCGGCCCGGAATCGACCCCTGCATGGTCGAGCAGCTCGACGATGGCTGGAACGTATACCTGCGCTTCGCAGATGAGCGCCTGCTGATCGGCAAAACGGTGTGCGTTTTCGGCAAAGAAGTTGTTGCTGCGCTGGCTTCGCTCGGCGTGAATCTCCGCCGCCCGCTCTGCCAGGGCGGCACCCAGGGGGGTGCCGTCGACGGTTTCGAAAAGGCGCTGGCGCAATCCGTCGTCGGGTTCGGTGCACCGCCGGTAGTAGACGTTGTTGCCCTCTCGACGTTTCGCGACCAGGTTTGCCGTCAGCAGGACTTTCAGGTGATGGCTGAGCGCCGGTTGGGGAATCTGAAAGAGGTGGCACAGCTCCGTGACGCTGTAGGATCCGTCACTGAGCACCCGCAGGATGCTCGCCCGCAGGTGATCGCCCACGGCTTTGGCGACCTCGACGACCTCGTCGAGGTTGGCTTGCTGGCCTGCCGTCTGGCCCATGGGCGGTGGTGCCTCTACGCAACGAGAGGCGATCCTATCAGCGCCTTCGCACAATATCAAAAAATTTTGATATTGATGGCGGAAAGATCGCCGTGTCAGAATGCGGCGATGAGTTGGAGCTCGCCGGATCTCGTCAGCAAGCTGCCGGACGTGCAGACCACGATCTTCACGGTCATGTCCGCGCTCGCCAGGGAGGAGGGCGCGCTGAACCTTTCCCAGGGTTTCCCCGATTTCGATGGCCCGCCCGAGCTCCTCGAACGGGTTCAGTATTACCTCACCCACGGTCACAACCAGTACGCGCCGATGACGGGCGTGGCGCCCCTGCGCGAAGCCACGGCGGGCAAGATCGCGGATCTTTACGGCTGCCAGCTGGATCCGGAGCAGGAAGTGACCGTCACCTCCGGCGCCACCGAGGCGCTCTTCTGCGCCATAGCGGCGGTGGTGAATGCCGGTGACGAGGTGATCGTCTTCGATCCCGCCTACGACAGCTACGCGCCCGTGGTGAAGCTCCAGGGCGGCGTGACCCGCCACGTTCCCTTGCATCCGCCGGACTATCGGGTCGACTGGGATCGGGTGGCGGACAACTTGAGCGATCGGACCAGGCTGATCATCATCAACACGCCTCACAACCCCACCGGAACGGTCTGGGGCGAGGACGACATCGAGGCGTTGCGCGCCGTGATCGACGGCCGCGACCTGTTTCTTCTCGGCGACGAGGTCTACGAGCACATCATTTTCGACGGGCGCCAGCACGCGAGCCTGTGCCGTTACCCGGATCTTTTCGCCCGCAGCTTCGTGGTCTCGTCGTTCGGCAAGACCTATCACACCACGGGCTGGAAAATCGGCTACTGCGCGGCCCCCGCGCCGCTTTCCGCCGAGTTCCGCCGGATTCATCAGTTCGTCACCTTCACCTCCATCACGCCCGTTCAGCTCGGTCTCGCCGATTTCATGACCCGGCATCCGGAGCACCATCTCGGGCTCGGCGCGTTCTACGAGGCCAAGCGCGATTTGTTCTGCAGCCTGCTGGAAGGCTCCCGTTTCGGCCTGACGAAGAGTGCCGGCACCTACTTCCAGCTGCTCGACTACGGCGACTACTCCAACGAGGCCGATACGGATCTGGCCGTGCGCCTCACCCGGGAGGCGAAGATCGCATCCATTCCGTTGTCGGTCTTCTATGCTGACGATCCCGGCCACCGCATGCTGCGTTTCTGCTTTGCCAAGGATGACGCTACCTTGCGAGCCGGTGCGGAGATACTCTTAGGCCTGTGAAGCCGACGCCGCCGGATGAGCGCGCGCGAACGGGATGAATCCGATGACCGACATGAGGAGAAAAACGGGGTGAAACGTCCACTTCTGGCATTGCTGGTCTGCTGCGCATTTGGCTGCTCGGAATCATCCAACGAGACGCCCGCGTCGACGGCGGCCGCAGGTGACGGGCCGGCCCCAGCCGCACATCCGGGAGAAGAGACCTACAACCGCTTCTGCTTTTCCTGTCACGCCGCCGGGATTGCCGGAGCGCCTCGAACCGGCGACGCGCGTGCCTGGGCTTCGCGGGTGGCAAAGGGGGAGGACCAGCTGCTCAAGTCGACCATCGAGGGCATAGCGCCCGGGATGCCCGCCATGGGGCTGTGCAGGCAATGCTCCGAGGACGACCTGCGCGCCGCCATCGACTACATGATCCCGGATGCTTAGCCGCCCTCGCCAGATGTTGGCGCAAACGCCACCCGGCCACAGCTTGATCGACAAAAAAGGCAATTATATCAATGGGTTGAATAGTGGAACGGATGTTGCTAAACGAATGCCGAGACGAATTGTCGAATCATGAGAACGACCCGGGTGGCAAGGAGATTGCCCCCCGCCAACTGACAGGACCTTAATCACATGACCCGCTATCTTCCTGGAGACATCGTTGCCCGCCGCAAGGGTCTGGTGATGCACAAGGGTGTGGTGACCGGGGACGGCCGGATCTTCCACAACACCCCGTTCCGGGGCGAGCACGTCTGCACCGAGGCGGAATTTCGCGCCGGCAAACGGCTGTACGTGCAGCGCCAGGAGTTCGAGGCGCGCCAGCGCGCGGTCGAGCACGCCGAGCGCCATGGCGGTAGCGGCTACAACCTGTTCACCAACAACTGCGAGCACACGGTGTACCGGGCCACTTCCGGCGTCGGTCACAGCCCCCAGCTGAAGTCGTGGATCGCCGGGCTGGGGCTTGCGACCGTGGCCTTTGCGGTCACCCGCCACCCCGGCGCAGCGGCCGCCGGCTATGCGCTGGGCCGCCGGCTGGCCGGCCGGTCGGCCGACCGGCGACGCTGATCTAGTCCTCGGGGCGCTCGTCCGGGCGTCCCAGCCAGCCCTCCCCTGGGGCGGCCCGGTACGTGCCGAACCCCGGAACCACCAGACGGTGACAGTGCAGCTGCAGCCGATCGGCGCGCTGCATGGGATCTGTCGGCCGCCCGTAGAGGTGATCGCCGACGATGGGGTAGCCGATCCAGGACAGGTGCACGCGCAGCTGGTGGGAGCGACCGGTTCGGGGGGCGAGCAGCATGAGAGATCTGTCGTGGCCGTTGGCGAGCGTGCGGATCCGCGTGATGGCGGGATGTCCTGCCGTATCCGTTGCGGGAAGGACCCAGCGCGTGCCCTGCTGCCGGATCTGCTCCCGCGGGCCGGCGACCCGAAAACGGCTTTTCCGGCCGCGTTGCAAGGGCAGGTCGATGGTGTGGGTCGATGTCAGCGCCATGGAACCGACCACCCAGGCAACATAGAACTTGCGCACGGCCCGCTGCTGAAAGGCGCGGGTCAGGTCACGCTGGGCGCTCCGGGTCAGGGCCACCAGCAGCACCCCGCTCGTTCCTTTGTCCAGGCGATGGACCAGGTAGGGCGTCCGGTCGCCGAGCGCCTGCCTCAGCGCGTCCCAGTAGCATGGTTCTCCGCTTCGGTCGGCGAGCAGAGACACGTTGGCAGGCTTGTTGAGGACTAGCAGGTCGGCGCTGCGGTGAAGTACGTCGATTGCCGGGGTCATTGGCTGGCTTCGGGCTGGCTCTGCTGGGTAGTGGGCGGCCTCCGCGGCAAAGTAACATACGCGCCATGAATCTGAGAGACCTCAAGTATCTGGTTGCCGTGG
Organism: Pseudomonadales bacterium; assembly: GCA_036526135.1. GTDB lineage: Bacteria > Pseudomonadota > Gammaproteobacteria > Pseudomonadales > Azotimanducaceae > UBA2965. Next base: position 71,295 of record DATCZA010000029.1, on the reverse strand, counting down.
CCGAGCGACGGCATTTCGGCAAGGCGGCAGACGCCTGCCACGTCAGCCAGCCGACTCTGTCCACCCAGATCAAGAAGCTCGAGGAGGAACTCGGCGTCGTCCTGCTCGAGCGGACCAACCGCCAGGTCATGCTCACGCCGGTGGGAGAGCGGATCGTCGCCCAGGCCCAGCGCGTGCTGCGGGAGGTCGACGACCTGGTCCACACCGCGGAGCAATTTCGGGATCCCTTCGGTGGAGAGTTCCGGCTGGGCCTCATTCCAACCGTGGCGCCCTACCTGCTGCCCAGGATCCTCGGCCCCATCAGGAAGTCCTTCCCCAACCTCAAGATCCGGCTGACCGAAGGGCAGACGGCGGTGGTCGGCGAGCGGCTGCGTGCCGGTGACCTGGACGCCGTGATACTCGCGTTGCCCCTGGAAGAGGAGAACGTGGTGGAAGCCGAGCTCTACAGGGAGCCGTTCTATTTTGCCGCTTCGAAGAACCATCCGAAGGCGGGCAAGCGGGAAGTAGCGCTCAGCGATCTGGATCAGGAGCAGGTTCTGCTGCTCGAGGACGGGCACTGCCTGCGCGACCAGGCTCTCGAGGTCTGCAATTCTCAGAACGCCGTTGAGAACACGAACTTCCGCGCGACCAGCATCGAGACGCTGCGCCAGATGGTGGCGGCGGACGTTGGCATAACGCTCATGCCGGAGCTGGCCATACCGCAGAAGCACGGCGCCGTGAGATACATTCCGTTCAAAGGCAACGGGCCGCACCGCCGAATCGGCCTCTGCTGGCGGGGCAGCTCCAGCCGGGCGGCCCTGCTGCATGACATGGCTGGCGTTCTTCGGGAAGTCATGGCCGGCGGCTGACGGTGCCCGCGCGGCGGGCCGTCCGGTTCAGTCCAGGTCCCGCCTCAGGCTCTCTGCTCTGGCCGGGTCCAGGGTCACCGCTCCTTTGAGCGACGCGTGGTCGATGCCTGCCAGGATGGGCGCGCCTTCCTTCGCCGCCTGCACGGAAGCCCCGTCGAGCTCGAAGCGGAGAAAATGCACGGCCGCCGCCTTGCCCGCTTCCGAACGCGGCATGTCCTCGTTCGCGATCGCGTAGATGCGCGGCCCGTCGCCGATCTGCACCCAGATGGTGTCCTCGATCCCGCCCATGGTGGCCAGCGCACGGTGCCGTTCCTCCACGTCCGGGTACTCGATGAGAAAAGTCGCCTTCCAGTTTGCGCCGTCGGGAATCAGCGGGTTGTAGGTTGTCAGCTCCTCCTCGATCTCCGCGGCCTCGAAGATCTTCTCCACGCGAAGCATCTCCTGGATCTGGTACTTCATGGTGAGAGCGTCTTCGAAGCACAGCGTGGCATGGGGGCCGATGGCTACGCGGCGGGCCTTTTTGTGAGCGATCACCTCCGCGCGGAACGCCGGGCGCTCCTCGGAATACTGCTCCAGGCTCCACAGATCGGTGCGGTTCAGTTTCTGCATGGTTCAAACTCCGTAGGCGCGACGGACCATGGTGATCGGATGCTCGGCGGCCCCATCATCCTCCATTCCGTGCGCGATCAGCCGACCCGCCATGGGGCAGTCAGAGCCGAAAGTGTCGGCTTCGGCCTGCTTGACCCGATTGACCACGGGCCGGGCGATCTTCATGGCCTTTTCGTAGGTTTCACTTTTGACGGCGTAGGTGCCGTCATGTCCGGAGCAGCGCTCGATGGCGGTGACCTCCGTGTCGGGGATGAGGCTCAGGAACTCCCGTGTCTTCATGCCGATGTTCTGCACCCGCTGGTGACAGGCCACGTGGTAGGCGACCTTGCCCAGGGGCTTGCCGAACCCGGTATCGATCAGCCCGGCCTTGTGGCGCAGCACGAGGTACTCGAAGGGGTCGAAGAAGGCCTTTTTGACCTGCTCGACATCGGCGTCCTCGGGGAACATGAGCGGCAGCTCCTGTTTGTACATCAGCACGCACGAGGGGATCGGCGCGATGATGTCGTAACCTGCCTCGATGGCCTCCAGGAACAGCGGCAGGTTCTTATCCTTCAGGCTCGCGACCTTGCTCAGGTCGCCGAGCTCCAGCTTGGGCATGCCGCAGCATTTGGCGTCCTTGAGAATCTTTACGGGAATCCCGTTGTGATTGAGCACCGCGATGAGGTCTTCGACCACCTGGGGCTCGTTGTGGTCGCCGTAGCAGGTGATGTAGATGGCGACCTTGCCCGTGGTTCTCTCGCAGGGTTTCGGAGTCAGCGTCGCGCCGATTTCTGTGTCCAGACGCTTGTTCAGCGGTCGCGGCGAGAAGTTCGGCAGCGGTGCGTCCGGGTGAATGCCGACCGCCTTGTCGCCCAGCTTGCGCAGCGCGCTGTTGCCCGCAGCGGCGTTTGCCATCTGGGCCACGCCCGGAATGCTGAGCGTGTCGAAGATGGGGTCGGTGCTGGTAATCAGCCTGTCGCGCCACTTCGTGTCCTTCTCCCGGAACTTCTGCGCTTTCGCGCGGAGCATGAGATGGGGGAAGTCCACCGCCCACTCGTGAGGCGGCAGGTAGGGACACTTGGTCTCGGCGCACAGGTCGCACAGAAAGCACTGGTCGACCACCTTCATGTAGTCGGCCTTGTCGACGCCGTCCACCTCCAGGGTCTCGGACTCGTCCACCAGATCGAACAGGGTGGGGAACGAGTCGCACAGGCTCACGCAGCGTCGGCAGCCGTGGCAGATGTCGTAGACGCGCTCGAGCTCGGCGTAAAGGGAGGCCTTGTCGTAGAACTGCGGGTTCTGCCAATCCAGCGGTTGTCGGTCTGGTGCCTCGAGGCTGCCTTCCTTCATAGCCATCTTCACTGCCTTTGAGTTGCGGAGACTGGGTCGGTGTGAATAAGTCGTTGTGAATAAAAAGGGGCCCTATCAGGACCCCCTCCGTTTGGTTGGCGGTGAGGTCCGCTCAGCCCATCGCGTCCAGCGCTTTCTGGAAGCGGTTGGCGTGAGAGCGTTCAGCCTTGGCCAGGGTCTCGAACCAGTCCGCGATCTCGTCGAAGCCCTCGTCCCGCGCGGTCTTCGCCATGCCGGGATACATGTCGGTGTACTCGTGGGTCTCGCCGGCAATGGCCGCCTTCAGGTTGTTGCCGGTGGAGCCGATGGGCAGGCCCGTTGCCGGGTCGCCAACGGTCTCCATGTACTCGAGATGTCCGTGGGCGTGACCGGTTTCACCCTCTGCCGTAGAGCGGAAAACGGCTGCCACGTCGTTCTCACCCTCCACGTCGGCCTTGGCCGCAAAGTAGAGGTAGCGGCGGTTAGCCTGGGATTCGCCGGCGAAGGCGTCCTTGAGATTCTGCAGAGTGTTGCTGTCCTTCAGGTCCATTTCTTCTTGCCTCTTACTCGTTTGTCTTTCTGGTCGAATGAACCCGATCGGGTTCGCGTACGGTGCAGTATACGAACTGGAATCCCGAGATCCATTTGAAAGTTACTATCGGCACAATAGATAGGAACTATCAAACCGGGCTTATTGCTAGATTCTGCGAATGCAGATGAGAAGCGTTCTCAAAACCGGTGGGAGGTCAGGTGGCCAGGCGCCACGATCGGGCGATGCCGACGATGCTGGTGACCTGGGTGAAGAGGGCGACGGCAAGCACCGCGCACGCGCCTGGAATTCCCAGCCACTCGAAAGCGATGGCACCGGCGCCGGCGATGCTCAGCAAGGCGATGCTGATCTGTATGGCCAGAGCGCTGACGGGCCCGCTTTTGCCGCGTCGGCGCGAGTTGCGCGTGTCGAGAAAGAGAATGAAGCCCGCCAGAAGAGACCCGGAGCCTGACGCCAGCAGGAACCCTGCCGGCAGCGCGGGGTGCATGGCCCCGATCGCCAGGTTCATCGTGATCAGCAGGCCGAAGGGCGCAATGATGTCGAGCGTGGTGGGCTGCCGGAGGTGCAGATAGTTGAAGCTCAGGGCGAAACCGGACCACATCGACAGCGCGGTGGCCAGAACCAGCCCGGCCTGGAGCCAGAACAGCCACTGCAGGGCATCGCTTTCGAAGGGCTGCGGGCGTTCCCAGTAAACGCTCAGCAGGTTCTCCAGGATCAGGGCGACTACGATGGACAGCAGGGTGAGCTGCACGCTGGCGAAGTGACGTCGCACGCGGTCTCGACTGGATTCCGCCATTTGCAGAGTCTCCGGGTGGTTGCAATGACTACGCTACCTTAAGAAGGTAGCGGTCGTGAACATCGAACTCTGGATCATCATCACGGTCGCGGCCGCGTTTCTGCAGAACGTTCGGTCCATGCTCCAGAAGCGTCTGACCCAACGCCTTTCGGTGAACGGCGCGACCTATGTCCGCTTCCTGTACGCGCTGCCCATCGCCTGGATATACCTGGCCGCCCTGGCGTCACGCCAGGACCTGCCGCTCCCCAACTCGGAATTCCTGCTTTACTGCCTTGGCGGCGGCGTGGGCCAGATTCTGGCCACCGCCTGTCTCGTCGGCTCTTTCGCGCAGCGCAACTTTGCCGTCGGCACCGCGCTCTCCAAGACCGAGGTGGTGCAGGCCGCCATCTTCGGGCTGCTCGTGCTGGGCGATCCCGTCGGCTGGCGGGTGATGATGGGCATTGCCGTGAGCCTGGTTGGTGTGCTGCTTCTTTCCAACCGCGTGCGCCTCCAGGACATTTTTCAGGCTGATCGCTCCGTGCTCCTGGGGCTCGCCAGCGGGGCCGCGTTTGCGGTTGCCATCGTCAGCTTTCGCGGAGCGTCGCTCGCGCTGCCCTCCGGAGACTACCTGATCAGGGCGGCCCTTACCCTGGCGGTGGCCGTCTCTCTGCAGTCGCTCATCATGGGCGCGTACCTCGGCCGGTTCGAGACGGGAGAGCTGCGACGCGTCGTCCGGGCCTGGCGCCCTGCGTCTCTCGTGGGGCTCACGGGGATGCTCGCGTCGGCCGGATGGCTCACGGCGGTGACTTTAGAGAGCGCGGCGTTGGTGCGGGCCGTGGGGCAGGTAGAGCTGCTTTTCACGTTCGCGGCCTCCATCTGGTTCTTCGGCGAACGGGTCGGCTGGCGCGAAGCGGTGGGCGTCGCCCTGGTCGTGATCGGTATCTGGGTGTTGCTCTAGGCGTGCAGGGCCGCAGGGTGGTCGCGCAGGATTCGTTCCCACTCCATGAGGAACCAGGGCGTGAACTGCTCCGGCCGCGTGTCGAGCTCCCGTTTCAGGTCGTCCCGGGCGATCCAGCGCCAGTCGCCGATCTCGGTGGTGTTGATGACGGGTGTTGCGTCGCTGTGGCCGACGTAGACGGAGCAGAGCTCGTGCTCGGCGCCCAGCCCGCGGTAGTCCGCCTGGTATTCGAACTTGTAGAGGAACTCGAGCGGCGCGGTCATGCCGAGCTCCTGATGCAGCCTGCGGCGCGCGGCCTCGTGCATGGTCTCTCCGCGCCGTGGATGGCTGCAGCAGCTGTTGGACCAGTAGTCGGGCCACAGCCGCTTGCCGGAGGCCCGCTGCTGGATGAGCACCTCTCCAGCGGAGTTGAGCACGAACAGGGAGAACGCCCTGTGCAGCACGCCGGCCCCGTCGTGGCAGGCGGACTTTTCCAGAAAACCGACCTCACGATCATCGCCGTCCACGAGGATCAGCAGCTCCTCCTCTGAGGAGACGATCTCGGATTTTGTTGCTGGGTGAGACATGAAGACCGGCTCGGCGTGAGAAAGATCAGTGTAGCGGAATTGGCGACGGCGGTCTGCGTGTCTTGTCTGGCCTGCCCGCTCTCCGTAGCATGATCACGTTGCGGCCATCGGCCGCGCGATCAGTTTTTCATGAGCGCATACGGACATCCCAGGGAGCACCGTTTTCAGGGCTCTCAGGTAGAGCTTGCCTGGTACGAATGGGGCGAGGCGCCGCATCCCAAGGTGCTGCTCGTGCATGCCACCGGCTTCCACGCCCGCTGCTGGGATCAGGTGGTCGCTCATCTCCCCCCGGGTTTTCACATCCTCGCCGTGGACCTGCGCGGCCATGGCCGCAGCACCAAACGGGGTCCTTACGTGTGGAGCAGTTTCCTGGCAGACCTGGAAGAGTTTGCCGCCGCGCTGAGCCTGGCGGGTGCCGTCGGCGTCGGGCACTCTCTGGGCGGTCACTGCATCACGCAGCTGGCGGCGCGGCGTCCGGGCGCATTCGACCGGCTGGTTCTGGTCGACCCCGTCATCCTGGATCCGGAAGCTTACGCGCGCCCGCGATATGCCGACCTGCAGTCGGCGGAGGATCACCCCGTTGCCCGGCGTCGGGATCACTGGGCCGGCTGGGAAGAGATGTTCGAAAGGTTCTCTTCGCGCAAGCCGTTCTCGCGATGGAGGCCGCAGGTGCTGGAGGACTACTGCCGCCACGGCCTCGAGCCCCGTGCGGAAGGCGGCTGGCGTCTGGCCTGCCCGCCCGTGGTGGAAGCTTCGATTTACCTCGGAAACAAGGGCAGCGACGTCTACGGCATGCTGCACGATGTCGACGTGCCGGTAGCCGTGCTGCGAGCGCCCGGGCGCGACCCCGATGACCACGACATCATGGATTTCTCCAAGTCGCCGACCTGGCCCGAGCTGGCGGACAGGTTTCCGCGGGGGCGGGACGTCTTTCTGCCGCGGCTCGATCACTTCATTCCCATGCAGGCGCCGGAACTGGTGGCCCGCTTCATCACCGACGGAGATGCAGACCCGTGAACTTCCTATCCTGGCTCCTTCTCGGGCTCGTCGTTGGCACCCTCGCCAAGCTGATCATGCCTGGCCCCGATCCGGGCGGCTTTTTCGTCACCATCGGCATCGGGATGGCGGGCGCGTTCATCGGGGGTTACGGCGCCCACCTGCTGGGGATCGGCGACGTGGCCGGATTCGATCTGGCTAGCCTCGGCCTTGCCACCGCCGGCGCGGTGCTGCTCCTGGGGACCTACCGGGTCGTTCGCGGCGGGTTCTGAGGCCCTGCGGCTCGAGTCTTGGTCGCGGGGGAAACGTAGCCCCACAGCCCGCTGCGCGTGGTCCCGATCAGGAAGATGAGCAGAGAGATGGCGATGCCGGGAAGCATCGCGGTCAGCGGCTCGGTCTCGGCGATCAACACGCCCAGCAGGATCGAGCTGATGGGCGAGGACACCACGAAGCTCAAGAGCAGCACGGAGAGGATCTGCGCTCTGTGATGTTCCGGCGCCAGCTCCTGCACCGTGGTTCTGACCAGGGTGGTGGTGACGCCCATGTTCAGGCCCCAGGCCACGATCAGCACGTAGAACAGCCACAGGCTCGGTTGCAGCCATAAAAGGCCCAGGATGAACATCCGGGTTAGCTGCAGTAGCAGGTAGAGCCTTCCCGGATGCTTCAGCGGCATGAAGGCCAGCAGGAGCACGTTGGAGCCGATGCTGCCGATGGTGAACACGATCATCACGTTCGCCAGGAACGCGGCGTCCCCCGCATAGACCTCCTTGACGATGTAGGGGATACCGATGATGTACGCGCCGGCATTGAACAGGCTGGAGATGAAGTTCAGACCGATGATGTTGCGGATCAGCGCGGTCTCCCACACGGCCCGCAGGCCTTCCGCGAAGCTCGGCCGGCGCACCCCGCGCGCGCTGATGCTGGGCAGGCGCGGCAGGCGTGCCACCGCGAGGAGACCGACCGCGAACAGCGCCGCCTGGGCGGCCAGGACGGTGGGCAGACCGAGCGTGTCGAGCTGGCCGCCGAGATAGACGCCGCTCAACCCGACCAGTGAGGTGACCACCATCATCAGCGTCACCGCCCGCTGCAGGTCCATGCGGGACACGCGGCTGAGCACGGCCTGCCTGGCCGGATCGCTCAGCGCCTGGATGCTGGCCATGAGCACGCCGAACAGAACCACCCACCAATAGCTGAGCGCGCCGTTGAGGTAAACGGCGGCGATCAGAAGCGGGGGAACGGCCATGAGCAGGTGCATGACTCCCAGATAGGCCCGATTGTCGAACCGGTCGCCCAGCAGGCCGCCGAGCAGCAGGACGGCCAGCGGTGGGAACTCGGCCAGCGATCGGGCGAGGCCCGCCTCATCCGCCGGCCGCTCCAGGATGCCCACTAAAAGCCAGGTGAAAAGGAAGCCCTGCAGGCTCATGCCCGCCATCCACAGGCTGGAGCTGGTCAGGTACCAGGGGTAAGCGGTGCGTGGGGGCAGCGCGATCTCGGACAAGCTGGGTGCCTTGGTGGTGTCCTTTGCCGGGCGGGCATCATAACCTTAGCGGTTTCCGGCGGCTTCAGCCGGGTTGAGGCGGGCCGTTTCTGCACTGACTGGGAGGTGGACGAGATGAATATCGGGGCGGTGATGGCGTTCAACCACGTGATGAGTCCGCAATTCATGGCGGACGCGGCGCAGATGGTGGAGAACGCCGGTTTCCACTCGGTCTGGCTGCCGGAGCACGTGCTGTTCTTTCCGGACTACGAATCGCGTTATCCCTACACCGAAGACGGCCGTATCCCGGGTGATCCGGAAGGCGTCCTCGATCCTTTCACGGCCCTGACGTGGATCGCCGCGGCGACCAAGCGCATACGTCTGGGCACCGGGATCTGCCTGGTGCCCCAGCGTCAGCCCGTCTACACCGCCAAGATGGTGGCGGATCTCGACTACCTCTCCGGCGGGCGGGTGGACTTCGGCATCGGTATCGGGTGGCTCAAGGAGGAGTTCGACAACCTGCAGATGGACTTCAGGGCCCGGGCTCGGCGCTGCCTCGAATACGTGGAGGTCATGCAGGCTCTCTGGAGCCCGGGTCTGTCCAGCTACGAAGGCGAGACGGTGACTCTCAAGCCGTGTCACTTCAACCCCAAGCCGGTCCAGCAGCCTCATCCGCCGATCTTTTTCGGCGGCGAGAGCGATCCGGCGCTGGCGCGCGTGGTCTCGCATGGGCAGGGGTGGTACGGATTCAATCTGAGTCCAGAGGGGCTGGCCGGGCGCAAAGCGCGGCTGGCGGAGATTGCCGCCGAGGCAGGTCGGGATATGAATGACGTCCGCATATTCATCGGCCCCAGCGGGAAGCCCGTTACGCCCGAGACCGTATCGGAGTACGAGGACCTGGGCGTCGAGCAGCTCATCGTGCCGGTGATAGCCGGCAACCTGGAGCGCCTGGCGCAGCGTATCGACAAGGCCCGCGCCATGACGGGGCTCTGAGCCGCCGGCAAACGCAGGCATGACACGATCATGCGGAATATGGCGGGTCCGGGAACTATCCGTAACAACTTTCCTACAGACTGGCAGGGGGTCACGCCGCAAACTGGTTCGACCTGATTAGCCGTCTTTTTGCCGCGATGAATGTAGGGCGACGAAACGAAAAGCCCAAAACCTGGTTCCGTTCCGAGCGCGTCTTCATGAACGACGGCAGCTGGTTCTTCCGCACCCGCGAAGGCGTGGAGATCGGCCCCTACGAGACCCAGTCCGAAGCCACCATGGAAGCCGGCATGCTCCGAGAGCTGCTCCGCGACCGGGGACACGACGGCAAGGGCATCGCCGTGATCCGCGAATTCGTCCGCGACTCCTACGCCATGGGTCGCCCCCTCACGCCCAAGTTCGACTAACCCCCTGACCCGCCGCCCACAAATCGGCGCATAATGTCCCCCCGACCCCTGGGAGGAGTTAGACATGCCGCGTCTCAAGCAGATCAGCCGAGCCGATGCGCCGGAACACATACAGCGGATGTACGGTTTTCTTTTTGGCGACCGCGATCCGGTGGCCGAGCCGGGCACTGATACGGGCACTCCGGGAAACTGGTGGACGGTGTTTGCCCTGGTGCCCGATTGCTTCGACCACGCCGTCGCCGGCTTTCAGCTTTACCGCAGCCCCAAGCGGGAGCTGGAGCCTACCCTTCGCGAGCTCGGCCAGACCCGGGCCGGTTATGCCCGGGGAAGCCGCTTCGTGTTCTCGCAGCACTGCAAATCTCTGCGTTATCTGGGCTTCAGCGAAGAGCAGATCGAGGCCATTCCCCACTGGCAGGCGGCCGACTGCTTTGATGAGGTCGAGCGTCTGGTGCTGGCTTTCACCGACTGCCTGGTGCTGGACGGCGGTCGGGTGCCGGAGGGCCTCTTCGCCGCGCTCAAAACTCACCTTTCGGACGAGGAGATCTTGGAGCTCACCTACATCACCTGCATGTACGACATGCACGCCACGATGTGCCGCGCGCTTCGGCTCGAGTACGACGACGTGGAAGAGCGGGTGTCCGAGATAGCCGCACCGGAAGATGGCGGCGACATCCTGACGGCCGTGGATGAAAGCGCCACGGGCGGTTCGGCGGAGGATTGAGCGCATGACCATCGACCACGTCGTTCGCGGTTCGGGACCTGAGCCCGTGCTGGTCATGCACGACTGGAACGGGGATCGCCGAAACTACGATCCGGCGCTGCCCTACCTCGACGGGACGACGTTCACCTACGCTTTCGTCGACCTTCGCGGTTATGGCGGCTCGAAACACATCGCCGGAGAGCACTCGGTGGCGGAGATCGCCGCCGATTGCCTGGGTGTGGCGGACGCCCTGGGCTGGGGTGAGTTTCACGTGGTCGGTCACTCCATGACGGGCATGGCGACCCAGCGGCTTGCCCTGGAGGCCCCGGAGCGCGTCAGGAGCGCGGTGGCCGTCTGCCCTGTGTCCGCAGCCGGCATGGCCATGGATGATCAGACGCGGGCGTTCTTCGAGAGCACCACCACCGACGATGAAGCCTTTCGCGGGCTGATCGGCATGATCAGCGGCTCGCTTTCGGGCGGTTGGGTGGACGCGAAGCTGCGCTGGAACCGCGAGGCGGCGGCCCCGGACGTGCGGCTCGACTATCTCGCCATGTTTGCCGATACCGACTTTGCGGAGTCGGTGGAGGGGCTCGAAACGCCGTTTCTGGTGATGGTCGGAGAGCACGACGCGGAAGGTCTCGACGCAGCCGCCATGCAGAAAACCTACCTTGCCTGGCACCCCAATGCGGAGCTGGTGGTGATTCCGAACTGCGGTCACTACCCCATGCAGGAGTGTCCGCCGTTCTTTGTCAGCACTCTGGAGTCTTTCCTGCGCAGACGGGCGGGCTGATCGTCCTGCCAGCTCCCGGCGGCGTCAGGCTGCCACGGCCTGAAGGTATTCCTCGATGCGGCGCAGATGACCGTCCGCGTTCGTCGGCCCCGCGTTGTGGGTGGCGATGGCCAGGTGGGTGCAGCCCATGTCCTGCCACTTGCCTGCATGGGATGCCCATCGATCGGGGTTGCCGCCCGCATACTGGGCCTGGGCCTGAATACCGAATCCCTCCCAGGGCAGCCCGGCGGCTTCGCGGTGAGCACGGATCGTGTCGATGCATTCCCTGGCCTTCGGATTCGCGCCCATGAGGGGTATCCAGCCGTCGCCGAGCTCGGCGCAGCGCTTCAACAGCGGCGCGGCGCTGCCGCCGAACCACACCGGGACGCTGGCGCCGGGGCGCGGATTGATGCTGGCGGCGTCGATGGTGTGAAAGGCGCCGTCGAAGGTCAGGCTGTCCTCGCTCCAGAGCTTGCGCATGAGCTCGACCTGCTCCGCCTGGCGCCTGCCCCGGGTATGGAAGTCTTCGTTAAGCCCCACGTACTCCACCTGATTCCAGCCGCTACCCACGCCCAGGCGGAACCGGTTGTTGGAGAGAATGGCCACCTCGGCCGCCTGCTTTGCGACCAGCACCGTCTGCCGCTGGGGCAAGATCAGCACCGTAGTGATCATCTCGAGCTTGTCGGTTACCGCGGCGATGAAGGCGAACGTGGTGAAGGGTTCGTGGAAAGCCACGTCCTTGTCGTACGCCCCCTTCCAGCCGCCTGGACGGTTTGGATCCGCGCCCAGCACGTGGTCGTAGATCAGCAGATGGGTCGCGCCCATGGCTTCCACTCCCTGGGCGTAGGCCTTGATGGCGCCGGGGTCCGTTCCGATCTCGTTGTGCGGAAATACGGCTCCGAATTCCATTGACATCCCCTCGAGTCCTGCGGCGAACGGGCGAGCTTAGTGCCCTACGGAATGGCGCGCAATGGCGTTACAATGCGCGGCCGTTTTCGACCGCATGACCCCAATGGCCGACCCAGCACAATCGAGCTCATCGTTCTCGTTCGTGGACATGGAGCACCAGATTCTGGATTTCTGGGAGCAGGGCCGTGTGTTCCAGCGCAGCCTGGAGAACACGCGGGAGAAGAAACCCTACATCTTCTACGACGGTCCGCCCTTTGCGACCGGTCTTCCTCACCACGGTCACATCGTGGCCAGCACCATCAAGGACATCGTTCCGCGGTACTGGACGATGAAAGGCCGCTACGTGCTGCGCCGCTTCGGATGGGACTGCCACGGCCTGCCCATCGAGCACGAGATCGACAAGCAGCTCAACATGTCTGCCCAGCAAGCGGTGGCGGAGATGGGGGTCGCCGGCTACAACCAGCAGTGCCGCGCCATCGTGCAGCGCTACGTTGACGAGTGGCGCCACACGATCACGCGCCTCGGCCGCTGGGTCGATTTCGACAACGACTACAAGACCATGGACGCCTGGTACATGGAGTCGGTCTGGTGGGTCGTAAAGCAGCTCTGGGAGCAGGGGCTCGTCTACCAGGGCGTCAAGGTGATGCCGGTTTCAACGGCCCTTGGGACACCGCTGTCCAACTTCGAGGCCAACCAGAACTACATGGACGTGCAGGATCCGGCCATCACGGTGCTGTTCAAGCTCGTAGACGAGGACGCCTACCTGTCGGCGTGGACGACCACGCCGTGGACGCTGCCGTCCAACCTGGCCATCTGCGTGGGTCCCGATATCGACTACGTCCGGGTTCGGGACCCGCAGCTGGGCGCCGACGTCTACATGGCGGCGCAGCGCGTAGCCGACTACGGCAGCTTCGAGGAGGTGGGGCGCGTCAAAGGGCGCGAGCTCGTGGGTCGCCGCTACGAGCCGCTCTTCCCCTATTTCCGCGAGGCGGGCGAGGAGGGCGCGTTCGTGGTGGTGATGGACGACTACGTCACCACCGAAAGCGGCACCGGCCTGGTGCACCAGGCGCCGGCCTTCGGCGAGGACGACTACCGTATCGCGCGGGCCGCCGGTATCGATGCCCTGGTCTGTCCGGTAACCGTCAACGGCGAGTTCACCGACGAGGTCACCGACTTTGCCGGGCAGCATGTCAAGGACGCGGATCGCGACATCATCCGCTATCTGAAGGATCACAACCTGCTCTACCGCCAGGACGTGATCCAGCACAGCTACCCCTACTGCTATCGCAGCGATACGCCCCTGATCTATCGGGCCATACCGTCCTGGTACGTGCGGGTAACGGAGTTCGTTGACAAGCTTGTCAAAAACAACCAGCAGATCCGCTGGGTTCCCGACCACATCAAGACCGGGCGGTTCGGAAACTGGCTGGAAGGCGCCATCGACTGGTCCATCTCCCGCAACCGGGTCTGGGGCACGCCGATTCCCATCTGGATCAACGACGTCACGGGCAATGAGGTCTGCATCGGCTCCATCGACGAGCTGGAAGCGCTCACCGGCGTCCGCGTCGATGATCTGCACCGCGAGCACGTGGATCCGCTGACCTTTACGCTCCAAGGCGAGGAAGGCACCTACCATCGGATTGAGGAGGTGCTGGACTGCTGGTTCGAGTCTGGCTCCATGCCCTATGCCCAGCTGCACTATCCGTTCGAGAACGAGAAGGTCTTCAAGGCCGGCTTTCCGGCCGAGTTCATCGCCGAAGGGCTGGACCAGACGCGAGGCTGGTTCTACACGCTGACGGTTCTAGCCGCCGCGCTCTACGACAAGCCCGCTTTCCGCAACGTCATCGTCAACGGGATGGTGATGGCGGAGGACGGCAAGAAGATGTCCAAGCGGCTTCGCAACTACACCCCGCCCGATGAGCTCATGGAAACTTACGGCGCGGACGCCCTGCGCCTGTATCTCATCAACTCGGGGCTGATGCGGGGGGAGGAGCAGCGTTTCGCCGATGCCGGCGTGCGGGACATGACGCGCCGGGCCCTGCTGCCCTGGTACAACGCGTTCACTTTCCTGAAGACCTACGCGGAGATCGATCAGTGGTCGCCGGACAAGGGTCAGCACACCGGCGACAACGTCCTGGATCACTGGATCCTCTCGCGCCTGCAGACCCTCAAGGCAAACGTCGGCCGGGAGATGGAGGTCTATAAGCTCTACAACGTGGTCCCGCAGCTGTTCGATTTCATCGAGGACCTGACCAACTGGTACATCCGCCTCAACCGTCAGCGGTTCTGGGGCGAGGACATCACGGCAGACAAGATTGCCGCCTACAGCACGCTCTACGCCGCGCTGTACGAGCTCTGCCAGGTGATGGCGCCTTTCGCGCCGTTCCTTGCGGAGCACGTGTACCAGGAGCTGTCGGCGCTGGGCGGCGGCCGGGCCAAGCCCGAGTCGGTGCATCTGTGCGATTATCCGGAGCCGGAGGGCGCGCTGATCAGGAGCGAGCTGGAAGAAGCCGTCGACCGCATGCAGCAGGTCGTGCTGCTCGGTCGTCAGAAGCGCGAGGAGGTGAAGATCGGTCTTCGCACGCCGCTCAGACGCCTGACCATCGTCAACCGCGACCGAGCGCTGCTCGAGGAGCTCGCCCGGCTGGAGAGCTATGTCAAAACGGAGCTCAACGTCCTGGCGGTGAGCTACGATGACGACGAAGGCGCGTACATCGAGGTGGTCGCCAAGCCGAACTTTCCCGTGCTCGGCAAGCGGCTGGGCAAGCGGATGAAGGCCTTTCAGAGCGCGATTGCGACCTTGTCTCCCGAGCAGATCGCCGCCTTTCAGGCCGAGGGCGAGATCGAGCTCGACGGGGAGGTCTTCAACCTCGAGGAGATCGAGGTGCTGCAGAAAGCGCGACCTGGGACCAACACCATCTCAAACAGCCGTATCGCCGTTGATCTGGACTGCGTTCTGGACGACGAGCTCGTGCGCGGCGGTTACGCCCGCGAGATCGTCAACCGCATTCAGCGCCGGCGCAAGGAGCTGGAGCTGAACGTGGCGGATCGCATCGAGGTCTGCTTCGCTGGGGATCGGGCTCTGGTCGAGGCGGCCGCCGAACACCGTGACTACATCGCTGCGGAGACTCTGGCCACCGACTTTGCCGAGGGCGATCCGGGATCCCAGGCGGCGGACTCCGAGATCGATGGCAAGGCGTTCCGCTTCTCCGTCGTCCGCGCCGGGAGCTGAGCACTCAGACCGCGCTCAAGGACCGTGATGCGTGTCGCCGATGGGCGCGGCCCTGGCGTCGCCAGCCAGGGCGTCGACGTTGCTGCCTGTCAGCGCCTGCAGGAAGGCGACGAGGTCGGCGCGTTCATCAGCGCCCAGAGACAGCGGCCTGATTCGGGCGTCCTGGCCGTCGTGGGGAGCGCCCCCTGCTGCGTAGTAGTCGATGACCGCCTCCAGGGTGGCGAGCGAGCCGTCGTGCATGTAAGGCGCGCTCAGCGCCACGTTGCGCAAACCCGGCGTTCGGTATCGCCAGCGGTCGGCCGGATCCCCCGTCACGGCTGCTCGGCCGTCGTCCTCGACGTGCGGGGTCGCGATGTCCGTTTCGACGTCGATGATGACCCCGGGCGCGATCTGCAGGCGGCGGGCCGGCGTGCCCGCACTGGCCGCTGCCAGGAAGCCGATGCCGGTATCGTGGTAGGCCCCGTCCGTGAACGTGGCGTGGCCCGTCTGCAGCTGATGGCAGGTCGCGCAACCTTCATTGACGAATGATCGAAATCCGCGTTTGACCTCCGCGCCGACGGCATCGGCCTCGCCGCCGAAGTACCAGCGGTCGAAGGGGGAGTCGGCCGACAGAAGAGCCGTCTGGTAGCTGGCCAGCGCCCGACCCAGTGTTGCGGCGCTGATCCCGTCGCCGAACACCCGGAGAAACTCGCCCTCGTACTCCTCCAGGCCCCCCAGGCGCTCGACCACGGCCTCGCGGGAGGCGTTGCCCATCTCGTTGGCTGCCAGCAGCGGGGCCCAGATCTGGTTGGCCAGGTCGTCTTCCCGGCCGTCGTGAAACAGGGCTTCCTGGTAAGCCACGTTGTAGAGCGAGGGTGCGTTGCGGTGCACGAAGCGGCCTTCGATGCCCACCGGGGTTTTCAGCTCGTTCTGGGTGAAACCCTGCTCCGGCACGTGACACATGGCGCAGGACAGCGTCGCGTTGGCAGACAGTCGCCTGTCGAAGAACAGCCGTCGGCCGAGGTCGATGGCCGCCGCCACCGGCAACCGCTCTGCCGGCAGGGGCGGCAAGCCGAGAGGCGGGTTGCCTGCCAGCTCCGCGAGCGCCAGCGCCGATCCGCGGAGTGCGCTGAGTTGCCTCGATGCCGTCTCGTAGTGGGCGTGCTCGTACCCGTCTCTCGGATCACCGGGCGTGACGGCCCAGGTGCAGCACGCGGTCAGCATGAGGGCGGCTACTGCCTGACTGGTGATCGGGCCTCGCCACATGTGTCTTAGGACCGACTCCATTGGGGTGATAGGATACCTGCGAGACCGTTCCAGAACAGGGGGAACCGATGAAGACTATCAGGAAGATGCTCGCGCAGCTGGCGGCGGGCGCGTTGCTCGCCATGCCCGTCTGGGCAGACGAGACGTGCATGTCACCCTACATGGCCAAGATCGTCGGGCAGGAAGATTTCGTTTACGTCTGGACGCTCGGGATGGAGGGCGTGGGCGACGGTCAGGACAAGCTCGTGACCGTGGACGTCAACCCGACCTCGAAAACCTATGGAGAGGTGGTGCACAGCCTGTCGGTGGGCGGCCGCAACGAGGCGCATCACTCGGGCCTGACCGATGACCGGCGCTTTCTCTGGGCGAGCGGTCTGGATACCAGCAAGATCTTCATCTTCGACGTGCACACCAACCCGGGCGCCCCCACGCTGCACCGGATGATCGACGATTTCGTGGCCAGAAGCGGAGGGGTGGTAGGCCCGCACACCAACTACGCGCTGCCGGGCCGGATGATGCTCACCGGCCTGTCTAACAATCGCGACCACGGCGGCCGCACGGCGCTGGTCGAGTACACCAACGCGGGGGATTACATCGCCACTCACTGGATCCCCACGGACGACAACCTGCAGGGCGCCGTCAAGTCCGGCAGCTACGCCGATGGTTACGGCTACGACGTTCGGGTGCTGCCCCGGCGCAACGTGATGATCACGTCCTCGTTCACGGGGTGGAACAACTACATGATGAACTTAGGCGCCATGATGGCCGATGCGGAGGCGATGAAGCGCTTCGGCAACACGGTCGTCGTGTGGGATCTGCATGCCCGTCAGCCAAAGAAGATTCTTGATGTTCCCGGCGCCCCGCTGGAGATTCGCTGCGCCTGGGGCGCCAAAAGCAACTACTGCTTCACCTCCACGGCGTTGACCTCCAAGATCTGGCTGATCTACGAGGACGAGGGCGGCGAGTGGCAGGCCAAGGCCGTAGCGGATATCGGCGATGCTGCCAAGATCCCGCTGCCGGTGGACATTTCGATCTCTGCGGAAGACAACCTCCTCTGGGTCAATACCTGGAATGACGGTCTGGTGCACCTCTACGACATCTCCGATCCCCACGCGCCGAAGCAGCTGTTCGAGC
Organism: Pseudomonadales bacterium; assembly: GCA_036526135.1. Classification (GTDB taxonomy): domain Bacteria; phylum Pseudomonadota; class Gammaproteobacteria; order Pseudomonadales; family Azotimanducaceae; genus UBA2965. The sequence continues at coordinate 53,822 of DATCZA010000029.1, read as the reverse complement.
AGAAGATCGGAGAGCAGGTGAACATGGTGTCCCAGAGCTGGGACGGCGAGCGGCTCTACTTCACCTCCTCGCTGCTGGCCAACTGGGACAAGACGGGACCCAGCGGTCCGGACCTGCAGTACTTCAAGCTCTACGGCTGGGATGGCGAGAAGATGACGCCGGGGTTCACGATTGATTTCGTGGCGGCCGGGCTGGGCGCGCCGCACCAGATGCGCTTCGGCTCATACGCGCTCTACGGCAAACGCCCGCCGCAGCAGGTGGGACTGCATTGACCGGTGGGATGGCGTGCCTGCCTGTTGAGCACGCTGGCGGTGGCTTTCACCGCCGGTGGAGCTCACGCGCAGCCTGACTCCGGCGCTTCGCATCAGCATGCCGCGCCGGTGGTGCTTGCGCCGGGATACGCCGATCTGGACTTCGCCCCGCCCCCCGTGGGCGGCTACGCGCTGCCGCCCCTGGGGGAAGTGGCCGATGCCAGGGTGGTCGATGCCCAGGGAGTTATCGGACGGCTGCACGAAATGCTCGGCGACAAGGTGGTCGTGCTGAGCTTCATCTACACCCGTTGCAACGACGTCAACGGCTGTCCCCTGGCGACCCACGTGCTCGGCAAGCTGCAGGGGGCCATCACCAGCGCCCCTGACCTCCAGGGTAAGGTGCGGCTCGTAAGCTTCAGCTTCGATCCGTCCCACGACACGCCGGCGGTCCTGCGACAGTACGCCGGCCACTTCCGCAAGCCGGGGTTCGACTGGCGCTTCGTCACGGTTGCGAACGCAGCGGATCTCACCTCGGTGCTGGATGCGTACGATCAGTGGGTGGTGCGCGACATAGACGCCGACGGGGAGTTCGTTGGCACGCTGTCGCACATTCTGCGCGTCTACCTCATCGACCGGGACAGGCAGATACGCAACATCTACAGCATCTCTTTCCTTCATGCGGATACCGTCGCCAACGACATCCGCACGGTGCTGCTCGACGGCGGATAACCGCAACGGGCACCCCAGGCTGACCCCCCTGACACCCGCCGTTCCGAGGGGCCGCGCGCAAACTAGACCGGATGCAGTCGCACGGGCAGCTGCGAGTATCCCTTGACGAAGCTGGACTGAACGCGCACCGGTTCGCCCACCACCTCAACCGTGTGGAAGCGTTTGAGGATCTCCTCCCAGACGATGCGCAGCTGCATTTCCGCCAGGCGGTTGCCCATGCAGCGGTGAATGCCGAAGCCGAAGGAAAGGTGATGGCGGGCGTTGGGCCGATCGATGATGAACTCCTCGGGCTGGTCGATGGCCGTCTCGTCGCGGTTTCCGGAGACGTACCACATGGCGATCTTGTCGCCCTTGCGGATCAGCTTGCCGCCGAGCTCCGTGTCCTGGGTGGCCGTCCGGCGCATGTAGGCCAGCGGCGTCTGCCAGCGGATGATCTCCGCCACCATGTTGGGAATGAGCTCGGGATGCTGGCGCAGCTTGTCGTACTCGCCGGGATTCTGGTTCAGCGCGAGCACGCCGCCGGTTATCGAGTTGCGCGTGGTGTCGTTGCCGCCCACGATCAGCAGGATCAGGTTGCCGAGGTATTCCATCGGCCGATTGAGCATGTCCTTCGTGTCGTCGCTGTGGGCGAGCATGGAGATCAGATCCACGCTCTCGTCCGGCGGCTGGCTTGCGCGCTCGTGCCAGATTCGGGTGAAGGCTTCCAGACATTCCATCAGCGCCTCACGCCGCACTGGCTCGGGCGTTGGGCCGCCGGCCAGCTCGCTGGACGTGGCCATGTCCGACCAGTAGGTGAGCTTGCGCCGCTCCTCGAAGGGGAAGTCGAACAGCGTGGCCAGCATCTGGGTGGTGAGCTCGATGGAAACCCGGTCGACCCAGTTGAAGGTCTCACCCAGCGGCAGCGAATCGAGAATGTCGGCGACGCGTCCGCGGATGAGCGCTTCCATCTTGGCCAGGTTGCGCGGCGCCACGACGCCCTGGACGGCCTTTCGCTGATCGTCGTGCTTGGGCGGATCCATGGCGATGAAGTTGACGGTGGCAAAGTCCTGCTGGCGGTCGGCCAGGGTGATGCCGTCCTCGGACGAGAAGAGCTCGTGGTGCTTGTCCACGTAGACGATGTCGTCGAAGCGGGTGATGGACCAGTAAGGCCCGAAAAAACTGTCCGCGGTGTAGTGCACCGGATCTTCCCGGCGCAGGCGCTCGAAGTACGGGCCGAAGGTGTTGGTCTGGAAGAGGGCGGCCTGGCTCATGTCGATCTGATCCAGGGGCACCGAGTACGGGTCCGCTGTGGTCAGATCGATCGGTGCTAGGGCTTCGGACATCACGAACCTCCGGTTTTGAACTCGCTACTCGGCGCCTGCCGTTGGCTCAATATCGGCATATTGCCACGCTTCCCGGTGGGCCGCCTCCAGTTCGTCGGTTGGCTTTCCCAGAGCGCGGCGGGCTTCGGCCAGCCCGTGCAGGGACCAGCCGTTCTTCGGAAACTTGCCGAGATCCTCGGTGAAGGCCGCCGCTGCCCCGTCAGCATCGCCCAGCCGGAGCAGCGCGGAGCCCAGCGATTGGCGGACGGGGTAGTGCCAGTAGGGCGGCTCGCTGTACGGGAGCGAGTCCTGGCTTGCGACGGCGTCGCGCAGATGCCGAATCTCCGCGTCCACGTCCCCGTCTGCTCTTGCGATCCGGGCGCGCACGAGGGACGAGGCGATGCTGGCGAGGATGTCCCCGATGTCTCCCTGGCGATCCATCTGGGCCCGGAACTCGCCGGATGCCAGGATTGCCTCCATGGCCGCGAGCTCCGCCTTTGCGGACCCCGTATCGTCCAGGGCGGCGTGAGCGACCCCGCGGCCGTAGTGACGCATGAACGCGGCGATCACCAGATCTTCCTCGGGTTCCGGAACCGCCAGAGCTTCCTGCCACATGCCGAAGCGCACGAAGGTGTAGGACGGCACCGCGAGGTAGGCCTGGATGGACCCGAACTGTCTGGCCATGTCGACGGGCACCTTGCTGCGCAGCTTCTCCGCTGACTCGACGGCCAGTGCCCGCCGGCCTTCCATCATGGCCGAGTACCACAGGAAATGGATGTTGTGCGGGTAGTAGGCGGCCGGGTAGAAGCCCTGGGCGTTGCACTGGGCAATGTAGTCCTCGTCTGCCAGGGCGGCCCGGCGGTTGGCGGCTACGGCGTCGTGGTAGCGGCCGACGCGCAGATAGATGTGCGACGGCATGTGCACCAGGTGGCCGGCCACGGGAACCAGCGGACCAAGGCGGTCGGCGGCGGGCTCGGCAAGCTCCGGTGTGAACCGCTCCATCACGTGTATGTACAGGTGCAACGCGCCAGGATGATCGGGATCGGCCTCCATGACCTTTTCCAGGGCGGCAACGATGGCACCCGTGTGCATCCGGGGGGATCCGTCGTCGTCCCAGTAATCCCAGGGGTAAAGATCCATCAGCGCCTCGGCGTAGAGCGCCTGGGCGTTTAAGTCGTCGGGATAGTCGCGCACCACGTCCTCCATTGCTTGGGCGTATTCCTGATCCAGGGTGGGCCGATCGGCGCCGTCGGCCGTGTAGCGCGTGGTGAGCGCGTCGATGTAAGCCCGCTCGCGGGCCGTTTCGTGATGCTGGCGCGCCAGGGCGTTGCGCAGCGCTTCCCAGGCTACGGGCACGTCTTCGGATGTCATTTCCTTGTTGATGTTGGGTCCGTGGGCCAGCGCGACGCCCCACCAGCAGATCCCGCAGGTGTCGTCGAGCCGGGCGGCTTCCCGGAACGAGCGGGCCGCTTCTGCGTGGTTGAAACCGTAGCTGAACGTGAGCGCCTGGTTGAAATAGGCCTGGGCGCGCTCCGAGGTGGTACTGATGGGAAAGTCGACGGGTCCGATGCCTTCGAGCAGGGGTGCCACGCTGTTCCCGGCGGGCAGCGCAGCTGCATCATCGATCACGGTGGCCGGTTCGGAACCTTCGCCCGCCGAGTCCCCGGGCTGGCAGCCGGCGAGAATCAGCAGGCTGAGGAACAGGCCTCTGCAGATGAGCGTTGCGGTCATGGTGACTTCCTCTGCGACAACCGGACGAACGACTCTACGTTGGGGCCGCGACCGGGTCCAGGCTGTGGCAGCGCCCTGCCGCATGCGCTCGACGACGCCACGCTGCTGGAAGAAACGGGAAAAGTCGGGGCTTGAAACGAAGTCGGCCGAACTCATGCGAGTTCGGCCGCCCTCTGAAAGAGAGAAGCACGATGACTCTCCCTTTCCTCCCCGCGCCGATGAGAGCAGAAGCGTTCGTTGCGGTCAATCGTGCACTGCGCAATGAATCCTGCTTGCAATGCCCCGGGCGAGGGGCTTTGCTACGCTGTCGACGGGACGAATCCACGGGACTTTGCATGCCGGAGCACGAGACCCTGCCGCCGCTCGCATCGGGGCGGATCCCTCACGTTGGAACCTATCGCCGCGTCCTGCCGGTCAGCCTCGAGCGGATGTACGAGAACGCCCTGGATTGGGAGCACCTGCCCTACGTGCACGCCTCGAGCTTTGCTGCCATACGCTGCCTTGACGCCGGCCAATGGGGCTGGCGCGCCGAGCTTACCGGTGCCGGGGGCGAGGCGTCGATCATCGAGCTGCTTCTGGATCGCCGATGCCATCGCTGGATCACGCGCAACCTGGAGGGCCCCAATGCGGGCGCCGAGATCTGGACCCACGTGTTCGCGCTGGCGCCGGTTGCGGGGGCCGAGCGCATCGAGATCGTCGTGGACTTCTTCGTGCCCGACGTGCCAGAGGCGGGCAGGGCAAGGGTTGGCCAGGCGTACGCCTTGCTGTATGCCACGCTCTATGACGAAGACGTCGCCATGATGGTGGAGCGCCAGGCCCAGCTAGATCGGCGGGTGGAAGGATCGCGCCCGGACGAGCGCCGGCTCGCTCTCGGGCCCCGGGAAGTGCTCGACCTGCCACTGCGCTGCACCGTGGCCGGGCGCGATTACGTGGTGGCGGAGGACGCGGGGTCTCTCGTGGCTTACCCGGCAATTTGCCCCCATGCGCTCGGCCCTCTGGCCAGGGGCCCGTTAGGGCAGGGCGTGGTGACCTGCCCCTGGCACGGTTACCGGTTCGACGTGCGCAGCGGTGAGTGTCTCAGCGGCCATTCCTGCCGCTTGAGCCGTCTGCCGGTGATCTCGGAAGAGTCGGGCACGGTGGTCTTGACCATACCCGACTGACTTCGGCGACGCGGTTACTCGCGCGACCACTCCAGCGTGACGTTCTCGGAGCGAACCGACATGATGCGGCCGCCGAGCTCTTCGCTGCTGAGGATGGTCGTGGCGGGCTCCTCGAGTGCCTCGTCGGATTGTGCGGCAGGCTCCGGGGCCGCCGCGACGGCCTCTTCGAGGACGACGGCTGCCTGTGCCGGCTCTGCGATCGGCTCGCTTTGGGCCGGCGCAGCCGCTACTTCGCCTGGGCCCGTGGTCGGCGCCAGCGAAACCGCCTCTGCGGACTCGGCCATGACCTGTGCCGGGACGTCGGCCGCGGGCTCTGCGGGCTGTGCAGCGGCCGGCGCTTCTGCCGCCGGGCTCACCGCGGCGACCTGATAAGACGCGCCCAGTTTCTCGACATGGCTGCCCGTCGTGAACAGCGCGCCGAACAGAACGGCACAGGCAATGCCCATGAAGACGAGTCCGGGCGTGCGCGCGTTAGCGAAGAGCCGAAAGCCCAGATACGCGATCAGCATCGCGGCGGCGATGATAGCGATCCGCTCCAGACCGGAAAATGCGCCGATGAATTCCATGGTTAACCCCCAACGGTGATGCAGTTGTTATTGGTCCAAACCGGGATGTTGCTATATAGACAGCCTATTTGTCTATATGTATTCGTCTTTTGATCACAACCCCGTCGGTCCCAGGGGCATACGCCACTCACGGCGAGTCGGTCTGCCGTATCCGAACCAACCTCGATCGCTGGAGCAGGAAGAAGGGGAAAAAAAAGACGGCGGGTCAGTGCTTGGTTAGTCACTGCACCCGCCGTTTAAGACAGGGAGGGGTCGAAACGGAGGGATACCCGAAGGGAGGGGAGGGGAGGGATTTCGGGTACCCCTCAGCGAATCGTCGAACCTATGTTACTTTCGGTAACACAGAATGCAACCTTGGGTAACGCAACATGATGTTGCATAATCGCAACGCTGGCGGGCGAGAAATCCAAAGGATCCCCCATGGTGAACTGGGAAGACCTCAGATACTTCGATGCCGTGGCCCGGTTGGGATCGGTTCGCCGGGCTGCGTCGGCGCTTGGCGTGAACCCGTCCACGGTCACCAGACGGGTGGAGCAGCTTGAAAGGCATCTGGGTGTGCGCCTGTTCACCCGCTCACGTCGTGGACTGGAGCTGACCGCCGACGCCGCCGTTGCTGCCGGAACCCTCAGAGAATTGGCCGATCGGCTTCGATCCGTCGAGGATCAGCTCGGGCAGCAAACCGGAGCCCTGGGGGGTGAGGTCCGTTGCGGCATTCCCGACTACCTGCCGGCGGGCTGGTGGATGCCGGAGATAGCGAGGTTCACCGGGGAACATCCCGAGCTCATGGTGGCGTTCATGGAGTCCAACCGACTGCCGGACCTCGCGTCCGGTGAAGCCGACCTGGCGGTGAATGCCCGGAAGGATCCCCCGGAGGCCCTCATTGCCCGGCCGCTTGGCCAACTGGTGTTTGCAGCCTACCGTCACCTCGACTGCCATGACGAGGCCTGGCTCGGCTCGGCACTCCAAGCAGCCATTGCGCCCGATTACCCCGGTGGTGCTCGGGTCACCGCGATCCTGCCGTCCGTGTCGCTGCAGGTGGCTGCCGTGGAGGCGGGCATGGGCAGCAGCCTGCTGCCTTGCGCTGCGGTCGATGACCGCCCGGGGTTCGTCCGCGACGATAGCCGGCCCGAAGTGATCAGGCCGCTGTGGCTGCTGTTGCACCCGGACTCGAGACCCCTTGCCCGGGTTCAGACCGTCGCCGATGCGCTCACCGATGCCCTCCGCGCCCGCTTGGCCCGATCTGCCGGCAATGAGCGATGATCACGGATGGCCTTTCATCCGTTCGGGCACCCCGGCTTGCGCGGCTCGGCCGCGCAGCGCAGAATGGCCGCCCGTCAGGGACGCGTTTCCTCTGCTGAAGGAGAAGCAATGCTAGGCGCGCCGACGAGGCTTCGCTGCGAGTACCTTTCCAATCCGCTTGGCATTGACGAGACCCGACCCCGCCTTTCCTGGTGGGTGGACGACGACCGGCCCGCCGAACTCCAGACCGCGTACCGTATTCTTGCCGCGAGCAGCCCGCAGCGGCTAGCTGCGGAAGAGGGCGATCTTTGGGACTCGGGTCGGGTGGCCAGCCATCAGACCCTGAACGTGGAGTACCACGGCGGCCCGCTTACCACTGGTCAGCGCGTGTGGTGGTCGGTGCGCTCGTTCGACAGCGACGGTCTGCCGAGCCCCTGGAGCGAACCCGCTTTCTTCGAGGTCGGCCCCTGCGGGCAGGAGGACTGGAGCGCTCGTTGGATCGGCGCCTCGCTCATGGGCGGCGCGGCCACCAGCGTTCAGGTTCCCGTCTTCAGGCGCGGTTTCGAGCTTCCCGAGGCAGCGCTCGCCGCTCGGTTGCACGTGGCCGCCCTCGGCGTCTGTGCCGTCGAGATCAACGGGCAACGTGTCGGACGTGACGAGCTCACGCCGGGCTGGACGGATTTCCGCAAACGGGTTCGCTACCGCACTTACGACGTGACCGACCATCTCCAGACTGGGGAAAATGCCCTTGGCGCGCTGCTGGGGGACGGCTGGTACTGCGGGCACCCCGGGGCCGGGCAACGGCAGCAATACGGTGACCGACCGCTGCTGCTGGCCCAGCTGAACATCACCCTGGCCTCCGGGGCGACGATCGCCATCGGCACCGACGAAGCCTGGAAATGGCGCCCGTCCTGGTTGCTGCAGGCGGACGTGCTCGGCGGCGAAAGCGTCGACGCCCGTCAGCGCATCGGGGACTGGAGCTCACCGGGCTGCGCGGATGACGGCTGGGATCCGGCCCAGGTGCACGATCTGCCGGACCTCACCGTGTGCGCCAGCATGCACCCCCCCATCCGTGCCCAGGGGGTCCTGGAGCCCGTGGCCGATGCTGAGCGCCGTGACGACCCGGTTCGGCCGCCGCGCTGGATATTCGATTTCGGGCAGAACCTGCTCGGCCGGGTGCTGGTCAGCGTGAAGGCGGCTGCGGGCTCTGGCGTACGGGTGCGATACGCGGAAAGCCTGGGCCCGACGGATGACTTCGGCGACCGGGCAGGAGACGGCGTCGATTGGTACACGGCCAGCGGCGTGCCCGGCGGAGAGACCTTCGAACCGACTTTCAGCGTACACGGCTTCCGGTATGTAGAGGTTTGCGGCGATCTGGCAGACGACGAGCCGGGAGTGGTTGCGGTAGCCGTCAATACCGACCTGGACGCCACGGCCACGTTCGAGTCGGACCATCCCCTGCTGGATCGCCTGCACGCCAACATCGTTGCCAACCAGCGCGGCTGCGCCCTGGACGTACCCAATGCGGGCTTCTCCTTGGAACGCAGGATTCCGCTGACGGGGGAGGCGCGTGCCTTTCTCGGCACCGCGGCCATGAATCTCGACGTGGCGGCCTTTCTGGCGAAGTGGCTGACGGATCTGGCAGATGCGCAGCTGCCGGATGGGGGGTTCCCCAGCGTCGCTCCTGTGCCTCCGCTGGTGCCCGCGCTGCAGCAGGACGGGGGCCCGGGCTGGTCGGACGCGTTTGCGGCATGTGCCTGGATTCTCTACCGGCATTTCGGAGATCGGCGGGTTCTCGAACGCAACTATCCGGCGCTGCGGACCTATGTGCTTGGGCAGGCGGCGGCCTGGCCGGACTGTCTGGCCAGGCCGGGCAGCCATCCGCTCGGGCCTGCCGACCGAGGTGCCGTTGCCTCGCTGAAGGCGACGGCTTTGTTTCTTCAGGCGGTTCGGCTTGCCTCGCGCATTGCCGGGGTGCTGGGGAATCTGAGCGACTTCGAGCAGTTCGACGGCTTAGCGCAGAGTATCCGTTCCGCCTTCAGGAACCGCTTCGTGACCCACGACGGCCTGGTGGTCGGCGACTGCGTCACCAGCTATACCCTTGCTCTGCATCTAGGGCTTCTGGAAAGGGGCGAGCGGCGCGCGGCGTTCGAGGAGCTGGTGGCGAAGCTGGAAGACGGCGAGCCGCCTGCAGTGGAACCGCTGGCCGCACCCTATCTCCTTGGGGTGCTGACGCGGGGCGGCCGCGTCGATCTGGCCTATCTGGTGCTGCTCGGCTCGCGCCCGGGCAGCTGGCTGTATCCCGTGCTGCACGGTGCAAGCTCGCTGTGGGATGGGGAAACGGAGTCGAGCCGCCTTGCTCGGGGCTCGGTAGGCGAGTGGTTGTACACGGGGCTTGCCGGGCTCGATCTGGACGATGATCTATCGGAGACCAACAACGCCTTCCGGCGCATCCGGATACAACCTCACCCGCCGTTACGTGACGGGATAGAGCTGGCCGGCAACGTCCCCCCGATGCGTCGGGTCAAGGCTTCGCTGGATACCGTGCACGGGCGCTACGAGTCGGCCTGGGAGATCCTCGAGGACGGGTTCGTGCTCCGCGTCCAAGTCCCGGGCAATTGCTCGGCGCTGGTCGTCATGCCGGACGGGACCGAGCACGAGGTGGTGGCGGGACGTCACGAGTTCAAGCAGGATTTCCTTGGCGAGACTGACGAGATCCCCATTCTCCGGGAGATTGCCGAGGCGTCTTGATTCCCTGCGGCGGGGTTGGGCCGCCGTGGGGCAGCCGGTCAGGGTGTGGCGAGAAACTCCCGGACCGCGTCGCGGTCGCCCTGCATGACGATGCGGTCCTGCTTCTTGCTCAGCTGGTAGTCGTACATGGGGTCGTAGTACCACAGCAGCAGCTGCTCGATCCAGGCGTGGTGGTGGCCGGAGGCGAAGCCCTCCGCGAGGGCGCGCGCCACGGCCCGACAGCGGTCGCCGCCGAGGCGGCGGCTGATGCGCTCAAGCGCTCCCTGGTAGCGGGCCTGCAGGTCGCCGGGCGTCACGCCCTCGGCAAGCGGTTCGTCAACGTACTCGCGGCGGATGTTCTCCACCCGCTCGGACAGGTCGGCTTCCACCACCACCACGGGCGCGGTCTGCATGCGCTCATGCCAGGCGGCTGGCAGGGCGAGGCGGCCGATGGTCCGGCTTTCGTCCTCCACGATCAATCGCTGGGAGTCGAGATCGAGGAAGGCCACCGCCAGAGCGTTCTCGAAGCTGATCGGGGATGGTTGCGTGCACGATCTGCCGCCGAACGCGGAGCCGCGATGGTTGGCTTGGCCTTCCAGATCGATGCTGTCCGGCCGCTCACGAATCAGCACGGTTTTGCCCGAGCCGGTCCGCCCGGCGAGGACCAGCCAGGGCAGCGCGTGCGGCGCCCTGGCCAGCACCTCCAGGCAGCATTGCCGCAGAGCTTTGAAGCCGCCTTCGACCCGGGGGACTTCGTAGCCCGCTTCGTGCAGCCACTCCTGTGCGATCTGGGAGCGCTGGCCCCCACGCCAGCAGTAGATCCACGCCTCGGGGTACGCGTCTAGGGCCTCAGCCCAGGCGGCTACGCGGGCTTGCCTCACGGCGCCGCTCACCAGGCGGTACCCCAGGGCGACGGCAGCGTTGTGACCCTCGTTGTTGTAGGTGGAGCCGACTTCGTGGCGCTCGTCGTCATCCAGGATCGGCAGGTTGATGGCGCCGGGTACGGCGCCCCGGGTGAACTCGGAGGGCGCCCTGACGTCGATGAAGCGCGCGCCTTCAGCCAGCAGCGTTTCCGGATCGGTTCCGTTCACGGCGCGGTTTCGGTGATCGTCTTTCCGCTCTTGAAGGCATCCAGATGGGTCTTGATGATCTCCCGCACGCCCTCGTATTGGTCGTCCTCTGCCGCCTCGACGGCTTCCTCCTGAACCGCCACGGCGCGGATGAAATCGCCGTTGGCCGCATAGGTTGCCGCCCAGGTGTCCAGGTACTCCGGCTTGCGGCGCGCCTCGTCGTCGCGGGTCATGAGATCTTCCATGATGTTGAGCGCGTAGCGTGTTCGCTTCAGGCCCTCCAGGTCGCTGACCGTCAGCGTCCATGCCACCTCGTTCACGATGTTCGCATCGCCCCCGGACGCGTCCACGGCGTCCTTGTACCATCCGACCGCGCGCCGCAGGCTCTGTTTTACCCCGACGCCGCGTGCGTGGAGGTTGCCCAGCAGGATCATCGCCTCCGCATCGTCATCCTCAGCAAGTTCCTCCAGCCACTGCAGGGCCCTGGGATCCTCGCGCGCCTCGGCCAGCAGGAAACGCGCGTAGCTGCGACGAGCGAAGTCGTTGCCGCTCTCGGCTGAAGCGACGTAGTAGTCCGTCGCGCGGTCCAGATCGCGCTCGACGCCCTCGCCGGTGTAGTGCATGTGCGCGAGCAGCATGGCGGCGTCGCTGTGTTCCAGCTCCGCTGCCTGGCGCAGCAGCGGCACCCCGGAGTCACGGTTCTCGGCTCCGTAGTGCTCGTTCATGTAGAGGACGCCCAGCGCGTACATGGCGTCGGCCGAGCCGAGCGCGACGGCGTGCAGGTAGTTTTCCAGCACCTCGTCCAGCGCGGCCTGCCGGGCATCGTCTTCGCCGTCCTTGTTCGCCTCCTCCCAGAAGATTCGGGCGAGAAGGGAGTTGGCGAGAAGGTTTCCGGTACGCGAGGCCGCTCGCAGCCAGTCCACGGCTTCGTCGCCTCTGCCCTGGGTGGCGAGAAACGCGCCGACGGCGACCTGGGCTGCGGTATCGCCGCGCCGGGCCTGAAAGCCGATCAGCGCGAACGGCGAAAATTCGTTTTCGTCGGGGAACTGCCGGCGCATGGACTCGTACCATCCGCCCAGATCGAAATACAGGTTGCGCAGAGGCCCATCGGCCGGCCGCGCCTGGATGAGCAGCGTGTAGGGGAACGCCTCGCCCGTCTGGTAGATGGAGCCCACCGGGCTCAAGCCCAGGCTGACGGCATACATCTGGGCTTCCACGTCGGTAACCGCCGGGTAAGGCGATTCCCGGCTGCCATCCGCGGACGCCTCCATGTCCTCGCGAATGCGCGCCTGCCACTGCCGGTGGGGTACCGCGGCCTCTTCGGAGCCCACGAACTCGTAGAACCGCGAAAGCGCGAAGTGACCCGTCAGGCTGCCGTAGTAGGTATCCAGAATGGCGGTGCCGATGGATCCCAGCTTCAGAGGTTCGTCCTCGAACAGCTGCGCCGCCTGCAGCTCCAGATCGCGAAGACGCTCCATCCGTTCCGGCAGATCCTCCAGATCGAGAAACGCTCTGCGCAGCTCGCCCACGGCGACCTGATCCCCGTTTGCAATCTTGTCATTGAGGCCGGCGTAGTCGAGGGGCATGCTCTGGCAGCCGACCATCGATGCTGCCAGCACGACGATCAGAGCCGCCCCCTGAATCCCGAAGGGGAAGAGGCGAGTGGCTCGGCGGCTGGGCGAACTGGCAGTTGCGGAGGGGGCGGCGAAATGTATGATTTTCATCTTCCTTCAATGTTACAGGCAATTGGACATGGCTTGGGAGCAAAAACTCCGTATCCCCAGTGAATCCGAGGCTCTGCCGGGACGAGCCGAGGAGATGCCCGTGCCGGCGGCACACCACGTCAACGGCGCCCCCCTCAAGGAACCGTTTCCCGAGGGCCTCGCTCAGGCCGTGTTCGCTCTTGGTTGTTTCTGGGGCGCGGAGCGGTGTTTCTGGAACACGCCCGGGGTGTACTCCACGGCCGTCGGCTATGCCGGCGGCAGCACGCCGAACCCAACCTACGAGGAAGTCTGCTCCGGGCTGACGGGGCACACCGAAGTCGTGCTCGTCGTATACGATCCTCAGAAGGTTTCCTACGCCGAGCTGCTCAAGGTCTTCTGGGAGTCGCACGACCCCACCCAGGGCATGCGCCAGGGCAATGACGTGGGCACCCAGTACCGCTCGGCGATCTACACGTTCGACGACGAGCAGGCGGCCGCCGCGCGGGCGTCCGCCGACGACTATCAGAAGGCGCTTTCTGCTGCCGGATTTTCCGAGATCACGACGGAGATAAGGTCTGCCCCGGCGTTCTACTATGCCGAGCCGTACCATCAGCAGTACCTTGCGAAGGTTCCCAACGGCTATTGCGGTCTTGGAGGGACCGGAGTCGGCTGTAACGTGGCGCCCCTCGTGAAGGCGGTTTGAATTCGCGATAAACTCCGCCGCTTGCTTCGCGGCGGAGATTGTCGGTGGGCACCTCGCTCGACGACGCACGCTACTTCAATCTGGCTACCTTCAGGAAGAACGGCTCGGCGGTCGAGACGCCGGTGTGGTTTGCTCCCTCGGCGGGCGAAGCGCCGGGCGTTTACTACGTCTTCTCGGCGGGTGATGCCGGAAAGGTCAAACGTTTGCGCCGTGACCAGACCGCGCGGGTTGCTGCCTGTGACGTCAAGGGCAAGCTGCAGGGGGAGTGGCTGCAGGCACGCGCGGAGCTGATCGAGGGCGCGGACGCCCAGGCGGCGCTCGTGGCGCTGCGCCTCCGGTACGGGTGGCAGATGCGACTTGCCGATCTCCTCTCGCGATTGACGGGGCGGTTCCGCCGGCGTGCTTACATCCGGGTGACTCTTGCGTGATTGCGCCGGCCGGCAAGGTTTCCGGGACGAGGCGTTGGAGATGAATTGGCAACGAGAGGGCGGCAACTGATGCGCGTGGGGGTCGGCATTGATTTCGGCACGACCAACTCGGCGGCGGCCACCTACGACGGCGAGCGGCTGCAGCTCGTTGCGCTGGAGGGCGCCGATCCGATCATGCCCTCCGCCACCTACATCGACCGTGAGCTGCAGACGCTTACCGGTCAGGCGGCCATCAATCAGTACATCGCCGACAATACCGGCCGAACCGTGGAGCTGGTTCCAGAGGTGATCGCAGAGACCAGCGCCTTCGTGGAGCATGGGGATTCGGAGAACCCCGCGCCGGTGGAAACCGTCACCCAGAAAATCTACGGGCAGCCGCTGATCGACAGCGGCCTGCACGGGCGGCTGTTCCGGGGGACCAAGCGGCTCCTGGGCGATCCCCGGGTGAGGCGCCTGATGGTTTTCGATCATCCTTTCCGCCTGGTTGCCCTCATCACGCCGATACTGCTTCGCATGCGTAAGGCTCTCTCCCGGACGGTGAGCGGGGCCGACTACGCTCACCTGGGCCATCCGGTGAACTTCGAAGGCCGGGACGAGTTCCGCAACCAGACTGCTCTGGCGCGACTGGGGGAGGCTTACAAGTATGCGGGCATCACGGAGCAGCGCTTTTATCCGGAGCCCATCGCCGCTGCCGTGAGTTATCTCTTTGCCCATCCCGAGGCTGCCGGTGAGCATCTGCTCACCCTGGATTTCGGCGGCGGCACGCTGGATTTCTGCATACTGCGGCGGGCTGCCGGCGATTTCGAGGTGGTCACCACCCATGGTATCGCGCTGGGCGGCGACCACATTGATCAGCGCCTGTTTCGCGAGCTGCTCTTCCCGCTGCTCGGCAAAGGCGAGACGTGGCGCCGGCGGGGTATGGACCGGGAGATCGAAACCGTCTTTCCCTTCGAGGATTACCAGGAGCTCCTGGTCAACTGGGCGGTGACCTACACGCTCAACCAGAACCGCTACACCACGCCGGTCTTGGAGTGCATAGGGCAGGGCGGTCCGGGCGCGCGCAAGTTCCGCCGGCTTCGGGAGCTGATCCAGCAGAACTTGAGCTACGTGGTGTTTCAGACCATCAAGGACTTCAAAGCAGATCTTTCGGCTCGGGAAGAAGCGGTGCTGGACATATCCGAGATCGACGTGGAGGTGCGTTTGACCCGTGCGGGTTTCGAATCGCTGATCGGCGACCTCCTGGAACAGGCGGAGCAAGCGCTGGACGAAACGGTAGCGCTCGCCGGGCTCGTCCATGGGGACGTGGACATCGTGCTGTGCACTGGCGGCTCCAGCCTGATTCCCGCGGTGCGGCGCATTCTGGAGGATCGATTTCCCGGGCGGGTCGTGGAGCACGATCCGTTCACCAGCGTGGCCGCAGGCCTGGCCATCGCCAACTTCCACGGCATGGACGTTTAGGCGTCAGCGGCGCTCGCTAGACCTCCGGCGGAGGTTCCCAGCCCGGGTCGATGGCGGCGAAGAACGACTTCACCATCCGGTAGGTGAGACCCCAGACAAAGTGTCCCTGGGGCAGGCGGTAGCCGTTGAACACCGTCGGCGTGCCTGCCAGCGGACGGGTCTCGGTATCGTGAAGCGCCCCTGATACGAGCGGTGCCAGTGGGGTCCAGACCACCTGTGCCACCTCGTAGTTGATGGTGAACGAAGGGTCCCCGGCGATCTCGAAAACGTGGGGCGCGATGAGCATGTTGAGGGGGCGGCCGCGGGCCACGGCGCGCTGCTGGTTCAGCGGACCCAGGTAGCGAGCCGAATCGAGGTCCAGCCCGATCTCCTCCAGAGTCTCCCGTTCTGCGGCCGCTCTGAGACTCTCGTCCTCCGGGTCCCGGTGCCCGCCTGGAAAAGCCATGTGCCCCGACCAGGGGTCTCCGGGCTTCTCCGCCCGCTTGATGAACAGGATCTCGGCCGGCCGGCTGGAGACCTCACGCAGGATGACGGCCACGGCGGCCTCCCGCATGTCGGGCTCCGGCGCAAACTCTTCCGCGCGGTGCTCGGACAGGCGGGATCGAATTAAATTCAGGTCGTGCACTTGGGCTATCATACCGGCTGGGTCGGGCAACTCTAAATTCAGCATGTCATTAGAAAGTCGGGCTAACCGCTGCTTCGTCTGCGGGCCCGGAAACCCCATCGGTCTCCACGTGCGCTTTCGCCTCGAGGAGGACGTCTGCCTGGCGGAATTCACGCCGGGCGAAGAGCACGTCGGCTACGACAAGGTAGCACACGGAGGAATCATCTTCAGCCTGCTGGACGACGTCATGGCGAACTGGATCTGGCTGCGCGGCGAGCAGTGCTTCACTGCCCGGGCGGACGTCCGCTACCGGGCGCAGCTGCCGGTGGGCACGCCGGTGCGTCTGGAAGGCCGCTGCCTGAAGCGCAAGGGCCGCCTCGCGATCATGGAAGGCAAAGTGATTCGCACGGACACCGAGGAGGTGGTCGCGGAGGCCAGCGGGAGCTTCATGATCCCGTCCTGACGCGGCGCCGGCCTGCAGCGGTCTCGAGCCGCGTGAACGGCAAGCGGCATCGGGAAAGCTAGGGCCGTCGTGCCTCCCACTCGTCCAGAACCTGCCGGGCGCGCAGCCGCCGCTCATCCGCGCTAGCGCCGCTTCGCAGCTCCACGGGTGCCGCCAGCTCGACCACGTAGCCGTTCGGATCGCGGAAGTAGATCGAGTGAATGAACCCGTGATCTGAGATGCCGCGCGTCTCGATGCCCTGCGCCTTTCCCCGCTCGAACATCTCGTGGAGGGTCTCCATGTCGACGGTCAGTGCCAGATGCAGATCGAAGTCGCGCTGATCCTTGAAGTCGAACGCCGCGTCCGGCTCCTCGAAAAAGGCGACGCAGGAGCCGTCGTCCATGGCGAAGAACGTGTGCAGCACCTGGGCGGCGCGGCCGGTCTTGGTAGTGCCGATGGGCAGGGCGTCGACCAGGGGCAATCCCAGGAAATCCTCGTAGAACTGCCGGGTCTCCTCAGAGTTGCGGCATCGATAGGCGGCGTGGTTCAAGCCCTTGATGGCGTTCATTGGCTGCTCCGTCGTCGGTTCGAAGGATAGTTTCGCTCGAGCCAGTCCAGCATCAGGCGATTGGTCTCGCCGGGCAGTTCCTGCTGGATCCAGTGGCCGCAGTCGAGCACGTGGGTTTCCACCAGCGGAACGAAGTCCCTGAGCTTGTCGAACACGGGCACGATGTCGTAGCGGCCATAGATCATCATCGCCGGGTGCGGAACGTGCTCGGGCACGTCAGCGGTCAGCTTCCAGTTGCGCGCGAAGTTCCGGTACCAGTTGATGCCGCCGGAGAACCCGGAGTGTTCGAAGGCACGTACGAAAACGTCCAGCTCGGCGTCGCTCATCAGCGGCCTGCCGCGCGGCCGGTTTGCCCGTGCGAGGTTGATCAGCGGCATGCCGGATCGGGGCTCGGCTGCTGGCTCCTGCCATTGATGGGTACGGTACAGGTTGCCGAGGAAGCGTCGCGGGTTTTCCTCGAAGACCGCGTCTGCCACGCCGGGCCGGCGGTTGAAGTGAACGATGTAGAAATCTTCGCCGAGGAGGCTTTCCCAGTGCGAGACCCAGTCCGTAGGCCCCCGGCGCAGCAGAGGTACGCTCAAGTTGATCACCCCGGCCACCCTGTCCGGGTGCAGCATGGCCAGGTTCCATACCGCGATGGCGCCCCAGTCATGGCCGCAGAATACCGCCCGGTCGTACCCGAAATGATCGAGCAGGCCGGTGAGGTCTGCGGCGAGATGGGTGATGTCGTAGTCGGTCACCTTCTGCGGTCGGCTCGAGTGCCCGTAACCGCGCTGGTTGGGCACGATCACGTGGTAGCCGGCCTCAGCCAGGGGGCTCATCTGGTGTCGCCAGGAGTAGGCGTGCTCCGGCCACCCGTGGCACAGCACCACTGGCGCGCCCGCGCCTTGCTCGAAAACCTCGAGCTCGATGTCGTTGGTGGGGATCCGGACTGGGTCGGGCAGCTGCTGCAACGGGACGTTCCTTGTCGGGTGGAGAAAACCCTACTCCGAGAGCGTCCCGGCGTGCAATCCGATGTTGTGAGGCAGCTTGCGAATCTCGCAGCTGGTTCTAAAATCGCCGATCCCCTCTTACCTAAACCGCAGCTTCTACCCCGAAGGTTTTGCGCGCCAGATCGCCGGCATCGCCATCGCCGCGGCCGGTAACCGGTGGCCGGCGCCGGAGCAGCTCGACGTCGCGGCTTTCCTCGTTCACGGCAGCGACGACCCCCTCGTCCCCGTGGAGGGCGGCGTGGATACCCACTAGGCGCTCGAGCGGTCCAGACTCCTGGTGCTCGAGGGCATCGGGCACGATCTGCCGGAGCCGGTCGGGCCCGAGGTCATCCGGGGCATTGCGGAGCTCACGGCACGTCACCGTTGACGGGCGGCGCCGGTTCGGGGCAACGTGAAGCATCTTTCGCCTGATCTGCTGGAGGCCCGCATGAACAACACGCACAGCCTTGCGGTCGGATACATCCTCTGGATATTCGGGTTCCTGGGCGCGCACCGCTTCTATTTCGGCCGGCCCGTAAGCGGGACCATCTACTTCTTCACCCTGGGCCTGTTCCTCATCGGCTGGCTCATCGACCTGATCCTCATGCCCAACCTGGAGGCGTCCGCCGACCGGCGCTATCAGCAGGGCGAGAAGAGCTACACGGTGGCCTGGGTGCTGCTCACGTTTCTGGGTTTCTTCGGCGTCCACCGCTTTTATCAGGGCAAGTGGATGACCGGGATCATCTATCTCTTTACCGTGGGCCTGTTCGGGATCGGCGTGATCTACGACTACTGGACGCTCAACGAGCAGGTGAGCGCGCTGAATCACGAACGGGCGGGCTGAGCGGCGGCAGGCTGCCATCTCGGCTTGCGCTTCTGGTAAGCTCGCCGCCTCTTCACGCTGCCACGGGAACCTTGCATGGATAGGGTCGTCGACCTCACGGGCGCGGTGAACTTTCGCGATTTCGGTGGCTACGCCGCCGCCGACGGCGCGACGGTTCGTCGTGGGTTGCTGTTCCGTTGCGGTCAGCTTGCCAGCCTGAGCCAGGAAGCGCTGGCGCAGTTCGCGGAGCTGGGCATCGACGTGATCTGCGATCTCAGGCGGCCCGACGAGCGGGAGGTGGATCCGACGCCCGTGCCGCATCACGTCTCCCGCCGGGTCGAGATTCCCATGGACCCGGGCAGCGCGACCCAGCTGCGGGACTCGCTGCGGGCTGGTTACGTGGACGTGAGCCAACGGGTCGACTTCATGCGCACCATCACGCGGGAGCTCGCCCGCGATCACGTCGAGGGTTACTCGTCGATGTTTGCCGCGCTGCTCGAGCATGCCCCGGGCGGGTTCCTCGTGCACTGCACCGCCGGAAAGGACCGCACGGGGGTCGGGGTGGCGCTGATCCTGCTGGCGCTCGGCGTGCCCCGGGAAACCGTCATCCACGACTACATGCTCACCAACGATGTGATGGATTTCGAGGCGTTCATACTGCCGCGCATCCGCCAGAATCTGGGTCACGACAACATCGACGTCGAAGGGGCCCGGGTGCTGTCGGGGGTTCGCGAAGAGTACATCATGGCCGCTCTGGAGGAGATGGAGAGCGCCTGCGGAAGCCTGGAAGCCTACCTGGAGCGCGCCATCGGGCTCACCCGCGGTGATGTCGACGCGCTGCGCGCGCACTACCTGAGCTAGGGTCCGGGCCCGGAGAACGGATTGCCACTGCCCGTGGGGCTCGGTTAGCCTCGTCGCCCTCCTATGCGGAAGGCGCCCATCATGGCAGGCACAAAACACCAGGCTCCCCGACCTACCGGATTCGATACTCTGGCGCTGCATGCCGGCGCGCGACCGGATCCTGCAACGGGCGCCCGGGCGACGCCCATCTATCAGAGCGCCGCTTTCGTCTTCCCCGACTCGGACTTCGCCGCCGGGCTTTTCAACATCGAGCGCGCCGGGCACGTTTACTCGAGGCTTTCGAATCCCACCAATGCCGTGCTGGAGGAGCGCATCGCTGCGCTGGACGGTGGCGTAGGCGCCATCGCCACGGCCAGCGGCCAGGCCGCCATGCATCTTGCGGTGGCCACGCTGCTGGGCGCAGGAGATCACATCGTTGCTTCGCGATCTCTCTATGGCGGCACCCACAATCTTCTGGCGTATACCCTGCCGCGATTCGGTATCAGCACCACCTTCGTGGATCCTCGCGACCCCCAGGCGTTTGCTGACGCCGTGCGGGAAGAGACCCGCCTGGTGTTCGGTGAGATCCTCGGCAACCCGGGGCTCGAGGTGATGAACGTCCCCGCCGTTGCCGACGCGGCGCACGCAGCGGGGCTCCCGCTGATGATCGACGCCACGTTCACCACCCCGTACCTGTTCCGCCCTCTCGATCACGGCGCGGACCTGGTTGTGCATTCCGCGACCAAGTTCTTAAGCGGCCACGGAGTGGTTATCGGCGGCCTGATCGTCGACGGCGGAACCTTCGACTGGGAGGCCTCGGCGAGGTTTTCAACCCTGTCCCAACCCTACGACGGTTTCCACGGGCTGGTATTTGCCGAAGAGTTCGGCCCGGAAGCGTTCATCATGCGCGCCCGGAAGGAGGGTCTGAGAGATTTCGGTGCGTGCATGGCGCCGATGACGGCCTTTCAGATCCTCCAGGGCCTCGAAACGCTGCCGCTGCGCATGGACCGGCACGTGGCCAATGCTCGAGCAATTGCGGATTTTCTAGCCGGGCATCCCATGGTGACCGCCGTGAACCATCCCGATCTTGCCGGGCACCCCGATCACGACCTGGCGAAGACGCTGCTGCCGCGCGGAGCGGGTGCGGTGATGGGATTCGACATCAAGGGCGGGCGGGAAGCCGGGCGCGCGTTCATCGAAAGCCTGCAGCTCTTCTCGCACCTGGCGAACGTTGGGGACGCGAAGTCGCTGGTCATCCATCCGGCCAGCACGACCCACCATCGCATGGACGCAAAGGCCCTCGAGGCGGCCGGGATCGGCGAAGGGCTCATTCGGGTATCGGTCGGGCTCGAAGATCCGGCCGACCTGATCGACGATCTGCGGGGGGCGTTGAAGCGGGCCGAGCGGGCGGCCGGAGTGTCCACATGAGGGTGGAAGTCGGCGGTCACTGCGCCTTCGCGGGCACGGGCAGCGTGCCGTTCGACGCACGGCGGCCCTGCGTGGTGTTTCTTCACGGGGCGGGCTTCGATCACAGCGTCTGGGTCATGCCCAGCCGTTACTTCGCGCGACACGGTTTCGCGGTGGTGGCGCCGGACTTTCCCGCCCACGGGCGATCGAAGGGGGCGCCGTTGGCTTCTGTACCAGCCCTTGCATCCTGGCTTGCCGAGCTGCTCGACGCGCTGGGCGTGGCGGAGGCCGTCGTCGTCGGTCACAGCCTGGGCTCCCTGGTTGGGCAGGCCTTTGCCCGGCTCTTTCCCGACCGCTGCCTGGGGCTCGCGCTGCTGGGCACGTCCGCGCCCATGGCGGTTACCGAGCAGCTGCTGGGAGCGTCCCGGGACGACGATCACGCAGCCATCGACATGGCGAATACCTGGAGTCACAGTCCTCAGGGTCGGCTCGGGGCCAGCGACAACCCAGGCATCTGGATGCTGGGCGCCGAGGAGCGTCTGCTGGAGCGCGCGGCTCCCGGCGTCTATCACGCCGACTTCACCGCCTGCAACGAGTGCGATCTGGATCAGCTGCCCGGGCTTGTGAGCTGCCCCGTGCTGGTGATCGCCGGAGGTTCAGACAGCATGACGCCCGCGCGCTCGGGGCAGGCGGTGGCCAATGCCCTTTCAGCGCGCTACGTAAGCCTTCCTGGCTGCGGTCACTCCATGCTCGCCGAGCGGCCCAACCAGGTGCTCGACGCCCTGGCGGAGTTCATCGGCCAGCTGCCCCCCGCCGATCACTGACTCATGTGCCACCCGCCGTTCGGCGACAGGGTCTGACCGGTGACGAACTTCGCTTCGAGGCTTGCCAGGTAGACGGCGGCCCAGGCGATGTCGTCTGGCTCGCCGATGCGGCCCTGGGGCGTCTGAGCCTTGAGCAGCGGGTACATGGCTTCCATTGGGCTCGTCATGTCCGTGTGTATGTATCCCGGCGCGATGGCGTTCACCCTGATGTCGTAAGGCGCAAGCTCCCGGGCCAGGGACCGGGTGAGCCCGAGGATCCCGGCCTTGGCGGCGCAGTAGGCGGAAGCCCCGGCGCCACCCGAGGTGCCCATGATGCTGCCCATGTTGATGATCGCGGCGCCGCCCTCCGGCCGGTCTGTGTTGCGGTTGAGCAACGCCACGGCCGCGCGGCTGCAGTAGAACGTGCCGTTGAGGTGGACGGCGAGCATGCGCCCCCAGGCTTCGTCGCTCACTTCCAGGATCGGCGGATCGAGGTCGGGCACCTCACCACGCGCGGCGGCGTCCGCCCGCTCGAATGCCCGCTGGATGCGCAGCTGAGCGTTGCTGTCGCCCTCGACGCCGCTGATGCCGGCGTTGTTGACGAGAACGTCGAGGCGGTCAGCAATGGAGGCGACCTCCTCGAACATCGCGTTGACGGCGGACGAGTCGCTCACGTCACAGGCCAACGCCCGCCCCCCGATGGCGGCAGCCGTGGCTTCGGCCGCTTCGAGGTTGAGATCGTTCACGATCACCATGGCGCCTTCCTCCGCGAACCGCTTGGCGATCTGCGCGCCGAGACCCCTGGCGGCGCCCGTGATCAGCGCCGTCCTGCCTGCCAGTCTGTCCAATGTCTTCCCTCCTTCCCGGGTGCCCGACGATCGACCTTGTCATCAAGTGTGGCCGAACACCTCGGCGAAGCGCAACGAGCAGGCAGCGCGAATAAGCCGTCTTTCGAGTAGTATCCGTCCGAAGCTGGTCAGGAAGACCCAGAGACCATGTTGCAGACGCTGTTGGCCGGCCTGATTTTCGTGGGCGCCCATCTGGGTATCAGCAGCACGTCGCTCCGGCCGCGGCTGGTGGCCGCGGTGGGCGAGCGTGCCTACCAGGGAATATTCTCTCTCGTTGCCCTCGTTACGATTTCTCTGCTGATCTGGACCTACGGGGAAGCTCCCCGATACGAGTACCTGTGGTTGCCGGACCCGCGCCTGTACTGGGTGACCAAGGTGGTCATGGTCGTGGCGTTCATCTCCATGATCGGCGGGTTCATGGTCAAGAATCCCACGGCCGTGGGCATGGAGGGTATCCTGAAGGATCCCGGGCAGCGCGAGCACGCGGCCACGGGCATGCTTCGCATCACCCGCCATCCGTTTCAGTGGAGCGTCGTCCTGTGGTCGGCATCGCACATCGTCGCGAACGGAGATACCGTGTCGGTGGTGTTCTTCGCCGCCTTCGGCGTCCTGAGCCTGCTGGGGACCCTGGCCATCGACCGCAAGAAGGCGGCCGCGCTCGGTGACGACTGGGAGCACTTTGCTGCGGTCACCTCGAACCTGCCTTTCGCCGCGGTGCTGTCCGGCCGCAACCGGCTCGTGCTCAAGGAGCTGGTGGGGCCCGGTGCCGCGGGGCTGGTGGTCTACGCCCTGGTGTTCTGGGGCCACCAGTGGGTTTCGGGGGGCGTGCGCCTGCTCTAGCCGGCCGGCTGCAGCACCTGTTCGATCCCGGCGGCGAGATCGCCCCACTTGCCACCGAAGAAGTGATCTGCGCCGGGGATGATGTGGATCCCGGCATCTCCGAGCACGTTCAGCGCGGCGGCGTCGACGAACTGGTCGGCGTCGCCGGCGAAAACGTCCAGCCTGAAGCCGACGGGCCGGCGGGTTGAAGGCATGAAGCTCACGGGAGGGGCGATGAGAATCATCTGGTCGGGTGGCGCGAGGCTGGTGAGCGCCTGCCAGGCGACCGCGGCACCGAAGGAATAGCCGCCCAGGATCAGATGAGCGGGGCTGTGCTCCTGGCGCAGCCAGCGCTCGACGGCAAGCAGATCCTCGACCTCGCCGCCCTTGCCGTCGTGGGCGCCCGCGCTCCCGCCTACGCCGCGGAAATTGAAGCGCAGGCAGCCTACGCCGGCGCCCGCGAGCGCGCGGCCCAGGACCGAGAGAACGGCGTCGTGCATGGTGCCGCCGTACTGCGGGTGCGGGTGACAGAGCACGGCGAACGAGCCGGATCCGTCGTTGGCATCGTCGAGTTCGGCCTCGATGGGACCGGCCGGTCCGGGAATCTCGATCTTCATTGGCAGCGTCCAGCGGGCGTTCGGATCACGGTACCAGCGGCCAGGTGCCGGCGTCAGCCCTTGAATTTTTCGGCCATTTCCCTATTTTTCGCACTCCCGCCAGTTCCTTGGACGGGCGCGCGGGCGGGGCATCGGGGCTGAACCCGGCCTCGAAATCGGAATCGAAAAAAGCGGCAACGGGTTGGCAGGTTGATCTCATGATAGAAGCAGACGGATTGACGCGGCGGTACGGCGACTTCGTCGCGGTGCGGAACGTGTCCTTCTCCATCGAGCACGGTGAGATCGTTGGCCTGCTCGGGCACAACGGCGCGGGCAAGACGACGATCATGAAAATGCTCACGGGCTATCTCGAGCCCAGCGGCGGGTCGGTACGCGTGGACGGCGCCGACATCGAGCAGGACAGGCTTCGCGTTCAGCGCGAGCTTGGCTACCTGCCCGAGAACCTGCCGCTCTACCCGGAGATGACGGTCAGCGACTATCTGTCCTACGCGGCCACCCTGCGGGGCGTGGATCCGCGCCTCGCCGTCGCCCGGGCCGTGGAGGAGACCGAGCTCGAAGAAAAGGCCCTGGACCCCATCAGCACGCTTTCGCGCGGCTTCAAGCAGCGCGTCGGGGTGGCTCAGGCCATTCTTCACGAACCGAGGTTCGTGATTCTCGATGAGCCCACCAACGGGCTCGATCCCAGCCAGACCCAGCACATGCGCGAGCTGATCCAGCGGCTGGCGGCCACCGCGACGGTGGTGCTCTCGACGCACATCATGCAGGAGGTGGACGCGATCTGTGATCGAGCGCTGATCCTGCGCGACGGCCGCCTGGTCCTCGATGAGCGCCTGGCCGACTTGAAGCGCAGCGATCAGCTGCGCCTGCGTTGCGCCGGCGGCGGCCCTGTGGCCGATCTGCTCGCCGGCGTTTCCGGGGTGAGCCGCGCGGAATCGGTGGCGGAAGGGGCCTGGCAGCTGACCGTGGACGGGCCGCTGGATGCCGCGGCGGAGCGTCTGGCCCGGGCGCTGGTGGACGCCGGCATCGCGCTTCACGAGCTCGGCCCGGTGCAGCGGGACTTGGAGACCGTGTTCCGGGAGGTCAACGAGGGGGTGAGCGATGCGGCCTGATGTCGTCAAGCGGATCGCCGGCAAGGAGCTGACGCTCTTCTTTGCCTCGCCGGTCGGGTACCTGTTTCTCGGTGCTTTCCTGGCCTTCACGCTGTTCGTGTTCTTCTGGGTGGAGGCTTTCTTCGCCCGCAACGTCGCCGACGTGCGGCCGATGTTCGAGTGGATGCCCGTGCTGCTGGTTTTCCTTTCTGCGGCGCTGACGATGCGCATGTGGAGCGAAGAGCGCCGGACGGGGACGCTGGAGTTCGTCGCCACGGTGCCCGTGAGCGGCTGGGAGTTCGTGGTGGGGAAGTTCCTGGCGTGCTGGGTCCTGCTTGCCATCGCCCTGCTGCTGACCCTGCCTCTGCCCATATCGGTCTCGTTGATTGCCGATCTCGACTGGGGCCCGGTCTGGGCCGGCTACCTGGCTGCCATGCTGCTCGGCGGCGCCTATCTGGCCATCGGGCTCTTCGTCAGCGCCCGCACCGACAGCCAGATCGTCAGCCTGATCCTGGCCTCGTTTGCCTGTGGTGCGTTCTATCTGCTCGGCAGCCCGGTGCTCACGGATCTCGTCGGCGGCGGGCTGGCCGACATCCTGCGCAGCGTCGGCAGCGGCTCGCGCTTCGAGTCCATCACCCGCGGCGTCCTGGATCTCCGGGATCTCTACTACTACGCCTCGCTGCTGGCCGTTTTCCTCGCCGCGAACGTGCATGCCCTGGAGGTGCAGCGCTGGGCTGCCGACGGCGGCGCCGGCCGACACCGCCGTTGGCTGCTCGGAACCGGGCTGCTGGTCGCCAACCTGCTGCTGGCAAACGTCTGGCTGGCGCAGCTGACCGGTTTGCGCATCGACGTCACCGAAGGCCGCATCTACTCGGTCTCGGACGCGACCCGGGCGTACATCGGGCAGCTGCGGGAACCGCTGCTGATTCGCGGTTACTTCAGCAATCGAACGCATCCGCTGCTCGCGCCCCTGGTTCCCCGGATGCGCGACCTGCTCAACGAGTTTGAAGTGGCCGGCGCCGGCAATATCCGTGTGGAGATCGTCGATCCGGCCGACGACCCCGCCGCGGAGGACGAGGCCAACAGCAAATACGGAATCCGGCCGGTGCCGTTCCAGGTCGCGGACCGTTACGAATCGAGCCTGGTGAATTCCTATTTCGACGTCCTGCTGAGCTACGGCGACGAGTACGAGGTGCTCGGCTTCCGCGATCTCATCGAGGTCAAGGTGGTGGGCGAGGCCGACCTCGACGTTCAGCTTAGAAACCCCGAGTTCGATCTGACCCGCGCCATCAAGAAGGTCCTTTACGGCTTTCAGGGCGGCGGCAGCCTCTTCGCCAACATTCAGGATCCCGTGCGCTTCGTAGGCTACGTCTCCAGCGCCGACCGGCTGCCACCCGCATTGGCCGACTACCGGGCCGTTCTCGTGGAGGCCCTGGATGCGCTTGCCCGGGAGTCCGGCGGCCGGTTCACTTCGGAGTTCATCGACCCGGACGCTGGTGATGGCTCGGTGGCCGCGCAGATTGCCGTGGACTTCGGTTTCCAGCCCATGGCCGCCAGCCTTTTCGATTCCAACGTGTTCTATTTCTACCTGACCCTGGGCGACGCAAACACGCTCATCCAGCTTCCGCTGCCGGAGGCGTTCTCGGTCGAAGCGACCCGGCGGGTGCTCGAGGAGGGGCTCAAGCGCTTTGCCAGCGGGTTGCTGAAGACCGTGGCCCTGGCGGCTCCCGAAGCGCCGCCGTACATGGGTATGGGCCAGCCACCCCAAGGCAACCAGTACGAGCAGCTCAAGGACGTCCTGCGCAGCGATTTCGAAGTGGAGACCACGGACCTGGCCGAGGGTGTCGTGCCCGACAGCGCCGATCTCCTGATGATCGTGGATCCTGAAGGGTTCAACCGGCGACAGCTCTTTGCGATGGATCAGTTTCTGATGAAAGGCGGCACGGTGGTGGTCGCCACGGCGCCCTTTTCCGCGTCTCTGTCCCAGCAGAGCCTGATGGCGGCGCCGCGCACGTCGGGCCTGGAAGCGTGGCTCGAGCACATGGGGGTGACGCTCGAGCCCAAGCTGGTAATGGATGCTCAGAACGCGGCGTTCCCGGCGCCGGTGACGCGACAGGTTGGCGGGTTCAGCTTTCAGGAGCTGGTGATGCTCGACTACCCGTACTTCGTGGACGTGCGCGGTGAAGGAATGAATGCCGAGTCGCCCATCGTGGCCGGGCTTCCTCAGGTTACGCTCACCTGGGCCTCGCCCATCGAGATTGATGCCGAGCAGCAGGAGGGGCGAACGGTCACCGAGCTTCTCACCAGCTCACCGCGCAGCTGGCTGTCGGCAGACACCAACGTCATGCCGAGACTCGACGAGCAGGGGCTCTCCGGGTTTGCCCCGGAAGGTGCCCAGGCGCCGCGGCTGCTCGGCGCGTTGATAGAAGGGCGCTTCGAGTCTTTCTTTGCCGGCCAGACATCGCCCCTTCTCGAACCTGCTGACGGGGACGATGACAACGACGCGGGGGCGGACGGTGACGACGAGACCGACCCGGCGGCCACGGTCGGGGTGGTGAGCAGCGTCATAGCCCGCTCGGCGGACTCTGCCCGACTGTTCTTGTTCTCCTCCGACGGCTTCCTGACCGACCAGAACCTTCGCATGCTGGGCTCTGCGGAGGGAACCATCTATACCAACACGGTGCAGATGATGGTCAACGTCGTGGACTGGTCCTTAGAAGATCAGAGCCTGTTGAGCATCCGCTCACGCGGACACTTCAACCGGACGCTGCCGCCGCTCGTCGACGAGGAACAGCTGTTTTGGGAGTACCTCAACTACGGGCTTGCGCTGCTGGGCATCGGCGTGGTCTTTCTCGTCCACCGGGGCAGGAAACGCCGGTCCGACCGGATGTACGCGAGCTGGCTGGCGGGAGGTGCCTCATGAGCGCGCGTATCGGCTGGCTTGCCGCGCTGCTCGCCGTTCAGCTCCTGCTGACCGGCGCCCTCCTGCTCCTCGAAGGTCGTGGCGCGGACAGCTCGCCGGCGGCGTTTGTGGAGGTCGCCCCGGACAGCGTGGACCGGGTGGTCGTCGGCGGTGAGGAAACCGAGCTGGAGTTCACCCGAGCGGGGGAACAATGGTCGTTGGGCTCCGGCGCCCCTGCCGACGCGGAGAAGATCGGCGAGGTTCTGGAAAAACTCACCGACATCGAGCCCGGCTGGCCCGTGGCGGCAACCGAAGCGTCGCGGGAGCGGTTTCGCGTTACCGGCGATGATCACGAGCGACGGGTGGCCCTCTTCGCGGGGGAAGGAAAGCTGGCCGAGATCTATCTGGGAACGTCGCCGGGATTCCGCCGCATTCATGCCCGACGGGCGGATTCCGAGGAGGTATACAGCATCGATTTCGCCGTCTACGAGCTGCCGTTGAGCGATTCGGATTGGCTCGACAAGGACCTGCTGGGGGCAGATGGGGAGATCGCCTCGATCATCCGGGAGGAACACTGGTCCCTGGAGCGTGGTCAGGAAGGCTGGCTCCTGAACCTGGTGCCGGGGATGCAGGATGCCGAAGCCGGCCCCGGAATCGGCGGCGCCGATCAGGACGCCGCGGGCCGGCTCGTCGAGCGGGTCGCCGAGCTTCGGGTGACCGGATTTGCGCCGTTGGGCCCCGCGTACGAGCCTGCTGCGGTCTTCACCGTCACGGACGCATCCGGGTCTTACGGGCTGCGGATTTTCAAGGATCCGGAGAACGACGAGTACGCCGTGGAATCCGATCGTCTGTCCGGCCGCTTCGGTCTGGCCGCTTACGTAGCCGAGCAGCTGGTTGTAGAGCATGCCGACCTGCGTGCCGCCGAACCGCAGGACGAAGCGCCGGCGCCCGGGTCCGAAGGGTTTTCCGATGCGGGCCCCGGTTGAATCGACTCGTGTTTCGATGGTCTCATTGTTCAGGCGTCGCCGACGTGCGGAGCGCACCGCGCTGGCGCGGCGCGTGAGAGCTAAACCGACCAACGGCGACCAGGGCCTGCCATGATTGCCCGGCGAAACAGTCAAAGGCCGAACTCCGCGGAGCTGCTGGAGTTCGGCGAGTACGTCAAAGTTCTGGAGGCGTCTGGCGAGCGCGAGGACGTGGTCGCGTTTTTCGATCTGGATCGAACCATCATCGCCGGCTATTCCATCACCGCGCTCATGATCGAGCGGCTTCGAAGCGGCATGTCGCCACGGCATCTCGTCGCTCAGGTCAGTCGCTTCATCTCCTATGGCTTTGGCCGGGCCGGTTACCAGGAACTGCTCGAAGGAACCGTGGCCGAGCTCGTAGGGCTGCCGGAGCAGGAGCTGGTGGAGCTGGGGGAGCGGGCCTACCAGCGCCGTCTGCAGAGGCTGATCTACCCGGAGGCGCGCCGCCTGATCGGCGCGCACAAGGAGCTGGGTCACGAAGTCGTCATGGTCACTTCGGCTACCCGGTATCAGGCGCAGCCCGTCGCCCGGGAGCTGGCCGTCGACCAGATCTGCTGCACGGAGCTGGAAATCCGCCAGGGCAGGATCACCGGCAGGGTCAGCCCGTGTTTCGGTGCGAGCAAACGGGCGGCAGCCGTTCACTTGGGGTCCGCTCGGGCCTGCAGCCTGGCGGACGCCTATTTCTACACCGATTCCTGTGACGACCTGCCGCTTCTCGAAGCCGTCGGACGGCCCGTGGCTGCCAACCCCAAGGCTTCGCTTTCCGAGGTCGCAACGTCGCGCGGCTGGCCGCAGCTCGCGTTCCGCAGGCAGGGCGAGGCGGGCTCAGTGGCCGCCTGAGGTGATCGACCTTTACACCTGGCCGACACCCAACGGCCGCAAGATCTCGATTGCTCTGGAAGAGTTCGGCGAGCCCTACCGGGTCCACGCTGTGGACATCGGCGCGGGCGATCAGCACGGCTCGGCCTTCCGACGAATCAGCCCGAACGGAAAAATCCCGGCCATCGTCGAGGATTCGTCCGGGCGCAGCCTGATGGAGTCCGGGGCCATCCTGCTCTACCTGGCTGAGAAGCACGACCGCTTCCGGGGCGACGACTGGTGGCAGACGGTGGAGTGGTTGATGCTGCAGATGGCAAGTGTCGGCCCCATGCTCGGGCAGGTTCATCACTTCGCCAGATTCAATCCCGGTAAAGCCCCCTACGCCGAAGCGCGCTACCTCGACGAAGCGCGGCGCCTATACGGCGTGCTCGATCGGCGCCTGGCGGATCGGGAATTCCTGTCGGGCAGCTACTCTATCGCGGACATGGCGAGCTGGCCGTGGATATCGCGTTACGAATGGCAGGGAATCGACCTTGCGGACTACGCCCACGTGCGCCGCTGGTACGTCTCGATCGCCGGCCGCGAAGCCGTCCAGCGCGGTTATCACGTGCCGCACTTCGTCAATCCCGTCCCCATGCCGGACGGCGCCTGAGCGTCACGCCGCCGGCGTGGCCGCGGGCGCCGGTGAAGCCTCGGTTGGCCCGGTGTAGAATCGCGGCTCCACTGACATTCAACGGAGAGGCGCCATGCGGGAAGCCTGGATCATCGACGCGGTGCGGTCACCGCGGGGGCGGGGTAAGCCGGGGGTCGGCAGCCTGAGCAACATTCACCCTCAGCGCTGCATGGCGCAGGTGCTCAACGGGCTGAGGGACAAGGTCGGTTTCGATGCGTCCGACATCGAGGACGTCGTCGCCGGCTGCGGGACCGGCAGCGGCGATCACGCCCACGACATCGCCCGCATGTCGGTGCTGGATGCCGGCTGGCCCCTGACGACCACCGGGGTAACCCTGCACCGATTCTGTGGCAGCGGACAGCAGGCCGTTACCTTTGCCGCCATGGGCGTGATGTCCGGTCACCAGGAAGCCGTGATTGGCGGCGGGGTGGAGTTCATGTCCCGTTACGCGCCCATCCACGCGATGGGCTTTCATGCCAACAACGAACACCTGGCTGCCCTGCATCCCCAGGTTCCTCAGGGGATCTCCGCGGATCTGATCGCCACCATCGAGGGGTTCAGCCGGGAAGACGTGGACGGCTACGCGGTGGAGAGCCAGACCCGTGCCGCTCGCTCCATTGCCGAGGGTCGATTCGAGAAGGCCCTGATCCCCATCTTCAACGACGACGGTTCGCCCGCGCTGGACCGGGACGAGCATCCCCGGCCCGGGACGACGCTGGAGAGCCTGGCTGATCTGAAGCCCTCGTTTGCCGCCATGGGCTCTCAGCAGGTGGAAGGATTTCCCAAGCCGTTCGACGAGATGGCCCGCGACCGCTACCCTCAGGTGGAGGAGATCAACCACGTGCACCACGCCGGGAACTCCTCGGGCGTGGTTGACGGCGCCAGCGCCGTGCTCGTCGTGAGCCCGGATTTTGCAAAGGCTCACGGTCTGCGACCCCGAGCCCGCATCCGCATGACGGCCACCGCCGGAACCGAGCCGCTCATCATGTTGACCGCACCGGCTCCTGCGGCCCAGCGTTGCCTGCAGAAGGCGGGCATGACGCGGGACGACATCGATCTGTGGGAAATCAACGAGGCGTTTGCTTCCGTCGTGCTCAAGTTCATGAAGGAGATGGGGGTCGATCACGACGTGGTCAACATAGACGGTGGCGCCATCGCGTTGGGTCATCCCATCGGCGCGACGGGCGGCATGCTCATCGGCACGGCGGTGGATCAGCTCGAGCGCGAGGACAAGGAAACCGCGCTGGTTGCGATGTGCACAGGCGGAGGAATGGGTACGGCTACGATCCTCGAGCGGATCTGAGGTCGGCTCCGGCGGGGTATCCCAAGGCGCCGCTCAGCGCGGCGCGTGCCCGCCGATCCACACCGGGCTAGACCACGCCAGGCTGTCGTCGGCCTGGCGGACGCGCACGTAGTAGTAGTCACCCTGGCGCCCGCTGACGTCGTCGATGGTGAAAGCTTCGTCCATGCTTCCCTGGGTGATGATCCGGCGAAGGGTGATGGTGTCCTCCCGTGGACCGGCGGGCAGCTGCGCCCGGGTCTCGCCGTTCTCGAAATCTCTTATCTCCAGCTTCACCTCCGCGGCCGGCAGCTGCTC
Organism: Pseudomonadales bacterium; assembly: GCA_036526135.1. Lineage (GTDB taxonomy): Bacteria > Pseudomonadota > Gammaproteobacteria > Pseudomonadales > Azotimanducaceae > UBA2965. Next base: position 21,907 of record DATCZA010000029.1, on the reverse strand, counting down.
ATGGCGGCCGTACGTGGCCGGCGCGCCGCCGGTTTCCTGGGTGGGTTCCAGGGTAACGCGGACCTGCGTGGCTCTGGATACGTCCTCCAGGTCGAGCCGAATGCTGCTCGTGTCCCCGCGGGTGATGGTCGAGAAACGAAGCAGGTCCGGATCCCCTGCGTCCGCTTCGATCTGCTGGAGAAGCTGATTGTTGAAATCCATGCCGCTGGCATCGATGAGCGTCGCGTCCCTCACCTCGATGGTTCCACGCCAGTGGCGCCACCCTCGCGGATTGTCTCCCGGCTGTCGCGGATCGGAGTCGGAGGCGAAGGTCAGCAGGAAAGCTCCCGGAGAGCTCGTATTGTCGGCAGCGTCGGTCAGCAGTTCCCGGCGCCAGATCTCCTCGCCGTTTCGCAGCAACGAGATGTCGTCGATTGGCGCCGTGCCGATCACCCGACCTTCGATCGTGCGGGTTTCGGAGAAGGGTCCGCGCTGCCCCATGGGCGTCCCGTTCACCGAGAACTCCAGGATGATGCGCTCGCCGGAAGTCGCATAGGCGCGAGCCTGCTTCATGGCGTCGAACAGCGCATCGGTGGTCCTGGCCCGGGCAATGACGGCGCCCAGACCGCCTCGCTGGGCAAGTGTCCCGTTCTTGGGGGCACCGTATCCCGGCTGGCTGAGATGGTTGTCTGACGCGGCGGTGAAGCCCACCTGGTGCCCGTGGCGCAGATAGGCCTGACCGAACCATTCGAAGTTGCCGTGCTGGGAGTTGACCTCCACGAGGTGCTCGAGTTCCGGGTCGCTGGTGCGGTAGTCGCCGGCCTGGTGCGCGTGGGGGATGACGAGCACGTCCTCTGGCTGGGCATCACCGCGCAGGCCTGCGTAAAGCTTTGACAGGGACGGGTAGAAGGGCGCTGCCAGCCGATTGCGGCCGGCGGGCGTGCGGAACAGCACGTTGTGGTGTCCGCCGTGGGTATTCCGGACCGTCCACTCGTAGCCGAGGAAGGCGACGAACTCGCCTTCCCGGGTGTAGCTGCGGGCGTTGTTGCGCAGCTGCTCCCACTCGCCATCGTCCAGCCAGATGTCGTGCTCCGAATGGGTGACGAAGTCCAGGCGCGCATCGTCGCGCGCCCAGCGCATGAAGAAGTCGGGCGTGCCGATACCCTCCGCGAATCCCGAGTGGCCGTGGGTATCGCCCCAGAATATCCGCTCCTCGGCCGTCTGCTTGACCAGGATTGGATTTCCACGTCCGCTGATCTGGCCGTCCCGGCTCGCGATGGTGAACCGATATACGCCTGGTTCGGCTATCTCGATGTTGCGCAACAGGGTGATCGGCTCCTCGCTGGCCGGCACCTCCCGGAACGGTTCGCCATTGAGGGAAACCAGCCAGTCCGGATGTCCGTCCGAGGCGCGGTTGTAGAAGCGGTCCTCGGCCCGGACCGCGAGGGTGAAGGGCTCTCCGGCCTTCACGATAGACGGCGCGAAGGCGTGCACGCCGGCCGCCGGGCCGCCGATCACCGCCACGGGTTGAATGGGTAGCGAGAAGAAGCGTCCGGATCCGGTGAACGCCACGTACAGGGGCAACGGCATCATGTCGGAGGAAAAATCGGCCATCAGGAATCCGCGGCTCCCCTGGCTGCGGTCACCGTAGGTCAGGGTCACGGTATCGCCCGGGCGCAGCGTCCCGGAGGCAACGCGAAAGACGAGCGCGTCAGCCGGACGGCGGAAACCGCCGTGCATGCCGATCATCGGGGCGGTTTCGGTGGTGAAACTCGCGTCGGCAGCGCTGGTGGTTATTGACAGGTAGTTGTCCGCGGCTGGATCGCCCGTCTGCCACGCGCCGTAGTTGGGCTGGAAATGCCTGGCCACCAGAATGCCTCCGCCCGCCTGTATCGCCTTGGAACCGACGGTGAACGTCTGCCTCAGCGTGACGAAGGACGCTGCCTGGAAGGGTCCCGAATCGGCTCGAAGGGTTCCAAGCGCCCCGGGCTCCTCGTCGAGCAGGGTCAACTCCTGGATGAAGCCGTCGATGACGTCGTGCCGATCGGCCATCAGGTCCGGATAGGCGAACACGAAAGAGACGGCCTGGGTCAGGTTGACCGGCAGCACACCACCGTCGAGAGACAAGGCATTGGCCCAGTTCCAAAGCACGCGGGACCGCTCCGCGACGTTGGTGGTGTTGGTCGGTACCTGCTGGACGTCGGCCTTCAGCCGTTCGACGCGCGCGCGCAGATCGGGCGTCAGGTAATCCGTGGTGGGCTGCGCGAAAGCCGACAGGGCGAGCAGCATGAGCAGGGGCGCGGTGAACGAACTAAAGGCGCGCAAGCGTCAGGGCTCCACGGTCACTGGACCGGGGCGAGCTTCTCACATGGCGGCGTGGGAGGGTAGCGCAATCGCCGGCCGGGCCTCAGACCGGCGAGTCGCCGGCCACGGTGGTGCGGTGCATGACCCGGCGATACCCGTCGTATCCGCCCCTGGCGCAATGCTGAACCGAGCGGTTGTCCCACATGGTCAGCATGTCGGGCGCCCAGCGGTGACGGTAGACGAACTCGTCCCTAATGGCGTGATCGAACAACCGCTTCAGCAGATTCTTTGCGTCTTCCTCCGCCATGTTCCGAATGCCGATGGTGTAGACGCCGTTCACCCACAGGGCCTTGCGGCCGGTTTCGGGGTGCGTGCGAACGAGCGGATGGTCCTGGGTCTGCAGTGCTTCGTCGCTGGGCAGGATGGTCATGCTCCGCTCCGGGCCTCTCCCGGCCAGGAATCCCTGGTGGCTGTAGGGGCGGCGGGCGCTGTGGATCGCGGTGAGCTCGGAGATCTCGTCGCGCAGGGTTGCCGGCAGGGCCTCGTAAGCCGCGTAGCCATCCGCGTACCAGGTCTCGCCGCCCACCGGGGGGACGATCTTGGCGTGCAGAATGGTTGCGGCCGGCGGCTGGGCCTGGAAGGACCAGTCGGAGTGCCAGGACGCCCCGAAAGGGGCGACGTTCTCCCCAGGCTCGCGCCTGACTTCCAGGATGTGCGGATGACCGGGGATGGCTTTCACGTAGGGGTCGTTTCCGAAAGCGCCGAAGCACAGAGTAAATCGTTCCAGGTCCTCGTGGCTCATGGGCTGGTCGGGGAAGAAGAGCACCTGATGGGCCAGCCAGGCCGCTCTGAGCTCATCGGCCAGGGAGGCGCTGATCGGGTCGGAAAGCCGGATACCGGTAACGGCGGCGCCAAACCCCCGCGGCTTAGGATGCACGGCGAAGCTCATGCCCCGGCCCCCCAGAAGGATTGCAAGGCGACGACGATGGCCACCGTCACCAGGGCACCGATGACCAGGATGAAGATGAACATCCCCTTCTCGCTGTCTGATTGCTCCCCTGCCTCATCGCGGCGGCGGCGGTTGCGGGCGACCACGAACATCACCGTCACGATGATCAGAACCGGGATGATGAGCTGTACCAGGTAACGCATGGACGGATTCCCGCGGCTTGTGGCGTTCGAGCATAACGAGACGGTCCGCCAGCGATCAATGGTACGCTTTGGCCGGGTCAGGCCGGGAAAGGTAGTGTTCGCATGGCGTGGGTCGCCGACCATTGGGTTGCTGCCGTGCTTTTTGCCGTCTACACGGCGCTGCTGTTCTACAACGCCAACGTGGGGCGCAGGAGAAGTCACGACCTGACGGATTACTACGTCGGCGGTCGCGGTATGGGCGGCGTCGTGGTGGGCATTTCCTTCTTCGCGACCTTTGCCAGCACCAACAGCTACATCGGTCATGCGGGCAAGGGCTACGAGTACGGTCTGCCGTGGCTGACGTTCGCGGCCATGATTCTGATCTTCACCCTGATTTCGTGGACCTCCGTGGCGCCCCGGCTGCGACGCTTCACCCTTCACTGGGATGCGATCACGCTGCCCGACTACCTTGCCCGTCGCTACGGAGCGGACAACGCCGCGTTGCGGGTCGCGGCGGCCGTGGTGATACTGATCTCGAGTCTTCTCTATCTGGTGGCCATCTTCAAAGGGGGCGGGCACCTGTTTCAGCAGTTCCTCGGCATCCCCTACGAAGGAGCCGTCGGTCTGACGCTGGTCATCGTCATGCTCTACACCTCCATCGGCGGCTTCGTCTCGGTGGTGCGCACCGACGTGGTTCAGGGAATTCTGATGGTCATCGGGTCGGTGACCATCTTCTACTTCGTCACCAGGGCTGCCGGGGGTGTGGGGGTGATTGGCCAGCTGGCCGAGCGGCCGGGGAGTGAGCACGTTTTTACCTGGAGCGGCGGTATCCCGTTCGCCGTTCTGTTAGGCATTTCCCTCTCGGGTTCTCTGAAGCTGATCGTCGAGCCGCGCCAGGTTTCGCGATTCTTCGCGCTGAAAGATCAGCGCAGCGTGCGGGTGGGGACGTGGGTCGCGCTGGGCGGCCTGACCGTCATCATGGCCTGTCTGTTTCCCGTGGGTTTCTACGCCCACTTTCTGCTCGACGGGGTGCAGGACACGGACATGATCGTTCCGATCCTGGTCAGCGACCCGAATGTGTTTCCTGGGTGGGTCGCGGACTTTCTCATCGTCGCCATGATGGCGGCTGCCATGTCCTCCATGGACAGCGTTCTGCTGGTTTCCGCCTCGGTTCTCTACAAGGATGTGGTCGAGGTCGTCCATCCGGCTGCCCATCCGCTGACCTGGACGCGCATCGGTGTGGTCGGCCTTGCGCTGCTGGCTGCCGGGGTAGCGCTGCGGCCGCCGGGCGGCATCGTCGAGATCACGATATTTTCGGGCAGTCTCTACGCCGTCTGCTTCTTCCCGGCCATACTGTTTGGTCTGCACTGGCGCGGAGGTTCAGCCCAGGCGGTGCTTGCGTCCATGGTCAGCGGCGTGCTCGTGCTGGTGGGCTGGCTGCTCGCCGGCGGAAGGGAGTTCGCTCACGAGGTGTTCCCCGCCATGCTGGTCTCGTGTCTCAGCTATGCGTGGGTCGCCAACGTGACCCGCCCGGCCCTCGAGCACTGGCCCCCCGAGGTCTGACGTCGTCGCTCAGCCCGCTTTCTCGGCCTCTACGCGCTGAATGCTGGGTTGCTGGCCAACGAGCGCCAGCAGGTCACGGGCCCGCGGTATCGAGTCGAGCAGATCCTTGCCGAAGATTCTTTCGACGATGGCGTATGCCTCGGAAAGGAAGCCCCGTTCCGTCTCGATGCAGGGGATCTTGCCCATGGGGCTCTTGGCGAGGTAGGCGTTCTCCGCAGACGGCTGAGTGGCGACTTTCTCGAACGCCATGCCCCTCTCCACCAGACACGCCTTGGCGATGCTGAAATAGTTGCTGCGTCCCATGCCGTAGAGCCTGATCATGTGCTGTCGCTCCTGGTTGGTTGAGTGTCTGCGGAACGATCCGCCCGTTGGGGTATGCGCCGTGGATGGAACTCGAAGTAGGTCCGGTCGATCTGCTGGTGTATCTCTGCCAGCTGTACCTGGCAGCCGTCCAGAAACTGGTGAAGTTCAGGGCCCTCGAGGTTCTCGATCTCGCTGCTCTGCAGGAACCTGCGCAGCCTGTTGACGGCCCTCAGGGCGCGGTCGCTGCGAGGCAGCGTGCGCAGACCGTTGCGCAGGCTCTCCAGCGAGTAGGTCAGGGACCGCGGCAGCGAGCGATTGCCGATGAGAAATCCGACCACGGCGCTCTGATGGATGGGCTCCTGGCGTACGGTCAGGTAGCTTTGCGTGGCGTTCAGAGAGCGCAGCACGCTGCGCCATTGCAGGTCGGTGAACGGCCCCGGCGCGTCCGCGGTCTGCAAAGGGTTGTCGGTGCCCACGTCGATGATGCGGGTGGTCATGTCGGCTCGCTCCACGAAGTTGCCGAGCCGCCAGAAATTCCAGTGGGCATCGTGCAGCATGTTCGCGGACATGAAGCCTTCGATCTGCTGGATCAGCGCGGGGACCACGGTTAGCCCTTCGGCTCGACGGGAGCGTGACAGGGCGCCGCTCAAGTGGTCGCGCGCGTACAGATGCAGCTCGATGATGTACTCCACGGCCTGCCGCGGGATGATCCCGCGCAGGGTCCTCACGTTTTCCCTGGCCCAGCCCAGCGATGACAGGATGCTGCCGTGATTGCGCAGGTCGCCGATCAGGAAGCGGGTGACGTTGCGCTCCGTGGGCTCTTCGTAGAGCGTGGCAAACGTCGCTCCGCTTCCGGTGATGCTGATCAGCGGCGACCAGCTGTGGGGGAGCCGTGCGGGCAGATCGATCATCAGGTTGCCATTCTCCGCAATCAGCCTTGCGGTGCTCTCGGTGCGCTCCAGGTAGCGTCCCAGCCAGTAGGTGCGCTTTGCCGTGCTCGACAGCGTATGGCCGCTCATTCCAGGTCCACCACCCAGGTGTCTTTACTGCCGCCGCCCTGAGACGAGTTGACCACGGTCGAGCCCTTGCGCAGCGCGACCCGGGTCAATCCGCCCATGGTCACGTAGCTGCTGGCGCCGGAGAGAATGAAGGGTCTCAAGTCCAGATGCCGGGGTTCGGCGTGCTCGTCGACCAGCGTGGGCGCGGTGGAGAGCTTGAGCATGGGCTGGGCCATGTAGTTGCGCGGGTTCGCGCGAATAAGCCTGGCGAACCGGTTCCGCTCCGCCCGTGACGCCTTGGGCCCGATCAGCATGCCGTAGCCTCCGGACTCGTTGGCGGGCTTCACCACCAGCTCGTCCAGATTGTCGAGCACGTAGTCACGCTGCTCCTTGTCCACGCACCGGTAGGAAGGCACGTTGGGCAGCAAAGGCTCCTCGGCCAGGTAGTAGCGGACGAGGTCGGGGACGTAGGTGTAGATCACCTTGTCGTCTGCCACGCCGCAGCCGGGCGCGTTGGCAAGCGCCACGTTGCCCGCGCGCCAGGCGCGCACGATGCCGGGGACGCCGAGCATGGAATCCGGTTTGAAGACGTCCGGATCCAGAAAGAGATCGTCGATGCGACGGTAGATGACGTCGACGCGGACCAGGCCGTCGATGGTCTTCATGTACACGTAGTCGTCCTTGCCGACGACGAGGTCGGAGCCCTCCACGAGCTGCGCGGCCATGGCGTTGGCGAGGTAGGCGTGCTCGAAGTAGGCCGAGTTGTAGATGCCGGGCGTGAGCACGGCGATCTGCGGGGATTTCACCGAGGTAAGCGTGCGCAGACAGCTCGCGAGCCTGGCTGGATAGTCGTCCACGGGGTGGATCACGTAGTCTTCGAAAAGCTCCGGAAAGACGCGCTTCATGACTTCCCGGTTTTCCAGCATGTAGGAAACGCCGGAAGGCACACGGAGGTTGTCCTCGAGCACGTAGACGCGGCCGTCCGAGTCGCGGACCAGATCGGAGCCGCAGACGTGTGACCATATGCGGTGCGGGGGCTCGATGCCGACGCATTCCCCTCGAAATTCCCGGGACTTCTCGATGTATTCTCGAGGAAGCACGCCGTCGGCGAACACGCGCTGGTCGTGGTAGACGTCGTCGATGAAGCAGTTCAGGGCCTTGACGCGCTGAGTCAACCCTGCCGAGATCTGGTCCCACTCCTTCTTCAGGAGCAGGCGGGGGATGATGTCGAACGGCCACTCACGATCGATGGAACCGCTTCCCTCTCCGGTATAGACGGTGAAAGTGATCCCCATGGATCTGATGGCCAGCTCCGCTGCCGCCTTGCGGGCGTTGAGCTCTTCGTCGCTCAGCTTGGCAAGCATTCGGCAGAGGCTGCCGGCACCCGGCCGGGCGCGGCCGCCGGCCGTGATCAGCTCGTCCCACAGCCCTTCGGCCGAGTACTCTTGCCACTTGATGCTCATGCTCGAATTCGATCGCGCGCCGCCAGGTTTGCCCGCGGGTCATTCTACGGGACATGGCGCTTGTGATGGCAGCCTTCTCGATGCTGGTGCGCATTGCTTGCGGGTTCCATAAAATGTCCGCCCCCTAATCCCAGGACTCTGATGGCGGCCATGCTCGACGGCGCTGTTCATCCCGACTTCGCGGACGTTGCCGCCGCCCTCATCCGGCAGATACCCAGAGGGCGCGATGGGGGCTCGGCGGTGTGTGTCTATCATCGAGGGCGCTGCGTTGTCGACGTCTGGGGGGGCATCCGCGATCATCACGGTAATCCCTGGGAACACGATACGACTGCGCCTTCGTTCTCCACGACCAAGGGGGTCATCGCCACGCTGCTGCACATCCTGGTGGATCACGGAAAGGCGGGATACGACGACCCCATTGCGCACCATTGGCCCGAGTTCGGCGCCCGCAACAAGGAGAACATCACCATCCGCCAGGCGCTCTGCCACGAGGCCGGGCTCTACCGCGTGGCGGACATGATTCGGCGGCCTCAGGAGATGCTGGACTGGGGGCACATGAAAAGGGTCATTGCCGACGCCGAGCCCGCCCACGAGCCTGGCAGCTCCCACGGTTATCACGCGCTTACCTACGGCTGGCTCATCGGCGGCGTCATCGAGGCGGTGGCCGGGCGTCCCCTGCAGGCGGTTCTTCAGGACGAGCTGGTCGACCCCCTGGGCCTCGACGGCATGTTCATCGGCATGCCCCACAACGAGCTCCACCGGCGTGCCGAGCTGATCCACGGGCGCGTCCGGCCGCCTAGAGCCACCGAGCCGTGGCAGGAAACCCTGCTGGAATGGGTCGACGCGGCGTTGGGGCAGCTGGGGGTGGAGTTGGCGGAATTCAGCGCGGCCATGGACGTTTTTTCCGAAGACTTCGACTGGAACGCCGACGAGACGGCGCAGGCCATCATCCCGGCGGTAAACGGTCAGTTCACGGCCCGCTCGCTTGCGCGCATGTATGCCATGATCGCCCAGGGCGGCGAGCTGGACGGGGTCAGGGTCCTGTCCGAGGGGAGGGTCCGCGAGATCACCGAGGTCCGCAGCCGTACCCGTGATCGCGTGCTCTTCATCCCCATGCACTGGCGCATGGGCTATCACCGGGCATTCGCGTTCGGGGTCAGCGCGCCCCACGCGTTCGGACATTACGGGTATGGCGGGAGCGGAGCGTTCTGCGATCCGAGCCGGGAGCTTGCGGTGGCGCTCATCCTGAACAGCGGAGCGGGTACCCCAATGGGCGGCCGCTACATGCCGCTGGTTGCGCGCGCCGCGATTCGCGCCGCCGATCGGTGCCGGTGAGCCGGCAAGCCAGCCCGGCCGGCGTCGACGAAGCCCGGCTGGAAGCATTCCTCGCCCGTCATCGGCATCTGCTGGTCATTACCGGCGCGGGTTGCAGCACGCCGTCGGGAATCGGGGCCTATCGGGACGAGGCGGGAGAATGGCTGCGTGCCGAGCCGGTTCAGATGCGTGACTTCGTTGCCAGCGAGGCAGCGCGTCGGCGCTACTGGGCCCGGAGCATGCACGGCTGGCGGGCGTTTCGCGATGCCGCACCCAACGCCGCTCACCAGGCGCTGGCAGACCTGGAAAGGCGCGGCGTCGTGCGGGGACTGATCACCCAGAACGTCGACGGGCTGCACCAGCGGGCGGGACATGACGACGTCATCGAGCTGCACGGCAGCCTGCGGCGGGTCGTCTGCCTCGAATGCGGGGTGAGCCGCGAGCGCGAGGAGGTGCAGCGATGGCTGGAAGCCCGCAACGGGTTCGTCCTCGATGCCAGTGCCAGCCTTGCGCCCGACGGCGATGCGGACCTCGTCATCGACGATCTCTCCGCCTTCGAAGTGCCACGCTGTGCAGACTGCGGCGGCTTGCTCAAGCCGGACGTGGTGTTCTACGGAGACTCCGTGCCCCGCGACCGGGTGGATGCGTGCTACGCGGGCGTTGCCCAGGCAGATGCCGTTCTCGTCGTGGGCTCGTCCCTGATGGTCTTTTCGAGCTTCCGTTTCGTGCGTCGCGCGGTGGACCTGGGAAAGCCGGTGGCCGCGGTGAACCGGGGGCGAACCCGGGCGGATGCATGGCTCGAGTTCAAGGTCGACGAAGACTGTGCTGCTGTCCTGGAACGAATCGCCGCCAATCTCTAGGTGGGCCTTGTGGCGGGCTTCCGGCCCGGCTCGCAGCAGGGCTCGCAGACGCGCCTCCACCCGGGCCTCCGCCCGGGGACTTTGCCCGGCCCGTGTTGAGGGCTCACCACCCCTACGCTATAGTGCCGGCGTTCCCTGCCGCCGGCGGTCTCGAAGAGGCGGGAAGCCGTGGCTAGACACCTCGGTCAGGCACCAATGAAGGAACCGCATCTGCCAATCTGATGGGCGGGTATACCACTCGGGAAGTCTCTGATCTCATCGGGCTTAAGCCCGATCAGGTCCGTCACTACGTTCGGCGCAGCCTCCTGCGGCCGGCTCGTGGAGACCGCGGCGAGTACCGCTTCAATTTCCAGGACGTCGTGCTTCTCCGCAGCGCCAAGGGTCTGCTCGACGCGGACGTTTCCTCGCGCAAGGCCTACCGGGTACTGCTGAAGCTGCAGTCGGAGCTCAGCCAGGTCAAATCGCTGGCAGCGGTGCGCATCTTCGCCGATGGCAACAACGTGGTGGTCCGGGAAGACAACCAGGTCTGGGACGTGGAAACGGGGCAGGGGCAGCTGGACTTCACCGTGCGGGAGCTGGCGGACAACGTGGCGACCCTGGCCCAGCGCAACCTCATCGTCCTGCGCGAAAGCGACGGTCTGGACAGCGACGAGTGGTACAACCTGGGCCTCGACCTCGAGGAGGTCGATCCGGACCGCGCTCCAGACGCATACTCCCGGGCCATTGAGCTCAATCCCAAGAACGCCGACGCCCACGTGAACCTCGGGCGGCTCATGCAGCTCAAGGGCAATCTCAAGTTCGCCAAGCGACACTACGAGCTTGCCCTCGTCGCGGTCTCGAATCATCAGCTCGCCTACTACAACCTCGGAACCGTTTACGACGAGCTCGACGACATGGATAAGGCGGCCGAGTACTACCGGCGTGCGCCCGGCGTGCCGGATGCGCATTTCAACCTCTCCCGCATCTACCAGATGCAGGGTGACGAGGTGTCTGCGCTCAGGCACATGCGCCAGTACAGGGAGTTGCTCGACGTCGAGTGACCGTCGGCCGGTCCGGCACGGCTCTCAGCCGCGTCTCGAACGCCACCACAGCACGATCCCGGTTCCTGCCAGGATCAGCATCAGCAGCGACGCCACGTCAACGATGATCACGCCCGGCGTGCCGAAGAACCGCCCGCTGTGCAGGTCCTGCAGCCAGCGCTCCGCGGTCAGCATCCTGCCCCGGAATCGCTGCCGGTAGGCCGCTGCCTCCCCAGCGCTCAGGGGCGTCACGCGTCCCCACTCGATGGCGCCGGCGGGCGCGTTCGTCGGGGTCCAGTTCATCAGCAGACCGTCTGCTGCCAGCAGACCCTCGGTGGTGTCGAGGTAGATCTGACCGTCCAGGCTGCCGATGCGCCTAATGTTGGGCCGGAATGCCGTTCTTTCCGGGTCGGGTACCCCGGGGTGGAAAAGCCAGACCTCGTCTGAACTCGCCACGGCCAGAATCCCGCCCGCCGGTATCGCGCCCACCAGGCGTTCGAGCCCAGCCTGCTCGTTTCCGTCCAGGAACAGGGTTCCGCCGAGCATCACGGCCGGGCCGCTGCGTGTTGCCTCATCGGGCGCCTGTAGCCCGTACCAATCGAGCACCCACTCGCTGGCAACGTGACGTTGCCCGAGGTCCAGCTCTGCGGCGTATTGAAGCGGCACCCCGGTAGCGAGCAGGTAGACGAGCACGAGCACCGCGCAGATGCCCGCGGTTCTGTGCCATTGATTGACCCGTCTAGGGTGCCTTGGCGAGCGTGGTGCTGCTGGCGCTGGAATGCTCATGAAGCAGAAGCGCGGCCGTGGCCATACGCTTCATGGCCCGGACGGAGAGGGTGGCGCCGGTAATACCGTCGATGTTCTGGGTCAGGCGATCGCCCTGGAGCCGGGCATTCTGGAACTGCCGCGTGAAGAACGGATAGCGGATTTCCCAGCCCCGGCTTTCGCGAAACTCGAGGACCCGTACGTCCTCGATGGCGCCGTCGTTGATCACGATCCCGGCCGTGATGGGCAGGTCCTTGCCGATCTCATCCAGGATCCAGGCAGTCCGGGATCCCGCCTGCCAGTAGCGTACGCGCAGCCCGGGCGGGTGAGCGAGCACCTGAGAAAGCTCGTGCTTGAGCTCTGCTTTGATCCACAACGCCTGGGCCGACGGGGCATCGCCGACGAAAGCCTCGGCGAGAAACTCGTCAGGTTTCTGATACACGGCCGCGCCGGCCAGCAGGGCCGGCCCGAAAAGGGTGAGAACACAACCGATAATCATTCTTATTTTCATATGGGTCGATTTTGCCGTGATCGGTGCAAAAATCAATTCCGGGCTTGTAAGACGGCTGCTCAGAACTGGTAGCCGACGCCCAGGTCGATGGCCTTGAAGTCGCGCCCGAGCTCCGTCTCCAGGTCATGGTCGCGATCTCGGTAGTCGAATTTCAGCACCACGTTCTCCGTGGGCCAGAAATTGAAGCCGACTTCCCACTGATCGAATCTGTCCTGGGTCCGACCGCCTTCGAGATCTTCGTAGCGGCCGTAGAATCCCCAGTCGGTGCCGGCCAGATCGAGCCGGACGCTGGGCTCCAGGTACCAGCCCGTCTGCCGATCGGCGCCCGAGGACTCGACGAGATCGCCGTCGAAGTTCCAGCGCGCCCAGAGGCCTTTCAGAGTGAAAGGCCCCTGGCTCCAGATGCCGTGAAAGCTGAACAGGTCGCCGCCGTCGAGACCGTCTTCGTCCATCTGGCTGGGGTTGCTCTGATGGTGATAGCTGCCGGCCAGCTCGAGCCCGGGAATCCCGGTGTACTTCAGGCGCAGGGTGTAGGCGAGATTTTCGGCGCTGGCGTTGGACACTTTCTGGCGGCCGCTGCGCACGCGAAACGCATTGCCGCCGTCGGTGGGCATGGCCAGGCCGCTGTGCACGCCGGCCTCCCAGGACAGGCCGTTGCCGTAGCGCCCCCCGGCCGCCACGCCCCCCTCCCACCAGGTGGACGGGATGATGATGCTCTCCACGTCGTTGCGCTCGACGCCGTAGAAGGTGTTCGGCTCGTGGGTCTCGTTGAGAATGCCGACGGGCAGCAGAAAAAGACCAGCCCTGGTCCAGTGGTTCTCGTTGAGGTCCATTTCCACGTAGGCCTGCTCCAGCTCCACCTCGCCGCCGTTGCTGCCGTCTGCGGTGTCCTTGACCAGTGAATGCTCCAGCTCCAGCTCCGAGTGGAACCGGATCCGGTCGGTGAACTCGTGACTGAAGAACAGCACGAAGCGATGGAAGTCCATCTCCTTGAAACTCTCGTCCGGATCGCGGGCGTCGACGTTGTTGTAGTGAAGCTCGCCGTAACCGCCCAGCTGGGTGCGGCTGCCGCGCGTGCTGGACGCCTCGATCTCCGCGAGGTAGTCGGCGGTGAGGCCGATCTGCTCCTCGGCGACCTCCACCTGCTCCTCGGTGCTGGCGAGCTGGGCCTGGGTGGTTTCGAGCGCGTCGGTCAGCGCTTCGATCTGGGCCTGTTGAGCCTGCACCACGGCCCACAGCTGCTCCAGGGTGACTTCCTCGGCGGTGGCGGACGAAACCAGGGCCATGGCGGCCATAACCACGACGACACGCATGAGCGATTCTCCCGAACGTGTTGGATCAAGGGGAACGGGAGTCTAGCGGATGTGTTTATGAATAGGAATTATTATTATTTAGATTAAGGTATTGGTCTTGCCGCAGCGCCGTGGGCCTATTCCAGGTTGACCAGCGGAATCAGGCGTTGCCGACGTCTGCGGCCCATGGCGACCAGCCCCGCGAAGGCGGCGACGGTGGCCGCCGCGACGCCTGCGATCCACAGCATGGCCGGGCCCGGCTGCTCAGCGAGGTTGCCCAGCTGGTAGCAGATGACCGCGGCCGAGTAAGCGACGGTCACAGACCAGCTCGTGCTGAACGCCGCCCAGAAGCCGCCGATCTCCTTGAAGATGGCGCCGATGGTGGCCACGCAGGGCATGTACAGCAGGATGAACAGCAGGTAGCTGAACGCGCCGAGCTTGCCGTGAAAGAGTTCGCGCATGGCCTGAATGGTGTTGATCTCGACCTCCTGGTCGGAGGCGGCCTCAGCCACGTCGTCCAGGGCCCCTAGCCCGATGCCCAGCGGGTCGGTGAGCTGCTCGCCGAGCTCGGCAAGATTGGCGGGGACCGAAGCGGCGGCTGCCCGGAGCTGGCCGGCGAGGTCGTCCGCGGACGCCACCTCGCCCGGTGCGTACAGGGCATCCAGAGTCCCGACCACGACCTCCTTGGCGAAGATGCCGGTGAAGATGCCAACGGTAGCCGGCCAGTTTTCCTGGCTGATGCCCATGGGATGAAAGATCGGGGTGATGGTACGCCCCAGAGCGGAGAGCACAGACTTCTCGGTGTTCTGATTCCCGAACGAGCCGTCGGTGCCTACCGATCCCACCACGTTGAGAACGATCACCACGGCCACGATGGCCTTGCCGGCGCGCAGGACGAAGCCTTTGAGCCGTTGCCAGGTCTGCAGCAGCAGCCCCTTCATCGTCGGCAGGTGGTACGTTGGCAGCTCCAGCAGGAACGTGCTTCGGCTGTCGGAGATCAGGTACCGTCGAACCGCCAATCCCGACAGCACCGCGACGACGATGCCGATCAGGTAGAGGGCGAATACCACGTTCTGCCCGCCGGTGGGGAAGAACGCCGCGGCGAAAAGCGCGTAGACCGTCAGCCGGGCCCCGCAGGACATGTAGGGAGCCATGATCGTGGTGAGGATGCGGTCCGGCTCGTTGTCCAGCGTGCGAGTCGCCATCACCGCCGGCACGTTGCACCCGAAGCCCACGATCAGCGGCACGAACGACTTGCCCGGAAGGCCCAGGCGTCGCATGAGCCGGTCGACGATGAACGCGACGCGCCCCATGTAGCCGCTGTCCTCGAGAAACGACAGCGCGAGAAACAGGCACCCGATCACCGGAATGAAGGTCCCGACCAGCTGTATGCCGCCGCCGACACCGTCTGCCGCGAACACGACGAGCCATTCCGGCAGGCCCACGGCCAGCATCGCGCGACGGGGACCCTCGACGAACAGCACGTTGCCGACCCCGTCGAACAAGTCGATGAACGCAGAGCCCACGTTGATGGCGAACATGAACATGAGATACATGACGCCCAGAAAGATCGGGTAGGCCAGGTAGCGATGGAGCACCACGGCGTCGATCCGGTCGGTCACGGAGCGGCGGGTCGGTGTGGCTTTGACGCAGCGGGTAATCAGCCCGTCGACGTAGTGGAACCTCTCGTCGGGCTCGCTCATGGGCGGCAGGGCCGAGGCGGGGCCGGCGCCTTCCCTGCTCTCGACGGCGTCCTTGAGGGCCCCCACGCCGTCCCCCCGGCTTGCCACCAGCGCGACGACCGGGCAGCCGAGCTCCCGGGCGAGCTGGAAGGTGTCGATGTGCATCCCGTTGCGGTCGGCGACGTCGATCATGTTCAGCGCGACGACCACCGGCTTGCCCATCTGCAGCAGCTCGGTGGTCAGGTAGAGCCCGCGGGCGAGACTCGATGCGTCCACCACGTTGACGACGACATCCGGGCCCGATGGCTCAGCGGCGCTGATGAACTCCCGGGCGATGCGCTCGTCCACCGCGTCTCCGACGGGATGCACGCTGTAGGTGCCGGGCAGGTCGACCACGTCCACGGAACCGTCGCCGTGGGAGTAGCTGCCCGTTTTGCGCTCCACCGTAACGCCCGGCCAGTTGCCTACGCGCTGACGCGTGCCCGTCAACGCGTTGAACAGCGTCGTCTTGCCGCAGTTGGGATTGCCCACCAGGGCGACGGTGGTCATATCAGTTCCAGCATCAGCGCGTCGGCCTCGGATGGCCGCAATGCCAGGGAGAAGCCGCGGAAGCGGATCTCCATCGGGTCCCCCAGGGGAGCACGGCGCTGCACTCTGATCTCGGTGCCCGGAATGAGGCCGAGCCGCATCAGCTGGGCTGCGTAGTCGTCATCCTCCCGGTAGCCGCTGACGCGGGCCATATCTCCGGGTGAAAGATCGCGTAGTGACACGGACAACGGTGGCCTCCGGTTCGGGCCGTGGGGAACGGCCCGCCATTTAAATAAAAATCATTCTCATTGGCAATTGGCAGCAGGTGGGGCGGCAGAGGGCTCGTCCGCTTACTCCGACTTTCCCTGCTTGCGCACGTAAAGCACGAGCTCGTGGTCGATGAGCTCGAATCCGTGCTCCTGGGCGATCTCCCGCTGCAGCGCCTCGATCCGCTCGTTGACGAACTCGATGACCTGACCGGTGTCCATGTCCACCATGTGATCGTGATGCTCGTCGCCGGCCAGCTCGTACACCGAGTGGCCGTCATCGAAGTTGTGGCGGGATACGATGCCGGCGGTCTCGAACTGGGTCAGCACCCGGTAAACGGTGGCCAGACCCACGGAATCGTCTGAATCGATGAGACTCTTGTAGACGTCTTCGGCGCTCAAATGGTGCGGCTCGGCGCTCTCCAGAACCTCCAGCACCTTCAGGCGCGGAAGCGTGACCTTCAGGCCGGCACGTTTGATGTCGGATCCGGGCAACGGCTTTCCCCAACGGTAGTTGGGGACACTAGCCCATGCAGGGCTGACCGTCCACCCGTGACCATGGGGCGTGGAGTGGCTGGGTTACAATCGCCGTCGGCACGGGGTAACGACATCGGGAGGACGATCACGTGGCAGATCTGAAAGGCAAGGTGGCAGTGGTTACCGGTGCGAGCCGCGGGGTAGGCCGGGGCGTAGCCGAAGGCCTGGCCGAGGCCGGCGCCACCGTCTACGTCACCGGGCGCAGCGAGAGCCACGACAACCCGCCTCAGGAGCGCACCATTCAGGCGACCGCGGCGAGCGTCGATGCCCTTGGCGGCAAGGGAATTGCCGTGCGGGTAGATCACAACGAAGACGCCGAGGTCAAAGCTCTCTTCGAGCGCGTCATGAGCGAGCAGGGCAGGCTCGACGTCCTGGTCAACAACGTCTACAAGATTCCTGATCCGCCGGTTTTCGATGGCGGCTTCTGGGAGCACCCGGTATCCGTCTGGGACGATCAGTGCGGGGTGGGGCTTCGAGGCTACTACGTGGCCTCCGTGTTCGCCGCGCCGATGATGGTCGCCCGGCGCAGCGGTCTCATCGTGAACATCTCCTCACGGGGCGGCGACCAGTACGTGTTCAGCACCTCCTACGGCGTGGGCAAGGCGGGGGTCGATCGCATGGCTCGGGACATGGCCCACGAGCTGCGCGGCTACCATGTCGCTGCCGTGTCCCTGCGACCCTCCTCGGTGAAGACCGAATTCATTCTGGACGCGGTGGCCAGCGGCGCGGTCAAGCTCGACATGGCCAAGGCGCAGTCGCCGCGGTTCACCGGGCGGTGCGTGGCCGCGCTGGCCATGGACCCGGATCTCATGGAGAAGTCGGGCGGCGTCTACATGGTGGCCGACCTCGCGGCCGAGTACCGGTTCACCGACCCGGACCGCGTGGAGGCGAGCTGAGGTGCAGCCGGTGGAACGTCACGTGGACGTTGCCACGCCCGACGGGTCCATGAACACGTTCATCGCGTACCCCCAGGGGGGCGGTCCGTTCCCCGTGGTGGTGTTCTACATGGACGCGCCGGGCAAGCGCGAGGAGCTGCACGACATGGCCAGACGGCTGGCGTCGGCCGGCTACTACGTCATGCTGCCGAACCTCTACTACCGGCGCGTCCGGGAGTTTGTCATGACCGCCGAAGCCCGGCCGGAGATGATGGCCCACATGAACTCGCTTTCAAACCACATGGCCTGCGAGGACACCGCCGCTCTGTTTGCCTTCGCATCGGCAGACCGAGCGGCGCGGGATGGCCCGGCCGGCTGCGTGGGCTACTGCATGAGCGGACCCTTCGCCTTTGCCGCGGCTGCCGCCTTTCCCGATCGCATTGCCGCGGCCGCCTCCATTCACGGCGTGAGGCTTTGCACGGACGCGATCGATTCTCCCCATCTGAACGCGGAGCACGTTGGGGGCGAGCTTTACTTCGCCTGCGCCGAGCACGACGACTGGGCTCCCCCGGAGATGATCGAAGCCCTGGAGGGGCACCTTTCCCGGGTGGGCGCCAGCTATCGGATCGAGTGGTATCCGGGCACTTCTCATGGCTTCGTCTTCCCCGCACGGCCCGTCTACCACCCGGCGGCAGCCGAGCGGCATTGGGAAAGGGTTCTCGATCTCTTCAGCCGGAACCTGTGAACCCGGCGATTTCCTCTTCCGTCATGCCGGACACCTGGGCCGATTTCCGGATCGCGGCCCAGGTGTTGTCGTCGATGGGTATGCCCCCGGCCGCGCGCTCGGCCATGGACTCGAGCTCGGGTTCCCCGGGCACCCGCACCCTGTCGACGCCGGCAGCCGGCATCGTGCTGCGCAGGTAGGCAATCATCTCCTCTACCTCCCGATGGAAGGCCTCCGCGCCGCCGAACAGGTCCGGGTCCAGCACGACCATGAGCATGTGGTTGACGATGGTGAACCGGTCCGGAGGAGGTGCCTGGGCCGTCCACTCTCCGGCGAGCCCGCCACCGAGAAGCTCGCACATCAGGGCGAGCCCGTAACCCTTGTGATGTCCGAATGGCCCCAGCGAGCCCCGGGGGTCTTCGAACATCACGCTGGGATCGTTGGTCGGTTTTCCTTCGTGGTCGATCAGGGATCCGTCCGGCACCTTGTCTCCTTTCATGTAGGCCACCCGGACCTTGCCCTGAGCAATGGCGCTGGTTGCCATGTCGAGCACCACAGGGGGCTCGTCGCTCCTCGGCACCACGCAGCAGAAAGGGTTGGTGCTGATGCGCGCCTGGCGCCCGCCGAACGGCGAGACCAGCGGTTGGTGTCCCACCACGTTGACGAAGTGCATCGACACGTAGCCCGCTCGCCCGCAGATCTCGCCGTAGTGCCCGATGCGGCCCAGGTGGTGGCAGTTGCGCACGCCGGCCGCGACGACGCCCGTCTGCCTGACCCGCTCGATGGCGAGCTCGACGGCTTCGCGCCCCACCACCTGGCCGAAACCCATCTGCCCGTCGATGAGCATAACGGCGCCCTTGTCCCTTACCAGCCTGGCATGGGTGTTCAGCGCGAGAGCGCCTGAGCGGATATTGCCGACGTAGGTCGGCACCATGCCGACCCCATGGGAATCGTGGCCTTTGAGATTGGCGGACACCAGATGGGCGGCGACCTCCTGCGCGTCGCTGGCTTCGGCGTCGAGCCGAACGAAGATTTCGCTGACGAAGCGCGTCAGTGCATCGCGGTCTATGAGCATGGTGGCTTCTCATCGTGTTGGAACGCTCAGTGTTGCCTCTTTAAAGAGCCTGTGACAAGGTCTGACGAGAGGGGGTTGGCATGGACAAGTGCGCGGAAGGGTTCAGCCTGATCGAAGGGCCGGTCTGGGATCCGGACCGCGGCCTGCTTTTCAGCGACGTCCTGGTCGGTGGGGTCTTCTGCCTCGGCGGCGACGGCACGGTGACGACGGTTTTCGAGCATCGTCGGGGCATCGGCGGCATGGCCCTGCACGAAGCCGGTGGCCTGATCGTCAGCGGCCGGAATCTGTCTTTCAAGCCCTACGATGAGGGCTCGACGGTCACCGTTCTCGATCGCGACGAGGAGAACGGCCTGGTGGGCTTCAACGATCTCACCACCGATGCCGAAGGGCGAATCTACGCCGGCAGTCTGGGAGCGAGCCCCGTGTTCGCCGACGGGCGTGAGCCGCGTGCGGGGGATCTCTACCTGGTCGATCTGGACGGCAGCGCCCGGGTCGTGGCCGAGGACGTTCGGCTGACCAACGGGCTGGGGTTCTCTCCGGACGGTACCACGCTCTACCACTCCGACAGCGGGCGCCGAACGGTCTTCCGCTACGACGTGCAGCCGGACGGTTCGCTCTCGGCAAAGGAGCCGTTCGTTACGCCGGATAACGGGGTGCCCGACGGGCTCGCGGTATCCCGCGACGGCGCTGTCTGGGTGGCGCTTGCCCGGGGCGGTCACGGCGTAGCCGTCTATGAGGCGTCCGGCCGACTGCGTGAGTTCATCGAGATTCCCCTGCCCATGTGCACCAGCGTGTGCTTTGGCGGCGAAGATCTGAAGGACCTTTACATCGTCTCCGGGTCCGCGGGCGCCGGGTCTGACAGGGCGGGAGCCGTCTTCCGAGAGCGTGTCGATGTGGCCGGCCTGATCATGACACCGGCTCGGGTGCGGCTCGCGTGACGAAGGCGTCGCCGTCGACCTGCAGGCAGGTGCGTCTTCATCGGTTAGAGCATAGGAGTTTGCAGGCATGGCGATAGAACCCATGGACACGGGAACCGAGGATCTCCTCGCACATCAGGAAGATGGCGTCGCGGTGATCACGTTGAACCGGCCCCAGGCACGCAATGCCATGTCGGCCGCGATGAACGCAGGCCTGGCAAAGGCTCTGGACGAGGCCGAGCGGAATCCCGCCGTGCGCTGTGTTGTCATCACCGGAGCCGGCGGCGCGTTCTGCGCCGGCGGAGACGTGAAAGGCATGGCGGCGCGAAGCCAGGGGGGCGGCCCCGGGCCCACCGTGGACGAGCGCATTCACCTTCAGCGCCTGAACCAGAGGGCGACGGCCGGCCGCATTTACCAGATGCCGAAGCCGGTTTTGGCGAGCCTTCCCGGACCGGCTGCAGGAGCGGGGCTGGCTCTCGCCCTGGCAGCCGATCTGCGCATCATGGCCGACTCCGCCTTCATCACGACGGCCTTCGCGAAGGTGGGCTTCAGCGGCGACTTCGGTGGCAGCTTCTTCCTCTCTCGCCTGGTTGGCAGCGGGAAAGCCAAGGAACTCTACTTTCTTTCCGATCGGGTGAGTGCCGCTGAGTGCGAGCGGCTGGGAATCGCCAACGCGGTGGTGCCGGCGGAAGAACTCGAGGCCCAGACGATGGCGCTTGCGCGGCGGCTGGCGTCCGGACCGCCCGTGGCATACCGGTACATGAAGGAGAACTTCAACCGGGCCGCCGCAGGTGCCGGGGTGCTCGAGTGCCTCGACCTCGAGGCCACGCATCACGTGCACACCGGTCTCACGGAGGATCATCGCGCGGCGGCAAAGGCCTTCGTCGAGAAAACCGAGGTCGAGTTCAAGGGCCGATGAGGCGTTCCTCCAGGAGCCGCGGCGCTCGGGCGCGTCCTCAGCCCGGTGTCAGACCCCGTTCGGCCAGCCACTCGGGGTTGAACAGTCGGGACTGGTACTTGGCACCGGTGTCGCAAAGCACGGTGACGATCGTGTGTCCTGGCCCCATCGAGTGGGCAACCTGAACGGCGGCGCACAGGTTGATCCCCGTGCTCGAACCGAAAAACCAACCCTCCTCCCGCAGCTCGCGGTAGACCATGTTCACGGCGTCCCGGTCGGTCACCTGAACCGCGTCGTCTATGCAGGTACCGGCCAGGTTGTCCGTTACCCGGCTGTTGCCGATCCCTTCGGTGATGGACGGGCCCTGGCTCATGTTGGTCTCGCCGGTGGTTACCCAGTTGTAGAGGGCGCTGCCCATGGGGTCGGCGAGAACGATGCGAACATCCTCGCGTCGTTCCTTGAGAAAGCGGCTCACCCCTGCCAGCGTCCCCCCAGTCCCGGTGGCGCAGGTGAAAGCGTCCACCCGTCCCTCGGTCTGGTCCCAGATCTCCGGCCCCGTGGACTCGTAGTGCGCCAGGCGGTTGGCGACGTTGTCGAACTGGTTGGCCCACACCCCGTTTTCCAGGGTCTCGGCGCAGCGTCCGGCCTGTTTCTGGTAGTTGTTCTCGTCGCGGTAGGGAACCGCAGGCACCTCCCGGACCTCGGCGCCCAGGGTCTTCAAGAGCTGAACCTTCTCCGGGGATTGGGTGTCGGGCATGTAGATGATCGACCGGTAGCCTCTGGCGTTGCAGACGTGCACCAGGCCAATCCCGGTGTTGCCCGCGGTGCCCTCCACCACCACGCCGCCGGGCTTGAGCGCGCCGGACCTCTCGTGCTCGCGGACCATCCACAGCGCGGCTCGGT
>DATCZA010000028.1:0-45686 GCA_036526135.1 Pseudomonadales bacterium | reverse complement strand
CCGGTAAGCAGGAGAACGCCATGAGCGTGATCAGTCCTATCGACGTCGATGCGACCCGCGACGCATTCGTGAGTGCTGAGCCGTTTCCCCACTTCGTGATCGAACCTTTCCTTGATCCGGACTTCGCGAGGGAAGTGGCCGGAGCCTACCCCTCCGTCGAACAGGCGAGGAGTATGGGGCGGGAATTCACCCGTCTTTACGAGCGCGGGAAGATTCAGGTCACTGACGAGTCGGCGTTTCCAGACCCGGTGCTAAGGCTGTCCGACGCGCTTGCCAGCCCCGACTTCCTCGAAACGCTCAGTCAGATCACCGGTATCGAGACCCTCAAAGCCGATCCCAGCCACAATGGCGGTGGCATGCACGTCACCGGGCGCTCCGGCCGCCTTGACGTGCACGTAGACTTCAACCTGCTTCACGATGAGGGTCTGCACCGCAGACTCAACATCCTTGTATTTCTGAATCCGGAGTGGGACAGACGTTGGGGCGGCATCCTGGAGTTGTGGGACTCCGACGTGCGGCATTGCGTGCACTCAATCGTCCCGACCTTCAACAAGTGCGTCGTCTTCGAAACGAGCGAGATCAGCTTTCATGGGGTCACGCCGGTGCGATGCCCCGCCAACCGCGCGAGACAGTCGTTTGCGGGTTATTACTACACCGAGCAGGCACCGGAGAACTGGGCCGGATACGAACACTCCACCATATTTAAATCCAGGCCAAACGAGCAATTGCGCAACAGGGTGCTCATCCCGGTGGAAGAGTTTGGCGAGCGGCTGATTACCGGTGCGAGAGCCGTTAAGCGTGGCGCTGCGTCGGCACTGGGGCTGAGGAAGAACGCGGACTGATCAGGCTCAGGGTGACCGCTTTATCAGCCCTTCCCACGTCCACTTTCGTTGATAATCCCATGAGGCACGTGCCCGGCCGCAACGTGGCCGCTGGCGCGTTCGCAGTGCTGAGGCTGGTCGTCAAAGAACACGTCCGCACCAAAGGCCCGTAAAAACTCGGTCTTCTCCATCCCGCCCAGGAAGAGGGACTCGTCGAGACGCACGTCCCAGGCCCGCAGGGTGCGGATGACCCGTTCGTGGGCCGGCGCGCCGCGCGCCGTGATCAGGGCGGTCCGGATGGGGCAGTGCTGCCCCTCGAACTCGCGCTGGAGGTCGTGCAGGGCGGCAAGGAACGCCTTGAAGGGCCCGCCCTCCAACGGCCGGTCGGCGGCCGCCGCCTCGGTGGCGCTGAAGGCTTCGAGCCCCTCGCTCTGAAACACCCGCTCGGCCTCGTCCGAGAAGACCACCGAATCGCCGTCGAAGGCGAGGCGCAGATCCTCGCCCTCCACCGGATCCGTCGTGCCCTTGGTGCCGAGCAGCGTAGCGGCGGCGACGCCGTGCTCCAGGGCGTGAGCCACGTCGTCAGGATGGGTGGAGAGAAAGAGGCTGCACCCGAAGGCCTGAATGTACCGGTACGGGCTCTCGCCGCCGCAGAACGCAGCCCGCGTGATGTCGAGGTCGCAGGCTTTGATGGAGTTGAATATGCGCAGCCCGGTATCCGCGGAGTTGCGCGACAGTAATATCACTTCAACTCTGCGTTTATTCAATATCTTATTGATATTTAATAATTTTTTTACGAACCGATAGGCTTCTCCAGGCGCCAGAGGGTCGTCCTCGTGACCGATCTGGTAACGGCGGTACGCCTCGAGCCCCTCCGTTTCGTAGACGCCGTTGCTGTCCACCAGATCGAAAAGCGCCCTGGAGCTGATGGCGACGGTGAGCGGTGTCGGTTGCTGGGTCATGCGTCCAGGTCGGGAATGAGCTCGCTTTCCAGCCGAGCGATCATGTCTTTGAGCTTGAGCTTGCGCTTCTTCAGACGCTGAATGCGCATGCTGTCGTGATGCCGCGACTGAAGAAGGTGATGGATGACCTCGTCCAGGTCTCGATGCTCGATTCGCAGCTCTTCAAGCCAGCGTTCGAGCTCGGCATTGTCCATCGCTTCCATGGCATCATTGTGCAGCCTAACCCGGCAATGATAACAGGAAGCCAACGGGCAACAGCGGATGCTCATCATATTTGCCGCCATCCTCGCCACGGTCGCGTTCATCGTGCTGATCCGGCTGCTGTGGCTGAGCGCCAAGCCGAACCGTGCGAGCACGGTCATCACCCTGGCGGCCGCGGGATTGATCATCGGGCTCGGCATACTGGCGGCGACGGGCAGGCTGCACTGGATTGCCGCCGTGGGGGCCGCCACCGTCCCCTTCCTGCGCCGGGCGTTCCGGCTCATCCGCTACCTGCCCTGGGTGCGCCAGTTCTACCAGCAGAGCCGGGCCGGCAACCAGCAGCAGGGCTCTAGTGCCAGCTCGACCACGGGGACCATGTCCCGTGACCAGGCTCGGCAAATACTCGGTCTCGGCACCCATCCCACCCGGGAGGAGGTGGTCGCCGCCCACCGACGTCTCATGCAGAAGGTTCATCCGGACCGCGGCGGATCCACCTTTCTGGCCCAGCAGTTGAACGAGGCCAAACGGGTGCTGCTCAAGGACGCTTGACTCAACGGCCCGAAACACGCCTGCCCCTTGACGGTCTCGGGAGCCGACTCGCGGCGAAAGGGGTTGAGAAGCCCATCACGATTTGTCGGAAGGGTTTGACCTAAGCTTTTATCATGTCCTCCAGCCGCCCATTCACGGAACGTCGGGCTCTGCCGCGCTACAGGCCGACCGGCCTGCATGTGGAGGTGCGACGCTCGGGACGGCTGGCCCGCACCCGGGCGGAGGCGTTGGACTTCAACCGGTTTGGGATCGGGATTCTCATCGATCAGCCCATCGCCAAGGACAAGAAGATCTTCATCTCGCTCAGGCACGGCCCGCGGGTTCTCGAGAACGTCGTCGGCGTGGTGCACAACTGCATCCCCCACAATGGCCGGTTTCGCTGCGGCGTTCAGTTCAGAACGCGCTCTGAGACGCAATTCGACAAGGATTGGGTCGAGAGGGTGCTGCTGGATCTGGAGTGCGTCTTCAACGACGCACGAGGTGAGCCGAACGACGAACAGCAGGCGCTAGCCGCTGCCAACTAACGCCTTCGCCTCCTCCTCCAGCGCCACCAGGCGCTTCACCCAGTTGTCCAGCAGCATGAAGTCGGCGTCGCTGACTTCAAAGGCGCGGCTCACTTCCTTGAGCAGACACTCTTCCTCGATCTCGAACGCGCCGTCGGCGTAGCTCAAACGCAGCAGGTTTAGCAGCGCGATCATCCGTGAGCGTCTGGAAGCGAAGGTCTCGCCGATGCCGTCGAGCTCGAGGTATTCGAGCTCCGTGCCCGGATAGAGCTCCATCTCACGCTTGAACTCGTCGAGCATCCCCTCTTCGTTCGGATCCAACAGGCCATCGGAAACCATGACGTTGTGAGCGAGCCCCAGAAGGGCTTCGCGCTGCTGGGGATTCAGGAAATGAAGCCACACGGCTTCGCGCTAGCCCCCGGCGCCGAGCAGTTCGGGCAGAGTTGCTACAAAGCTCACCACCATCACGATCACGGACAGCCAACCCCAGGCGATGACGGCCTTCATGACCAGGGTCTGCTCCATGAAGTCCTCCATGGTGTAGAACACGGGTCGCAGGACGGACGAAATCAGGCTCATACTCGGCTCCAGCAAACTGCGCGCAGTTTAAGCGAACTTGAGCGGATTGCCCACGTAGTCGGCATCGAGGTCGTGGGTATCGCTACCGGTGATGCGCACCCAGGTTCTCTCACCCGGTACCAGCGATCGTCCTCCATGGACACGAACCACGCCATCCACGTCCGGCGCATCGAATCGCGTTCGCCCGAGCGCAAGTGAGTCCTCCACCGCATCCACGATCACCTCCAGCTCCTGCCCCACCTTGCGCGCAAGCTTCTCCCGGCTGATCCGGGCCTGCAGCGTCATGAGCCTCTCGATCCGCTCCTGCTTGACCGGTTCCGGAACCTGATCAGGCAGGTTGTTGGCTCCGGCACCCGCCACGTTCGAGTAGGCGAAGCACCCCACCCGATCCAGCTCGGCCGCTTCGAGGAACTCGAGCAGAGTCTCGAACTCGCGCTGCCCCTCTCCGGGAAAGCCGACGATGAACGTGCTGCGGACGCTGACCTCAGGACAGCGATCCCGCCAGCGAGCCAGCCGATCGAGAGTATTCTGCGCGGCTGCCGGGCGACGCATGGCCTTGAGGATGGCCGGATCCGCGTGCTGCAGCGGCACGTCCAGATAAGGAAGCAGACACCCCTCCGCCATGAGGTCGAGGAGCTGATCCACGTGGGGGTAAGGGTAGAGATAGTGCAGACGAACCCAGGGGAAACGGGCTGCGAGCTCGCGACACAGCAGCTCCAGGGCCTCGCCGGGCTTGAGCCCACGCAGCTCGCTCCGGCGCAGGTCGGTTCCCCACGCGCTCGTGTCCTGAGAGATGACCAGCAGTTCCTCGACACCAACCTCAGCGAGACGATCCGCCTCCTCCAGCAGGTCCGGCAGCGCTCGAGAGCGCAGCTTGCCCCGCATGCTCGGAATGATGCAGAAGCTGCAGGTGTGGTTGCAGCCCTCGGCGACCTTGAGATAGGCGTAGTGCGCGGGAGTCAGCTTCACGCCGGCGGGGCCAAGGTGGTAGTGCGTGGACTCAGCAGCGCTCAGCGGGACATGGGCCCGCACGGCGTCCACGACGGGAACCGGGTCCTGAGGACCGCTGACCGACAGGAGCTCCGGGTAACGTTCCTGCAGGCTGTCTTTCCGCGCGCCGAGGCAGCCGGTCACCACCACCTTGCCGCAGGCGTCCAGGGCCTCTTCGATGGCGTCAAACGACTCTTCGATGGCCGCGTCGATGAAACCGCAGGTATTGACGACCACCACGTCGGCTTCGGAGTAATCATCGGCCGTGGTATACCCCTCCGCCGTCAACGCCGTGAGCAGCTGCTCCGAGTCGACGAGGGCCTTGGGACATCCGAGGCTGATGAACCCCACCTTTCCTGTCATCTTCTAGTTGCCCGGCACCGGTTGTGAAGCGTCGCGCATTGTAGCCGTGGCCGGTCGTCGGGTCACTGAACCACTCCAGATGGACGATGCAGGCGCATGCAGACGCACCGAGCGCGAGTTGATTTTCCCGGTCGAGTGTGTAACCGTCCGCGCGCCATGGAAGACAACGCACGACAATTCTGGCTCCAGGTCTGGTCCCAAGGCTCCAACGCCGTTGGCGGCACGGGCAGCCAGGGTTGGTATTGGTTTTTTAACGGATAGCACCGCCTTCTAGAAAAGGGAGGCAGTGCAGGCTGCCTTCGCAGGGAACCCCGCAAGGCAGCGCCAGCGGGGTTTTTTTTGCCCTGATGAAGGCGTTTCGAGGAGACGATGATGTCGGCAGAACTAGAGAACCTGAACGTCGCGGAGACGGAGGTGCTGGTCACCCCCGCCGCGCTCAAGGCGCTGTTGCCGGTGCCCGACGCGGTCGGCGAGAGCGTGCGGGCATCCCGTCGGGCGGTGCAGAACATTCTCGACCACTCGGATCACCGGCTGCTGGTCGTGGTCGGCCCCTGCTCCATCCACGACACGGACGCCGCCCGGGAGTACGCCCAGCGTCTGAAGCAGCTGGCCGACGAAGTGTCCTCCGAACTCTTCGTCGTGATGCGCACCTACTTCGAGAAGCCGCGCACCACCGTCGGCTGGAAGGGATTGATCAACGACCCGTACCTGGACGACTCCTTCAGAGTCGGCGAGGGCCTGGAGATTGCGCGCCGGCTGCTGCTGGACATCACCAGCCTGGGCCTGCCGGTGAGCACCGAAGCGCTCGACCCCATCACCCCGCAGTATCTCCAGGACCTGATCACCTGGTCGGCCATCGGTGCCCGCACCACCGAGTCGCAGACTCACCGGGAGATGGCGTCGGGGTTGAGCTGCCCGATCGGTTTCAAGAACGGCACAGACGGCTCCCTGGACGTCGCGATCAACGCTCTGGAATCCGCCGTGAGCCCGCACCGTTTTCTGGGGATCAGCTCATCGGGACAGGTCTCGGTGATCCGCACTACCGGCAACCGTCATGCCCACATCGTTCTGCGCGGCGGGAGCCGGGGGCCCAACTACGACGCCGAGAGCGTCGCGGCCTGTGAGGCGGCCCTGGAGAAGATCGGCCAGGTTCCCAACATCATGGTCGACTGCAGCCATGCCAACTCCAACAAGGACCACCGCCGCCAGCCGGACGTGGCGCGAAGCGTAGCCGAGCAGATCGAGAACGGGAGCCGCTCCCTGATGGGGCTGATGATCGAGAGCAACCTTCACGAGGGCAACCAGCCCGTCAACGGCGGGAGCAACCTCCGCTATGGCGTATCGGTGACCGATGCCTGCATCGATTGGCCGACAACGGAGTCGTTGCTGCGGGAGCTTGCCGAGCGGCTGGGCCCCGCACTGCGGGCGAGAGCCAAAGTGGCTCAACGGTAGTAGGCGTGCTCCGTCATCGTGTGGTCGGTGGCGTCCTTGATGCCCGTCAGCTCGGGAATCTGCTCGAGGAGAGATTTCTCGACGCCGTGCTTGAGCGTGATGTCCACCGCCGCGCAGCCCTGACAGCCTCCGCCGAACTGCAGGATCGCGGTCATGTCCTCGAGAACCTCGACGAGGGTCACCACGCCGCCGTGGGCCGCCAGACCGGGATTGATCTCGTTGTACAGGACATAGTTGATGCGATCCTCGAGCGGCGCGTCGGGACCGACCCGGGGAAGCCGGGCATTGGGCGCCTTGATGGTCAGCTGCCCACCCATCCGGTCCTCGGCGTAGTCGACCATGGCTTCGACCAGGTACGGCGCGCTGCGTTCCTCGAACCAGGCGGTAAATCCGTCGTAGGCGACCGCCACGTCCCCTTCCTGCTGCTCTCCGGGCCGGCAATAGGCAATGCAGGTCTCCGCCTGAGGGGTGCCGGGCTGGGCCACGAACACGCGGATGCCCACGCCCTCCTCTTCCTGGTTGGCCAGCAGATCGCGCAGGTACCCTTGCGCCGACTCTGAAATCTCGATCATGGCTAGGTTCCGGTGGGTGCTTGAGCTATACCTGAGTAAAACACTCAGAATAGAAGCGGCATGGTAGCTGAACCCCGGGGGCCGGGCAATCGCGCATGAGCTTGACTCATGATCATCTCCGATAACTTCGATTGCGCTCAGGTTGGCGGCGGCTAGACTGATACCCATCAACCCATGCCCGAAGACTCGATGCCTGCCGAGCCCTCACTGATTCAGCAACTCAAGGAGCGCATCCTGCTGCTCGATGGTGCCTACGGGACCATGCTCCAGGCCTTGAATCTCGATGAGCCAGACTATCGGGGCTCGATCTTCGAGGGCCATCCGGCTCCGCTGAAGGGCAACTACGATGCCCTCAATCTGGCCCGTCCCGAGCTGGTCGCAGACGTCCATCGCGCCTATCTGGGCGCGGGGGCGGACATCATCAAAACCAACAGCTTCAACTCCACGAGAATCGCTCAGGGCGACTACGCGCTGGCCGATCGCGCGGAGGAGCTTAACGCCGCCGCCGCACGGATCGCCCGACGCTGTGCCGATGAGTTTGCCTCGCCCGAATGGCCGCGCTTCGTCGCGGGCGTGCTCGGGCCCACCAACCGCACGGCGAGCCTCTCTCCGGACGTGAACGATCCCGGGTTCCGCAACGTCACCTTCGAGGAGCTAGAGGAGAACTATTACGAAGCCGCGCAAGCGCTTCTCGACAACGGTGCGGATCTGCTGCTGCTCGAAACCGTGTTCGACACCTTGAACGCGAAAGCGGCGATTTTCGCGATCCGCCAGCTGGGCGAGAAACGGGGCGCGACGGTGCCGCTCATCGTCTCCGGAACGATTACCGACGCCAGCGGGCGAACGCTTTCCGGCCAGACGTGCGAAGCGTTCTGGGCCTCCGTCAATCACGCCGAGCCCCTGGCCGTGGGGCTGAACTGCGCGCTGGGAGCCGATCAGCTGCGCGCCTACGTGGCGCGCCTGGGGCGCGTTGCCGATACCTACCTCAGCGTCCACCCCAACGCGGGCCTGCCCAACGCGTTCGGCGAGTACGATGAGTCGCCCGAGTCCATGGCCGCCAAGCTCGGCGAGTTTGCCCGCAGCGGGCTGGTAAATCTGGTGGGCGGGTGCTGCGGCACGACGCCGGCGCACATTGCCGCCATTCGAGAGTCGGTGCGGGAATGCCAGCCCAGAGCGATACCCGAGCGCCGCAACGATCTGATGCTCAGCGGCCTGGAGCTGCTCACCATCGACGACGCCTCACTCTTCGTCAACGTGGGCGAGCGGACCAACGTGACGGGCTCCGCGCGTTTTGCCCGGCTGATACGCGAAGAGGCCTACGACGAAGCGCTCGTCGTAGCCCGCCAGCAGGTGGAGAACGGGGCCCAGGTCATCGATATCAACATGGACGAGGGGATGCTGGACAGCCAGGCCGCCATGGTGCGCTTTCTCCAGCTCCTCGCCGCCGAGCCCGACATCGCTCGCGTGCCGATCATGATCGACTCCAGCAAATGGGAAATCATCGAGGCCGGTCTTCGCTGCGTGCAGGGCAAGGCAATCGTCAACTCGATCAGCCTCAAAGAGGGAGAAGACGCCTTCGAGGCCGTGGCTCGACGATGTCGCGACTACGGCGCGGCCGTGGTGGTGATGGCCTTCGACGAGGACGGCCAGGCCGACACCCTGGAGCGCAAGCGCGAGATCTGCAAGCGTTCCTACCGCATCCTGACGGAGCGGATCGGGTTCCCTCCCCAGGACGTGATCTTCGATCCCAACGTCTTTGCCATCGGAACCGGCATCGACGAGCACCGCGGCTACGCGGTCAGCTTCATCGAGGCGTGCCGCTGGATCACCGACAACCTGCCCCACGCGAGAGTCTCGGGCGGCATCAGCAACGTCTCCTTCTCCTTCCGCGGCAACAACCCCATTCGCGAGGCGATCCACACGGTCTTCCTGTATCACGCCATTCGCGCCGGGCTGACCATGGGCATCGTCAATGCCGGTCAGCTGGGAATTTACCAGGAGATTCCCGATGAGCTGCGCGAGAAGGTGGAAGACCTGGTGCTCAATCGCCGATCCGATGCCACCGAGCGTCTGCTGGCGGTTGCCGACCGGTACGGCGGCAGGGCCTCGGAGAGCGAAGGGCCCGACCTTTCCTGGCGGGAAGGCAGCGTGGCCCAGCGACTCGGCCATGCCCTGGTGAAAGGCATCGGCGAGTTCATCGTCGAGGACACCGAGGAAGCCCGGCTCGCCGCCGATCATCCCATCGAGGTGATCGAGGGCCCCCTGATGGACGGCATGAACGTGGTGGGCGACCTGTTCGGCCAGGGGAAGATGTTTCTACCCCAGGTGGTCAAGAGCGCGCGCGTGATGAAACAGGCGGTGGCCCACCTGGTGCCCTACATCGAAGCCGCACAGGGCCCGGGTCGGAAAGCCAAAGGCCGCATCGTCATGGCGACCGTGAAAGGAGACGTCCACGACATCGGCAAGAACATCGTCGGCGTCGTGCTTCAGTGCAACAACTACGAGGTGATCGACCTGGGCGTCATGGTGCCCATGGAGAAAATTCTCGACACTGCCCAGGAGGTGGGCGCAGACGTCATCGGGCTTTCCGGGCTGATCACCCCCTCCTTAGACGAGATGGTGCAGGTGGCCGGCGAGATGCAAAGACGCGGCCTGAACCTGCCGCTGATGATCGGTGGCGCAACGACCTCCAAAGCCCACACGGCGGTCAGGATCGAGCCGGCTTACCAGGATGGCCCCACCGTCTACGTTTCCGACGCCTCGCGCAGCGTGAGCGTTGCCGCACGCCTGGTCTCTCCACAGCAGCGCATCGGCTTCAGCGAGGAGACCAGAAAGGAATACGAGGAGATCCGCCGGCGCACGTCTGCCCGCTCGGCCAACCGGAAGTATCTCAGCCTGGAGGCCGCCCGACGCAACGCTTTCGTCTGCAACTGGGAGGCCTACGAACCGCCCAGACCGGCCTCGATCGGCGTCCAGACCATCGAGAACCTGCCCCTGGAGACCCTGGTTCCCTACATCGACTGGTCGCCGTTCTTCCTAACCTGGGAACTGGCCGGCAAATACCCCGCGATCCTGGACGATCCCGTGGTGGGCGAGAGCGCCCGGGATCTGTTTCGCGACGCCTCGCAGATGCTCGAACACCTCTGCCGCGAGAAGCGCCTGAAGGCGAACGCCGCGTTTGGATTCTGGCCATGCAACCGCACGGGGCCCGAGGAGCTGACCTTGTTCGAGGATGAGGAGCGCAAAACGGAGCTCGCCAGGCTGCAGCACCTCCGACAGCAGACGATCAGGGGCGCGGGGCGCCCGAACTACAGCCTGGCCGACTTCGTGGGACCGCCCCCGGTGGCCGACTACATCGGCGCTTTCGCCGTGACCGCCGGGATCGGCATCGAGGACGTTCTTGCCGACTACGGCGACGACGACTACGGCGCCATCATGATCAAGGCCCTTGCCGACAGGTTGGCAGAGGCGTTTGCCGAGTACCTGCACGAGCAGGTCCGTCAAGTGCACTGGGGTTACGCGCCCGGTGAATCCCTGGCAGCCGAGGAGTTGATCGGTGAAGCCTACCGGGGCATCCGGCCCGCGCCCGGGTATCCCGCGTGCCCTGAGCACAGCGAAAAAAGTACGCTGTTCCGCCTGCTCGACGCCCAGGCTAACGCCGGCATGACGCTGACCGAAAGCTTCGCCATGCTGCCGGCGGCCTCAGTAGCGGGCTGGTATTTCTCCCACCCCGACGCACGATATTTCGGCATCGGCAAGATCGACGACGAGCAGGTTGCCGACTACGCCAGCAGGAAAGGAATTACCGCCCTGGAAGCGGAGAAGTTGCTCAGGCCCAACCTCGATCGCTAGAAATCGAAGGTCCAGCCGGAGACGTAGTGCACGGCCCCGGCGACAAGGGCCCAGAAAATGATCATCACGGCCCAGGCGTCAGCCTTGCGATCCGCTTCAGATCTTGCATCGTCTGTGGGGGTGTCGTCCATCGTGCTCCTCACCAGCGAGTTGATCGTGCCCAGCGCACGGCGCGCGAGTCTACCGAAAAAGACGGTTCTAAGCATAGTCCGAACGGTTACTTCGAGCGGCAAGGGCCGAATGTTAGATTCGCCTGCCTCAAAGATGACGAGACGCGGCCTGCGCTTCGCGCTGAGCGCCGATTACCAGCCAGCCAGATGTATCGATACGACGACTTCGACAGGCAGTTCATTGCGGAACGCGTTGCCCATTACCGCGAGCAGACAACCCGCTATCTTGCCGGCGAGCTGTCCGAGAGCGAGTTTCTGCAGCTCAGGCTCCGAAACGGCCTGTACATTCAGCGACTCGCTCCAATGCTGCGGGTGGCCGTCCCCTACGGCACGCTCAGCTCCGGCCAGCTGCGCAAGCTGGCCCATATCGCGCGCCACTACGACCGCGGCTACGGTCACCTCAGCACGCGTCAGAACATGCAGTTCAACTGGCCCGAGCTCGCCGAGGTACCCGACATCCTCGCAGAGCTGGCCGAGGTCGACATGCACGCCATCCAGACCAGCGGCAGCTGCATACGCAACGTGACGACCGACCAGTTCGCCGGCGTCGCGGCTGACGAGGAAGTCGATCCCAGACCGTACTGCGAGCTCATCCGCCAGTGGTCGACCAATCACCCGGAGTTCGACTGGCTGCCGCGCAAGTTCAAGATCGCCGTCACCGGGGCTGCTTCCGACCGAGCAGCCATCGCCGTCCACGACATCGGCTTGCGCGCGCGCCGCGAGGACGCCGAGGGCATCGTGTTCGACGTGTTCGTGGGGGGCGGCCTCGGGCGCACGCCCGTCATCGCCGCCGAGATCCGCAAGTCGCTTCCGGTGAGGCATCTGCTGACCTACCTCGAGGCCATCATGCGCGTCTACAACCGCTACGGCCGCAGAGACAACAAGTACAAGGCCAGAATCAAGATTCTGGTACGGGCCATGACCGCGGAGGGTTTCCGCGACCGGGTGGATGCCGAGTGGGCCCATCTGAAGGGCTCGGAAAGCACGCTGACCGATGAGGAAATCCGCCGCATCGAGGCTTTTTTCACCCCCCACGAGTATCCGCCGCTGAACGATGCCGATCTGGGACCCGCGCGCCTGGAGGATCCCGCCTTTGCTGCCTGGCTGCGCCACAACGTCTCTCCCCACCGGGTACCCGGCTACGCCATCGTTACGCTGTCCACGAAGGTGACGGGCGTGCCCCCGGGAGACGTTTCCGACGTGCAGATGGAGGCCGTGGCCGACTGGGCAGACGAGTACGGGTTCGGGGAGCTGCGATTGGGCCACGAGCAGAACTTCGTGCTGCCCGACGTCCCCCAGAGCCGGCTTCGGGAACTGTGGCGAAGAACCGCGGCGCTCCAGCTGGGCGTCGCCAACGTCGGGCTGATTTCCGACATCGTCTGCTGCCCCGGCGGCGACTACTGCTCTCTGGCCAACGCCAAGTCCATTCCCGTTGCGGAAGCCATTCAGCAGCGTTTCGACGATTACGACTACCAGCACGACCTGGGTGAGCTCGACCTGAACATCTCCGGCTGCATGAACGCCTGCGGGCACCACCACGTGGGTCACATCGGCATCCTGGGCGTCGACAAGAAAGGCGCGGAGTACTACCAGATCTCGCTGGGCGGGCATTCGGGTGCCGGCGGAGACGAAGCGTCTCTCGGCGAGATCATCGGCCCATCCTTTTCCCGCGCCGAGGTTCCCGCGACCATCGGCAGGATCCTCGACGTCTACCTGAAAAGGCGCATCGACGACGAGCCTTTCCTGCACTGCTATCGCCGCATCGGCATCCAACCTTTCAAGGATCACGTCTATGAACGCGCAGCTTGACTACATCGACCAACCCGCCGCGCAGATGGTGTCTGGACCGGGAGCCGTGCCGGGTCCGGCGAGGCTGGTTGCCGCCGAGCAATGGACGCCCGGATCGTCCGACGGTCTGCTCCTCGCCGTCGACGCTGAACCGGAGCAGCGGTTTGCCGGGGCGGAACTGATCGCCATCGACTTTCCGGCATTCACGGACGGCCGCGGACTCTCGCTGGCCGTGCTGCTCCGAACGCGTCTCGGTTTCCGAGGCGAGCTGCGCGCCGTGGGCGACATTCGGGCTGACATGCTGCACTACCTTTATCGTTGCGGCTTCGACAGCTTCTCCATGTCCGGCGAGGGCAGCCCCGTAGACGCCGACGGCGTGACCAAGACCACGGCCTTCGACGCCCTTGCACCCTACTCGGATTGCTATCAAGCTTCGGTACGCCAGCCCCGTCCAGCTTACCGAAGGGTCGAGAGGTGCATAGCACAGGAATTGTCGAGTCCTTCTTTCTGATATTCACGGGCGCCGCGGTGCTAGCCACCGCGGCCCTGTACTCGCGCCAGCCGCTGCTCGTCGCCTACATCGCCGTCGGTGCTCTGCTGGGACCTCACGGGTTCAAGCTGATTTCAGACTCTAACCTGCTTTCGGAAATCTCCGAGATCGGCATCATCTTTCTGCTCTTTCTCGTGGGCCTGGACCTTCAACCCAGCAAGCTGAAGAACATGGTGGGCGAATCCCTGCTGACCGCCGTGGGCACCACGATCGTGTTTTTCGCCGCGGGTTTCGCGATGATGCTCGCCTTCGACTTTTCCACGAGCGAGGCCGTGGTCACCGGCATCGCGGTGACGTTTTCCAGCACCATCATCGGCATCAAGCTGCTCCCCACCACGGTTCTGCATCACCGTCATACGGGCGAGATCGTCGTCAGCCTCCTGCTGATTCAAGACCTGATCGCCATCCTCGCTCTCATCGTCTTAACGGGCTACGGCGATACGTTGGGCGCCACGCTGTCGAGCCTCGGGATGGCGCTCATCGCGCTACCGCTGCTCATCCTCGGCGCGCTCGGCGGCATGCGCCTGCTGGTATTGCCGCTGATCAGAAAATTCGACGCCTTCAACGAGTTCATTTTTCTGCTGGCGCTGGGCTGGTGCCTGGGCCTTGCCAGCATCGCGGAGCTTGCCGGCCTGTCGTTTGCCATCGGCGCTTTCGTGGCCGGTGTTTCCCTGGCCACCAGCCCCATCGCGCAGTACATCGCCGAGAACCTGCGCCCACTGCGAGACTTCTTTCTGGTTCTCTTCTTCTTCTCGGTGGGAGCCGGTCTCGACGTCATGCTCCTGATGGACGTTTTCTTCCCCACGCTGCTGCTGGCGCTGGTCCTCGTTACCGTCAAGCCGGGCACGTTCGCCCTGCTGCTCAACTGGCAGGGCGAGGAGCGTTCCACGTCCTGGGAGGTCGGCTATCGCCTGGGACAGGCCTCGGAGTTCTCCCTGCTGGTGAGCTACGTCGCGCTTGGCGCCGGGCTGCTGGGGAAGGAGGCCGCCCACGTCATCCAGGGCGCGACCGTGCTCACCCTGCTGCTGTCGAGCTATGCGGTGATCTTCAGATATCCCAGCCCGATTGCCATATCGGCCCGGCTGCGCAGGGACTGAGTTTCAGGCGTACAGGTCCACCACGCCACGTCCCACCATGGCACCGGCGAGTATCCGGTCGATGGCATCCGAGACGGTATCCAGAGAGAGCGTCTCCTCGAGGGACTCTAAACCTTCGAGCTTCCAGGGGCCCGCCAGCTTGTCCCAGACCCTCGCTTTCTCCGCCAGGGGCAGCTCAACCGAATCCACGCCGAGCAAATTGACGTTGCGCAGGATGAAGGGCAGCACGGTGGCCGCGAACTGCGGCGACTCCACGAGACCGCAAGCGGCCAGGCTCGCCCCGTAACGCAGGCGCTTGATCGAGTTGAAGAGCGTCTCGCCGCCAACGGTGTCCACCACCCCACCCCAGGTTTCCGGCAGCAACGGCCTGTCCGACCCGGAGCGCGCTTCTTCCCGGGACACGATCTCTGCAGCGCCGATGGACTCGAGAAAGCCGTGCTGATCGGGTTTGCCCGTCACCGCGGTGACCCGATAGCCGAGCTTTGCCAGCAGCATGACGGCGACGGATCCCACGCCACCGGTGGCGCCGGTCACCAGCACCGGACCGCCATCCGGCGTCATGCCCGCCTCTTCGAGCTTCTGCACGCACAGGGCGGCCGTGAAACCGGCCGTTCCGAGGCGCATGGATTCGCGAAGATCCAATCCCTCCGGTAGCGGCAGGGCCCATCCCGCCGGAATCCGGATGCGCTGGCCGAAACCGCCCGGCGTGTTCATGCCGAGGTCGAAACCGATGGCGACCACGGCGTCGCCCGGGGCGAAGCCCTCGCTGGACGATTCCACGACCACGCCCGCAGCGTCGATGCCCGGGGTGTGCGGAAAATTACGGCTCACGCCCGGATTGCCGGTGGCGGAAAGCGCATCTTTGAAGTTGAGCGAGGAGTAGCGAACGTCGATCAGCAGATCGCCGGGCGGCAAATCCTCCACGCGGCGCGTGACGACCGAGCGCTGGAAACCGGTTTCGGTCTTCTCCACCAGCAGGGCACGGAAACCCGTCATGGTCCGGGCCTCCTGAACAGCTGATCGACGATGTTCTGAACGCCGGTCTCCACTTTGGCCATGATTCGTTCCAACGGCTTCTTGTGCTCCACCCAGCGCACGCTGAACACATCCGCCGTCTCGCACGAGCGCACCAGGTACTCGTCGCTGGTGCAAAGCTCGTCAACCAGCTTGAGGTCCATGGCCCGCTGCCCGTGCCAGGTCTCTCCGGTGGCCACGGTGGCCATGTCCAGCTGCGGACGCCGCGCGGCCACGAATTCCTGAAACAGCGCGTGGGTGTCCTCGAGGTCCTCGATGAACTTCTTCCGGCCCTCTTCCGTATTCTCACCAAGCACGGTCAACGTGCGCTTGAACTTGCCGGCCGTGAGCACCTCCACGTCCACGTCGTGCTTTTTCAGAAGCCGATGGACGTTGGGTACCTGGGCCACCACGCCGATGGATCCCACGACCGCAAACGGGGCCGCGACCACCCTGTCAGCCACGGCAGCCATCAGATAACCACCGCTCGCGGCGACCTTGTCCACCGCGACGACGAGCGGCACCCCGTGCTCACGCACCCGGTCGAGCTGAGAAGCCGCCAGGCCGTATCCGTGCACCAGCCCGCCGGGGCTTTCCACCTTGACCACGATCTCGTCACGGTCATCGGCGAGCGTGAGCACAGCGGTCAGCTCCGTCGTGAGATCATGGACGGCGCTCGCCTGGAGATCGCCGTGGAAGTCGAGGACGAAGACCCGCTTGCGATGCTCGCTATCGGCCTTGGCAGCCTCGGCCCTCTCGACTTTGGCTCGCTGCTTGGCGGCCTTGGCATCCCGCTTGCGCTGCTTTTTGTAGGTCGAGCTGTCGAGCAGAGCCTGCTGCAGCCCCGACTTCAGCTCCTCGAGCCGGTCATTGAGCTTCTTGACCTCGAGATGACCGCCCCGCTCCGCACCTTGGAACCTGGCGCTCACGGAAGCGACGCCGGAAAGCACGACGAGAACGGCCACGACGACCGTGACGGCCTGGGCCAGAAAGAGCAGATAGTCGAGCAGATACTCCATGCCACCCCGGAATTTTTACGCAAAGCAAGGGCGCGCTAATGTACTGGCTGCGTCAACGGGCGTCCACCGCCGCGCCTGCAGCCACATGCGCACGGCTTGATCTCATCCGCACATGCGTGTCTGATTCAACGATGCCCCACGACGACCTGACCCGGCGACTGCAGAGCGCGTTTCATCCGCCGGCGGCTTCCCACATGGACGCCACGTTTGCCCTCGATCTGGGCCAGCTCCGCATTAGTTTTCGCGTCCGTCAGGGCCGGCTCGATTTCGTGGAGGGCGTCCCGGCAGATGCGACCTTTTACTTCGACACGCCGGATGAGGCGCTGCAGCTGCTCACGGGCGATGCGGACGTGTTCGAGGCCTTCATGGAGGGCCGCTTTCGCGCGGACGGCTACCTGATGTGGACTTTTGCCCTGCTGAGCATGTTTCGCGGGGACGGGGCAGAGCCCACACCAACCGGCTGAAGGCCGCATCAGCCGGAGCTGCGGCGCCCGACTTCCTCGATGAAGTCATCGATGAGCCATCGGGAGATGGCGGTAGCAGGGGGCACGCTGGGCAGCTCGTCGTGGGCAAACCACTTGGCGTCGGCTATCTCCTCCTCGTTGCAGATGATCTCGCCGCCTGCGTAGTCCGCGTGAAAGCCCAGCATGAGCGAGTTGGGAAACGGCCAGCTCTGACTGCCAAGGTAGCGAAGATTGTCTACCTGAATTCCGACCTCTTCGTAGACCTCCCGATGCACCGTCTGCTCGATGGACTCGCCCACCTCGACGAACCCCGCCAGCGTGCTGTACATGCCCGTCGGCCAACGCGCGTTTCTAGCCAGCAGCATCTCGTCGCCTTTCGTCACCAGAACGATGATGCTCGGCGCGATCCTCGGATAGCAGATCAGCCCGCATCCGCCGCACGTCTTGGCACGATCGGCGGCGTGTTCCTGCATCTCCGCGCCGCAGCGCCCGCAGTACTGATGGGTGTTGTGCCACTCCACCACCTGCTGCGCCCGACCCGCCAGGTAGAACACCGACGGCTCTACGCGCCCTAGCCACGAGTAAAGGCTGTCCGCGAGGTAACCGTCCGGCGGCAGCTGGCCGCGCCCCTCCATAGCGAAGCAGGGGCGATTGCCGAAGCGGCCAAGGTAGTGCTTGGAGAAGACCTCGATGTCCAGCCACCGGAACTCATCGGCAGTGATCGGCCGGGGGGCGCCGCGGTCCACGACGCAGGCGATCTGACCGTTGATGCAAAGGAAGTACCAGGCGTCCCGATCGTCCTCCTCACCGGGAGGGGCTTGAACGAGAGACTCGAACTCATCGGGGTAGATGGGCCACATGGCGGGCAAGACTCGTGGTATCGACGATGAGCCGAAACGATAACACACCCACCGGCCTGTTCAGGGTCCGGCCACGATCGTATTGAACTCCCCTGCCGAGCCGGATAATGTTCTCGAAGCGTGATCTGACACCCGTGCGCTCGACCACCGGTTTGGCCGGAAGGGAGGACCGGCCGGGGAGGCAAAGGTCTGCTGGTTTGCTGCGGCCACCTCGCAGGCAATTACAGGGAGCAGTTTTCCCGGCGCGCCGGGCAAAAGCAGATGGGCGGACTATCCACGGCCAGCTTCTGGGAAAATTTTCTCGGCCAGGCACCACGGTGGTACAAAACGACCATCGTCGGTTTCCTGATCGTCAATCCGTTCCTTTTCATGATCAGCGAGTTCGTCACCGGGTGGATTCTGGTCCTCGAGTTCATCTTCACCCTGGCCATGGCCCTGAAATGTTATCCGCTGCAACCCGGCGGTCTGCTCGCTATCGAAGCCGTGGCGATCGGCATGACGTCCACGGACACCATACGCGAGGAAGTCTTCAACAACTTTCCCGTCATCCTGCTCCTCATGTTCATGGTGGCGGGCATTTACTTCATGAAGGAGCTGCTGCTCTTCACCTTCACCAAGATCATTCTCGGGGTTCGCTCAAAGACCCTCGTCTCCTTACTGTTCTGCGCCGTCGCCGCGATCCTGTCCGCCTTTCTCGACGCGCTGACGGTGACGGCGGTGATCATCAGCGTTGCCGTGGGCTTTTACAGCGTCTACCACAGGGTCGCCTCCGGAAAGTCCTTCAGGGATGAGCACGAGCACGGTGCGGACGAATCAATCGGTGAGCTGCATCGTGAGGACCTGGAGTCGTTCCGCGCCTTCCTGCGCAGCCTGCTGATGCACGGCGCCGTGGGAACCGCATTGGGCGGTGTCTGCACCACGGTGGGCGAACCACAGAACCTGCTGATCGCCGGCCAGGTGGGATGGGAGTTCATGGAGTTCTTCCTGCGCATGGCACCCGTCACGATGCCGGTTCTGGTGGTCGGGCTGACTACCTGCGTCGTGTTAGAAAAAGCCAGAGCTTTCGGCTACGGAACCGACCTGCCCGGCCCGGTGCGCGACATTCTCGAGCGCTTCGACCAGGCCGAAGCCGAAGCACGCAGCGGCCGCGACAAGGCCCGCTTAGTGATTCAGGCGGTGGCCGCAATGCTCCTCGTCGTCGCGCTGGCCATGCATTGGGCCGAGGTCGGGCTGATCGGGCTGATGGTCATCGTGATCCAGACTGCTTTCAACGGCGTCATCGAGGAGCACAATCTCGGCCGCGCCTTCGAGGAGGCGCTGCCTTTCACGTCTCTGCTCGTCGTGTTCTTCGGGATAGTCGCCGTCATCCACGACCAACACCTGTTCGCCCCGGTGATCGACTACGTCCTCACCCTAGAGGTGTCCGTGCAGCCCGGCATGTTCTACATCGCCAACGGCGTGCTATCCGCCATCAGCGACAACGTCTTCGTCGCGACCGTCTACATCA
The DNA here is from genome assembly GCA_036526135.1 of Pseudomonadales bacterium. Taxonomy (GTDB): domain Bacteria; phylum Pseudomonadota; class Gammaproteobacteria; order Pseudomonadales; family Azotimanducaceae; genus UBA2965. The sequence goes on along the minus strand of DATCZA010000028.1, from coordinate 26,373 downwards.
ACGAGGTGACGAACGCTTTCGAGGAAGGCCAGATCGGCCGCGAGCACTTCGAAAACCTGGCGATCGCGATCAACACCGGCACCAACCTGCCGAGCGTAGCGACCCCCAACGGCCAGGCCGCCTTTCTGTTCCTGCTGACGTCGTCCATCGCCCCCCTGGTGCGGTTGTCGTACAGCAAGATGGTTTTCATGGCGCTCCCCTACACCATCGTCCTGGGGATCACCGGCTGGTTCGGGGTGCAGTACCTGCTCTGATCAGGACCCGGATGGCTGGCGCCAGACGCAATCGCCAGATTTCTGCTCGAGGAAGTCCAGCACGGCTTCGTGAGCCTGGATCTCTTCGTCGGTAGCCAATATGACCTTCAACCGTGGACGCTGGCCGTCAAAGGACGCGACCGCCTGATCCCGATCGACGCCGGCCCCCACGGCGTCCTCCGAGCCGAACAGAGCCGTCTGCCCGCCCGTCATGGCTAGATAAACGTCGGCAAGGATTTCCGCGTCCAGCAGCGCCCCGTGGAGCGTGCGGGCGGAGTTGTCCACCCCGTACCGGCGACAGAGCGCATCCAGATTGTTTTTCTGGCCCGGATGCTTGGACCGGGCGAGGGAAAGCGAGTCCGTTACGAGGCAAACGCTCTCGATTCCGTCCGGAACCGCTTCGAGCATTGCCAGCTCGTAGTTCAGAAATCCGACGTCGAAACCCGCATTGTGGATGACGAGCTCCGCACCCGAAACAAAAGCGAGAAACTCCTGCGCGATGTCCTCGAACCGGGGCTTATCGCTGAGAAACTCCGAGCTCAGACCGTGCACCTCGAAGGCGCCGTCATCAATATCGCGATCGGGGTTGATGTACTTGTGGAAGTGACGGCCGGTCGGCTTGCGGTCGATCATTTCCACGGCACCGATCTCGATGACCCGATGCCCCTTCTGAGCTTCGAGGCCGGTGGTCTCAGTGTCGAGAACGATCTGCCGCGTCAAGATTCGCCTCCTGTGAGCATGCGGTCGATGGCCACGTTCGCCGCTTCGTCCACCTGTTCGTTTTCCGGATGCCCGCTGTGCCCGCGTACCCAATGCCACTCGATCTGGTGCTGCTGCACCAGCTCATCCAGCTTTTGCCAGAGATCGCGGTTCTTGACCGGCTTTCGTTGAGACGTTCGCCAGCCGTTGCGCTTCCATTTCTGAATCCACTGGTTGATGCCCTGCCTGAGATATTCAGAGTCGGTGGTAATGGCCACGCTGCTCGGCCGCGTGAGCACCTCGAGCGCGGAGATCGCCGCCTGCAGCTCCATTCGGTTGTTGGTCGTGTCCGGAGCAGCACCGCTGATGAGCTTCTCGGCATCCCCATACCGCAGCAGAGCGGCCCAGCCGCCAGGCCCCGGATTGCCCCTGCAGGCCCCGTCGGTGAAGATCTCAACGGGAGCGCTCAATCCGGTTCCGCGCGCTCAGTTTCGGATACGCCACAGGGGCGAGTTTCGGTTCCCGGGCAGCAGACAGACGCCAGTCCCGGCGAACGCCGAGCGCCTGCTTGACCGCGCTGACCATGTAAACCCCGCCGACCGGGGGGTTGAGGTGATCCAACGCGTTTCGCAGCCGGGGACCCCAACTCGACGGAATCAGCTGCTGCGTCGACCGTTCGTCCTGCTCGCCGGTATTTCCCAATCTGAACGGCAGGTTGTAGGCGGTAAAGCGCACTTCCTCGCAAAGCTCGAAACCGAGCACGGTCAGCCAGTCCACAAGCCGAGCGGGGCTGACCAGCCGCAGCCCGCTGAAGCTGTCGCGAAAGACTCGCGCGTAAGCGATCCGAACGCCCCAGAAACTGAACGGGTTGAACCCCACAACCGTCAGCCGCCCGCCGGCCGCAAGCACGCGGGAGAGCTCCCGCAGCGCGGTGCGCGGGTCCTCGGCCATCTCCAGCGCATGGTGAAGCAGCACACCATCCAGGGCGTTGTTGGCCAGAGGTATGGCGTCCAGCTCGCAGCGAAAGGTCGTGAGGCCCTCGCCCGCCGGGCTCGAACCATCGAGCGCGAACACGCGATTGCGAACCATGCATCCGCGCACGGTATCAGTCAGGGGGGTATGGCACCCTGCCCAGAGCAGCGTATCGCCGTGAAAGCGGCGGGCCGTTTCCGCCACGTAGGGCGCCTCGTCGGCAAGGAGGCGCTCACCGACCGGTGTAGCCAGCCAGGCGGACATCTGATGACGCAAGGATCTTGCCAATCGCACAGGGATACCGCAAAGTTGAAGGATCATTCTGAAGGCACCACTCGATGACCGCAACCGCACCTGTCGTTCGGTTTGCCTCGACCCTGCGCACGCTGATGTTTGTGATCCTGGCGTCGCTCGTGGGGTGCCAGACCAATCCCATCCCCGAAGCGGCCGAAACCGCGGCCGCCGAGCCTCCCCCGCCCGTCGCGGTTCCGCCTCCCGTCATCGAGCCGACGCTCACCTACGAGCTGAAACCCGATCTGTGGCGCGACATCCGCGAGCGCTTTGAGCTGGCCCACAGCCTCGACCAGAAACGCGTGCAGCAGGAGCTGCGCTGGCTGCGCGAGAATCCGCGCTACCTGCACAATCTGAAACCCCGAATGGAGCGGTTCCTCGCCTACATTCACGGGGAGGTGGCCGCTCGGGAGCTTCCCGGTGAGCTCGCCCTGCTCCCCATCGTGGAGAGCGCGCTCGACCCGTATGCGTTTTCTCACGGCGGCGCCGCCGGTCTGTGGCAGTTCATCCCCGCCACGGCGAAGCGATTCGGGCTGCAGCGAAACTGGTGGTACGACGGCCGTCGGGATCCCATCGCGGCTACTCAAGCCGCCCTCGACTACCTCGAATATCTTCATCTGCTTTTCGAGGACTGGCATGTTGCCGTCGCGGGCTACAACGCTGGAGAGGGCAACGTCCGCCGCGCTCAGCGGAAAGCCGCACCGGGGGCCACCTTCTGGGAGATGGCTCTGCCCCGGGAAACCCAGATGTACGTGCCGCGCCTGCTGGCGTTGGCAGCGGTGGTAACCGACCCCGAGGCTTACGGCCTGACGCTGCCCGAGCTTTCGCCGGACGTGCCGTTCGTGGCCGTCGACACGCAGGGACAGTTCGACCTCGCCAAGGCAGCCGACACCCTTTCCATGGATCTCGACGCGCTCTACGACTGGAATCCGGCCCTGAACCAGTGGTCGACGCCGCCGGATGGTCCTCACCGGCTGATGATTCCCGCACTTGAACCAGCACTGAGCCAGGCGGCCCTTGCGGCCGTTCCCGCTGGCGAGCGGGTCCAGTGGCTGCGGATCAAGGTGGCAGACGGAGACACCCTCAGCGAAATCGCCCACCGTCACCGAACGGACACGGCCACCTTGCGACGGGTGAACAATCTGACGGGCTCCTCAATTCGTGCCGGCCAGGCTATGTACATTCCCAAATCGGATTCGGCCCCCAGCCGCAGTCCCCGCAGCCGCGCTCAGAAAGGACTGGAATACGCGGTGCAGCCCGGAGATTCCCTGTGGACCATCAGTCGGGCGCACGGGGTTTCGATGACGCGCATCATGAAAGCCAATCACGTGGGGCCCAAGGACCTGCTGAAGGTAGGCCAGACTCTCACCATTCCCGGCGCTCAGCGCTCGACGCCCGCTGCGGGAGAAGACGGACGGGAAGTAATTCGCACGGTGCGCTACGGCGTGCGCAAGGGCGACTCGCTGGCGCGCATCGCCGCTCGCTTCAACGTGCGGGTCAGCGAGATCGCGCAGTGGAACCAGCTGGACGTGGACAACTACCTGCAGCCCGGCCAGTCGCTGAAACTGCACGTCAACGTAGCGGCTGGACAGTAACTGACCAGCCGGCCGCCGGACGGGGTCGACCTACGGCGTGCTGATCGACGCTTCCCTTTCCAGAGTGGTCGTCAGCCCCGCGAAATCCAGAGAAGCCACGCGATTTCCCAGGAAGCCGCGCATGCTTTCGATCTCTCTTTCCGCCATCACGGAAACATCCCCGTCGACCACACGGGTAACGGTGACCACCGCAACGGAGCCGTCATCGAGCGTGGCTTCACCCACGCTCTTCTCCCGCTCACCGGGCCGTGGCAGGCTGAAGGCCGCCGAGAGAACGGCTCGCGGGGCGTCGGCCGAGCTGCGGCTGACGAGTTCGAAGGTCTGCCAACCCAGGCCGTAGTCGTCGGCCACCGCGGAAACGCTCTCGCCGGAACGAACGCGCGCCAGCGCGTTCTGCTGGGCTTGTCTGAGCGCAACCCGCGCCTTTTCCGACGCGATGGCCGCGCGTATGTCATCGCGAACGTCATCCAGGGGAATCGCCTCCGGCTCGTATCGGGCCTTGACGCGGGCGACCACCGCGCGGTTGTCCGTCAGCGCTACCGCCTGTGTGTTGTAGCCGTTGTCCAGAACCTCGCTGGCGAATACCGCATCCCTCAAGGACGCGTTGGCGAAAACACCGTCGCCCCGCGAACGTGATACGCCGGCCACCGACTGAGTCTCCAGCGCCAGGGCCGCGGCGATACCCTCGAGACCGTCGGGTTGCTCGAAAGCCAGATTGTCGAACTCGCGCAGACGCTCGGAGAAGAGCTCTTCGGCCTGTTCCCGCCGCAGCCGCAGCTCGATGTCATCGCGTTGCTCGGACAGCGGCGGCAGCTCCCGCACGTCGACGGCGTCCAGCTGGATCAGGTGGTAGCCAAAGTCGGTTCTGACCGGCTCGGAAATCTCGCCGACCTCGAGCTCCCAGAGCGCTTGCTCGAACGCCGGATCGAAAATGCCCTTGGCCACCATCCCGAGATCGCCGCCCAGCGCGGCCGATCCAGGATCCTCGCTGAGCTCCTCGGCCAGGGACGCGAAGTCCGCGCCGCCCACGATTCGCTCTCGCACCGCGTTGAGCTCGTTCTCGGCCTGCTCCGCCGTCCGGCTGGCGCCAACTTCCAGCAGGATGTGGCGCGCCTGTCGGCGATCGCCGGAAAGAGCCTCCGCCGAATCCGCCGCATAGGTTTCCTCGATGGCGGCCTCGCTCACCGAGATGGACTCGTCGTTCACCAGCCCTTCTGCACTGAGCTCGAGATACTCGACGTCGACGGTCTCCTCGGTGCGGTATTCCAGCTCGTTCTCGGCGTAGCGCGTTGCGACCTCCTCGTCGGAAACCTCGACGAGAGGCAGAAAGTCGTCTTCGGTGAACGCCAGGTAAGCAATGTCCCGCTTCTGACTCAGCAGCCGCGCGCTCTGCCTCACTTCCCAGTCCGTCAGGAAAGCCGTTTCGGTAAGCCCTCGCCGAAGCTGTTCCAGAGCCATGAGGGCACCCGTTTCTCTGTGGAACTGCTGGGGCGTGTAGCGCAGCTGACGTACCCGTCTCTTGTAGAGCTCGGCGTCGAATCGGCCGTCTACCTGAAAGGCGGGGTTCGCGGTGACCGCTTCGTCCACGCGACTCTGGGACACGCCGAAACCGAGCTCGTCCACGGCCTGCCCCAGCAGCTGCCTGGCAATCAGCTGATCCAGCACGGCGGCCTGTAGACGTGCGCCGTCGATCAGGCTGGGGTCAAAGCCTTCACCGAACTGCGCCGCAATCCTCCCCTGCTCGCGCTCCATGGCTACCAGCAGCTCGCTCTGGGTGATCTCCTCGCCGTTCACGCTGGCAACTTCGGGATCGGAATTCACGAACAGGTTGAACGCCCCGAAGCCAAACACGGCCAGCACGAAGATCATCACGCCGGCCAGGACCTTGAAGCCGAAGCTCTGGGTCTGATCACGCAGCTTCTGCAGCATTTACGAACTCCTTCAGAGGACGATTAACGCGCCTACGCGTCTCGGCAGCGAAAAGAAAAAAAGGCGCAGTGCTGCGCCTTAATTCCGGGCAAGTGTTGGACGGTCTAGTTCAGTGCGCCTTTCAACGCCTTGCCTGGCTTGAAGGCGGGTACGCGAGCGGCAGCGATCTGGATCTCCGCACCCGTCTGCGGGTTTCTGCCCGTGCGCGCGGCGCGGTCACGCACTGTGAACGTTCCAAAGCCCACCAGCGAAACCGGGTCGGCCTGCTTGAGCGAGTCGGTGATGGCGTCAATGGCTGCGTCCAGAGCCCTGCCGGCGGCGGCTTTGGAAATGTCGGCGGACTCGGCGATACGATCAATTAGTTCGGTTTTGTTCACAATCGGCCCCTCAATGATGTGGTTTGCTATCGCCAGCATGGCCTAGAAACGCTGCCAATTCAGGCGTGGCGACGCCGGTTTTATACCAACACGGTTACGGGCCTGCAAGCTTGAAAGCCCGGTAAATCGTGGGTTTCAGTGCGGATTGATGGGCAGCTCGCCATCCTGGGAAGCGACCTCCGAGATCGGCTTTTCGCTCGACTCTTCTTCGTCGAGCCGTGGCTCGGGCATGCGTTCCAGGGCAATCTCTAGAACGTCGTCCATCCACTTCACCGGATGAATGGTCAGCTTCTCTTTGACATTCTCGGGTATCTCCTTGAGATCCCGCTCATTCTCCGCCGGAATGATCACGTGTTTGACCCCGCCACGATGAGCGGCCAGCAGCTTCTCCTTGAGGCCGCCGATGGGCAATACCTGGCCGCGCAGAGTAATTTCGCCGGTCATGGCAACATCGGCGCGCACGGGGATGCCGGTCAGCACGGAAACGAGCGCGGTGCACATACCGATGCCGGCACTGGGTCCATCCTTGGGGGTCGCGCCTTCGGGAACGTGAATGTGCAGATCGAACTTCTCGTGGAAATCCTTCCTGACGCCGAGAATGGCCGACCGGCTGCGGACGAAGGTCAGCGCCGCCTGGATGGACTCCTGCATCACGTCGCCAAGAGACCCGGTTCTGGTCTGGCGGCCTTTTCCGGGAACCGCCACGGCCTCGATGTTCAGCAGCTCGCCCCCTACCTGGGTCCAGGCGAGACCGGTGACGATGCCGATCTGGTTCTCGGTCTCTGCCAGCCCGTAGCTGAACTTTCGAACGCCGTTGTAATCTTCAATCTGCAACTCGTCGACGGTGATCGTTCCCTTTTTGCCTTTGCCTCTCCCTTTGCCTTCAAGAGACTGCTGCTTGACCACCTTGCGAGCGAGCTTCGCGATTTCCCGCTCCAACCCGCGAACGCCGGCTTCTCTCGTGTAGTAGCGGATCAGGTGAACGATGGCGCCGTCACCGATCTCGAGCTCAGCCTCGGAAAGGCCGTTGAGCTTCATCTGCTTGGGTACGAGATAGCGCTTGGCGATGTTGAGCTTCTCGTCTTCCGTGTACCCCGGCAGACGAATGATCTCCATGCGGTCCAGCAAGGCGGCCGGTATGTTCATCGAGTTCGAGGTGCAGATGAAGAACACGTCGGATAGATCGTAGTCCACCTCGAGGTAGTGATCGTTGAAACTGTTGTTCTGCTCGGGATCCAGCACCTCGAGCAGCGCGCTGGCGGGGTCGCCGCGAAGGTCCATGCCCATCTTGTCGACCTCGTCGAGCAGGAACAGAGGATTGCGAACACCAGCCTTGGCCATCTTCTGCAGAATCTTACCGGGCAGCGAACCGATGTAGGTGCGCCGGTGCCCGCGTATCTCGGCTTCGTCACGGACGCCGCCCAGCGCCATGCGGACGAACTTCCGGTTGGTCGCGCGGGCAATGCTTTCACCCAGGGACGTTTTGCCCACGCCAGGTGGGCCGACAAGGCAGAGCACGGGCCCTTTGATCTTGCGGACCCTGGACTGAACCGCGAGGTACTCGATGATCCGGTCTTTGACCTCCTCCAGACCGTAGTGATCCTCATCGAGAATGCGCTGCGCCGCTGCCAGATCGTTTCGAACGCGAGAGCGTTTTTTCCAGGGAATGCTGAGCATCCAGTCCAGATAGCTCCTCACCACCGTGGCTTCGGCCGACATCGGCGACATCAGCTTCAGCTTGCCGAGCTCGGCCAGGGCTTTCTCCCGAGCCTCTTTCGACATCCCCTGCTCTTCGATTCGCGCCTCCAGGGCCTCGAACTCGTTCGGGGCTTCTTCAAGGTCGCCCAGCTCCTTCTGAATGGCCTTCATCTGCTCGTTGAGGTAGTACTCGCGCTGGCTCTTTTCCATCTGCTTCTTGACGCGCCCGCGAATACGCTTCTCCAGCTGCTGGGTGTCGATCTCCGAGTCCATGAGCACTAGCAGGGCGTCCATCCGCTCCTTGAGCTCGAACGCCTCGAGAATCCCCTGCTTGTCGTCGATCTTCAGCGCCATCTGCGCGGCAACGGTGTCGGCAAGTCTCGCCGGGTCGTCGATGCTGGACAGCGAGGAGAGCACTTCCTGGGGCACCTTCTTGCTGACCTTGACGTACTGCTCGAACTGGCTCATCAGGGTTCGAACCAGCGCCTCGGACTCCCTGGCTTCGACAACGGGTTCGGCAACGAGCTCGACGCTCGCGACGAGGAAGTCCTCCTCCTGATCGAGCTGGAGCAGGCGAGCCCGCTCCCCTCCTTCAACGAGGACCTTGACGGTGCCGTCGGGAAGCTTCAGCAACTGCAGGATCGTCGCGACGGTTCCAACGGCAAAGAGATCTTCGGCTCCGGGCGATTCCACCTCGGCGTCGCGCTTGGCAACCAGAAGGATCTGCTTGTCGTCAGCCATGGCGGCGTCCAGCGCCTTGATGGAGCTTTCCGTGCCCACGAAGAGAGGGTGCACCCCATGGGGGTAGACCACCATGTCGCGAAGGGGAAGCACGGGCACTCGGGTAGTATCAGCTACTGTCACCATGAAAAAGCCCTCTGTGAAAGTTGTGGGCAATCAGATACGCCATAAATGGCTGGCGTTGCCGACCAGCGTAGTCGCCGGTGGCTAGGATGGTGCCGCTCCGGGCAGGCCTGTCTTCACTCCTTCGGAGCGGCCTGCGCCTTTTCGACGTTCTCGTACATCAGCATCGGCTCGCTTTCGCCTTTGATGACGCTCTCGTCGATGACCACCTTGGTCACCGAGTCCGAAGAAGGCAGGTCATACATGGTGTCGAGCAGGACCGACTCCAGAATCGACCTCAGGCCCCGGGCGCCCGTTTTGCGTTCCATGGCCTTCTGGGCAACCGCGCGCAGTGCGTCCTCACGGAAGTCCACTTCCACGCCTTCCATCTCAAACAGCTTCGTGTACTGCTTGGTCAGGGCGTTCTTCGGCTCCGTGAGGATTTGGACCAGCGCGTCCGTATCCAGTTCCTCTAAGGTGGCGACCACGGGCAGGCGGCCGACGAACTCTGGGATAAGCCCGTAGCGGATCAGATCTTCCGGCTCCACACGGCGCAGCGTTTCGCCGATGGACTTCCGGTCCTCCTCGCCTTTCACCTGAGCACCGAATCCGATGCCCGACTTATCCGACCGGTCAGTGATGACCTTGTCCAGACCGGCGAAAGCCCCACCGCAGATGAAGAGGATGTTCGAGGTGTCGACCTGCAGGAACTCCTGCTGCGGATGCTTGCGGCCGCCCTGGGGCGGCACCGACGCGACGGTGCCCTCGATCAGCTTGAGCAGGGCCTGCTGCACGCCCTCACCCGACACGTCGCGAGTGATGGAGGGGTTGTCAGACTTTCGCGAAATCTTGTCGATCTCGTCGATGTAGACGATGCCCACCTGAGCGCGCTCGACGTCGTAGTCGCACTTCTGCAGCAGCTTCTGAATGATGTTTTCGACGTCCTCGCCGACGTAGCCCGCCTCGGTCAACGTCGTTGCGTCCGCGATGGTGAAGGGAACGTCTAGCAGTCGCGCCAGGGTCTCGGCGAGCAGCGTCTTCCCGCTACCCGTGGGCCCGATGAGGAGGATGTTGGACTTCGACAGCTCGACATCGTCCTTCTTGCCCGTGTAGTTCAGCCGCTTGTAGTGGTTGTAGACCGCCACGGAAAGAACCTTTTTGGCATGCTCCTGGCCGATGACGTACTGGTTCAGGATATCCTTGATCTCCTGAGGTACGGGCAGGCGATCGCTCTCCTTGGCGGCGCCGCCTTCCGACACCTCCTCACGGATGATGTCGTTGCAAAGTTCCACGCACTCATCGCAGATGAACACCGATGGCCCGGCAATGAGCTTGCGAACCTCATGCTGGCTCTTTCCACAGAAAGAGCAGTAGAGCAATTTGCCTGAGTCGTCGCCCTTACCGCTTTGGTCGGACATAGAAAACCTCGTCTGCTGCCTGTCTCCGCCGAACCACGCCGCACCCTGGCGCTGCGTGCTTTTGACCTTCGCTACCTTGCGATTTCAGAAATGATAATGCAAGTCTTGCCATGTGGCTCAGATGCAAGCGGCTTTTCGATCCCCTTACTCGTTGACAGCCTTCGCGACATCGCTGCGTGGTCGCTGCACCATATCCACCAGACCGTATTCAGCCGCCTGGTCGGGGCTCATCCAGTAGTCCCGATCCGTATCCGTTGCAATTCGCTCCACGCTCTGACCGGTGTGATCCGCCAGAAGCCGGTTCAGCTGCTCCCGCATGAGCAATATTTCCTTGGCCTGAATCTCGATGTCGGCCGCTACGCCGCGGCCGCCACCCGACGGCTGATGCAGCATCATGCGGGAGTTCGGAAGCGCATATCGCTTGCCTTTTGCTCCGGCCGCGAGGAGGAAGGCGCCCATGCTGGCCGCCTGCCCGATGCACATGGTGCTGACGTCGCAGCGGATGAACTGCATCGTGTCGTAAATGGACAATCCAGCGGTGACGGATCCCCCCGGGGAGTTAATGTAAAGATGTATGTCTTTGTCCGGATTTTCCGACTCGAGGAACAGCAGCTGCGCCACCACGAGGTTGGCCACGTTGTCCTCCACGGGACCGACCATGAACACGATGCGTTCCTTCAGAAGGCGGGAATAGATGTCGAACGCCCGCTCGCCACGTGCAGATTGCTCAACAACCATGGGCACCAGGCCCAGGTTAGTGATTTCGGGAATGTTGGCGTCACCAATCTGGCTCATTCGATTCTCCCTGAGGTTTCCGTCGCCTCTTCGTCGGGCTCCGCTTCCGGCGCCGCGAAGGCTCGACCCGAAATGATGTCATTGTAGCTGCTCTCGACGGCCTCTACTGCGGCTTGTTCCATAACTTCGTCGATGACCTGCTCCTCTAAGACGGCCATCTCAATCTGGCGCAACTGGTCTTCGTTGCCGTAGTACCAGTTGATGACCTGCTGCGGCTCGGCGTACTGCTCGGCGATGCTCTGGATCCGGGCCCGCACCTTGTCGGCGTCGGCTTCCAGGCTTTTTCTGGACACCAGCTCGCTGACGATGAGACCAACGGCAACCCGACGTTGCGCCTGCTCGGCGAACAGCTCGTCGGGAAGGTCAGGCAGACCGCCCGCAGCGGTACCCGGCATCTGAAACTGCTGCAGCATCTGGGCCTTGAGCGCTTCGATTTCCTGCTTGACCACGGCCTTGGGCAACTGGACCGTGTGAAGCTCGTTGAGCTGATCCATTACCTGGGTTTTGACCTGGCTGGCAACCGCGTTGTCGAGTTCGCGCTGCATGTTGTTGCGAACGTCTTCCCGAAACGCGTCCACGCCTCCTTCTTCGATGCCGAACGCCGCAAAAAACTCATCGTCCAGCTCGGGAAGCTTGCCCTCGGTAACTTCCTTGACGGTAACGCTGAAGGTCGCTTGCTTGCCGCGCAGCTCCTCGGCCCGGTAGTCGTCAGGAAACGTTGCCTGAAACTCACCATCGGTTCCCGCCTGCATGCCGCGCACGCCGTGATCGAAATCCTCGATCATCTGCCCCGCGCCCACGATGAAGGTCACGTCTTCTCCCGAGCCGCCCTCGAATGCCTCGTCGTCGATGCGCCCCGCAAAATCGATCGTGACCCGGTCGCCGTCCTCAGCACCGCGATCCACGGCCACCCACTCCTTACGCTGCTCCCGAAGGCGCTCCACCATCTCGTCCACGTCGAGCTCGGTGATCTGGGCGTTGGGCCTGTTGATGTGCACGCCGCTCAAATCCGCCAGCTCGATCTTCGGAAACACTTCGAAAGTAGCGGTGAACTCGAAGTCGATACCTGGCGACATTTTCACGACTTCGAGGTTGGGCGACCCGGCCGGCGCCAGTTCCTCCTGACGGACGGCTTCCACGAAGCTCGACTGCATCAGCTCACCAGCCACCTCCGCCCTTACCGCCGGCCCGAAACGGCGGCGCACCTCCTTCATGGGCACCTTTCCGGCTCTGAAACCCGGCAGACGCACCTGCTGTGCGGCTCGGTTCAGCCTTTCGGTGATCTGACCTTCGAATGTCTGCGACGGAACCGAGATGGTCAACCGGCGCTCGAGGCCGCTCATGGTCTCAACGGAAATATGCATCTGTCTGCCGTGCTTGCCGCTACCTTTAACTGCCGCCCTGGGGTTGAAATGGGGTGGACGATGGGGCTCGAACCCACGACCGCCGGGATCACAACCCGGAGCTCTACCAACTGAGCTACGTCCACCGTAGCCTGGTCTTTCACCCGACCGCTGGGCGGCGCCATTCTAACCGAACCATCGAGCCGCTCGATACGAGTCTGGTACGCCCGGAAGGACTCGAACCTTCAACCCTCGGCTTAGAAGGCCGATGCTCTATCCAGTTGAGCTACGGGCGCATTCTCGATGAGAAATTGGTCGGGGTAGAGAGATTTGAACTCCCGACATCCTGCTCCCAAAGCAGGCGCGCTACCAGACTGCGCTATACCCCGAAGTGGCTGTTGCACAACCCGCGCCCGAAGCGGCGCGATGATACTGGTGGTGTTCTGAGCCGTCAAACGCAGACGCCGGGCCCTGAACGGGTCGATCGGCGGTCGGGGTTGGCCGGTCTGAGGCCGGTTCGTTGTAATATGGGGGCCTACAGGCAAGCGGAATCCGGGTGACGTGACAGCCTCCATCCTCGACGGCAAAAGTCTGGCGAAATCGCTCAGAGCAGACCTGGCGGCGGCGGTGCAGGAGCGGCTCGAATCCGGCGGGAGACCACCGGGCCTTGCGGTCATTCTGGTCGGAAACGATCCAGCCTCGGAGGTCTACGTGCGTCACAAGAGTCGGGACTGCGAGGAAGTCGGGTTCCACTCCGTGGTGCAGCATCTGTCCGAGAACGTCACCCAGCAGGACCTCGAGGAACGCATCGTTGCCCTCAACGCAAACCCGTCCATCGATGGCATACTGGTCCAGCTCCCGCTTCCCGCCCACATCGACAGTCACCGGATCATCGACCGGATCGACCCTCTCAAGGACGTTGACGGCTTTCATCCCTACAACATCGGCCGTCTCGCCCTGCGCAGACCCGTGCTGCGACCTGGCACGCCAAAAGGCATCATGCAGCTCCTGGAGGTCACCGGTGTCCCGATTCGCGGCCTGGACGCAACCATTCTCGGCGCCTCCAATCACGTCGGCCGACCGATGGGCCTGGAGCTCCTGCTGGCCGGATGCACGGTGACGACCGCGCACAAATTCTCCCGCGACGCCCGGGCCTCAGCCCGGTCGGCCGACATCCTGGTGTCTGCCGTGGGCAAGCCCGGGCTCGTCGGGGGCGACTGGATCAAACCCGGCGCCATCGTGATCGACGTCGGCATTACCCGGGGTGAGGACGGCAAGCTTCGGGGAGACGTGGTGTTCGACGAGGCGATGGAAGTCGCCAGCTGGGTCACGCCCGTGCCCGGCGGCGTGGGGCCCATGACGCGGGTGGCCATGCTTCAGAACACCCTCGCCGCAGCCGACGGATCGGACTGAACCCTTGCACCGGATCTACATCTCGGACCTTCATCTTTCGGATGAAAGCGAGCCGCAGTTCGCAACGCTTGCGGCTCTGCTGCGGCACGAGGCGCCTCGCGCCGACGCCATTTTCATTCTTGGCGACCTGTGCGAAGCGTGGGTTGGTGACGACGACGACTCACCGTTGGCTACCGCGCTTCGCGCAGCGCTGAAGTACGCCGGCGAGCAGACCAGTCTGCACGTCATGCGAGGCAACAGGGACTTCCTGCTCGGCGAGCGGTTCGCAGCGGAAATCGGATGCTGCCTGGTCGAGGATCCCTGTCTGATCGACCCCGACACCCTGATCGCCCATGGGGACGCCTTCTGCATCGATGACGAGGCCTATCAGGCCATGCGCCGCGTTCTGCGCTCCGAGGCGTGGCAGCAGGACGTGCTGGCACGCCCGCTGGAGGAGCGGCGCGGGCTTGCTGCCCAGATGCGCGAGCAGAGCCGCCTGAGCAACGCCAACAAGGCAGAGAACATCATGGACGTCTCGGCTGACGAGGTGGATCGGACGGTCAAGGAGTACGGGGCCAGGCGGCTAATACATGGTCATACCCATCGCCCCGGCGTTCACCCGGGGGACTGGGGAACCCGTTACGTGCTCGGCTCCTGGGAGCATTGCGGGTGGCTGCTGCGCGAGCAGGACACCGTCACTGCGCTGGAATGTTTCCCGCTATCGGGCCGCTATGGAACCTGAACTGAGTGTCCGGACCTGACGCGAGCTCGGACTCGAAGCCCAACAGATGATCGAGCCTCTCCTCCAGCGAACCGTCGCCGTACCTCTGCGCTAGATCCAGGTATCCCCTGAAATGGCGCGCTTCCGAGACCATCAGAGCCGCGTACAGCTCGCCGACCCCGCCAGGAAGCACGTCCACGAGCCCGGCAAACCGCTCACAGGATCGGGCCTCCACGATGGCGCCAATCAGGAGGGTGTCAACGAGCCGGGCCGGCTCGTGGGTCCTGACCTGCTGCATCAGGCTGGCCGCGTAGCGGCCGGGAGCCAGCGCGTGATAGGCGATGCCCATGGAGCACATCAGCGCGTGCACCTGCTCGAAGTGACGAAGCTCCTCCCGGGCGAGACGGGACAGCCGCTGCAGCAGCTCGGGCCGATCCACGTAGCGATAGATGAGACTGAGCGCGGTGCCCGCCGCCTTCTTCTCGCAATTGGCGTGGTCGACGAGCAGAGTCTCGAGGTTCCCGGCCGCCTGCTCGAACCACAGCACCGGTGTCGAGCACTTGAGAAACTCGGCGGCATCCTCGGGTTTCGCGCGGCTTCGGGTGGCGCTCACAGCGTGGCGCTCACAGCGTGGCGCTCATTGAGCGGCGATCTTGAAGCTGCGCTCGTAGTGGGCGAGCGACCGGCTGTAGAACTCACGGTCGATCTGGCGAATCAGATCCTGCGCCGTGTCTGCCCCGGCAAGGGCCTCCACGCCCAGCCGCTCCGGGGGCGCGTCGCGATCGCGCCACCTCCTGAGCGCTTCATAGGCCAGGTCCAGCAGCTCTCTCTGCGCGGCCTGGGGGACCCGCACGGCTTCGGCTTCGGCGATCAGCCGCTCCTCGTCGAGGACGCGCAGGCATCGGGCGATGGCGCCGGTTCGCAGCTCCTCGAGACGGCTCCAGACGGCCTCACGCTGGTCCACATCGAAGGCGTTCCAGCTGACGATCTCGTGGGCGAACCGCTTGCACCCGCGGCAGACCAGGTCGCCGTAGGTCGTCGAGCATATGCCGACACAGGGGGTGCTGCGGCGCGTGGCCGTCATGACGATGTCGCTACCTCGCAGATGCAAAGGCCAATCTGAACTGAAGCCGCCGGAGCTGCGCGGCAAGCGACGCGACCTCTGCGCGGCCCCAGGAGACGGCCGGATTGTACAGAAGCGCATTCAATTGGGCGACGATCTGATCCGCCTGCTCGTCCCGCCATCCGGCATTGCGGGCTGCCCGGCGGACGAAAGCACCCGGCGACTCTTGGGGATTTCGCTGCAGGCCGTAGCCGGAAACTTTTCCGGCAAAGCGCAGGAACATGCGCTCGACCGGGTGCCGTTTGCGGGGGCGCCTGCGCCAGAAGAGGAAGACGGCGACGAGGCCGATGCTTGCGACACCGCCGGCAAGCATCACCAGACCCGTGCGGCCTGGCGTGACCTTGCCGAGCAGGCGCTCGAGAAATCCGGCCTGGAAGCGGGAATCGTAGCCAATCACCCAGAGGTTCCAGCGATGCTCCAGCGAATCTACCCAGTACAGCATGTCCGCCAGGGTGCTCCAGGCGCCGAGCCTTGCGCTCGTCAGCGCCGACAGCCTCGCGCGATCGTTGGCCGATAGCGCAGCCGAGAGCCCCCGCTCGATGCGCTCCGGGGCCACGGCCGCCGTGGGATCGACGCGCTGCCAGCCTTTGCCGCGCAACCAAACTTCCGCCCAGGCATGAGCGTCGTACTGCCTCACCATGAGGTGATTGCTGATCGGGTTGATCTCACCGCCCTGATAGCCACCCACCATGCGCGCCGGGATCCCAACGGACCGCATGAGATAGACGAACGCCCCCGCGTAGTGCGTGCAGAAGCCGGCGCGAGACTCGAACCAGAACGCATCGATACTGCCCGCGTCAGGCAGCCTGGGAGGGTTCAGCGTGTAGCGAAAGGGCTCCTGGCGAATCAGTTCGAGCACGGCGTCGACAAAGCGCTCATCGTCGCCGTCGTGCAGCGATCTGGCCAACGCCACCGCTCTGGGGCTGTCCTGGAGATCGATCCTCGTTTCACGCGTGATCAGGCGGCCGGTCAGCCGCTCGTCCATCACGAAGTCCGGATAGGACGCCACGCCGTATCGGAAGACGGACAGGATCGGGTCGCGCGCCCGCAGCCGATAATCCTGGGTCGACGCAACGCCGGCCGAACGCGGAAATGCGGTGTCCAGGGCGAAAAGCCAGTCGCTCATGGTCGGCTCGAGCAGAACCTCGTAGGCGACTTCGCCCCTCCCGGGCTCGGGCCTGAGCGAGCTCGGCACTGCGGGCAGCTCGGGCCCGACGGACCAGGCGCCGTCCTCGAATTCCGAGTAGACGAGCCCGCGCCAGTACAGGTCGCGATAACGCGGGATCTCGCCTTCGAACACGACCCTGAACGCCAGCTCGTCCGACTGGGTCAGAGCGGCGATCGCGCCGGGCTTGACCACGTCCGTGATGCCCGTCTTCCCCGCGGTAGGTAGAGGCACCGTCCACAGCGGCGCGATGCGCGGAAAAAGGAGAAACAGCACCAGGGTGAAAGGCAGCGCCTGGAGCACCAGCTTGGAGGCGTCGCGCAACGAAGCCAGCGGGCGCACGCGCGTGTGCAGCTGGTTCAGGCCGATCATGGCGGCCGTGACCACGCAGATGGCCCCCAGCTCGTAGACGGCCACCAGGATGGACTGATCGAAGAGAAACTGCGTGGCGATCACGAAGTAAGCGAGAAAGATCACCAGATAGGCGTCGCGGCGGCTCTTCATCTCGATGAGCTTGAGAGCGAACGCCAGGATGAGCAGCGAAGCCGCCGCCTCCAGGCTGAACGCCCCCGCACCGCTCACGGCCACGCCAACCACGGACGCCAGCACCAGCAAGGCTTTCACCCATCGATGCGGATAGCTCCACCGGCCCTGGTAGACGCCCGCGCGCCAGTAGCCGCAGAACAGGCCAACGGCAATGATCCAGGGGGAGAGCTGCAGCGCAAAGGGCAATACCACCACGACCTGCGCGAACATCAGCAGCGCCAGGCTGTTGCGGGGAATCTGGTAGGCGAAGCCTACGCCGGAACTAGCTCTCGCGGATGCCATGGAGGGCCAGCTCCCTGAGCACCTGCTCGAGATGCGTCTCACCTGTGGCGGGCTTGATTTCCAACCCCCCCAGCCTCAGACCGAACTCCCGCTCCAGGCGGGTGGCCGTCAGTGCCATGCCCGTGAGACGGCTCAAACGCTCTTCCAGCGGCCCGGCGACGGTCTCCAGATCCAGCCAGAGCCTGGGCTCGAGATAGCTGGCATACCGCTTCACCATGACGTCGTTCGATCGCGCGTACGAGCGCCAGATGATGTGCTTTATCGGATCTCCGGGCTGGTAGCCCTTTATGTCCGTGAAGTCCTCGCTGCCCAGGGGATCGATGAGCTCGCCTTCGTCCCGGCGCCCCTGCTCCGAAAGAGGGAAGTCCTGGAAGATGGGCTTGGGATAAACGAGGGCCCGGGCGTCGAGGTCTACCCACGTCCACGCCCGAAGCAATCCGAGGGGGTAGTAGGTCTCGACGAGCAGCCGCCCGGGGTTGAGATATCCTCGTCGCTCACCCTTCACGTACAACCGCAAGGTATCGGCCTCCTGCTCATAGAGCTCGGCCCACTGCTTGATGCCGTTCGGCCATCCCAGCTGAATCCCCTCGCGCCCGGCGCCTTTTGGACGCACCACGCGAACGCTGAACTCCACCGCCTCGCCGACGAACCCGGCGCGCGTGCTGACCAGCTCCAGGCTGAGCCCCGACAGATTGCGGAACGTGTAGAGAATGGTCATCAGGAAGACGCTGCCGAGCAGGAAGGCGACGCCGTAGACCAGGCTCGCCTGATAGTTGATGGCGCCGAGGACAAGCAGGATGAGCAGACCGCCGAAAACGAACCCCGTCGGGGTCGGAAAGATGAAAACGTTTCGCTGACTGAGCGTGATACGCGAACCAGGCGGGATGCGTCTGTCGAGCCAGCGCCCGAACCGTTGCCCAACGAAGGCGTGAGCGGCTGTGTCGGCCACGGATGCTAGCCTACGACGTCAACGCTCGACAGCAGCTTCTGCGCGAGCGCGCCGCCCCCGTGACCCGAGAAGTCGGCAGCTTCTCGCAGCCGGTGCTCCACCACGCTGGGCAGCACGGCCTGCACGTCTTCCGGAACCACATGGCTGCGATCGTTGATGAGCGCCCAGGCCCGGGCGCCGTGCAGCAGGGCCAGGGCGCCGCGAGGCGAAAGCCCGAAGGCGAACTCCGATCCACGACGGCTGTGCGCCACCAGCCGCTGCACGTACTCGATCAGCAGATCCGAGACCTTCACCTCGTCCACCGCTCGCTGCAGGGCGCGAAGCCCTTCCAGGTCCGAAACCGGTTCGAGCCCCTCGAGCACGGCGCGCCGGTCTCCCCCTCGCAGAAGCTCCCTCTCAGCATCGGGTTCCGGGTACCCGAGCTCGATACGCATCAGGAAGCGGTCCAGCTGAGACTCGGGCAGCGGGAAGGTGCCCGTCTGAGTGGTGGGGTTCTGAGTCGCGATCACGAAGAACGGTTCGGGCAGCGACCGGGTCTTACCCTCGATGGTGACCTGCCGCTCCTCCATGGCCTCTAGGAGCGCGCTCTGGCTCTTGGGCGTCGCGCGGTTGATCTCGTCTGCAAGGACCAGCTGGGCAAAGAGAGGCCCCTCGATGAAACGAAACCCGCCGGTGTCCCGTTCGAAGATGGACGTTCCGATGATGTCGCCCGGAAGCACGTCACTGGTGAACTGAATGCGGTTGTAGCTCAACCCGAGCACCTTCGCGAGCGCGTGGGAGAGCAGCGTCTTGCCCATCCCGGGCAGGTCCTCGATGAGCAGATGACCCCGGGCAAAGAGGCAGCCGAGCGCCAGCTTGACCTGGGTCTCTTTGCCCAGAAGGACGGTGTTGAGAGCGGACAGGAGGGCCTGGATCAGGTCCTTGGCCTCAGGCGTGGTTGTGTAGCTCGATGACCGTCTGATCGGCGTTGATTTCCGCATCCCGGCGCTGTTTCATCTGGTCACTTCGATGCAACGATATTCTCTCCAGATAGCCGGCGTCGACGTCACCGGTCACATAATGGCCATCGAAGACCGAGCATTCGAACTGGGAGATGGTCGGATTGCCCTCCCGGGCGCTCGCCACCAGATCTTCCAGTTCCTGGTAAACGAGCCAGTCGGCGCCGATGAACTCGCGGACCTCCTCGACGGTCCGGTCGTAGGCGACGAACTCCTTAGGCGTCGGCATGTCGATGCCGTAAACGTTTGGAAACCGGATGGGCGGTGCCGCAGATGCCATGTAGACCTTTTTCGCCCCGGCATCCCGCGCCATCTGGATGACGTGCTGCATGGTGGTTCCGCGAACGATGGAGTCCTCCACCAGCAGCACGTTTTTGCCACGCAGCTCGAGATCCACGGCGTTCAGCTTCTGGCGTACGGATTTCCGGCGCTGACTCTGACCCGGCATGATGAACGTCCGCCCGATGTAGCGGTTCTTGATGAAACCCTCCCGATACTTGACGTTAAGCTGGTAGGCGAGAGGGAGAGCGGCCGTCCGCCCCGTATCCGGAATCGGCACGACCACGTCGATGTCGTGATCGTTCCCGGCATACCGCTCCAGTATCCGCTGGGCAAGGTACTCGCCCATCCTCAGGCGACACTTGTACACGGACACCTCATCCATGATGGAGTCCGGTCGCGCGAGATAGACGTACTCGAAGATGCACGGAGACAGCGACGTCTGCTCCGCGCAGACCCGGGTGTGAAGATCACCCTCGTTGGTAATGAACACCGCCTCGCCGGGCGCGACGTCACGGATCCGCTCAAAGCCGAGAATGTCCAGGGCCACGCTTTCCGAGGCGACCATGTACTCGAACCCGGCCCCGTTCTCACGCCGGCCAAACACCAGCGGCCGGATGCCGCAAGGGTCGCGAAACGCAACCACGCCGACGCCGATGATCATGGCGATGGCGGCGTAAGCGCCCCGACAGCGCCGGTGGAGACCTTCGATGGCTGCGAAGATGTGCTCGGGCTCCGGCTGAAGGGCTCGCTGGACTTGCAGCTCGTGAGCGAACACGTTCAACAGAACCTCTGAATCGCTGTCCGTGTTGACGTGGCGAAGGTCCTCGCGGAACAGATCGGCCTGCAGGCTTTCCGAGTTGGTCAGGTTCCCGTTGTGAGCAAGGGCAATGCCATAAGGCGAGTTGACGTACATGGGCTGCGCTTCCGCCGAGCTCGCCGAGCCAGCCGTGGGGTAGCGGCAGTGTCCAATGCCGACGTTGCCCACCAGACGCTGCATGTGCTGCTGGTGAAAGACGTCGCGAACGAGGCCGTTACCCTTGCGCAGATGCACGCGGTTGCCATCGCTGGTGACCATGCCTGCCGCGTCCTGTCCACGGTGCTGAAGCACCGTGAGCGCATCGTAGAGCTGCTGGTTGATGGCCTGGGTGCCGACCATTCCGACTATTCCGCACATGTCTGCTCAGCGCCCCTCACTAACATCTTCGAATACGTCATGAGCTCTGCCCATCAGTTCGAGCACGTCCTGCTCGAACTCGAGCAGCGCGGGCGAGAAATCGGACTCACCCCACCAGTCGGCATCGGCAGCGAACGGTCGGATCGCGATGAGCCCGATGATACAGACCAGCACGCCGCGCGCGCTGCCGAACAGCAAACCGAGGAAGCGGTCGGTGCCGGTGAGTCCCGTCGTCTCCACCAGCTTACGCACCAGCCACTGAATGATCCCACCGATGATGAGGGTGACGGCAAAGATCAGTATGAACGCGATGGCCAGTCGCACCGACTCCTCTGAGATGCCGCCTTCGAACCATTGCTCGACAGTGGGGGCGAAGTACAGGGCGAGGATAAAGGCTGCAATCCAGGATGCAAGCGAAAGCAGCTCTTTGAGGAGACCACGGACGAACCCGATCGCGGCGGAGGTGAGAATGATGATCAGAATGACGATGTCGGGAGTAGCCATCAGTTGGCAAACGCCATCAGCCGAGCGTCCACATCGTAGAGCTGGGACAGCTCCGCCCGCAACGCCTCGGCGTCGATCTCGTTGAGAATGGGGCCCACGGCCACGCGGTTGAGCACCTCGGAACCACTCTTGACGGTAGAAATGAAAGCTTCGTAGCCCTGCTCGCGAAGCTGCGAGCGAAGGTCTCTAGCGTTGTCCTGATCGGCAAGGCTCGCCAGCTGCACCGCCCAGGCCGACGTGCCGGCACCCGGCTCCGACAGGATCGGCTCTCCGAAGCGGGTCCCGCTGGCGGTGAGGAACCCTTCATCATCGACTTGAGCACGGAACTCGTCCACCTTCTCGATGAAGTCGCTGGCCGGCGCCACCGCCCCCAGCGGCGTTACTTCCGGCGCCGGCTTGGGCGGCGCCATCGGCTCGATCTGAATGCTCGGCACGCCCTCGGCATCGAACAGCATCGGCAGACAGATGATCGCCAGCGCGAGCAGGAACAGGCTTCCCGTCACGCGATACCGGGTTTGCTCGTCCACTAGCTGGACATCCTGTTGGTCAGCACTCTGCTAAGCCCCTAAAAGCAATATTTTCTTGGGCCGGCTCCCTACCGGACCTACCCGTTTCAGCAACCCGCGAATTGCCGTTGGGTACAGCACGATATCCGAATGGATGCGAGGGTGGGCACACCAAGTGGAGGGGAATTTGCCATCTATAGAGGTCCCTGAGTTTACCCAGCGATCAATCAGCCCCCAAAAGCGGCCGGTGCCGGGGATGACAGCCCCGACGTGGCCTACCCACAATGTCATGCGCTTGAGGTGAGCCGACATGAGTGACATCACGTTAACGCAGGCGAACGACCTGCCGAAAGACCTTCGGGCTGGAGCAGCAGTATTGAATAGTAAGAATAGCCCACGATCTACCAAGGGCGTAGCCGCCTTTGACCTTGGGCTATGCATTGTAGCCAACCCGACCGGCAAAGCGAGCTTTGCCTACAGGGCTAATATCAGCGGCGAGCCGAAGCCCGAGTTCCCTAACCGCTCGAGATTTCCATCTCCTCTTGCTGGGAGCTGAAGTCGACTTCGGAGTTCGGGACTGTCTATAATCTCGCAAGCTCGGCCTAGCTTCGTCTTTTTCGTAGCCTTTGTGGGGTTCGTCCTGGAGCTTTGCCACTCGGCTGGACATAAAGTTGTTGGCTGTCGCATCGGACACATAAGGCGCGACGAGCGTTACACTTTTCGGGTGCGTCAAGTGGTGAATCAGTTCTCCAAAAGCTGTCACTTGTGTCTCGCCTAGCTTTCTTCTTCTCAGCTGCTTTTCTGTTAGCCGCAGTCGCGTTTCTGCTCGGCCTCTACAGCGGTGCGACGAAGTCTCAGCCGTACTCGCTCATCTACAGGATTGTGACAGACTTCAAGAGCGTTCTTTCCGAACGCGATGAAATCCTCGGCACGCGGCCCGTTCACTGGACCAGCCCACGCCGTTACGAGGGTTCCGGTGTCACGATGAATCAGATTCCATCAGGAGAACGGGAGTTCATATTCCTGCAGGGCCTGTTCGACAATCAATTGCAGCTAAGGTTAATCCGCCGTAACGGGGAGATAATCAACTCGTGGGCTTTGGAGCCCAGGTCCCTTACGAATGCAGTGACCCATATCCGCAACCCGCCACCGCGGGATTGGGGGTTCGACTCGCATGGCGCGGCTGTCCTAGAAGATGGTTCGGTGATCTTCAACCTGGATCATGTCGGGCTGGTGAAGCTGGACCGCTGCGGGAAAAGGCAATGGTTGGTCGAAGCGCCTACCCATCACTCTATCGAGATCAACGATGATGGCTCGATGTGGGTGCCTTCGGCGATCAATCACTACGACCAGGGAAAGCTTTCACTGGGTTTGTTCAAGCCCCCTTTCGCCGAAGACACCCTGATCAAGGTGAGCTCGGACGGCAAGGTACTCGAGAGCCTCTCGCTGCTCGATGTGTTCGTTAGTGAGGGGGCAATGGGCCTGCTAACGTTAACCGGCGGAATTGCGCCCTCTACAATGTCGGCCTTCCGTCCTGACGCCAGCCAGGAACTGTTTCACCTGAACGATGCTGAAGAGTTGCCTGCATCTTTAGCGGATAGTTTTCCGCAGTTCCAAGAAGGCGATCTCCTGCTATCGCTACGCAACCGCAATCTGGTGATGGTGCTTGACGCACAAACTCGTGAGATCAAATGGTGGATGATCGGCAATTGGGTAAGGCAACACGATCCGGATTGGATTGACGGGCGAATTCGTGTGTTCGACAACAATCGCGACGGTACGAACGAAGGCGCCATTCTCGGTAGCTCAAAAATTGTCGAGGTTGATCCGACGACCAACGAGACCCGGGTCGTCTACGGGGAGAAGCCCAGCCAGTTCTTTTACACCGAGCGCAGAGGCAAACATCAGAACCTGCCCGACGGGCGAGTGTTGATCACCGAAGCAGAAGCCGGGCGGGTATTCGAGGTCGACGCGAAGGGGGGCATCGTTTGGGAGTACGTGAACCGGTTCGACGAGACGTATTCGGCGAGAATCTCCCAGGCGATTGCGTACCCTGAGAGCTACTTTACGGTCGCCGACTGGTCTTGCTCCTGAGCCTTCATGCGCGCGTCGCCGGACTACGAGCCAACTAGGTTTTGATAGAGCGCCTCGGCCCGATCACGCAATTCGCTTCGATGACTGTTGAGGTGCTGTCGGCCGGGCGGGGCACGGAAATGCGCACCGATTGCGCCAGCGTTGCTAGGATCTAGACCGAGCAACTCGCACAACAGTCCGCCGGCCATCTCCCCGCCTTCACAAACCCGTTCGTAGTTGACGAGATGGGCGCTTTCTCGATGTTGGCCAATGTGCTCGAAAGCGGCTACCCAGTAGGCGAGCCAATAGTCCAAGTCGCCTGGGGTGAGCCCGGTTGACAGAGACTCAAACAGTTCAAATTGAATAGGCCGATGTAGCGCGCCGAACTCGAAGTGCCCAATGTCAGCCATGTAGCGACGCGTGAATTGGTCCTCCGCATGAAGATTGCGGAAATTTTCGTGCTGGCGTTTGAGCGAGGCTGCATGTGCCACCGGCTCGCGGACCGGCACGATGATTTGCGCGCCGGGAAAAAGGTGTGGAATCAAATCCAAGCGGGCAATATTGGCGTTGTTTTTCGAGATGTAGCGTCCGGCAGCGGTGTTTTCCCCTAGGCGTAGGTAAACGATTTTCTGGAAATGTCGATGCATAAACGCTTTGGCCTCAGCGTCTGCATCCTCAGGCGACCACAATGATATGCCATCAGGCTTGAAATGCTCCGGCCAAAACGCTTGCCAGATGACTTCTTCGAACGCCTCCGGGCTGTCGTACCCGATCTCGATCCCGTCGCGGTGCGCCCGCTCTCGCGTAGCTGCCTCTTGGCGGTAACCGCCGATGAGGCGGGACCACAACACTGGTGCCATGATGAACGGCATGTCGCGATAAAGGTGCGTGGCTAGCTCCGGTACGGAGTTCAACGCCGTGAGCAAAACGGTGGTGCCGGCGCGCGGCAGGGAAGTCACGAAAATTGGAGGACCGATTTCGAAGTTCTGGAAATTACTGCAAAAGAGGGAGTCCTCGATCTCCGCCGCCAAAAATTGAACCCTACGGGATGAGAAGGCGACGCGATGTGCCAACTGATCCAAGATAGAGTACGCATTTACCGACGCCATAGGTTGACGTACGCAATGTAGCTGGCTGTCACGATCAGCGACGCAATCAGCATCGTTTCCCACAGTGCCATGAAGGCTAGCACCTCATCGAGTGGTGCAAGTCCTGCCAAGTCCGCAACGTAGACGGGTATGAAAGCGACCACGAGGCATAGGGCGGACCGGAGAAACAGTGATCCTGAGAACAACACCAGTCGGGTAGCGGCTCTTTGGACTGCGCGCTCTCGATCAATCTCCTCCAATTCGGGATCACGCATCACGACCAGCGCCAACTTCGCCGTATCAATGGCCCTCTTCGCCTGAGGAACGATCTGAATCAGCCAAAATGCCCAGAGGAAAACAGCAACTGAGAGCGCCGTAAGGATGATCAATGGCAGCATAACGGCCTTTCAGGCCCTCGCCTTGCCTCGCAGTGCCTAAGTCAGTCGCTGATATTCGGACTGCTGGCTCTCCCTGCCATTATCCATTTCTGCGACCGCAGTTTCCGCCGATTGTAACTGCCCTTTGGGGCCATCTTCCGTGCTCATTTCCCCGCCACCTTCCACACCGACCTTTTTTTTCCGGATCAGGCGTTTGAAGGGATACCAGACGAAGCCGACGATCAGGAAAAAAAAGGCCGACACGACGGCAATCACCGTCCCAATAGCGCTGAGGCCCGAGCCTGGCCCAATGTACGCAAATGCCATCTGGGGGTACAACGCCACGAGTGCCAGGCCAGTTAGTGCGCGCGTCACGTTGTTCATGCTACTGACTCTCACCTGGTTTCCGAGGCGGGGGCTACCTGCGACATCGACTGCCCGCCGCGCGACCCCATTCATCGAAACGCGAAGCTGGGTCTTCCGAGTGCTTTCTTGCTAATGACAATTGAATGCCGAAGACCACTTTAATGGGAGCCGCTCGACAGCACCACCCAAAATCCTAGATTGGCGAACCGCTTAACAGTCACATCGTACCCAAGCAGCAAATCCCACCGAAATCATCTGACGAGCCCCTCGGCCCAAGCGACAGAGAACCCGCGCGTTGACCGGGTGCCCGGCGTTGAGCGCACCGCATGGAGAGCGGAGAACAAGGCGCTCCAATCTTTGGCCTAATCATCGAAATCCGCGGAGGCCGATGGCACATGGATTCGCGCTATCCGTCACTTTCCTCACGGGAAATGACCACCAAAAGGGGAGGAGCGAGCCGTGTACCCTGAGGTGTAGCTAGCAGGACTGATCCTTTGCGCTCGTTGTTTTACCTGGCTTCGCAGTAGATCGTCCATCAGCCGCCTTCTTCTCGTTCAGGAACGCTCGCACCTGACCCACAATCGAGAACGACCCGCAGACGAGGATCACCTCG
>DATCZA010000027.1:0-8361 GCA_036526135.1 Pseudomonadales bacterium | reverse complement strand
CGGCCCCGATAGCGAAGCGATCCGGTCAGCGCGAGCCCTGGCCGTCGTCCACCTTGATGATGGTGCCGGTGACGCACTCCGATGACGGCGCGCACAGATAAAGCAGGGTGCTGTCCAGCTGAGCCGGATCGCACAGCCGCTTGCGCGGGAAGCTGCCGGAGAAGTCGCCCATCCGCTCCATCATCCCGTCCATCATCTCCGACCTGAAAGCGCCCGGCGCGATGCAGTTGACGTTGATGTTGAATCGAGACCACTCCACGGCCAGGCACTCGCTCATGCGCGCGATGGCCGATTTGGTAATGGAGTAAAGGGCAGCCCCGTTACCGTCGTAGCGAAACCCGCCCACGGAGCTGATGTTGACCATGCGGCCGGGACGCTTGGCGTCGATGAGTCGACGCGCCACCTCGCAGGAAAGTATGTACGGACCCCGCAGGTTCGTATCGATCACGGCGTTGATCAGATCCAGGCTCATCTTGTGCGCACGCTGGGCATCCGGTATGCCGGCGTTGTTCACGAGTATCGTCACGGTGCCGAGCGCTTCCTCCACCCGTCCGACGACGTCGATGGCGTCCTGCGCATCGGTCATGTCCAACCGCGTGGAAAAACACTCCCCGCCGAAGGCCTTTATTTCTGCTTCCAGGTCGGCAAAGCGCTCTACGCGCCTGCCGGTGAGCGCCACTTTGGCGCCGCATTTGGCGAGCACCAGGGCGAAGCGACGGCCGAGCCCGGACGTCGTGCCCGTCACCAGAGCCACTTCCCCGCTGAGATCCGTGTTGAAGTTCGGCAAAGGAAACTCTTCTGGCATGTTGGTCTATCCCCAGCGTTGATTAAACGAGGCAAGTTAGCACTTGTGCTCACCGTTCACTACCGGCGATCCTCGCGAGCAACGATGGCGACAGCTGGCATAATTCTGAAAACCCCTGCAGGTTGCCGAACGTGGCCACGACTCTTACCGTAAACGGCAAGGCCTTCACCAGCGACGCGGATCCGGGCACGCCTCTCATCTTCGTGCTGCGCAACGATCTCGGCCTGATGGGCGCGAAGCTCGGCTGCGGCGCGGAGCAGTGCGGCAGCTGCACGGTGCTGGCCGACGGGGAGCCGATCCATAGCTGCACGGCGTCGCTGGAAAGTATCAGCGGGCGTTGTATCGAGACGCTCGAGTCCCTGTCCCGGGACGGCCAGCCGGACGCAATCCAGCAGGCATTCATCGACGAGAACGCTGCCCAGTGCGGCTACTGCACCGCCGGCATCATCCTGGCTGCCAAGGCGCTGCTGAGCAAACGGCCGGACCCGACCCGGGCCGAGATAGTCGAGGCGCTGAACGGCCACCTGTGCCGCTGCGGCGCGCACCCGCGAATCATCCGCGCCATCGAGCGCGCCGCTGCCGCACGTGGACAGACGTCATGACACTGCCCCCATCCCTGGCGCGAACGCCACGGCTGGACCGATGGCTGCGTCTCGACCCGGACGGAAGCGTGGCGATCTGCACAGGGAAGGTGGAGATAGGACAGGGAATAAAAACGGCGCTGGCCATGATTGCGGCGGATGAACTGGACGTCGCGCTGTACCGCGTTCGCGTTCGGACGGCAGACACCGCTCTCACGCCGAACGAGCTCATCACAGCGGGAAGCCTCTCCGTCGAGGACAGCGGCGGCGCCATCCGTGTCGCGTGCGCAACGGCTCGGGCGAAACTTCTCGACGCCGCGGCCGCAGTTCTCGGCGTGCCCCGGGACTCTCTGGACGTGGAGGACGGAACCGTAACGTCCTCTTTGACAAACCAGCGAACGGACTACTGGTCCCTGCCCTACGACGATCTGTTCTCCGTGGAGATTCAGGAACCCCTGCCGCTCAAGAACCCCGACAGTTACCGGGTAGTCGGCCGCCCGGCACAGCGGCTGGATCTGCCGGCAAAGGTGCTCGGCCATCCCGCCTTCGTCCACGACATGAGCCTGCCCGACATGCTGCACGGCCGGCTGGTGAAGCCGCCCTTGCCGGGCGCCAGGCTGGAACGTTTTCCCGATGACTTCCAGGCACCCGGGCTCGTCGCCGTTGTCAGGGACGGCAGCTTCGTCGGGGTGGTGGCCGAACGGGAGGAGCAGGCCGTGCGCGCCGCCGAGCGTCTCTCGGCGCAGTGCACCTGGCACAGGGCGCCCCTTTCGCCGCTGCCCTCCCAGATGGCCGCCCATCTCAGGGAGAACGTCGCGGCCAGCTTCCCCGTCATCCACGGCGGGCCGGTAGCCGAGCCGGTCCCGCCGGCACCCGAGATCCGGGGGACCGCCAAGCGCTTGAGCGCAACGTACACGCGCCCGTTCCAGATGCACGGATCCATCGGTCCGTCCGCAGCCCTGGCCCAGCTCGAGTCCGGACGCCTCACCGTGTACTCCCACAGCCAAGGCGTCGAGCTGCTGAAGATCGCCCTGGCGGACGTGCTCGGCATGGCCGAGGACAGCGTTCGGGTCGTGCACGCCGAAGGAGCGGGCTGCTACGGGCACAACGGTGCCGACGACGTCGCTCTGGACGCCGCCCTGCTGGCGCGAGCCGTGACGCCACGGCCGGTGCTCACCAAATGGACGCGAGCAGACGAGCATGGCTTTGAACCATACGCGCCCGCCACCGTCATCGAGATGACCGCGAGCCTCGACGATCGCGGGCAGATTCTGCACTGGGACCACCAGGCGTTCGGCCTCACCCACATGGGCCGCCCGCGGCCGAGCCCGGGACACAGCAATCTGCAGTCGGCGTGGTGGCTGTCATCGCCAATCCCGCCGGTGCCGAGGGAGCCGCTCATGTTTCCCGAGGCGGGCATTCACCGGAATCTGCAGCCCATCTACGACTTCCCGGATCAGCGCCTCGTCAAGCACTTCGTGGCCGACGGGCCCCTGCGGACGTCCTCTACCCGAAGCCTGGGTGCCTTTGCCAACGTCTTCGCCATCGAGTCCTTCATGGACGAGTGCGCGGGCGCCGCCGGCCGCGATCCGTTCGACTTCCGCCTCGCTCACCTGCGCGATCCCCGCGCCCGGGAGGTGCTCGAGACATTGCGCGAACGTGCGCCTGACCCCGCCGGCGGCGGGCGGGGGATCGCTATGGCCCGATACAAGAGCCGGCAGGCGTATGTGGGCCTGCTGGTTGACGTCGACGTTCTCGACGACGCCCGCGTATCGCTCAAGCGGGCCCTGATCGTGGCCGACGCGGGGCTCGTCATCGATCCGGACGGGCTGAGAAACCAGTTGGAAGGCGGGTTCATCCAGGCCGCCAGCTGGGCGCTGAAAGAGCAGGTCGACTGGGACCAGAACGGCGTCGCCAGCCGGGACTGGGAGAGCTACCCCATCATCACTTTCAGCGAGATTCCGGAAATCGAGACCCATCTCATCGACCGGCGCCACGAACCCGCGCTGGGAGCCGGAGAAGCCAGCACCGGCCCGACGCCGGCGGCGATCGCCAACGCGATAGGCAACGCCGCCGGCGTAAGGGTCCGGGACATACCGTTCACCGCCGAGGCCTTGCGACGCGCGGCCGCCGAGTAGCGCTGGGGCGCCGTGAGCTACTATGTTCCCCATCTCTTCTACACCATAATCGAGTGCCGCCGCACGTCCATCAGGAACTCACAATGTCCGCCGACGCCACGCCCGCCGCCATCGGCCTGCTGGAAGGTATCGCCACCACGAGGGCCATCCGCCGGTACTTAGACGAGCCCATTCCCGACGAAGCGCTGCGCGACATCCTGTTTGCCGCCACTCGCGGGCCGAGCGGCTCCAACCGGCAGCCGTTCCGCTTCGTGGTTCTGACCGACAGCCCCAAGGCGAAAGAAGCCAAACGCCTGATCGGCTCTGCGGCGCGAAGCATGTGGTCGGACAAGCGCCGCAACGACGGTTACGACCAGGGCTCGGGCGCCGACGAGAGCTCCCCGAAAGCGCGCATGGCCCGCACCATGCAGTCCTACGTGGACGAGTTCGACCGGGTTCCCGTGCTGGTGCTACCCTGCCTGGTACGCTACCGGGCGCCCACGCCCATGGAAGGCGCTTCGGTGTACCCCGCTGTGCAGAACCTGCTGCTTGCAGCCAGGGCACTGGGCTACGGTGGCGTCATCACGGGCTTCCATGGCGCCGTGGACGCGCAGCTGAAGGCCCTGCTTGGTATTCCTGAAGAGGTGTTCATCGCCGCCACCGTGACCCTGGGTAGACCACGGGGTGCCCACGGTCCCGTCCGGCGAAGACCCATGCGCGAGCTCGTCTACGGGGATGAGTGGGGCACACCGCCCGCCTGGGCCGAGGACCCTCCGGGAACCCGTTACACCAGCGCGGGCCCCCCAAAGCGAAAACCCACCTGACCGAGTGGAGGTATCGATGGAAGCAGACGTCATCGTGCTGGGCACCGGAGCCGCCGGCCTGACCGCCGCTCTAGCGGCACACGGCCACGGGGCAGACGTTCTGGTGCTCGAAAAATCGGACAAGGTCGGCGGGACCAGCGCGTGGTCCGGCGGCATGATCTGGATCCCCTGCAACCATCACATGCGCGCTGCCGGCATCGAAGACTCCAGAGAAGAAGCGCTCACGTATCTATCGGCCCTGTCTCACGATCTCATCGACCCCGACCTCGCCGAGGCCTTCGTGGACACAGGCCCGGAAATGGTCGCCTGGATGGAGTCCAACACTCCCGTTCAGTTTCAGCTGGTACCGGACTTTCCCGACTACCACCCGGAGCACCCCGGCGGAAAGCCGGGCGGCGGACGTTCCCTGGAGTGCCCGCTGTTTGCCTACGAAACGCTCGAAGCGCACCGCGATCTGGTCACCGTGGGCTACAACTACGGCACCGCGCCCATCACGATGGAAGAATCCAACCTGGGTCGCGCGGTGCCCATCGAGGTCCCAGAGGAAGAGCGGGCCCGCCGGGCCGAGCGCGACGAGCGGGGTTGCGGCCAGGCGCTGATGGGACGACTGTTCAAGGGGTGCCTCGAGCGGAACATCACGGTAAGAACGGGGTTCCGGGCCATGCGCCTGCTGGTGGAGGACGGCTCGGTGAAGGGCGTCGCGGGCGAAGGCCCCGACGGCCCGTTTGAGTTTTCCGCCCGCGGCGGCGTGGTGCTGGCGACGGGCGGTTTCGAGTGGAACCACGACCTGGTCCGGACTTTTCTGCGCGGACCGATGACCAGCCCGGTATCCGTGCCTACCAACGAGGGTGACGGGTTGACCATGAGCATGCGCATCGGCGCTGCGCTGGGCAACATGCGCGAGGCCTGGTGGATGCCCGCGGTGGAGATCCCCGGTGACCGCGGCGACGGCCGCCCGCACCAGCACCTGTTCGCATCCGAGCGCGCGCGGCCCCGGTCGATAATGGTCAATCGGGCCGGCCGCCGTTTCACCAACGAGGCGGCCAACTACAACGCGTTCGGGGCCGCCTTTCACGAGCAGGACGTGGCGCGCTTCGACTACGCCAACCTGCCCTGCTGGTTCATCTTCGACCAGAAACATCTGGACACCTACGGCTTCATCGGCACCCCGCCGGGGGCGCCCGCCGCCAACTGGGTAGCCAACGCGCCCACTCTGCGAGCGCTGGCTGCCCAGCTCGGCATCGATGCCGACGGGCTGGACAAGACGGTGGCACAGTGGAACGGCAACGTGGCGGAAGGCCGCGATCCGGACTTCCACCGCGGCGAGAGTGCCCACGACACCTGGTGGGGCGATCCCTGGGAGAAAGGCACGCCGGCCGCGACGCTGGGCCCTGTTGACACCGGCCCATTTTACGCCGTGGAGGTCAGGAGCGGCGCGCTGGGCACCAAGGGCGGCCCGAGAACCGACGGCCTCGCCAGGGTGAAAAACGTGGACGGCGAAACCATCAGCGGGCTGTACGCCGCCGGCAACGTCATGGCCTCGGCCATGGGCATGACCTACGGAGGCGCCGGCGGAACGCTGGCGCCCGGCATGGTCTTCGGATTTCTCGCGGGACGCGATGCAGCAAGGCGGGCTGTCGGAAAGAGCTGACGCCCCGGTCAGGGCGGACATTCGGCCTACGCGTCACCCTCGCGACGCCTTGCCTCGGCCTCGGCCGTCAGCCGCGCCAGCCACTCATCGGTAGCACGATCTTCGAGTATCTCGATGATCTCATCGTCCGGCCCCCGCACGTACGTCGTCTTGTGCAGGCCCAGATCTTTCGGCGTGGTATTGGCGTGATATCCGGCATCCACTATGCGCTCGCAGAGCTGATCGACGTCGTCCACCTCCAGCGCGAAATGGGTCACGCCTCTGTCCGCCGGCCGGTAGTCTTTGGGCAGCGGCCGGCCTCGCGGGTGATCCCATTGCCACAGCTCGATCATGGTGTCGCCCGCGCGCAGCCAGGCCACCCTGCCCCGGGCGCGTTCCATCCCTACCACGGCATTGAGGTCGACGACGTCGTCGACGTCCGAATCGAAAATCAGCTCGAGCCCCAGGAGATCCCGGTAGAACGCGAGCGAGCGTTCCATGTCCGCTACGCTGATGCCGGTGTGATTAACCCGATTGACTGTCCCCATAACTCAACCCCAAAACGGACTCTTCGCCTTCACCTGCCTGCGCGCCGGCAAAAACGGTGACCGCGTGAATATACGCCCGCACCGGCGGGAATGACAGACGATCGATTTGACCCTCCGCTCACGCTATGCTGAGCGTCCCTGGACACAGCGTTTCCCTAGAAAAACGAACGACACGACATGCCTGAAAAGACACCCAACCACACCCTGAGCCCCATGAAATGCCCGGTCACCCTGGCAGACGTGGACCTGTTTGGCGAAGGCGCCCAGGAACACTGGTACGAGGCCTACGACATCCTGCACCGGGACGCGCCCGTCCATAAGATTCCTGGCGAGGGCTTCCAGCCCGGCACGGATGCCTACATCCTGACCAAGTACGACGACATCTCCATGGTGGTCAAGGACCCGGTGCGTTTCCCGCCGACCCTCTCCCTCGGCGTGGACGCGCTCATCGACTCCGGCGTGGACCCGGATGACATGGAGTACACGAACGCCATGATGATCTCGATGATGACGCTGCGGCCGACCATCGAGCTGTGGCGGGCTCATCGCCAGGAGCTGACGGACCCGTGGGTCGGCCCGGGGGCAGATCGGAACGCCGAGATGATCACCCGCTGCGCCGACCGCCTGATCGACAACTGGATCGACAGGGGCGAGGTGGAGTTCATCTCCGAGTTCGCCCGCCCCCTTCCCCAGTTGGTGATGGCCAACGTGCTCGGATTCCCAGAGGAGGACATCCCCCGCCTGGCGGAATGGGGTAATGCCCAGGTCGCTCCCTTCGTTTACGGCAAAGGCCACCGCAACATCCTGACGGACGAGCAGATCAAGGAGCAGTTCGAACTGCTCGACGGCTTCAAAGAGTACGTCTTCGATAAAGTTCAGGAGAAACGAAAGGATCCCCAGGACGACATGATCTCCTTCCTCACCCAGGTGGAGTACAAAGCGCTCGGCCGCAAGCTTACCGACATGGAGGTCAACGGGGTCGTTTACGCCATGGTGATCGGCGGGCTGGAGACCACCCAGTACGCGTTGGAAGAGCAGGCCCAGCTGCTGTGCGAGCGCGAGGGCATCTTCGACGCCATCAGGCAGGACCGGGAAAAGCTGCGTCAGTTCACCGAGGAAGCCATGCGCCTGCGCTCTCCCACCCAGGGCCTTTCCACACGCATTACCAGCCAGGACGAAGTCTTTCAGGGCGTCAAGGTACCAAAAGGCTCAATGCTTCACCTTCGTTGGGCTGCCGCCAACATCGACGAGCAAGAGTTCGAGTGCCCCTACGAGCTGCAGCTGGACCGCAAGGCGGCGAGCCGGCACCTCACCTTCTCGGCAGGCCCACGCGTCTGCCCCGGCGCGGGCATCTCCCGGCTGGAGCAGATCATCGCCTGGAACCGTCTGCTGGATCGTATCGACAGCCTGGAGTACGCGCCTGACAACACGTTCCTGCACCAGCCGGGCATCATGCTGGGCACCCTCGAACTGCACCTCAGATTCACCAAGGCCCAGTAGGCAAAGAGGACGCGCTCTCTCAGCAAACGGACGCGTAGGCACACTCGTAGACGGTCACCACGGCCCGTCCATAACTGTCGTAGCGCACCAAGAAAGACCACGCGCCGTAATGAGTACTCGTCATGCTCCCGACGCTGCCCGCGTGATACCACCCTCCCCCGTACCCGAAGCCTGGCAGGCGGTCCAGCAGTTCCGCATTGACCGGCGGCGTCCCCGCGGAGTCTACCGAAATCAGCGCTTCGGCCATGGAACCGATCACCTCGTTGGGCAGGATCCAGGTCTCCATCACGGAGCCGTCGCCCCAGGTTGCGTTGATCTCGGTACGTAACAGATCGGGCACTGGGATGGGCGCCCCA
>DATCZA010000026.1:0-4940 GCA_036526135.1 Pseudomonadales bacterium | reverse complement strand
CAGGGTCCAGGGCTGCCAACCCCGTTTCGCCGCCGCTCCCAGAAACGAGCGCAACTCGGGCTCGACGCCCAGGAAGATGACGACGTCGATCCCGGCGTCGCGCAGCGTCTCGACCGAGGACGCCGCATCGAAGGCAGCCGCCGAATAGGGCTCCCTGCGTACTGCTGGCCAACCGCGCTTCTTTGCGGCCTGCTCGATAGCAGCGAGGACGTCGGCGAGACCTTTCTCGTCGGGATGCAGCACCGCGATCCGTGGGCTCAACAGCTGCAACTGTTTGTCTGCGAACTGCAGCAGGGCCTCGAACTGCTCGGCCAGACCCGAATAGAGGTGAAACACGGACCGGTTCAGAGAAAAGCTGCGAACCGAGTACAGGCTGAAAGGGCCGATCACGGGGATGTTTCGGCTCGCGATGAGGGACTGCACCTCGACGTCCATGCGCGGTGTGAAGGGACTGACCAGCGCAAAGGGCACTTGCTCGGCAAGCCAGGCCGACAGCCCCGCTGCGGCCTCCTCCTCGACGAGGGGTATGTCATGGACCACAAGCTCGAGCCGGCGTCCGTAGATGCCACCCGCTGCGTTGACGTCATCAAAATAGGCTTGCAGAACATGCTGAAGCGCCCGCCCGATCTCGCCAAGCGGCCCATTCGAGGGGACCAGCGTGCCGATCCGGATTGCCGCCTCGCTCAGGCCCGGATCGAGTATCGTTCCCAGAAGCTTCATGTAGGCGAGGAGATCGTCGAAGTCCCGATCCGAAATCTTGTACGACGGCATCGAAGGGTCGCCCTTTTGGCCTCCCGGATAGATCCCGGTACGAATGAAGTCCCGGAGGCTTCTTTCGTCGAAGGGCGGGTGGTCGAGGCCGTCAGGATGGAGGTGGCCATACGACTTGGACAGCTGGCTCCAGGTGATATTCGAGGGCATCACGCCGCTCTCCGGCCGGCCCTTCCCGTCGTGGCCATGGCAGCTGCCACAGGTGGCAGCCCTACCTGGAGCTTCCAGGTAGGGCTGCCACCTGTGGCAGCCCTACCTGGAAGCTCCAGGCCCTCCTTGCCAAAATAGGCGGTGATGGGGTCGCCCGAGGGGCTGGAGCCGCCGAAATAGATCTCCTTGCCACGCTGCTGCTCTGGCGTGAGCTCGGAGGCGGCCACCGTCAGCGGAAAAAGCAAAGCCAGCAGCGTAAGGCCGCCAAGGAGGCGGGTGACGAGGGATCGCCGCGCGCGCCCGCAATCAGTCATTCGTGGGCTCGCCCTGGTCCTCCAGGAGCCGCTGGATCGTTCGATAGAGGTCCAGCGGCTGGCCATGCGCCGGCACTTTCATCCAGAGGGTCGTCTTGACATTGCCCGCAAGGTAAATCCCTTTGTGGTCCTCGAGTTCCTCCACGTGCTGCCCCAGCTTGCTATTCACCCAATCGATATTTTCGGGCTTACCGGTGACGAAGACCCAGCCTGGCTTAGGGTTGAGTTCGAGCCCCGCGACGTATTCGTTCAGCCTCTCCACCGTGTCGCGCTCCGGATCGACCGTGATCGAGATAATGAAGACCTCCCGGCCAAGGCTTTCCTGCAGCATCTCCTGCAGGCGCATCAGCACCTGGTGCTGGCCCGGCGCGATGGTTTGCCCGTGGGTAAAGAAGCTGTTGATGACCACCACGTGGTCCTTGAGAAGATCGCTGAAGAAACGGACTTCCCGGCCGTCGTGCGTGAGCAGCGGCAGATCGGAAAAATACTCGCGTGCGATCTCCTCATCAGTCTTCGGTTGCACCACTTCAGAGGCGGGCAGCTCTGCTGGCGAAGCGGGGCTCGCCGCCGCGGGCACAGGCACGGTCGTGATGCAAAGGGTGAGCGCCAGAATGGCGATCAGTGTGTCAGCAGTCCAGTGCGAGGATGTCACTTCGCGGCCCCCCCACTCTCCGAACGAGCCGTGTGGTAGCGATCCAGGACCTCGGCGATCTTGTTGGGCTGCGGAAAACCGGAGAGGCGGGTCCATACGTGGCGGCGCCCGTCCACCACGAATACAGTAGGCGGATGGTTCCAGATGTCGGGCGTCCACATCTCGAGTGCCTTGAGCAAGCTGTTCACTGTCTGCTTCTCCCCGGTCAGGAAGCTCCAACCGGGCTTCGCCTGCAGCTTTTCC
The DNA here is from genome assembly GCA_036526135.1 of Pseudomonadales bacterium. Taxonomy (GTDB): domain Bacteria; phylum Pseudomonadota; class Gammaproteobacteria; order Pseudomonadales; family Azotimanducaceae; genus UBA2965. The sequence goes on along the minus strand of DATCZA010000026.1, from coordinate 2,810 downwards.
GCGCGCTGCTTGAGCCGATCGGGGATGTCCCGCACCGGGTCGATGCTCACCGTGAGCAGAACGGTACCCTGGCCAAGTTGGTCAGCGATTTCGTCTTGCAGCTGCTGGAAGACACCGTCGACGATCGGACAAATCGTGGTGCAGTCCGTAAAGGTGAAGGTGACCACAGCAAGGCGGTCACCGATGTGATCGCTCACGAACCGGCCCGGCACGCCCTCCTGGTCGAGCAGCGTGACATCGGGGGCCTCGACATCGACGATGTTCGTCTCTTCCTGTGACCCGGCGTGTTCGACATGCGCGGCGTGTCCGGCCTCCGGATTATCCTTTGCCACGTGCGCGCGCGCCGCGAGCTGCAAGGCCAAGAACAGGCATAATGCAGTGAGAGAAACCCGTCCTGGGGACATGCTGTCAGCCTCCCGTGTCCTGCTTCGCCGAAGGCATGTCCTTCGCTGTCAGGAAGGAGATGTAAGGCAACGCGGTGAAGTCGAGGCCCAGGGACGGCACCGCCACCGAGACGTAGTAAGCGCCCGGCCGATCAGCCGGCACCATCACCTCGTAGACACCGTTCTCCAGCGGCGTGGCACGGATGCGCTCCTGCCACGAGCCGGGTGGGCGGGTAGCCAGCACCACCACGCCCTTCAGCCCCGTCAGCGGCTCTTCGCTACGCGCGTCCGTGAGGGTGAAACGCACCTTGATCGGTTCTCCAGCCGGCACATTGCGTTCCTCATTCAGGTAGACGATCTTCACCGGATTACGCTCGAGCTCCGCCGCCTGCTCTGGGTTCTCCACTGCACTGAAGGTAAAACAGTGGTCGATGAAGGGCGAGTCGATGAGGAAGGCGACATCATAGTCGCCGTGACTGGGCACGCGGAAGCGCGACGTGTACAGGCCCCGCTCGGTCTCGCGCAAGCTGCGGTCCACGACGCTCACCGCACGCGGCACGCGGCCATAGGTCGAGTAGCTCCCCATGGGAGCGATCATGCCCTCCATGTAGTAGTGGACCGTCAGATCCGCCGGGTTGGCGCTGACCACCGCGGTCCACTCGCCAGTTGGCGAGATCGCGGGCGCCGACGCCGGGTAGGGGTACTCCCCGGGCGAGCGGGTCCCGAGGGGCACCCGCTGCACCCCGGGCTCGGTCCCGAGGCTGAGCTGGCTCAGCGGGATCAGCAGCACGTCGGCGGTGCCCAGATGGCGCACATAGGCGTAAGTCTGCGTGAACGCGAACTGGTGCGGCTGGTCGCCTGCCTCGAGACGATGGGCGATGGTGTCGCTGGAGATATCGAGGACATCGACCCGGTCCCTATCGCCATTGGCGACGAACCCCCAACGGCCGTCAGGCGAAAGGCGGAACGCCGTGAGACCTGACCCTGTCTCGATGCGGGTCACGATCTCCCGCCGGGTGCTGTCCACCACCGCGACGGTCCCGTCGCGGGAGGCCACGTAGGCCGCCTGTCTGAGGTCCGAGAACTGGACGGCCAGCGGCCGACGCCCCGTCGGCAGGTCCGCGACCTTCGCCAGCCGCTGGATGTCGATGAGCGACAGAGTGTCGGCCTCGGCATTGGTGACGAAGGCAACGCGACTGTCGGCAGAGAAGGCGATCTCGTGATGCCCGGGGCCGGTGGCGATACGCGCCACAACCTCGTGCGTGCGGGCATCGAGCACCGTGACCCCGCTCTCCGCCTCGGCCTTCGCGTCATTGCCAACCCAAAGATATCTGCCGTCGGGCTGCAAGGATATGCGCACGGGATTTTTCCCCGCCGCCGCGCTCTTGGTGACCTTGAAGGTTTCGAGGTCCACCACTGCCACCTTGTCCACCTGCGGCATGGTCACGAAGAGGAGCTTGTCGTCGACGCTGCGGGTCCAGTCCTCGCCGCGCCCTTCCATTATGATCATGGCGTAGAGCTGGGTGATGCCGGTCATCCCCATGAGCGGGTCAACAACCGAGATGCTCTGGTCGTTGTTCAGGATCATTATGAAGTACTTGTTGAGGTCGACCTCGGCCTGAAAGCTTAGCATGCCCTGCATGTAGCGGCCAATCTTCTCGCGGCACGAAAGCGCCTCGCTCCCCTCGGCGCGGCTGATCCACACCGCGGGCTCGAGAGGCGAGATCGGCGCTCCCGTCTCGGCATCGCTCACGCGAAAGCGCACATCGGCGAATTCGCCCGACATGATGGGGCCATCTTCCCCTTGGCGGTTGGCCCGCTCGATCGTGAACTCGACGCGTACGCCTTTCTTCACGATCTCCTGCGGCTTCTCCGCGGCGGGAGCCGGGTCACTCGCCACTGCGGCCGGCGCGGCGTGTCCGGCATGCGTATCCTCTTTCGTAGCCTGCGGCTCCGCGGCTAAAAGCCCGAAGGCCATAAAAAGCGCCAGGGTTAGCCCTCCCATGGCTGACCGAAAGATGTACACAACCGCCTCCTGTAGTTGAGCTTTTGACGCAGGGTCGCCGATTCTCAGCCAAATGAAAAGGGTGGGTCAGCCGGAGGCTGTGCCCACCCTCTCCTATCACTTCATCAACACCGTCTCACTGGGTCAGAACTCCCTCTGAGCTCCTTTACAGACGCGCAGAGACGGACTCATCGCTGGAGAATCTGTCTCTCGCTAGTCCTGCGCCTCAGGGCAGGTAGTCCACGCAACCCGTCGCCACGAGCAATGCGCCGCTGATGAGCTCTTCATCTGTATCACTGATCTTTTGCTTGGGCGCAGTATAGAGAGCGAGCAGCTTCGCTTCGATCTCACCGAGCTTGCCAGAAGCTTCATCGAACTTCAGCTCTTCGATCTTGATCTGGGCGCCGATGACCTTGCTGACC
>DATCZA010000025.1:0-30858 GCA_036526135.1 Pseudomonadales bacterium | reverse complement strand
GCTAGTCTCGCCTTTGGGAGCGCGGAGGCAGCAGTTGGAGCGGCTCGTTGCAACCTGGACTACGTGAACGAGGACAGCATTCTCGACCTCGTATGCAGATTCGTCCCGGGGACTACCGAGGTGTCTTTAGTTGGCCAACTTCTCGATGGAACACCGATTGCAGGAGCGGACACAATCTGTGCGGCACAGTAGCGCGGGCTGAAAGAATGGGGGTACTTTCGAGCACTCTGCCTCGGCCATGCATGGGTTCTTGGCTGGAACATGGCACGAAGTCTATGGAGCTTGGACAGAATCACCGGACCTTGACTATTTGCCGCACTATCCACCTCTCTCGCTCGACGGCCCCCACCCCACAGGCCCGCCACTCTCCTATTCGCCGTCGTAAAGCTGCGCAAGCAGCCCATCGATGGTCCGCTTGAACTCACCTAAGGCTTTGGCACCACGGATGTACTCCGTCACCCGAGCCTTGGTTGGATCAGACTGATCGGTCAGCCCGACAAGGAACCCCGGCGTGCCGCTGACCCCCAGCTGGCGCGCAATTGCGAAACGGAGTAAATCAGGAAGCAGCTTCCGAAAAGGGCAGATGGATCAAGAATTGGAGAGCGCGAACCGCCGGAACCGCTCCCTAAGCCTCTGAAAGAAAAACAGGTTCTGAAAGCCTGCGTGGGACCGACGCAATACGGAAATGTGAGCCAGATGGCGGAGCGGACGGGACTCGAACCCGCGACCCCCGGCGTGACAGGCCGGTATTCTAACCAACTGAACTACCGCTCCGATGTTCCCTTCACTAGTGGTGGGTGTTGCAGGGGTCGAACCTGCGACCTACGGCTTGTAAGGCCGTCGCTCTCCCAACTGAGCTAAACACCCTGGGGAATCAAGGGGGCGTATCTTACCCCCTGACCTATGGCTGTCAATCGGATCCGCCGGCACGTGGGAGGCGGTGGGCAGGCGCGCTACAATCCGCCCATGGACTACCTCCTGGCCACCGCGGTTTCCGTCGTCCTCGTCGCGTTGTGCATCTCCATCCACTACGAGATGCTGAACCTCATGGCCAGGGTCGTGCACCGGCCCGAACGCCACCGCTGGATCATCATGGTCATGATCCTGGGGCTGCTGTTCGCCCACGTGGTGGAGATCTGGCTGTTCGGCTTCGGCTACCTGTTGGCCCAGGAACAGCTGGCGCTCGGGCACATCACCGGCACCGGCGACGGGCTGTTCGACTACATCTATTACTCGGCCATGGTCTACACCACCGTGGGCTTTGGCGACCAGGTGCCGGGAGGGGCCATCCGCATGATCTCCAGCACCGAGGCCCTGGCCGGGCTTTCGCTGATCACCTGGTCGGCGTCCTTCACCTTCCTGCAGATGCAGAGGCTCTGGCGCGACTGAGCACCGGGCGATCGCCACCGATCGGCGCCGCCGGCGATACCGTCGATCGGATCATCGATGACAGGGCGCGCCGATTCGGGTAATAATCTGTCAACTTCTTTGATTTATTTCCCCGCCCGTGAACGAGCTGGAAGCCAAATATCTCGTCGCTGCGGGCAGAAAGCCCAGGCGCGTTCTGGAGCATGTGCTGCAGACGCTGAGCTGGGCCGGTTACCGGGCCAGACTGCGCTCAGAGCGCCTGGTCGTCGACACCTACTTCGACACGCCGGACTGGGCCCTGCAGCGGGCCGGATGGGCCTACCGCCTGCGCGAGGACGAGCAGAAGAAGACGCGCACCCTGGCCGTGAAGGCCATCAAGACCGGGCACTACGGCGTGTTCAGGCGCGAAGAGTTCGAGCAGTCTCTCGATGCCCCCTTGAACCGCCCCGGAGACCCGCCCGCCGGCCAGGTGGCCGACCAGCTATGGGTGATCGTCACCGAGGAAGCTTCCCTGAAGCCTCTGTTCCACCTGCGCAACCAGCGCACGAAATACGACATCACCAGCGACGCCTATCCGGGCGGCACGGTGGAGCTGTCCCTGGACCGGGTCACCGTGGACGAGGCCCCGGGCTGCGGGTACACCGAGCTGGAGCTGGAGCTACTTGAAGGGCCCGAGGACATCCTGAACGACATCGTGGAGATGCTGAACCAGCAGTCGGACATCTTCCTGGCCCGGGTGGGCAAGTACCAGCGGGGCCTGCTCGCCAGCGGACGCCCGCCCTCACTGCCGAGCGCAGAGCCGACGCCCAGCCCGGACAAGGAGTGCCGCTGGCTGGACCTCGGCCTGTATAACCTGCGCTGTGAGCTGGACGACATCCGGCGCTACGAGCCCCACGCCTGGGAATCCATCCACCCGGAGGGCGTCCACCAGATGCGGGTGGCCACTCGCCGGGCCCGGGCCGCCCTGCGCGCCTTCGGCGACGTCCTGCCGCCCAAGGCCGCCAAGCGCCTCACCCGGGACATCCGCTGGCTCACCTCCAGCCTGGGCCCGCTGCGCGATCTGGACGTGCAGATCGCCCACATCGACGCGGAGAGGGAACGGCTCGACGCCAGAGACGCATCGGCCCAGGCGCTCTACCGGAAGCACCTGGAAAAGAAGCGCCGACGCGCCCACCGGCGCCTGGTGGAAGCGCTGGCCAGCGACGAGTATCGCAAGCTCATCGCAGACTTCGAACGGCTTCTGGAGGCTTCCGCCAGCTACCACGGCCCCAACCGGCTGATGACCATCCGCGAGGCCGCCCACACGCAGATGAAGCCGCAGCTGGACCGGCTGCTGGCCCGGGGACGCAACGCCCGCAAGCGCCCTGCCTCGCGGCGGCTGCACCGGCTGCGGATCGCCCTGAAGCGGCTGCGATACCAGCTGGAGTACCTGGAGGGTTCGTACGGCAAACCCATGGGCAACCTCACCAGGGCCATGGAGGACGTCCAGGATTCTCTGGGCAACCATCAGGACGCCATGGTGGCCGTCGCTCAGCTCGAGCGATTTCGCAGGAAGGGAGGGTTGAAGTCCGGCTCGCGCAAATCCGTGAAGCGGCTGATCGCCGCAGAGCAGGAAAACGCCGCGCGTTACCGCAAGCGCTTCCGCAAGGACTGGCGCAAATTCGAGGAAGCCGCGGCGAAGATGGTCAAGCGGCTGTAGCCCTTCAGGCGGGTGGGACGATGGCGATGATCCGCAACGGGCCGCCGCTGCCGCCACCGATCTTCATGGGCAACGCCACCACCGAGAAGCCGCTGGCCGGAAGGCGTGAGACGTTGGCCACGTTCTCGAACGCCGGGATGCCCGCCTTGAACAGGATCTGGTGGGTCTCGTAAAGGGTCGACTGACCGTAGTCGATGCTGGCCGTGTCCAGACCCACCGCCTTCACGTCGCGCTCGGCCACGAGCCACGCCGCCAGCTCCGGATGCAGCCCGGGAAAATGCAGCTTGGCCACCGCCTCCGCGCCGCGCTCGGCGGTGCCGAGATAGCGCGCGACATCCGGCCAGCGCTCGGCGAACCCGGTGCGGAACAGCACGATCATGCCGTCCACCGTCTGGCCGTTAGCACGCTCCCATCGGGTGACGTCCGCCACGTCGATCTGGTAGTCGGCGTCGTCCGTGCAGGCAGCGCTCACGTCGATCACTACCCCCGGCCCCACCAGCCTCTCCAGCGGGATCTCGTCGGTGGCGGGCGCGCCCTCGGCGAAGTGGATGGGCGCGTCCAGGTGCGTCCCGCCGTGCTCGGAGGTGGAGAAGTTGTTGGCCGCGTAGTAGTAGCCCTTATCCGTGTAACCGGCCGACTCCACCTCCAGCTGAAAGCCGTCGGCCGTGGGCCAGAACACGGTGGTCTCGTCGTAGGTGTGAGAGAGATCGACGATCTCGCCGTCCGGAAACGGCGTATGCCCAGGCTCGCAGGCGGCCAGACCCAGCAGGGCGGTGACGCACCACCCGGACAGGAGCCATCGGGCGGGACGGCGCGGCATCTACTTCTCCGGCTCGATCCCGCCCCGCACGGTCACGTGCCAGCCCCTCGGTTTGCCGTCGCCTACATAGCCGGAGATGTTGGAGACCTCGAACCAGTGCAGCATGGGGATTGCGATCACGGCCTTGGAGAGCGCGTCGGTCACGGCCGCCTCGAAAGACACGTCCGACCGCCCGGTGAACTCGCCGGCGGGGGCGCGGTAGACGAGGAAGTCGTGATCCGGCGTGGATGCCTCGCGCAGCGCCACGTCGTGGGCGTCCCGGCGGCCGCGCTCGAGCAGGTCGGAGGCCACGTCGTCGGAGAGCTTCAGATCGCCGCGCAGGCGTCGCAGAAAGGCTTCCTCGTCCGCATCCACCTCAAGATCGGCCAGCACTTCCTGGATCGCTTTGCCGTAGACCTCCCGGGCCATCTCGTCGTGCACGGGAACCACGTCGTCCGGATTCAGATGCAGCAGATTGAGCAGGTGCTGAAGATCGGCGTTCTCGTCCTCTGTGAGGATCTTGTCGTCAAGACAGTGGGCAAGATAGCGGCGGTACAGGTCCTTGCGATCGCTCGCAAAGCGCGTCTCCAGATCCACCCCCTGGGCTTCGGCGATCCCGTCCACGGCCTGCACGGTCACGTCCAGAAGCGACTCACAATGCGCCAGCAGGTCCTCGACGGCTTCCATGGTACTCGCGCGCTTCGAGCGCAGGGCCTGCCCGAACCCGGTCCTCGGTGGGGCTGGTCGAAACGGTTCTGCCACGGGTCTACTCCTCTCCTCGCGTGAAGGGGGGCATTGTAGGCCACCTTGAGCCGATTGTGGCTACCAGGCCGCAAGCTCCTCGACGGGGACGAATTGCCTCCCAACCGGCTAGGGGTCATTCTTGAGTCCCGAGACCAACGATCAGGGGGAAAGATGGCGCTCGAACTGCCCTTCCGCTCGGCCATCGAGCTGGCACACCTCATTCAGACCCGCGAGGTCAGCTCCGTTGAGCTGACGCGCACCTACATCGAGCGCATCGAGCGTTACGACGGCGCCGTCAACGCCGTGCCCGTGAGGATGTTCGACCAGGCCCTGGCCGACGCCGCCGAGGCCGACGCCGTGCTGGCCCGCGGCGAGGACGTGGGCCCGCTGCACGGCGTGCCCATGACCATCAAGGAGTCCTACGTCCTGAAGGACACGCCGGCCACCTGGGGCCTGGAGGCTTTCAAGGACAACGTGGCGACCAGAGACGGCCTGGCCGTGAGCCGGTTCCGCCAGGCCGGCGCCCACTTCCTGGGCAAGACGAACGTCCCCGTGGATCTGGCCGACTTCCAGAGCTACAACCCCATCTACGGCACCACGGGCAACCCCTGGAACACCGAGCGCATCCCCGGCGGCTCCTCGGGAGGCAGCTCGGCGGCCCTGGCGGCCGGGTTCGGCGCCCTGGAAGCCGGCTCGGACATCGGCGGGTCCATCCGCAACCCGGCCCACTACTGCGGCGTGTACGGCCACAAGCCTACCTGGGGCATCGTGCCCATGTCCGGCCACGAGCTGATGGAGGGCGTGCCCGATGCCGACCTCTCCGTGTGCGGGCCGCTCGCGCGCAGCGCCGCGGATCTGGCCCTGGCGCTGGGGATCATGGCGGGGCCCGTCGAGCGGGAGGCGGTCGGCTGGAGGCTCGACCTGCCCGGGCCCGACATCGCGTCGCTCAAATCCCTGCGCGTGGCCATCTGGCCCAACGACGACCAGGCTCCCGTCTCGAGAGAAACCGAGGCCAGAGTCGTCATGGTGGGCGAGACGCTCGAGCGGCTCGGCGCCACCGTCTCGGACACCGCGCGTCCGGATTTCGATGTGCGCAAGGCCCACATCAACTACCGCAGCCTGCTCGAATCCGTGATGGGGAGCGCCAAGCCCATGGCTTACTTCGAGGAGGCCCAGGCCAGGGCAGCGGACCTGGATCCCGAAGACATGTCCGACGAGGCAGTGACCTTGCGGGGCACCGTCATGCACCACCGGGACTGGATCCGTCACAACTTCCGCCGCGAGCGCCTGCGCCGGGCGTGGGACGAGTTCTTCGCCGAGTGGGACGTCCTCGTCTGCCCGCAGATGGCCACCCCGGCATTTCCCCACGACCACCGGCCTTTCGCGGAGCGGACGATCAACGTAGACGGCGTCGAGCAGCCCTACTGGCAGCAGCTCTTCTGGGCGGGCATGGTCAGCAACGCCTACCTGCCGAGCACGGTGTTTCCCACCGGGCCCGGCAGCGACGGGCTGCCAATCGGCCTGCAGGCCATCAGCGGGCCGTACCGCGACTATCGGACCATCGAGTTCGCGAGCCTGATGGCCGAGGAGATCGGCGGGTTCGCAGCCCCGCCCGCCATGAGAGGATGAGTTGGGGGCGTAAGGCGCCCCATATCCTCGACCACCCGCTGCTGCCAGAACCGCGAATGGCCGTGGCCCCGCATGGTGAGCCCATGCGAACCGTTCTCGCCCGCTTCTGATCAGGCAGCGCTACTCCACTGAAACCTTCAGATTTCCTAATCGAAAATCATTCTTATATTCATCGGGCTAATTAGAAAACCGGGGGTTATTCCAAAGGGGTCGTTCAGACCATGGCTTGAGGGTGTTAGACTGTTTGTTACTACCCAAACGGACGCGTTGGCATGAAAGCCTTTGAACACGCGATAGTCGGGTTAGATTTCAACCGCGATTGCGCGGCGGCGATCCTTGATCGGGCCACTCAGCTGGTCGACCCTGAAGAGATCGACGTCGTGCACGCCTTCTCCGGGAATGATCACTCTCCCGTCACTGCCGAGGAGGCCGGACTGATGACGATGTGCGCCGATTACGGTGTCGCTTCCGTCAAGTTCGTCAGCGGCGAATCTGCCCACGCACTTCACGAGCAAGCCGGGAAACGAAGCGATCTAATCATTGTCGGCTCCCACGGCCGGTCCGGGCTGCGGGGCATCATTCACTCCCATTCCAACGCCACGCTGCACGCAACCCCCTGCGATCTGCTGACGGTGCACCTGGACGATCCGCCCCAGAGTCGCTCGCCACCGTATCGAAGCGTTCTCGTCGCGATTCACCTGGGCCCGGTCACGCTTCCTTCCAAATGCGAGCGATGCAGTTTTTGGCCGAGCGCGCAAGAGGAGGATCGACTGAACCGAGGCCACCGGTTCATGAATGCCCTCAAACCCATAAAGCTGATCCCGCGCCATTCACACGCCAGCGAAGAGTCGCACTACCCTCTGTGCCACGTTCCAACCGAGGTAATTCTGCACGCCCGCAAGATTGCTCAGCAAAGCGGAGCCGAGCTCTCTCTGTGCCACGTGTACATGGGCTACGACGTCGATACCCAACAAATGGAACGCGAGCTGCTCGACAGCCTCGGTGAGCTCTACGAGGTTCCCGAGGATAGGCGGTACTCGGTGCCCGGATCGGTCTCAGGTGCAATTCACCGGCTGGCCAGTCGCATCGGAGCAGATCTCGTCGTGCTCGGCACGCACGGACGCTCAGGCCCGAGTCTTGCGGTGGGTTCGACCGCCAATGCGGTCCTGCACGGCGCAACGTGCGATCAGCTGTCGGTGCGAATCGGCGCCTGACACCCGGCACGTCGGCGGGCACCTCGTCAGGCCGGGCTCAGTCGGCGAACTTGCGCACGTTGATTAGCCGGACGATAAGACGATAAACAGCATTCCGTTCGCAACGTGCACGCCGGTGAAAGAGCTCCGACGCAGCGCTTGGCCCATCCGCGCGCGGGCGTGATACTTTCAGCGTATGGAACCGTCAGGAAGAGCCCATGACCGAACTCACCGCGGACCTCATCGCCGAGCTTCAGCGTCTGGATACGCCCACCGTCTGCAACGCGCTGGAGGTGGTTGCCCCGGAGCGGCGCGGCTACGGCTACACCGTTCGCCCCCTTGTCTGCACCCGCCCGGAGCTGCCGCCCCTGGTGGCGGTGGCGCGCACGGCCACCATCCGTGCCGCGCACCCCGGACACCTGCGCGGCAGCGATGCACAGGCACTGCGTGACGCCTACTACGCCTACGTGGACGAGGGGCCCAAGCCCAGCGTCATGGTCATCCAGGACATGGACGGCGACCAGCGCGGCTACGGCTCCTGGTGGGGCGAGGTGAACAGCAACGTGCACAAGGGGTTCGGCTGCCTCGGCGTGATCACCGATGGCAGCGTGCGCGACATCCCGGACATCGCCGAAGGTTTTCAGATGCTGGCCGACCGCATCGGCCCGTCACACGCCTACGTTCACCCGGTGGACTTCGGCCGCACGGTGAACGTGGCCGGCATGCGCGTGAACGGCGGCGACCTGATTCACGCCGACCAGCACGGCGCGGTGGTGATCCCCTGGGAAGTCGCAGCCGAGGTCGCCGCGGCGGCGGACACCATCGCGCGCCGCGAGCGGGTCATCATCGAGGCAGCCCGACAGCCCGGCTTCGACATGGCGAGCCTGCGCGACGCCTGGGGGGACGCGGCGGACATTCACTAGAATTACCCGGGCGCGTCACGCGCCGGAGAGCTCCTGCACGATTCGCCGATGAGTCGCGGCGTCCAGGCGGTAGGCCCGGGCGGCGATGATCAGCACCAGCATGATGAGCGCCGGCGCCAGGGTCATCATGTTGTGAATGGCTCTGAGCGACGCCTCGGACTGCTCCACGTTGGCCACGTAGCCGGCCAGGGCCAGAGCTCCCGCGACGCCTGCTCCGCCCACGGCCTTGGCCAGCTTCTGAAAGAAGCTCGCGAAACCGAAGATGGCTCCATCGGCTCTGAGCCCCATGCGCCATTGGGCGTACTCCACCGTGTCCGGGATCATGGCCCAGCCCAGCACGGCGATGGGCGTCCCGCCAAGGGCGATGACGCACGACCAGACGAACACCCAGGTCACCGAGTCGTAGGGCGTCAGGTACAGACCCGCGCATCCGACGATAGTGACAAGCGCCCCCACGACGATGCCGCCCGCTTTGCCAACGGCGGCCGCCAGCCGGGGCACCCCGAGCAGGCCGACCATCATCACGGGAAGAGTGATGCCGAAGAAAAGCGCGATGAGATCCTCCCGGCCGAGGTTGTACTTGAAGTAGTAGAGGGTGACCGACTGGCGGATGGTGAAAGAGAGCATGCCGCCGGTGAAAAGCACGATCACGACGAGCAGCGGCGGGTTTGCGAACACGGCCCTGAAGCTGTCACGAACCGTCAGCTTCTGGGTAGCCGGCGGCTGCACGCGCTCGCGCGTGTTCGCCACGGTCAGCCACAGCAGCCCCGTGGCAAACGTAGCGAAGATCACCATGGCCCAGGCAAAACCCGCGGCTTGGGTCTCGAAAAGACCCACCAGGGGCAGCATGCCCACGGAGACCACGTAGCCGCCAGCGAACGCGCAACCCATGCGCACGGTGGTCAGCAGCGTCCGCTCGTGATGATCGGCCGTGATCGACGCGGTCAGCGCCGAGTAGGGAATGGAGACCACCGTGTAGGCGATGCCGAACAGCACGTACGTGACGGCCGCCCACCAGAGCTTGCCGGCATCGTTCAGGTCCGGGGTGGTGAAGGTGAGCACGGCGATCGCCCCCAGAGGCAGCGCGCCGAAGAGAATGTGGGGCCGAAGCCGCCCCCAGCGGCTGCTCGTGCGCTCGGCAATCCCGCCCATGAGCGGGTCGGTCACCGCGTCCACCACCCGGGCCACGAGGAACACGCCTCCGGCGGCCGCTGCGCTCAGCCCGAACACGTCCGTGTAGAAGTACAGCAGGTACGTCATGGCCGGGATGAAGAACAGATTGACGCCGAAATCGCCCACGCCGTAGCCCATGCGCTCCCGAACCGAAAGCGGTTGGACGTTCACGGCGGCTTCAGGCCGATGCCGGGTCGGTGCAGGCGATGGCGCCCGCCGCCGCCAGCGCGTCGATGCGGGAGCTGGGAATACCGAGCTCGGTCAGCACGGCGCGGGTGTCAAAACCGGGGTCCGGAGCCGCGTTGCGGAAGGCCGCCTCCTGAGGAAAGCGCGACAGGTTGATGGGGGAGCGGATGAGGTTCACCGAACCCATATCAGGGTGCGGCGCCGGCTTCGCCATGCCCAGGTGGCGCACCTGAGGATCCTCGAAACCTTCGCCAATGGTGTTGATGGACCCGCACGGCACGCCCGCCTCGTTCAGGACGCCCACCAGATCGGCCGACGTGCGCTGGCTTGTGATGGCGTTGATCGCCTCCTTGAGCTGGTCCTTGCGCGCGATGCGATCCGCCGTGGTCTGGTAATCGGGATGGGCCAGCAGATCGTCCGCCCCCAGCGCCTCGCAGAACCGCTGCCACAGGCGCGGCATGGAGGCAGCGATGTTCACCTGGCCGTCGCTGGCCAGGAACGTGCCCATGGGGGTGTAGGCCGGGTGGTCGTTGCCCTGCTGGGTCGGCACCTCGCCCGTCATGGTGTAGCGGGCGCCCTGAAAATCCAGCTTGCACATCATGGCTTCGAGCAGCGACGTGTGAACCCACTGCCCCTCGCCCGTCCGCTCCCGATGCAGCAGCGCCAGCAGGATGCCCTGCCCTAGAAACATGCCGGCGGACGTGTCGCTGATGGCCACGCCCACCCGCATGGGGCCGCCTCCCGGCTCCCCCGTCACCGACATGAGCCCGCTCATGCCCTGGACGATCTGATCCACGCCGCCCCGGTCCGCGTAAGGGCCCTCCTGACCGAAGCCCGAGATGCTCGCGTAGATGATGCTTTCGTTAACCTGCTTGAGCGTCTCGTAGTCCACCCTCAGGCGGTGCTTGACGTCCACCTTGAAGTTCTCGACCACCACGTCGGCCACGGCTGCGAGCTCGAGAAACAGCCCGTGGCCATCCGGGTGCTTGAGATCGAGACAGAGGCTGCGCTTGTTGCGGTGCAGGTTCTGCTCGTCCGGCCCGCGCCTGGCCCCGGTCACCGATTGCCCTGCGCCCGGCACAGGCTCGATCTTGATCACGTCGGCGCCCCAGTCCGCCAGCAGCCGTACGGCACTCGGGCCCGCGCGGGCGATGGTGAGGTCGAGCACGCGAATGTGGGAAAGCGGCCCCATCTCAGCGAATCAGCCGGCCGGGCAGCGCCTCCGTGGCCTCGCCGTTCTCGTAGGTGACCTGGCCGCTGACGATGGTGGCCAGATAACCGTCCGCCTTCTGCTGCAGGCGGGCACCGCCGGCGGGGAGGTCGTGAACGATCTCCGGCGCGCGCACCTTCAGGCGCTCGAAGTCGATGACGTTGATGTCGGCCTTCATGCCGGGTGCGAGGACGCCGCGGTCGTTGAGGTCCACGGCCCGGGCCGTATCCGCCGTCTGGCTTTTCACCAGCACGGGTAGAGGGATGCGCTCGCCCCGGGTGCGGTCCCGGCCCCAGTGCGTGAGCAGGGTTGTCACGAAGCTGGCATCGCAGATCGTGCCCACGTGGGCGCCGCCGTCACCCAGGCCCATGACGGTATCCGGGTGCAGGATCATCTCCCGGCAGCAGTCCAGGTTGTCCTCGGCGTAGTTGGCGAACGGCGTGTAGAGAATCTGCCGCCCTTCGGCTTGCAGAAGCTGGTCGTAGACGTACTCCCAGGGGTCCACCCGGGCCACCCGGGCGCGGCTCGCCAGGCTGTCCTGCGGCGCCGGCTCGTAGTCGGGCGGGTCCTCTAAACGCCAGATCTTGGCGCCGTTGGCCATGAGCCCCCACAGGCGCTGGAATCCGCGCCCCGGGGATCCCGCGAGGATGGCGGCCCTGCGTTCCGGGTCGCGCATGGCGCGCACCCGCTCGGCCAGCGCCAGGCCGGCGATCTCCCGGTAGGCCGGGTGGGTGACGAACGGGTTCAGCGTGGTGGTGAGCCCCAGGAGAATGCCGATGGGCCGGGGGGCGACCTGCGCGCGCATGGGCAGGCCTGCTTCGCTGGCGCTGGCAATGCGGCCGAGCAGGCTGCGCCAGCCGTTGGGGCTCAAGCCCTGAGCCAGCGAGATGGACATGGGTCGGCCGCTCTCCCGCGTCATCGCCGTCAGATGAGCGAACTCCTCGTCGGCATCCTGGAAGTCGGAAATCATCTCCATGACGCCGCGGCCCGCGTCCTTGAGCCCGCGGGCGATGCCGAGCAGTTCCTGCCTGGCCGCGGTGAGCGAAGGCGTCGGTGCGCCCTTGCTGCTGCGGTGGTTGAGCGTGCGCGAGCTGGAAAAACCCAGCGCGCCGGCCTCGATGGCTTCCGCCGTGAGCGCGCGCATCAGGGCGATGTCGTCTGCGCTGGCTGCCTCCCGGTCCGCGCCTCGCCGACCCATGACGTACACCCGCAAGGCGCCGTGGGGCAGCTGTGCGCCGATGTCCATGTCGAACGAGCGCTGCGATAGATAGTCGAGGTACTGGGGAAAGGTCTCCCACTCCCAGTGGATGCCTTCGTGCAGCGCAGCGCCAGGGATGTCCTCCACGCCTTCCATGAGCTCGATGAGCAGGTCCCGGTCGGTGGGTTTGACGGGCGCGAACCCCACGCCGCAGTTGCCCATCACCACCGTGGTGACCCCGTGATGGCTCGAGGGGGACAGGCGGTTGGACCAAGTGGCCTGGCCGTCGTAGTGAGTGTGAATGTCCACGAACCCCGGGGTGACCAGGGCGCCGTCGGCGCGGATCTCGCGCCGGCCCGAGCCGTCGACCTCACCCACCGCCACGATGACCCCGGCACGCACCGCCACGTCGGCCGTCCGTTCCGGGCTGCCGGTGCCGTCGACCACCGTGCCGCCGCGAATCACCAGCTCGTGCTCGCTCATCTCCACGTCTCCCGGACATTTCCCCCGACCGCCGGATTCTCGCACATCGCCCCGTCTTGTCTACAATGCGCGCTTTCGCGACTAAGAGCCCGCCGTTGCAGCGCGTCACCATCATCCTAATCGTCCTGTCGGGGCTCATCCTTGCCCTGTTTGCCTGGTTTCCGGCGGAAACCCTGCTGGACGCCGCGAGAGCGCTGGACCGCACGCCGCCCGAGCCGGCGACGCCGGACGACGTGACCCGGCGGACCACCGAAAGCGGGGACGTCGTCGGGTTCATCGGCAACCACGGCGCGCGCACGTGGCGCGGCGTTCCCTATGCCCGCCCGCCCGTGGGCGCGCTGCGCTGGCGTGCGCCGGAGCCCGCCGAGCCGTGGCCCGGCGTTCGCGAGGCCACCGCTGCCGGACCGCTGTGCGCGCAGAGAGCGGGGGTGATCTCCGGCGACGGGTTCGCGCCCACCCGGGTGGCGGCGGGCAGCGAGGACTGTCTGTATCTGGACATCTACGCCCCGGCCAACGCCCGGCGCCTGCCGGTGATGTTCTGGATACACGGCGGCGGCAACTCCGTGGGGCACAACGGCCCCTACGACGGCGCCCGTCTGGCCACCTGGCGCGACGTGGTGGTGGTCACGGTGAATTACCGGCTCGCCCACCTCGGCTGGTTCGCCCACCCCGCCCTGACCACCGGCAACCGGCTGCACGACTCGGGCAACTACGGCACCCTGGACCTCATCCAGGCGCTGACCTGGGTCCGCGACAACATCCAGGCGTTCGGCGGCGACCCGGACAACGTCACCGTCTTCGGCGAGTCCGCCGGCGGCACCAACACGCTCAGCATGCTGGCCTCGCCCCGGGCGGCCGGCCTGTTTCACCGGGCCATCGCCCAGAGCGGCGGGCTCACGCCCATGCCCATGGCCCGGGCAAGCGCATACGCCGAGGACGGCGGCCACCCCAGCAGCGCTCGTGAGATCGTCAACCGCCTGCTGATCGCCGACGGCCGCGCAAGCTCCCCGGAGGACGCCAGGCGGGTTCAGGAGAACATGCCGGCCGGCGCCATCCGCGACTATCTTTACGGCAAGAGCCTTACCGAGCTGTTCGCCGTGTTCGATAACGGGTTCGCCGGGATGATCGACACGCCGGAGGCCCTCGGCGACGGCCACGTGCTTCCCGATGGTCCGCTGGCCGACGTGTTCGGCGACCCCTCGCGCCACAACGCCGTGCCCGTGATCCTCGGCAGCAACCGGGACGAGCCCGCCCTGTTCATGGCCGCGAGCCCTGAGCACGTGAATACCTATCTGTGGATCTTCCGCAGGCTGAAGGACGAGGCCGGCTACCGGCGCCAGGTGAAATATCTCGGCCAGGCGTGGAAGGCACGCGGCGTCGATGAGTTCGCCAACGCCATGGCGGCCGCCGGCAACCCCCACGTCTACGCCTACCGTTTCGACTGGGACGAGGAGCCAAGCGTGTTGGGCTTCGATCTGAGCGTCGCCCTCGGCGCGGCCCACGCCCTGGAGATCCCCTTCGTCTTCGGTTCCTTCTCGGGCGGGCTGGGGCTCGGCTACCTCTACCACGAAAGCGAAGGCCGCCACGCGCTTGCCGAGAGCATCACTTCCTACTGGACGGAGTTCGCCTACAACGGCGACCCGGGCACGGGACGGGACGGCGGTGAGGTCCGCTGGTTGCCCTGGGGCCGGAACGGCGCCACGTCCATCGTGCTGGACACCCTCGAGGATAAGGGCATCTACATGACCACCGAGCGCGTGACCACAGACTCGGTGAAAACCGCCATCGCGACGGACCCGGACGTCCCCGATCAGCGCGAGCGCTGCCTGCTCTACTACCGGGCTTTCCGATGGGGATCGCAGTTCGACGTCGATGAGTTCGCCGGATTCGGCGACGGCGGCTGCGCCGCCTACGACCCCGCTGCCCTGGGCGACTTCTGACCGATCTCCAGGGGAGGCGGCGTCAGCGGCCGGCGGAATCGGCCGGCTGCGGAAACAGCCGGCCCCGGGCGATCTCGTTGCCGGGGGCCGGGCGCTCGGGGATCAGCTGGGAGAGCAGCAGCGAGCAGACGGCGAAACCGGCGCCGATGAGAAAGACCAGGGCGTTGGAGTGGATCCAGAGCAGGCCCAGAGCGGCCGGCACCACCACCGCGGCGATGTGGTTGATGGAGAAGGACACCCCGGCGGAGCTGGCAATATCCGCCGGATCGGCCACCTTCTGGAAGTAGGTGCTCATGGCGATGGCCAGCGCGAAGAACATGTGGTCCACCACGTACAGACCGGCTGCCACGTACGGGTCCGACACGAAGGCGTAGCCCACGAACACGCCGATGAGGCCGATGTACTCGAAGGTGAGCGCCGCCCGCTCGCCGAAGCGGCCGATGAGCCGGCCGATGCGCTCGGCGAACGCCCAGTTGAAGGCGTAGTTGATCAGGAACAGCAGCGTCACCTGGGCCGCCGAGTAGCCGAACTTCTCGACCATCAGAAACGCCGCGAAGACCACGAAGATCTGCCGCCGGGCGCCGGAGAAGAACGTCAGCGCGTAGTAGAGCCAGTAGCGGCGCCGCAGCACCAGGCGCTTCGTCTGGGGCGTTTTCGTCTCGAAGTGGGGAAACCACAGCCACATGACCACGGCCAGCCCCACGCAGACGCCACCCGAGATCAGAAAGTTCCAGACGTAGTCCAGCCGGAACAGCTCGAGCAACACCCATAGCACGCCGTAGGTCACCAGCGAGGTGAGCGACCCCACGGCAAGCAGCCGTCCCAGCATGCCGGGCGCCTCGTCCCGGTGCAGCCACTGCAGGGAAAGGGACTGCTTGAGCGTCTCGAAGTAATGAAAGCCGGTGGACATGACCACGGTGGTGAAATAAAGACCGTACTCCGAAGGCAGAAAGCCGGTAAGCGCGACGCCGAGCCCCAGCATGGCCAGTGACAGCACGGCAAACGTCTGCTCGCGCACCACGAGGAGCACGAAGATGGTGGTGAACGCCAGGAAACCCGGCACCTCGCGCAGGCTCTGCAGAATGCCGATCTCCACGCCGGTGAAGGCCGCACGCTCCACCACGAAGTTGTTGAGCAGGGCAGACCAGGCGTTGAACGCGACAGGCATGGCCACCGACATCAGCATCAGCAGCATCAGCGGGCTGCGCCATCCTGCCTGGAACGTGGTGGAGACGGTTGTGGGTCCTCGGGCCAATGCGGTGCGGTCCAGTGATATGCCCGGCTGGGCGAAGGGGCGATTCTAAAGGAGGCGCCGCCGGAACTCGACGCCATGAACGGGCCCAGAAACCGGGCCCTGATGGCCGCAGGGGCCCGAATAAGCCGGGGTTGCCCCCGGAATCGTTATGGTGTTATGGTTATGTATAACACTACTGCACATATAGAGCGACGGCCCCGTGCCCGACTGGAAGGACAACGAGCACATCTATCTTCAGCTGAAGGACCTGGTCCTGCGGCAGATCATGCTGGGCACGCTGCTCGAAGGCGAGCCGGTCCCCTCGGTGCGCCAGGTCGCAAGCCAGGAGCGCATCAATCCCCTAACCGTCTCCCGCGCCTACCAGATGCTGGTGGACGAGGGCCTTTTAGAAAAACGCCGCGGCGTGGGCATGTTCGTCTGCGAGGGTGCCAGGGAGCAGGCCCTGAAACAGGAGAGAACGCGTTTTCTCGAAGAGGATTGGCCCGAGGTGGTCGAGCGCATCGCCCTGCTGGGCCTGACCCGGGACGAGCTCCTGAACACCGCTGCCGAGGAGGGCCGCCAATGAGCCTCATCACCGCCCGCGGTCTTGCCAAATCCTTCGGCGACGTGCGCGCCCTGGACGGCCTCGACCTCACCGTGGAGGCCGGGCGCATCGTCGGCCTGATCGGCCCCAACGGCTCCGGCAAGACCACCGCCTTGAAAGCCATCCTCGGCCTGTCTCACCTCGACGCCGGCACCCTCGACGTACTCGGCATGAACCCGGCGACCAGCCGGAAAGCGCTGATGCAGCGAACGGCCTACATCGCCGACGTGGGCATATTGCCCCGCTGGATGCGCGTCTCCCAGCTGCTGGACTTCGTAGCTGGCGTGCATCCCGGCTTCCGCCGCGAGGTAGCGGAAGCCCATCTCGAATCCACCGACGTCCGTCCGGACAAACGAATAAACGGGCTGTCCAAGGGCATGAACGTCCAGCTGCACCTGGCCCTGGTGCTGGCCATCGACGCCGAGCTGCTCGTGCTGGACGAGCCGACCCTGGGGCTCGACATCATCTACCGGCAGAAATTCTACGACGCGCTGCTGGGCGACTACTTCGACGGCAATCGCAGCATTCTGGTCACCACCCACGAGGTCCGCGAGATCGAGCACATCCTCACGGACGTGGTGTTCATTCACCACGGCAGGAGCCTGTTGAGCCTCTCGATGGAAAGCATCCACGACGAGTTCGCCAAGGTGGTCGCTCAACCGACGCAAGCCGGCGCGGTGAGGTCCCTCGGGCCCATCGCGGAGCGCACCACCTTGAGCGGTGCCGAGTTCGTGTTTCGCGGCGCCGACAGGGACGCCCTCGGCAGCTACGGCGAGGTCAGCACGCCGTCTCTTCCCGAGCTCTTCATCGCCATCATGGGAGATAACGCATGAGCACCATGGTTGCCCTGATCAGACGCGAATGGCAGGAGCATCAGGTGGGCCTCGGCTGGTCCCCGGTGGCCATCCTGGCCGTGCTCGCGCTCATCACCTTCATGGCCCTGGCGACGTCGACCGTGGGCGGGGTCAACGTCTCCGTGGAGGGCAGCGAAGGCAGCCACAGCTTTCACGAGGAAGTGGAGATCTCGAGCCTCTCTGCGCTCGCGCAGTTCATGGAGCTCGACCGGTGGTCGGACGCCGAGCTCGAGGAGAACCTCGCCAAGTTCCGCAGCCTGGTGGCGATGCCGTTCAAGGCCGTGTACTTCCTGATCGCCGTGTTCGTCCTGATCTCCGCCCTGCACGACGACCGGCGCGACCGCAGCGTCCTGTTCTGGAAATCCATGCCGGTGAGCGATGCCGAGACGGTGCTCAGCAAGCTCGTCACCGTGGTCTGGGTCGCCCCCGTCGTCGTCATCGCGGGCATCGTGGCCGCGCAGCTCTTCCTTCTCATCGTCATCTCCACCCTGACCCTGGTGGAGGACGTCGGCGGCGCGGGGCGGCTGTGGTGGCATTCCGGCCTGCTGACCGGAACCGTGGAGCTCGTGGTCGGCTACGTGATTCAGGGCTTCTGGGCCCTGCCCCTGTACGCCTGGCTGCTGGCCGTGTCCGCGGCGGCGCCCCGGCTGCCGATCCTGTGGGCCGTGCTCCTGCCCGGCTTGCCGGCCGTTGCCGAGCGCATGGTGCTCGGCACCCATGGGGTAAGCGACTTCGTTCGCGCCCATCTGGAGTTCGCAGCACTTCCGGCGGCCGCCAGCGAGGACGACGGAATCATCCAGCCCGCCGTGGGGCTGGCCGAGCAGCTCTCGCTGGTCTTCAGCTTCCAGATGTGGCTGGGGGTCGTCGTGGGCGGCCTGCTTCTCTGGCTCGCCGTGTACTTGCGCAACCGCAACAACGACCTCTGAAGACGACCTCGGAGAACGACCTGCAAAGACGCCTCTGGTAAGCTCGCCTTCTTCACCAGGGAGGACGCACGCCATGGCATGGGATTTCTCGACCGAGCCCGAGTTTCAGAAAGAGCTGGACTGGATGGACGAGTTCGTCCGCGAGGAGATCGAACCGCTCGACTTCATCATCGGCCACCCCAACGACTTCTCCGACCCCAACCGGGCCAAGCTCATTCCGCCCCTGCAGGAAGAGGTGAAGAAGCGCGGCCTGTGGGCCTGCCATCTGGGCCCCGAGCTCGGCGGCCAGGGCTACGGCCAGGTGAAGCTGGGGCTGATGAACGAGATCCTCGGCCGGGCCAAATGCGCACCCGTGGTCTTCGGCTGCCAGGCGCCGGACTCGGGCAACGCGGAGATCCTCGCCCACTACGGCACGCCGGAGCAGAAGGACCGCTACCTGGAGCCGCTTCTGAACAACGAGATCTGCTCCTGTTACTCCATGACGGAACCTCAGGGCGGCGCCGATCCCAAGGTGTTCACCTGCCGCGCGGAGCTCATCGGTGACGAGTGGGTCATCAACGGGGAGAAGTGGTTTTCCTCCAACGCCCGCTACGCGTCGTTCCTCATCGTGATGGCGGTGACCGACCCGGAGGCACCCCCCTATCAGCGCATGTCCATGTTCATCGTTCCCACGGAGACGGCCGGCATCGAGATCGTCCGCCACGTGGCCGTGGGCTACGAGTCCAAGGGGGCCCACGCCTACATCCGCTACAACGACGTGCGCATCCCCCGGGACCACATGCTCGGGGAGCCGGGCCAGGGATTCATCGTCTCTCAGGTGCGGCTCGGCGGCGGCCGCATTCACCACGCCATGCGCACCATGGGCAAGGCGCGCCGCGCTTTCGACATGATGTGCGAGCGGGCCCTGTCGCGGGAAACCCAGGGGGAAGTGCTGGCGCAGAAGCAGCTCGTCCAGGCCATGATCGCGGACTCCTGGATCGACATCGAGCAGTTCCGCCTGTTCGTGCTGCGCACCGCGTGGAAGATCGACAAGCTCAAGAACTACAAGGAAGTCCGCGCGGACATCTCAGCCGTCAAGGCCCAGATGCCCAAGGTCTACCACGACGTCTATGCCCGCGCGCTGCAGGTGCACGGCTCCCTGGGCCTGTCCACGGAGATGCCCTTTGCTGCCGGCGTGCTGGACTCGTTCCACATGGGGCTGGCCGACGGGCCCACCGAGGTTCACAAGGTGACCGTGGCCAAGCAGGTGCTCGGGCAGTACCAGGGTACCGACGACCTGTTCCCGGAATATCACCTGATCAGGCGCAAGGAAGCGGCCCTGGCCAAGTACGCGGACATCATCGAGCACGAGGTGGGCAACGCCTGAGCCACCCGCGTCGCCGTCACCGGCGGTCGACGAAGACGTGCTCCTTGGCCAGCCACATGCACGAGCGCCGGAAGTCGATGAAGTTGCTCTCGTCGGCGATGGCGCGCTCGTTGGCCGCCCGCCGCTCCGGCGTGGAAACGCCGAGCACGGTGCGGTCGAACCACAGCTCGGCGTGGCCCATGTAACCCTCCACCTGGGTACCCCTGGCTTTGCGCAGCCCGGCCTCCAGCTCGTCCGCCACCCGGTGGACCTGAACGTAGCGCTGGATGCCGACACCGGCGGCCTGTCGCCGGATGATGGGCCCGTGGTTGCTGTACCAGTAACTCTGGGCGTCGCGCTCGTCCAGGCCCTGAACCGGTCGTAGCGGGAAGTACAGCTTCACCAGGGTGTCGCGCTCCCGGGCGACCAGATTCTCCGGCGTCGGGTTCACCTGGGGGTACTCGTGGCCGAGCCACATGGGCGAGTTGGGCAGATCGATGAAACGCGCCTCGTCCTCCACCAGCTCGGCGCCCGCCCGCCGGCCGCCTTTGGTTTCCAGAGAGGCCACGAGCGCCGCACGGCTCTCCCACCACATCTCGGCAACGCCGTCGTACGGCGCTTCCATGCCGCCCCGGGCGGTGGCCATGGCCTGATTGGCGGGGTCGTCGATGGTGTGGACCTGGACGTAGCGCAGGGTGTTCAGCCGGCTTGCGTGACTCGCCACCAGCGGGCCGTGCTCCTCGCGCCAGTAACGATAGAACTCCTCGGCCGACAGCTCCGGCTTCCTGCGCAGCAGAAAAGTGATGCGAATCATGCTTCCCCCAAGAAAAATTTCGACGGCCCCTGGCCGCTGAAATTAAACCGCGGGGGATCTCACATGCAACCGGCACCGGCCGAAATGCATGCGCACGGGTCAGGACGCCGTGTCGGTTCCGGGTTGCGGCAGCCAGATCATGGCGACCGCAGCGGGAAGCAGCAGCAGCGCCATGCCCAGAAAAGCCGCGTCGTAGCTGCCCGTGAGGTCGTATGCCCATCCCGCCAGCAGCGGACCCATGGCGCCGATGGTCATGGTGGTCATGACGAGCCCCATCACACGGCCGAAGGCGGCCACGCCGAAACGCGCGCCGAACACCATGCCGAACATGGGCAGGATCCCGCCCCCGGCCAGGCCCATCATGACGATGCCGGTGACAAGCATCCACACGGGCGTCTCGCCCTGCAGCACCAGCAGGGCGGCGACCATGAGCCCGGCGGACAGCCAGAACAGATAACGGTGATCAATGCGGTCGCCCAGGCTGCCGAAGAAAAACTTGCCGGCGATCATGCAGACGGCGTGCAAGGCGATGAGGTTCGCCGCCGTCCCGGTTGCCAGCCCCAGATCGCGGCTGAGCACCCCCAGGTTGTACTGCACGGCCCCGAAGGCCAGGTTCAGCGGCAGGATGGCGAGCCCGGGAATCCAGAAGCGTCGGGTTGAAAGAATCGCCCGGGTGGTCCAGACGCTGCCACCGCCCGGGGTCGTGCGGGTGGCCGGATGATGTCCGGCCGGCGTTCGCCCGAGCACGAACCAGCTCAGGGGACCCACGACCACCGCAGCGGTGACCGCCAGCCACAGGAAGGTCTCCCGCCAGCCGAAGTCCGTCAGCCAGCCGGCAATCAGCAACGGGAAAACGATGCCGCCGACGTTGGTGCCCGTGGCCGATATGCCGATGGCGACCCCGCGGCGCGAGTCGAACCAGCGAGTCACCAGGGTCTGGGAAGCCAGCGTGCTCATCATGGCCATGGAGACGGGGAAGAGCGTCGCGTAGACGAGCCAGACCTGCCACAGGGCCTGAGCCCGGGAAACCACGACGAGCCCGACGAGCATCAGCGCCAGGCCCGCCAGCACGATGGTTCGGATGGAGTATCGATCCATGGCACGGCCCGCCAGAGGGCTGACCGCGCCGTTGACCAGCTGCAGGATCGCCACGGTGAGCATAACGTCGCGACGCGGGGCGGCGAAGAGGTCGAGCCAGGGAATGGCGAAGAGCGCAAAGCTGTAGACCAGCATCCCGATGCTGACCCCCTGTATCACCAGGGTGTAGCCGACGACTACCCAGCGGTAATGGCGGTCGCCCAGCGCCACGTCAGTCGGGCAGGCCGAGGATTCGTTTGGCGATGACGTTCAGCTGCACCTCCGAGGTGCCGCCCTCGATGGAGTTGGCCTTCGACCGGAGCCACGCGCGCGTGGCGTCGCGCTCCTCGTCGCTGAACCCGGGACCGCTCCAGCCCAGGCCACGCGTGCCGAGCAGGGACATCAGCAGCTCGTAGCGGCCCTTGTTCTGCTCGGTTCCGTAGTACTTGAAGAAGCTGGACTCGGCGCCGGGGGCGATACCGGCCGCCGTCTGCTGCACCGAGCGCTTCATGGTCAGGCCGAAGGCCCGGTCGTTCATGCGATGGCGCAGGATGCCAGCCCGGAGGTCGGCGTCGGCAATCCGCCCGTCCACGGTGCCCAGCGCCTCCCGGGCAATCTCCTCGAGGGTCGCCGCCTTCTGGCTGGAGCCGCCGATCCCGCCGATTGAGGTCCGCTCGTACTGCAAAAGGCGCTTGGCGACTGTCCAGCCCTTGTTGGGCTCCCCCACCACGTTGCGCCGCGAGGCACGCACGTTGTCGAAGAAGGTCTCGCAGAACGGCGAGTAGCCGCTGATCAGCTCGATGGGCTTCACCGTCACGCCCGGCGAAGCCATATCGAACAGGATGAAGGTAATGCCCTCGTGCTTGGGCGCGCTCGGATCGGTCCGGACCAGGCAGAAGATCCAGTCCGCGCGGTCGGCTCCCGAGGTCCAGATTTTCTGCCCGTTGACGATGTAGTCGTCGCCGTCTTCCACCGCGGACGTTCCCAGGCCGGCCAGGTCCGAGCCGGCGTTGGGCTCGCTGTAGCCCTGGCACCACCAGATCTCGCCCCGGGCGATCTTCGGCAGGTGCTCGCGCTTCTGGGCCTCGGTGCCGAACTCGAGCAGCGCGGGCCCGATCATGCTGATGCCCATGCCCAGCAGCGCGGGCCGCGCGTTGATGCGGCGCAGCTCCTCCTGCAGAACCTGGTTCTCGCCGGCGTCGAGCCCCGCCCCGCCGTACTCGGTGGGCCACAGCGGCACGGTGAAGCCCCGTTCCGCCATCCGCTGCATCCACACGCCGGTGTCCGGATTGCCGTAGACGGCACGCCGGCCGCCGCCGGGATACTCGTCCGCCGGCAGGGGTGTGCGCATGCTCGGCGGGCAGTTCTCCTCCAGCCACCCACGCACATCGTCTCTGAACGCGCTCATCGCTTTCCTCGTCGACCCATGAATTCCAGGCGAGCAGACCCGTCAGAACGCACGCTAGGCGTTGCGACGCGGCCGGCCCGCATAGGTTATCTTACCTGCACAGGCAGCAGGCAGCGCGAGCCCGCGCTGCGGGGAGGCAGCATGAGCGAATCCACGGACCGGCCGGCTACGGACGACACCCACCAGTTCGGGTTCCACACCCGGTCGGTGCATGCGGGCAGCCGGCCTGATCCGGCCACCGGCGCGCGGGCGCTGCCCATCTACCAGACGAGCAGCTACGTCTTCGAGGACTCCGAGTCGGCGGCGGCATATTTCAACCTGCAGGAATACGGCAACACCTACTCACGGATCATGAACCCCACCGTGGCCGCCCTGGAGGAGCGCATCGCCAACCTGGAGGGAGGCGCGGGCGCGGTGGCCTTTGCCAGCGGGCTGGCCGCCCAGTCGGCCGCCTTCTTCACCCTGCTCGAGCCCGGCGACCACGTGGTTGCGTCCGCCGCTCTGTACGGCGGCACGGTGACTCAGCTCAAGCACCTGTTCCGCAAGATGAGCGTGGCGCTCACCTTCGTGGACCCCGACCGCATCGATACCTGGGAGGCGGCCCTGCAACCCGACACCAAGCTGCTGTTTGCCGAGACCATCGGCAACCCCGGCGGCAACGTTCTGGACATCGAGCCTTTAGCCGAGCTCGCCCACCGTCACGGCATGCCGCTGATGGTGGACAACACGTTCGCCACGCCCTACCTCACCCGACCCATGGAGTGGGGCGCCGACATCGTCGTGCACTCGGCCACCAAGTTCCTCGGCGGCCACGGCACGTCCATCGGCGGCCTGGTGGTGGATTCAGGAGAGTTCGACTGGTCCAACGGCCGCTTTCCGGTGATCGCGGAGCCCTCCCCCGCCTATCACGGGCTGGCCTTCCACGAGACCTTCGGCACCTACGGGTACCTGATGAAGCTGCGGGCCGAGACCCTGCGGGATCTGGGCGCCGCCATGAGCCCGTTCAACGCCTTCCTGTTCGCTCAGGGTCTGGAAACCCTGCCGCTGCGGATGCGCCAGCACGTCGCGAACGCCGAGGCCGTCGCCGCCTACCTGGACGGTCGCGAGGACGTCGAGCGGGTTAGCTACCCCGGCCTGCCCGGAAGCCCCTATCGAGACCGGGTCGCCCGCTACCTGCCGCGCGGCGCCGGAGCCATCTTCTGCTTCGACCTGCCGGGCGGGCGCGAGGCGGGCCAGCGGTTCATCGAGCAGCTCACCTTGTTCTCCCATCTGGCGAACGTGGGCGACGCGAAGAGCCTGGTCATCCACCCGGCCACGACCACCCACCGCCAGCTGAGCGACGAGGAACTGGCGGCCGCCGGCATCGGTCCGGGCACCATACGCGTTTCCATCGGCATCGAGGATGCCGACGACATCATCTGGGATCTCGAGCAGGGACTGGCGGGCATCTGACATGACGGAGCACGACATGGAACGGTATCAGGACCCCCACGTGATCCAGGGCGCGCTCAACCAGCGCAGGATTGCCGTGGTGGGGCTGTCGGGCAACCCTCTGCGGGCGAGCAACTTCGTGGGCTACTACATGAAACGGCACGGCTACGAGGTGGTTCCCGTCAATCCCCGGGAGGAAGAGATCCTCGGGCTGAAAAGCTATCCAGATCTTGCAGCCGTGCCGGAGCCCGTGGGCGTGGTGGACGTCTTCCGCGACCCGAGCGCGGTGCCGGACATTGCGCGCGCCGCGGTGGCGGCCGGCGCGAAGTACCTGTGGCTGCAGTTCGGCGTGATCAGCTTCGAGGGCGCCGAGATCGCCGAAGCTGGCGGCATGCAGGTGATCATGGACCGCTGCATCAAGATCGAGCACGCACGCTATCGGGGGCGCATGCACTGGCTCGGCTTCAATACCAACCAGATCTCCGCACAGCGCCGCCGGGCGGACTGAAATCCGCAGCGCCGACCTGGATATAGCTACTTGTCAATTCGGCCGGTGCTCAGTTAATCTGCACGGTGAAAGGAGCCCCAATCGAACAAAAGAAAGGGGGCATGGGGAATTGGGACACGAGGCCGAAGGCATGTTTAGAAAGGTCAAAGGGGGCACCCGCATGGCACCCGCCATGGGGGAACGGGACGAGATTCGCGGAGAGCTAACGCACTTCAGCCCTGCAGACGCAGCAAACGAGGCCACGATCGGAGCAACGATCGTGATCAAAGGAGAGATCACGGGCGACGAGAACCTGGTCATCGAGGGGACCCTGGACGGTACCGCCAACCTCTCGGACCGCAATCTCACCATCGCCCAGACGGGTCGGATTCTCGGCAACGTCAGCGCCAACTCGATTACCGTCGAGGGGGAAATCCAGGGCAACCTGACCGCCACCGAGCGGGTGTTCGTCGCCAAGACCGGTAAGGTCCTCGGCGACATCATGGCGCCCAGGGTGAGCGTCGAGGGTGGCGCCAAGTTCACCGGCCGGATCGACATGGACACCAAGGGTGGCCGGGTCGTCAGGCCGTCGGGTCCGAAGCGCTCGGAGACCCTGACCCGCCCGGCCGCCGAGACCGCCCCGGCCGCCGAAAACAAGGCCTGAGAACGCCGCAGCCGCGGATGCGGGGCACCTCGCGACGAGGTCGTCCCGCGCTCGCGCGCCTGATCAATCGATCAGGCGCCTGCCGCTGGCGAACGTGAGATAGAACACGAGGCCGAACAGGTTGACCCCGGCGGCCACCTGAAACACCAGGGCCCAGGATCCGGTCAGCTCGAGGATCACGCCGCTGACAAACACGCCCACGATGCCCGGCAACGTTCCCGCCGTGTTGGTGATCCCCATGAGCGTACCCGCATGGCGCGGCGCGATATCCATGTGGTTGACGGCAAAGCCGCCGGTGCAGAACGCGCCCAGCGCGTTGCCGACGGACATGACGCCGATGGCCATCCATGCGGACTGCACCTCGCCGACGACGAGCAGCGCGGCCGCTATGCCGCCGAAGCCGATGGTCTGCATCAGCTTGCGGACGCGGCCAACGTCCATTCCGCGATGGATGAGCCGGTCGGCAACGCCGCCGGCCACGTTGAGGAAGACGAAGGCCGTCAGGTGCGGAATCATCGTGAACCATCCCACCGCGGAGTAGTCCACGCCCAGGCCCTTGTTGACGAACGTCGGCAACCAGCTCAGCAGCACGTAGAGTGACCAGTTGTTGCAGAAGTGGGCGACCACGATGGCCCAGACGGCGGGCAGCTTGAGAAAGACCCGAAGCGGCGGCGACTCGCCCGCCTGCGCAACCTGAGTACCCGCCTCGATGACCTGCAGCTCGTCATCGCAGACGCCAGGGTGCGCCTGGGGCGCTGCGGTCACGAAGCGGTGCCAGGCCACGAACCAGAACACGCCCACCGCGCCAAAGAGGTAAAAGGCCCACTCCCAGCCGAGCCACTCGACGATGTACGGCGTCGCAACAAGCGCAAAAACGGTGCCCAGCGGGATGCCGCTGTTGGTGAACCCGACAGCTCGGGCGCGCTCGCTCAACGGCACCCAGCGGCCGTAGAGGCTGTAGATCGAGGGAAACGTCACCGCTTCGCCCATTCCCATACCGATGCGGGCCGCGATCAGCACCCCGAGGCCGAGGTAGGCGGCGGGCGGTGTCAGTACCGTGAACAGCGACCAGACGAGGACGCCAACGCCAAGCACCACCTTGCCGCCGAAGCGGTCGGCGAGCCGGCCACCGACGATCTGCAGCAGCAGGTATCCGATGAAGAAGGACGACAGCACAGTGCCCTGAGTGGCCAGGCTCCAGCCGAGATCCTCGGTCATGGGGATGATCGCCACGGAGATGTTGACCCGGTCGATGTAGCAGACGAACACCGACAGAGCCGCCAGGCCCACCACCACGTGCCGACGGGGAAGCGCGCTCATCGTGCGCTGCTCGGTCCCGGACGGGGCCGCGCCGCGTCAACCAGGCGCGGGGCCGTCACGACGTCCGGGGAGGGAATCGCCACGGGCTCAGTAGAGCCTGACCACGTCCTCTTTCTCCGCGATCTCGACGAGCTCGTCGGGAGTGATCTTCACTTTGGTGTGGGCAATCATGGCCTCGGCGACGTTGGGCAGATCCGAGGTGTCCGGCCAGGCCTGAGGGTCCCACAAACTGGACCGCACCACGCATTTCGGACAGTGAATGAAAACCCTCTCCACATGCATGACGATGGCGAGTTCGGGCACACGACCTTTCACGGCCATGCTTTCCCGGAGCGCCCGATCGCGCACGATCCGGCATTCGCCGCTGACCCGCAACGTCTCGCCCTTGCCCGGGATCAGAAAGATCACCGCCAGATAGGGGTTGTCGAGCAGGTTGGTGAGCGTGTCGCCGCGGCGGTTACCGGGCCGGTCCGGGATGGCGATGTAATTCTCGTCGATGACGCGCACGAACCCGGCCGGATCGCCCTTGGGAGAGACGTCCGGATACGCGTCGGCGGTCGCCGATGCCAGCAGGGCAAACGGGGATTTCTCGATGATTGCCCGGCTGACGTCGTCGATGTGATCGATGACCTTGTCCACCGCCAGCTGCATGGGCGGGCCGAGCACCTGCCGAAGTGACTCCTCGTCGGAGACGACGCCCTCGAACGCTGCAAACGTCTCGTCGCCCATGATCCCCTCCTATCTCGTGGCGCGATCGTCTCCCGATCATGGTCCATACCCCGCAACGGAATCAAGGCGCCCCTCCCGACGTGACGCTCGCGCCCCGAAGCCGATACCATCACGACCATGAGCCGATCCCACCTGCTTCGCACCGGCCTGATTCACCACGACCGGGAATCGGCGTTTGCCGGTTACACCCTGTTCTGCGGCGGGCAGCCTGCGAGCGCGCATCTGATCGACATGCAGGGCAGGATCTGCCGCCGCTGGGAAAACGACATGGGCATCTCTTATGCCCAGCTGCTGGCCGATGGCAACCTGCTGTGCCGGGCTTCCTCGCTGCCCGAGGTGGGCGGCGTTCGCGGGCTGAACGGCCAGAGCCCGTGCGTCTACGAGCTCGACTGGGACGGCAACCTGGTCTGGGCCTTTCACGACGACTGGCTGCACCACGACCAGCACCGTCTGGCCAACGGCAACACCCTGCTGCTCGCCTGGCGCCGCGTGCCAGCGGAGATCACCGCCCGGGTCGCCGGCGGCCGGCGCAGCGCGGACGACCCCGAGGAGATGCTCGGGGACGTGATCCTCGAGGTCGACCCGAGCGGCGCGATCGTCAGGCAGTGGAACTCGTGGGAGCACCTCGACCCCGAGGAGGACGCGATCTGCCCCATCGACCATCGCCTGGAATGGACCCACGCCAACTCCATCACCACCACCCCGTCCGGGGAGTGGCTGATCAGCCTGCGCCGCACGAACACGGTGATGGCCATCGAGCCAGATTCCGGCGAGATCGCCTGGCGCTGGGGCCCGGGCACCCTGGCCCACCAGCACGACGCCCGGATTCTCGATAACGGCAACCTGCTCGTGTTCGACAACGGCGCGCACCGGTCGGGGGAGGCCGAGTACTCGAGAGTGCTCGAGGTGGACGTGCCGAGCGACGAGATCGTCTGGCGCTACCAGTCCAACCCGCCCTTTCACTTCTACAGCTTCATGGCCGGCGGCGCCCAGCGGTTACCCAACGGAAACACGTTCATCTGCGATGCGGCAGTGGGCAGGCTCTTCGAGGTCTCGCCCGTCGGCGAAATCGTCTGGGAGTACGTCAACCCGTTCTATGCCAGCAATCCCAGGCTCGGCGGCGACATCAACATCGTCTTCAAGGCGAGCCGCCACGGGCCCGACGACCCGGGCCTCGCAGCAAAGCACCTGGACCCCAATCGGTACGAGAACGCCTGAAAGGCGCGGGATGCACGTTCGTCCGGCGCGCCGGAGCCGCGAGCCCTTCAGGCCTGCGCGGTCAGCGGGCCCGCCCCGCGCGCGGACGTTGCCGAGACTATGCCTGCTGAGATAAGTTGGCTGGGCCGGCAACGCTTCGGCTCGATCGGCGGACATCAATTCGCAGGCATGGGGAGGGCCTTGATGCGGCTGCACGACTATCTGGAATTCTTCGCCCGGGAAAATCCCGATCACCCCTTCGCCGACATGAACGGCGCGTCGATCTCGTACGCTCAGGCGAATGAACGCGCCAACCGCATGGCGCACGGCTACCTGGCATCCGGTCTCGAGAAAGGGGACAGGATCTCGTACCTGTCGAAGAACTCAATCGACATGGCCATCATGTTCTTCGCCGCCTCCAAGGCCGGCGTCGTGCCCGTGCCCCTGAACTACCGGCTGGCGCCCCGGGAGTGGCTGTACATCATCAACGATGCCCAGAGCCGGACCCTGTTCTGCTCCGGCGAGTACGTGGACGGCATCGACAGCGTCCGCGATAAGCTGAACCAGGTGAACGCCTTCGTGTGCACCACGGGCACCGCCGACGGGTGGACGGATAACGAGTCGTGGCTTTCCAAGGAAACCGCCAATCCGGGCCTAGACATCTCGGAGAACGACCAGCTCTACCAGATGTACACGTCCGGCACCACGGGCCACCCCAAGGGAGCCATGCTCAGCCACCGCGCCATCGACTGCAACACGCGGATGATATCGAGCGTGATGACGCTGCCCGTGGGCTCCGCCCGGATCCTGATCGTCGCGCCCATGTACCACGCGGCAGCGGGCATCTCGATCATGAACGGCATCAGCAACGGCGCGACCCTCGTCATCCACGAGGACTTCCATCCGGGCCACGTGATCCAGGCGCTCAGCGACGGCGGCATAACGTCGGCCACCCTGGTGCCGGCCATGATCCAGGCCTGCCTGGTGAGCGTGCCGGACGCAGGTGAGCGTGCCTACCCCTCGCTCGAGTACATGGCCTACGGCGCGAGCCCCATTGCGGAAGAGACGCTGCGCCAGGCCATGGCGGTATTCAAGTGCAACTTCGCCCAGGTCTTCGGGATGACGGAGACCACGGCCATGGCCACGGTGCTGGGACCGGCCGAGCACAGGCGCGCGCTGGCCGGCGAGCCTGCGCTCCTGAAATCGGCGGGCCGTGCGGCCCTGGGCACCGAGGTGAAGATCGTCGACGAGGAGGACCGGGAGGTCGACCGCGGCACCATCGGCGAGGTGATCGTCCGCGGACCCCAGGTGATGATGGGCTACTGGAACCTCCCCGAGGCGACGGAGAAGTCGCTGAAGGACGGCTGGATGCACACCGGGGACGCGGCCTACATGGACGACGAGGGTTTCATCTACATCCAGGACCGCATCAAGGACATGATCGTCTCGGGCGGCGAGAACATCTACCCCACGGAGATCGAGAACGCGCTCTTCGAGCACGACGCCGTAGCCGACGCGGCCGTGATCGGCATCCCCAGCGAGCAGTGGGGAGAGAGCGTGCTGGCCTTCCTGGTGCTAAAGGACGGCCAGACGGTGACCCCGGAGGAGATGATCGAGTTCTGCCGGCCGCGCCTGGCCGGCTACAAGATCCCGCGACGCATCGAGTTTCTCGACGCGATACCCAGAAACGCCAGCGGCAAGATCCTCAAGAAGGATCTCCGCGAGCCGTTCTGGGAAGGCGTAGAGCGCCGGGTGTCGTAGAGGGGCCTCCAGCTGGGCGCCCGGTAGCCTGCCGCTCAGCCCGGCCGGCTACCCGGGGATGCCGATCATCTCGGTATGGGAGCGAAGCACCAGGGTGCCTTCGTCGGCCGCCCACCGCTCCATGCCGTCGGGCTGGATGGCCGCCTTGTAGCGCCGCCAGCCGTCCTCGTCGTGAAAGTAGAGCTCGGCCATGCCGGCATAGGGCGCCCGTTCGGGGTTGAGGCTGTGGCTGACCACGTAGCGGAACCCACCGACCTCGTCCATCGTCCCCGCCACGTTGGGCACGTGAACGTCGAGCCAGTGATCGAAGAACGCGCCGTGGTCCGTACCGGGTTTCGCTTTGACCAGAAACGAGATCTTGAAGAAGCCCGAGCGCGTGGTCGGGAACGGGTCGTTCAGGGTCAGGGGCCTCACCGGCAGGTTCTCTGAGCCGTCGATGACCACGTACTCCGTGGTCGCCCA
>DATCZA010000024.1:0-28965 GCA_036526135.1 Pseudomonadales bacterium | reverse complement strand
TAGAATCTAGGAGGCCCGACCCATCAGGACCGTCGATCTCCGCAGCGACACCGTTACCCGGCCGACCCCGGCCATGCGCGACGCCATCTACGCAGCCGAAGTAGGCGACGACGTCTACGGCGACGATCCCACCGTCAACGCCCTGGAGTCCCTGGCCGCGCAGATGCTGGGCAAGGAGGCCGCCCTCTTCGTCACCAGCGGGACCCAGGCCAACCTGGTGGCGCTGCTCACCCACTGCGGGCGCGGCGACGAGTACATTGCCGGCGCCACGGCTCACACCTACTGGTACGAGGCCGGCGGGGCCGCCGCTCTCGGAGGCATCCAGCCGCAAACGCTGCCCTTCGAGCCGGACGGCACCCTGGATCTCACGGCGGTAGCCAAGCTGGTGAAGCCCGACGACGTCCACTTCGCCCGGACGCGTCTGCTCTGCCTGGAGAACACTCAGGCCGGGCGCGCAGCCGGTCCCGCCTACTTCGCCGCGGCCCGGACGTTCTGCGATGAACGTGGGCTGGGTCTGCACCTCGACGGCGCGCGGCTGTTCAACGCGGCCATCGCCACCGGGTGCGAGGCTCAGGACATCGCCAGGCACTGCGATTCGGTCTCCATCTGCCTGTCCAAAGGCCTCGGCTCGCCGGCAGGCTCCCTGCTGCTGGGTAGCGCCGACTTCATTCGCGAAGCAAGGCGCTGGCGCAAGATGCTGGGAGGCGGGCTTCGCCAGGCCGGCATCCTCGCCGCTGGGGGCATTTACGCGCTCAATCACCACGTGGATCGCCTGGCTGAGGACCACTCACGGGCCGCGCGTCTGGCGCAGGCCGTCAACGAGCGATACCCCGACGGTGCTGAAGCACACACCAACATGGTGTTCCTGAACCTCGCCGAGGCGGAAGTGGATAGGCTTAAAGACCATCTGGCCGATCGTGGCATCGTCATCCGCGGGCCGCGCTGGGTGACCCATCTCGACGTCTCCGACGAGGACGTCGCGCGCGTCGTCGACGCCATTCGGGCAAGCTGAGGCGCCTTGGTCTTACCGCTTCAGAACAGGCCGATGAGCGACACGATTGCCCCGGTGTTGCAGGTAACAATCGTACCGGAAATCAACGTCTTAGGTCCGATACTTAATATCTCTTTGCGTCGTTCCGGAACGAGCGTATTCAGGCCCCCGAGCAGAATGCCCAGGCTGCCGAAATTGGCAAAGCCGCACAGCGCGTAGGTCATCACCAGCCGGCTCGAGTCGCTCAAGCTTCCCTCCGGCAGCCCGGCGAGCTGCAGATAGGCCACCAGCTCGTTCAGGATCAGCTTGGTGCCGAGCAGCGCCCCGGCCGCCTGGGCTTCTCCCCAGGGAATCCCGATCAGCCAGGCTACGGGGGAGAACACCCATCCCATCATCCGCTCCAGAGAAAGCGGGCCCTCCCCCACCGTCACCGCGCCCAGGCCCTGATTCACCAGAGCGATCAGGCTCACGAGAACCACGAGCATGGCGCCGACGTTCACGGCCAGACGCAGACCGTCCGCCGTGCCGCGCGTGATGGCGTCCATGTTGGAGACGTAGCTGAGACCGGAAGCGCCGTCCTCTTCTGCCGTGGCGTCGTCCGCCGGAATCATGATGCGCGAAACGACGACGGCGCCGACCACGTTGATCACGGAAGCGGCCAGGATGTGGCCGAGCGCGCCCGTAATGACGTCGCCAAGCACGCTGGCGTAGAGGACCATGATGGATCCGGCCACGGTGGACATGCCGCAGGTCATGACCGTGAAGAGCTCCGAACGGGACAAGCGCTCGAGATAGGCCCGGATCACCAGCGGTGCTTCCACCATGCCGAGAAACACGCTGGAGGCAGCCGCCGTTCCCACGGCGCCGCCCACATCGAGTGCACGACGGAGCAGGTAGCCGAACCCGCGGATCACCGCCGGCAGCACGCGCCAGTACCACAGCAGCGCCACGAGCACGCTGAAAACGAGGATCTGCGGCAGAACGCGAAACGCAAAGACGTACATGGCCCCTTGAGCGCTTACCGTGAACGGCGCATCCCCACCGCCCAGATAACCGAACACGAACCCCGCCCCGGCCCCGGTCGCCGCCTCCACCGCATAGACGAGCTTGTTGAGCACCAGCAGAGATTCGGCCACCACGGGA
This sequence comes from Pseudomonadales bacterium, assembly GCA_036526135.1. Taxonomy (GTDB): domain Bacteria; phylum Pseudomonadota; class Gammaproteobacteria; order Pseudomonadales; family Azotimanducaceae; genus UBA2965. The sequence goes on along the minus strand of DATCZA010000024.1, from coordinate 26,831 downwards.
ACCCGCAGCAGCAGCACGGCAAGGCCGAGCTGAACGACGAGGCCCACCATCACGGGCCGCCAGCGCACGGTGCGCCGGCTCTCGCTCAGAATCCACGCTAGCCCCAGCAGAAAGCCGATTCCGAGTATGGCCTGCATTCAGACTCTGCCTTCGAGGTAGGGGTTCACGGAATGATGAACACGCTGAAGACGTGCTGCTCGGCGAAAAGGAAGTAGCCCGCGCCGTTTTCGAGCAAGGCGTTGGGAGCGTGCTCGCCCACGTAGCGGGCAGAAAAGCGCTGCTCTGCGAACGTCACATCCACCTCCACCTCGTGAAACCCGATGTACTTGCCGACGATCGGGTTGACCGCCTTGTAGACGGATTCTTTGGCGCTGAACAGAAGATCGGCCCACCCCGGCGGCGCATCCACGTACCGGCCGAGCTCTGTCGGGGTGAAGAGCTTGTCGTGCAGCTCGGCAGACACCCGGTGCGATTCCTCGAGATCGATGCCGATGCCTTCCACGACGCCGGCTCGGGCAACGGCGACGCCGGCCAGCGCATTGGTGTGGGTGATGCTGCCAAGGCACCCGTCGGGCCATACGGGGCTGCGGTCGGCCCGGCGCGGGACCGGGGCGGCCGGCAGGCCGAGCTCGCGCATGGCCGCACGGGCCAGATGACGGCCGGTGGCGAATTCCTGCCGCCGCTTTGGCACGGCCCGGGCAACAGCCTCTAGCTCCGGGCCATGGAGCTCGTGCTCGAAATCCGCCACGGGGGCGACGCGCAGGCTCAGGCCATCCATCCGCGGTATGCGGATGTCGAGCTCGGCCGCCAACGCTTGTCCAGGCTCTCCCTGCATGCCCGAATTGTGGTGCAGCATGGGTGCAGATACCATCGCCGCGTATGCAGACCGGCAAGATCATCTTTCTGAACGGCTCTTCGAGCGCTGGTAAGACCACCATCGCCGTCACGCTCCAGCAGCTGCTCGAGGAGCCCTTTCAGCACATCGCCCTGGACCAGTTCCGCGACGGGATGCCGGGCCGTTTCCGCGGGCTGAATTCCCCCGAGGGAACGCCCGGGGCCCGGGGCCTGAACGTCGTTCCGGTAGAGCGCGACGGGGAGAAGATGACCGAGATCCGCTTCGGCGAGGTGGGTGAGCAGATCTTGAGAGGCATGCGTCGGGCGATCTCCGCCTTTGCCGCCGCCGGCAACAACGTGATCGTTGACGATCTGCTCTTCAAGCCCGACTACCTGCACGACTACGCGAAGGCCCTGGCAGATCACGACGCCTGGCTGATCGGCGTGCGCTGCAGCCTCGACGTGGTCAACGAACGCGAAGCGCAGCGCCCCGGGCGCTTTCCCGGCACCGCCACCTCGCACTTTCACCAGGTGCACGAGCACGGCGCGCAGTACGACCTGGAGATCGACACCACGACGACGACCCCGCGCGCGTGCGCGCAGCTCATCATCGAGCGTCTGGCCCGGCCGCCGGAAGCGCTCGAGCGACTGCGCTCGGCCAGACCCTGATCCTGGGACATCGGCAATCGACAACGCGGGGCTGAACACGCGACAACCCCACAGGGAGGCAGGCCAATGACCGAGAACGAGGATGTCGACGCGTTTCGCGAGCTGATCGAAGCCGCTGGGAACGTGGTGTTCTTCACGGGCGCGGGTATCAGCACCGAGTCAGGAATTCCCGATTTTCGCAGCCCGGGCACCGGCCTGTGGAACAAGATCAAGCCCATCGAGTTCCAGGACTTCGTCGCCAGCGAAGACAAACGCCGGGAGTACTGGCAACGCCACTTCACCGGCGAGAGGCCCATGGCCAACGCCAAACCGAACAAGGGCCACGACGGGGTTCAGCGGCTGATCGCCTCGGGCAAGGCGACCGCCGTGATCACCCAGAACGTGGACAATCTGCATCAGGACTCGGGCATTCCGGAGGATCAGGTCATCGAGCTGCACGGCAACGCCAGCTACGCCACCTGCCTCGCCTGCGGAACCCGTTACGAGCTTGCCGATCTGGAGCAGCAGTTTCATCGCCACGGCAACGTCGAGCCCTGCGGTCGCTGCGGCGGCATCGTCAAGTCCGCGACCATTTCCTTCGGCCAGGCCATGCCCGATGCGGCCATGCTCCGGGCCCAGGCGGCAACGGAAGCCTGCGACCTGATGATCGTGATCGGCTCTTCCCTGGTCGTCTACCCGGCAGCCGGTTTCCCGGAATACGCCAAACGACGGGGCGCGGGTCTCGTCATCCTGAACCGGGAAGAAACCCCGCTGGACCCGTTCGCAGATCTGGTTCTCCACCGGGATATCGGCCCCACGATGTCCTACGTCACGGGCATCAACTAGCCGGTCAGGCTGAGCAGACGGTCGGCGAAGCGCTCGATGTCCTTGAGCCGCGCGCACGGCTGCTTCGCCGCCGGATCCGGAGGCGAAGGCGAGCTGGCGAACCAAGCGCTCGAAGCAGTCGGCAAAGCGCGCTTTCTCTTCGCGGGTCTTGGCAAGGGCTAGCCCCAGGGCGTCCTGAAGCAGAACCGGATCGGCAATACCCACCTGACGCACCACGGCGAACCCGTCCAGGGTCTCCGCGGGCGAAACCTCGACCTCGGCGCTGCGAAGGGCGTGAACGAAGCGGTTTAGGGTGACCTCCATGGGTGACCGATTCTAGCAAGCCGGGCTACCATCCGATGGCTGAGTTCAGGGGCCTTGCGCTTGCCGGGCGAAGATCCAGACATTGGCGAGATCCGTCGCGGCATCTGCCGCCTCCTCCCCGAGTGGGCGCCGGAAGAGTTGCTCGACTTCGACTACCTGCCCGGGGGTTACAGCAATCACAACTTCCGCTTCGCCCGCCGGGGCAACCAGTACGTGGTTCGGGTTCCCCTCGAATCCCCCGGCGAGCTGGCCCTGGCGGGCGAACGTTCCGTCTACGAGGCGCTGACAGACCCTTCGGTACCGGCCGTGATCGCCCTGGGCGATGACGGCTGGCTGGTATCCCGCTGGGTCGAAGGCCCCTTACTCGTCGACGCCCCGCCGTCAGCGCAGACCATCGTCGGTTTCATCAGGCGGCTGCACGAATCGCTCCGCGTGAGGGCAGCGCCTTACGATCCTGCGGCGCGCAGCCGTGCCTATCTCGAAACGCCCGGAGACTCGTCACCGGACGCCCGGGTGATGGCCATCGCCCACAGCCTTAATTGGCGCCTGGACGACACCGTCGCCTGCCACAACGATCTCAACCCGTGGAACGTCATCGTCTCGGCCAGCGGTGACTGGGTGACCCTCGACTGGCAGTCCGTCGGCGCCAACGACCCGCTGTTCGATCTGGTGACCCTGCATCAGGGTTTGAGCCTGCCGGACGCCGGGCTGACGGACCTGTGCGAAGCGCTGCTGGAGCGGCCCGTCGCGCCCGAGCGGGTGGAGCGAGTGCTCGTGGGATTCTGGCTGCGCGAGTACGCCTGGGCCTTTGCCGCCCTTCAGCTTGGTAACCGGCGTCAGGAAATTCTCGATCAGCTCGCCCTGTCCCGTGACCGGCTGGCTTCTCTGGCCGGCTGATTCAATCCTGCTGGGGTTCGGCCAGCCAGCGCTGCACGGTAACCAGCGCGGAATCGAACCGCGACCGCCCCAGACCGCGGACTTCGGCGTACGGAAAAGCGCCTTCCCTCAGGACTTGCCGGTAGCGTCGAAAGAGCCGCTCCCGGTCGTGGGGCGACTCGCGCAGGGGGTCGGGCTCCCAGGGTAGATCCGGAACGGCGAGCAGGTAGCGACGGGCCGAACGGTCGACGAGCGCCTGGGCCAGCCACGGGTCCAGCTCCGCGTAGCGTTCCTCCCACCAGATCTGGATGACCTGCAGGTCGGTATCGCACACGACGAGACCGGTGCCTTCGGCCAGGGCGTCCTGCTCCGCAGCGAGCTGCGCCCGGGCGATGGCCAGCAGGTCGGACTGTTCGTAGTCGGGTCTTCCGGCGAGATACTCCCGCGCGACCTCCGGCACCAGCGGGACGGCCAGGGCGCTGGCCAATTGCTCCGCGATGGTGCTCTTGCCGGTGCTCTCGGGGCCCGTCAGGCAGACGACGAGGCCAGGTTCAAACTCCGTCGCCACGCCCGCCAGCCAATGATGGCCATTGCCAGATAAATGCCATAGAGAACAGCATACAGCTCAATGCCCTTGACCAGATAGATGACCGTGGCCATGACGTCCACGACGAGCCAGACGACCCAGTTCTCGATGTATTTCCGGGCCGTCATCCACATGGCGGCGAAGCTCATGCAGGTGGTGGCGCTGTCCCAGTACGGGAGGCTGGCGTTGGTCTGGGTGTCGAAGAACCAGCCCATGACGAAGGTGGCGAGCGCGGTCACCCCGGCGAGCCACAGCAGCGTGGGCCGCGGCGTGTGCGTCACCGGAAGCAGATCGGCCACGGTACGCCTGCCGCCGTAAAGCCAGTAGTACCAGCCATAGGCGTTCATCCCGACGTAGTAGACGCTGAGCAGCACGTCGGCGTAGAGCCGCTCGTGAGCAAAAACGCCGACGGAGACGACGGAGTAGACGAGCCCGATGGGAAAGGTCCAGATGTTCTGACGGATGAGAAGCCACACGCACAACAGCCCCGAACCCAGACCTACGGATTCGAGCCACGCCATGGCGATGATCTGCTCAAAGATTTCCGGCAACGGATGGACGCTCGGTAAAGGAGCGCCCAACGATAGAGACTAGGTTCTAGGCTGGCAATTCAACGGTCTGGGCGGTGCCCTGACCGGACGCGGCCCCCGCGGATTCGCAGTCCGCGTTCTCGCCCAGATGCCGCCAGCACTCGTACTCGAGCTGGAAGGGCACCAGCTCGCCGGCGGGAAACCCGGATTCCTCGACGAGCGCCTCGCTGAAGGGAATGAAGACTTTCATGACTAAGCGCAAAACATCCTTGCTGTGCTGCTCTTCGCAGGTCTAAAGCATTAAACCTGCCCTTAACCCACGCTTCCGCCAGAAAACGTGGAGTCGTGATTGATGATCATGGAGAAACTGTGGACCAGTGACCGTGCATGGATCACTCCTCGCGCTAAAACTTCCAAAACGGGCTAGAATCCACCCGGATTTTGCCGCCGCGCAGGCACACAGGTATGGCGAAAACCATAGCGATCGTCGAGGACGACCCCGATCAGCGGGCCAACTACGCCGACGCGATCACCATGAAGGGCTACAAGGTTTCCGCCTACGGGAGCCGGCAGGAAGCACTGGAGGGCTTCGATCAGGCGCTGCCCGATCTGGTCATCCTGGACATCATTCTCGGCGAGGAGGTGGACGCTGGCTTTCAGCTTTGCCGGGACCTGCTCGCCCGCGCGCCATCGTTGCCCGTCATCTTCCTCACCGAGCGGATCAACGAGATCGACAAGATCTCGGGGCTTCGTCTGGGCGCCTGGGACTACCTGCCCAAGCCCATCAGCCTGGACTACCTGGCCGAGCGGATCTCCTCGCTGCTGCGCATCAACGAGGTGCGGGCCGAGCAGCAGGAGACGGAAAGCGCCACGGCAAAGCGGATCGGCGACCTCATGCTCGACCAGGACGCGCTGCTGGTGTCCTGGAAAGGTCACCGCATCGATCTGTCCGGCACCGAGTTCCGGATGCTGGCAAAGCTCGTTCGCATGCCGGGCCATGCCGTGAGCTACGAAACGCTCATGAACGCGACCATGCAGAGCCTCGTCACCAACAACACCATCAACACCCACATGCGCAACATCCGCAAGAAGTTCGAAAAGGTCGACAAGGACTTCTCGAGCATCAAGAGCGAGTACGGGTTCGGATATCGCTGGTCGGCCTGACGCTCGCCAACGCCCATGAAGATCTTCAGTCGCATCAAGGGTCCCCGGCTCGGCACCAAGATCATGCTGCTCGGGCTCACCCTGCTCATCGTTCCCTGGTTCAGCTACCGCCAGCTGGTGGAGATGGAGCGGCTGCTCATTCAGGGCCAGTCACAGGCCCAGCTGCTCACCGCCGAAGGCATCTCCACCCTCTTCAACGGCCGGGAGGATCTGTTCAACGATCTGCCCGTCGCGGTGGAAGACTTCGAAAACCTTTACGCCAACCCCCTCCAGGCGGCCGTGCGCCTGGACGGCCGGCTTGACGACTGGGGCAGCGAGATCCCCGGCAAGCTCATGCACTTCGGCAGCGAGAAGACGGGGGCCGATGCGGACTTCGAGCTGGTGCTCGGTGAGCGCGGCGGGCAGCTGCACGTCTTCATGCGCGTCACCGACCCGGATCTGATCTACCGCAACCCCGATTACCTGCGGCTCGACAACGCCGACCACGTTCGCCTGAGCTTCATCCGCGCCGATGGCGAGGACGGGCGGATTCTGCTCACTTTGCCAGCTCCCGGGCTCGTCACCGCCTACGAGATGGACGCCGACTGGCGCTTCGCCGAGTCGGGCAACCCGACGAACGCGGTTCAGGGATTCATGGAGCCGGTGGATGGCGGGCTGCAGCTGGAGTTCCGCCTGCCGCTGCAGCTTCTGGGCTCGTCACGCTACTTCGGCATCGCCTACGTGGACGTGGACGACCCGGCCCTGCGCGAGATCGTCCACGTCACCCAGACCCTGCCCAAGGCGGGGCTGGAGAGCTTCAACCTGGTGGTGCTTCGCTCGCCCGAGGTGCTGAACATCATTCAGGGCCTGGGGTATTCCGGCGCCCGCATCCTGGTCATCGACGCCCAGCAGCGGGTTCGCGCGGAGACCGGCAGCAACCGCCCCATCGAGGAGACCGATCCTGCGAGCCCGACGTTCGTCCTGCTGCGCGACGGCTTCGAGCAGGTGCGGCCCTTTCTGCACTGGGTCTCCACCGGCGAGGACTACCTGCCCGTGAAGAGCCGCCCGGAGGATTCCGAAGGCACGGCGGACGTGGCGATCACCACCTCGCTCACCGGCGACCCCATCGCTCTGCGCCGGGCGCTGAGCGAGAACAACGAGATCATCATCGCCGCGCACCCCATCGTCTCCAGAGACGCCGTCATCGGCACCGTGGTGGTGGAGCAGAACATCGACGACATCCTCTCCTTCCAGCGGTCGGCCCTGGAGCAGGTGATCCTGTTGTCCATTGCCAGCCTGTTTGCCGTCTTCATCGCCCTGCTCGCCTTTGCCGGCCGCCTCGCATGGCGCATCCGAAACCTGCGTCAGGAGGCAAGCTCGGCCATCGATCAGTACGGGCGTCTGAAGATCAGCGAGCTGCACAACGAGATGAAGGCCGGCGACGAGATCGGCGATCTCGCGCGCAGCGTTTCCAACATGCTGTCCAAGCTGCACCAGCACAACAACTTCCTGGAGAACATGCCCCGCACGCTCCGGCACGAGATCAACAACCCGCTGAACACCCTCAGCACGTCCCTGCAGAACCTGGCCGAGGAAAACCCCGAGATACAGGACAGCAAGTACATGGAGAGCGCCAAGCGCGGCGTCAACCGCATCGGCTCCATCGTGCAGAATCTGGCGGACGCTGCGAATCTCGAAGAGTCGCTGGAAGCCGAGGAGCTCGAAGTGGTGGACATCGCTCAGCTCCTGGAAAACTACGTGGCGAACTGCCGCATCACCCACCCGACGTGCGAGTTCGTGTTTCGCGGGCCCAATCGTCCGGTTCTCAGCCGGGTGTCCGACTTCCGCATCGAGCAGCTGCTCGACAAGATCATCGACAACGCCATCGACTTTCACCGCTCCAACAGCCCCATCGTGGTTCAGCTCGATGCCTATCGTGACCATCTGCAGATCACGGTGGCTAACCGCGGCCCCATCCTTCCCGCCAAGGCGGAAAAGTCGCTTTTCGACTCCATGGTCAGTCACCGGGGACAGCAGAACCGGCTGCACTTCGGCCTCGGCCTGTACGTGGTCCGGGTCATTGCCGACCACCACGGCGGGTTCGTGCGGGCGCTCAACCTGGCCGATGGCTCCGGAGTCGCCATCGTCGTTCAGCTGCCCACAGTCGAGACGACGGAGGGAACGCCGGGTCGTCAGCGGGACGCGGAGGATATCGAGCCCGGGGTAGCGGCGAGCTAAGTCAGTCGGTAGTTGCCGTCGAGAGAGACCGCGCCGTCGCAGGCGAGGTCGCCCCGGGCCACCAGCCCTTCCACCGCAGCCAGAACGCTGCGGGCTGCGGCCGGATACATGAACTCAGGAGTGTCGACGTACATGATGGGCACCATGTCGCGGATCTGCCCGACGCCCCGGCTCACGCACTTCAGAATCTGCTCCTCCCGCTCCCTGCGATGCTCGATGAAGGCCCGAACGTGGGTTTTCGGCGCATCGATGCAGGGCCCGTGGGTGGGCCAGTAGACGGCGTCATCGCGCTCGAGCAGCAGATCGAGGCTTTTCATGTAGGCAAACATGTCGCCATCCGGTGGCGAGATGATGCTCGTCGACCAGCCCATGACATGGTCGCCGGTGAAAAGAGCTTTCTGCTCGCGCAGCTGGAAACACATGTGATTGGAGGTGTGGCCAGGCGTGTAGACGCACTCCACGGACCAGTCGGCGCCCTCGACGACGTCACCGTGACGGACCACCACGTCGGGCACGAACTCCATGTCGCCGCCCTCCTCCACGGGGACGCCCTCCTCGAGCTTGCCGGCGCCGTGAGGCCCGAAGGCATAAGTTGGCGCATCGGTGTGCTCACGCAGCAGCGCGCAGCCCGGGGAGTGATCCATGTGGGTGTGGGTCACCAGCACGTGAGAAATGGTTTCGCCTTGAAGGCCGGCGACGATGGCCGCGATGTGGGCCGGATCGGCCGGCCCGGGATCGATCACCGCAACGTTGCCGGTGCCCAGAATGTACGTGCCGGTACCGTAGAGGGTGAACGGGCTGGGATTCTCGGCGATGACGCGGCGGATTCCCGGCGCGATCTCGGCGACCTCACCGTAGGTGAACTCCAGATCGCGTCGATACGGTATGTGTACGCCCATGAGGCGAAGCATAATCCATCGCGCTAGAGGGTGTCGATGAGAAGACCTGCCAGGACGGCCGCAACGATGGCGGCGCCCGCTATCAGCCAACGGTGCAGCGGACGCAGGCGCGCAGCGCGCCTGCCCTCCGTGACGCTGCGATAGACGAAACGCACCCTCCCGAGCCCGATGATGTCGCCGTCGGCGAGCTGGGCGCTTTGGATCTCGCGCCCGTTCACCCGGGTTCCGTTGGTCGCCATCAGGTTGGTGATGGTGGCGCCCTCCGGACGCAGGACGACCTCCGCGTGGCGCGACGAGACCGTGCGATCCTTGACCACGACATCGCAGGCATCGTCACGCCCGAGCGACGTCTTGCCCATGCGCAGACGGTAGGTGATCCCAAGGACGGGCTCTGCCGCGCCCAGCAGAAACGTCCCCTTTTCACGGGCGGGCGGCGCCAGCTCGGCTACGGCATCGGCGTTGGCAACGACGGCAATCTCGGTGGTATCCGAGCGAGCCGGCCCGGACTCCTTGATCATGGCCCCTTCCTGCATGCCTTCGCGCGCACGCACGGGGGTCAGATCCGCCCCCTGCCCGATGAGCTGAAACTCGAACTGATCGAACGCGATCATGTCGCCGTGATACAGACGGCAGCCTCCCGAGACGCGCTCGCCGTTGACGAAGGTGCCGTTGGCCGAATCGAGATCCCGAACCCAAACCACGTCATCGGCCAGCGTGAAGAGCGCATGCTCGCGGGAGACGTGGTCGTCGGCGACGACCAGGCCGCTGTCCTCGCCGCGTCCCACGCTCAGGTCTCCGACCATCTCGTGAACGCCGTGTGCGGCATCACCGTGGAGCGACCAGCTCTCGGCTTCCGCCGGATGCAGGCGCCTAACCCCTACCCCGAGCACGTTCTGGCCGACGACCAGCTCGTCGCCGGCCACCAGGCCCCGGGATTCGGAGTAATGATGACCGTTGAGAATCAGGCTTGCCTCCCCCAGCGGGTGGACTTTCGGCCCCCGTGGGGTGGGTTCCAGGCGCAGGTGGTAGTCGAGCACGTCCTCACCGGCAACGATGACGTCGTTGTCGAGATGACGCCCTATGGTCAGGCTGTCTTCGAGCGGAAATTCGTCGTCATGAAAAGAAATAAAATATTGCAGATCAGTTACTTGCAACACTCTTTTCCCACGTCGCTCGAAGCTCTCGCCAGGCCGCGACGTCCGGCGTCACCGTCAGCGCCAGCTCGAGATAGTGCTTGGCGTCGTCCACCATGCCCACTTCGTAAGCTTCCTGCGCCACGCTGGCAAGACGCTCGGCGGACTCCTTGAGCATGCGTTTGGCCGGCTCGTTGCCCGGATCGAGACGCTCGACTTCGCGCAGCAGAGCGACCACGTTGCGTCCCTGGGGCTCCGTGATGAATCCCTCCGCCAGCAGCCCGCGCGCTTGATCGAGCCGCTCGGCGACGGTCGCGCGCCGAGCGATCTCCGTTTCGAGGCTGCTCTTCATCTCGTTGACGGCTACCGGGTCGAGGCCTACGGCGCTGGAACGGTCGACGAGCTCCTGCAGCGCCCCCAGGTCACCCGCGGCAAGCAGCTGATTGGCCGTCCCGCGCAGCTGGGAAACCACCTCGTCGAGCCCCTGTGTGGCGATGACGTTCTCGGGGTACGTTGCGAGCACCCGATGATAGAGCTCGGCCGCGTTCTCGCCCGGGGGGTTGATGAGCGCGCCGGCCGCCCGATAGGCGCTGGCCTGCTGCAGCAGCTCGATGATGGCTGCCTGGAGCGTCGTCGCCTGCTGAATCTTCGATCGAACCAGGTCCAGCTCACGCAGCTCCGAGTTGGCGGCTGACGCCCGATCGAGGAAGCTGATCGCCGCATCCACCTCGCCCGTATCCGCCGCTTCCGCGGCCAGCGAAGCATAGTGCTGTGCAAGGGAGTTGAGCTCCTCCGTGGCAACGGCGTGGTCGGGCGCGAGCCGCAGAACCTCCTGATAGGCCTGGATGGCAGCCGTTGCAGAGGGAATGTCGGAGAGCCCGTGACTGCGCAGCAGAGCCTGGGTGCTGGCGAGCAGGCTTTCCGCGTGCTGCCGGTTCGTCAGCTGCTCGGTGAGCTCGACGAGCGAAGGATCCTCGGGAAAAACCGTCAGCGACTCTTCGAGCTTCGTACCCGCCTGCTCGAGATTCTCCGCCGCAAGAGAATCCTCGATGCTGCTCTTCCACTGGCTGGCCAGCCCGGCAATGGCGGCGCGAGCGCCCTCGTGGTCGGGATCCAGATTCACCACCCGCCGGTAACCGGCAACGATGGTCGCCAGGCTCTGATTGGGATCCTGGTGCAGAGACTGGGCGTTGCTCCAGGCATCTTCCACCTCGGGATCCTCGGCGATGCCCGTGACGGCAAGCATGCGGGTGAACCACTGAGGCTGCTCGACGACGACGATGCCAAAGGCGAGGACCGCCGCTACCAGCGACGCCGCCAGAGCCGCTCTGCCTAGGGTGAGGGGGCGCCGCTCCGGCGCGGATTGACGCTCGCCCCGCCCGGAGTCCCGGGCCCGGGCAAAGACGTTCGATCCCAGGGAGCGGATCTCTTCCGGCGCCACGGCACGGGCCTTGATCATGAGGCTGGGCACCTGTCCCGACGCCGCCAGGGCTTCGAGGGCGTCGGCAAACTCCTGACCGCTCTGGAAGCGCTGGTCGGGCTTTTTCGCCAGGCTGCGGTTGACGACGTCCTGGAAGATGGCCAGGTGGTTGGGGAGCCGCGGGATCGGTTCCTGCAGATGCTTGATTCCAAGACTCACCGCGGTATCGGCCTTGTAGGGAACGTCCCCGGTCAGAACACGGAAAAAAACGATTCCCAGGCTGTACAGATCCGACCGGCCATCCAGCGCCTTGCCGGCGGCCTGCTCGGGGCTCATGTACTGCGGCGTCCCCGGTACGGTGCCGCCCTTGGCCGGCGGGCCGTCCGGATCGACGAACCCGGCGATGCCGAAGTCGGTGAGCACGGCGCTGCCGTCCTCGCGGAAAAGAATGTTCTCCGGCTTCACGTCCCGGTGGACGAGCCCTCGGGCATGGGCGTAATCCAGCGCTTTGCCGATGTTCTGCACCACGCGAACCAGATCACGGATGTGCATGCCCCGGTCCACGCGCTGCAGAAGATTCCCGCCCCGAACGTATTCGAGGACCAGGTAGAGAGTGTTGTCGTGGGCGCCCGTATCGTAAACCTGGACGATGTTCGGATGGGACAGGCTGGATCCGATGCGCGACTCGTTCAGAAAGCGAACGCGGAAGGCGGGATCGTTACCGTATTCCTCCGCGAGGATCTTGAGCGCCACCAGGCGGCTCAACTGCTTGTGCATGGCAAGATAGACTCGGGAGGTGGCCCCGTGACCGATCTCCGCCTGCACCTGAAATCCGGGAAGCTCCAACGTCACTACGACTCTCCCAGTCTGAGGACCCGGATCTCCCCCTCGATCAGGTTGCCGAGCACGAACCTGCCCTCCTCGACGATCAGCCGCCCGTCCAGGCTGACCGCCAGACCCTGGCCGTGAGCGAGCCCGTTGATGCACTGCGTGCTGTAGAACATCCATGGTTGCGAGTCGATGGTGAGCGAGCAACGCGCATCGGCCAGCAGAGGCTTGCCGAACTGAAGCGCGCCCTCCTGCCAGCGCTGCAGTTCCATGGCGCCGTCAGGCTGCTCCTTGATGCCGTAGCCGTGCATCTTGTCCTGGGCGTACTGGCCCTGGTAGACGGTGCCGTCACGCCAGTAGAAGATCCCCAGTCCGGAACGGGCATCTTCCGCGAAATCTCCGACGAACCGGTTTCCGTTCGGCCACTCCAATACGCCCTTGCCGGACTTCGCATCACCAGCAAAGCCGCCCTCGTATCGACGCCCGTCGGGCCACTCGAAGATCCCACGGCCTACCCGGACGCCATCGTCGAAGCCGCCCGTGTATCGCTCGCCCGTGCTCCACTCGAACTGGCCTTGCCCCGAGCGGGACCCGTCGCGGAAGTCGCCGACGTAGGCGTCCTGGTTGGCCCACACGAACCGGCCCGTGCCGTGCATCTTGTTGTCGCGGAACTCGCCCTCGTAGACGTCGCCGTTAGGCCAGCGCAGCACGCCTCGGCCCTCCCGACGGTCTGTTACGAAGGATCCCGTGTAGGTGCGTCCATCCGGCCAGAAGTAGACGCCCTGACCATGCATGCGGTTGGCTTCGAACTGCCCTTCGTAGCGGTGCCCGTCGGCCCAGACGTAGATCCCCTGACCCGTGCGCAGATCGTCGACCACCTCTCCTTCGTAAAGATCACCGTTGGCGAGCTCGATGGTTTCGGTACGGGCAAGCGCCTGGCTGCCCAGAACCAGCGCCGGGAAAAGCAGGGTGAACGCGAGCCGTCGTGCGGCGGTGGAATGGTGAGCTACCTGCAAGTTCAGTAGACTCCCGAGATCGTCGAGTACGTTACTTTAATTGAATCATCTTTTCTTCTTTGGTTCCTGCGTCGCAGTTGGCGCCTTGAGCGGCTTTCTCGGCGGTCTCCTGGGCATCGGCGGCGGCATCGTCATCGTCCCCGCCCTCATCATCCTGTTCGATACCATGGAGCTCTTTCCTCAGAGCATTGCCACGCCTGTGGCCGTGGGAACCTCCCTCGCCGTGATCATCTTCACGTCCCTCGCAGCGGCGCGAACCCAGATACGGGCTGGCATGGTGGACTGGGACGTGGTCCGGCGATGGGCGCCCTTTCTGATCATCGGCAGCTTCCTTGCGGGACCCATCGCGGTCGCCCTTCCGGTGGCCACCTTCCGCACCCTGATCGGGGCATTTCTCCTCTTCGTATCCTGCGTGATGCTCACGAACTGGAAGCCGGATCCGCACCGGAAATTTCCCGGGGCCGTGGCGATCGCGGGCATCGGCATGCTGGGCGGCCTCATCTCCGGGATTGCCGGTGTCGGCGGGGGGAACGTGATGGTGCCCACGCTCGTCTACTTCAACAAACCCGTGCACAGGGCCACCGCGACGTCGAGCACCCTCGGCGTGCCCATCGCAACCGCCGGCACCCTGGGTTTCGTCTACACCGGCTGGAATGCCGAGCTTGGCCCCGCCCTGCTCGGCTTCGTGTATCTGCCGGCGTTCGTGGCCATCGTGCTCGCCACCGTCGTGACGGCGCCAATGGGCGTGCGCGTCGCCTATCGGGTCGCGCCACTGCCATTGCGCAGAGGATTCGGCCTGCTTCTGGTGGTCATCGCGGCGCGGACGCTCTACTCGGCGTTCTGACACCTGCCAGCGGCGGCCGTCGGGATTCAGTCCAGGTGCCGCAGCTGAATGGCGTCGGAGTTCTTCTCTGCCAGCACGTCCGAGATGACGACGACCTTGTCGCCAGGCTCGAACCCCTCACGATCCCGCAGGATTTTCAGCGCCCTCTGCAGCGTGGTCTCGGGATCGCTGGAGAACTGCATGCGATGGCCGAAGACGGCCCGATTCAGCGACATGCGGCGCCGCGTCTGGCTGTGGTTGGTGAACGCGTAGATGGGCACGTTTCGCGGCCGCGCGCTCGTGACGAGATCGGCGGTGATGCCGCGCCGGGTAATGACCACGATGCCTTTGGCATGAATGTCCTCGGCCAGCGCTACCGCGTTGTTGGCGATGTGCTGCTTGTCGGTGTTGGCCACGAGTTCCTTTTCGTATCCGAGCCCGGGCCAACGCTCTGATGAACGGGCGATGTCGTCGAGCTGCTCCACGCAGCGCACCGGGTGCTTGCCCACGCTGGTCTCGCCGGAGAGCATGATGGCATCGACGCCCTCGTAGATGGCGTTGGCGACGTCGGTCACCTCGGCCCGGGTGGGAATGGGGTTTTCGATCATCGACTCCAGCAGGTGCGTCGCCACGATGGAGCGTTTGCCCCACTTTGCCGCCGAGTGCACGATGCGCCGCTGCACGTTCGGCAGATCGGCGATGTTCGTCTCGATGCCGAGATCGCCCCTGGCCACCATCACCCCATCGGCCGCGCGCACGATGTCGTGCACATGGGTCACCCCTTCCTGATCTTCGATCTTCGCGATGATCTTTATGTTCTTCGCCTTCGCGCCCAGGATGCCGCGCAGCTCGGTGACGTCCTCCGCCGAGCGCACGAAGGACAGCGCGATGAAGTCCACGTCGTTCTCGATGCCGAACTCCACGTCCCGGCGATCCTTGGGCGTGATCGATGGCAGGTTCACACGCACCCCCGGCAGGTTGACGTGAGATTTGCTCCGCAGAACGCCCCCGTCTATCACCCGGCAGACGAGCTGCTGACCTTTCTTCTCCAGCACCTCGAAGTTGAGCAGACCGTTGTCGACGGTCATCCGGTTGCCCACCTGCAAAATGTCCACGAGTTCCCGATAGTTGACGTGAATGGAGCTGCGCTCGACGTCCTCGGGCAGCACGCTGATGGTCACGACGTCGCCGGTGCTCAGATCCATGGGTTCGTTGATCTCGCCGGTGCGGATCTCGGGGCCCTGGGTATCGAGCAGGATGGCGACCGGATACTGCACCTTGCGGTTGAGGGTGCGGATCCAGTTGATGATCTTCTTTGCCGAGGCGTGGTCCGCATGGGACATGTTCAGACGGACGATGTTCATTCCCGCCGCCTGCAGCCTTTCCAGCGTGGGGTAGTTGGCCGTGGCTGGACCGATGGTGCAGATGATCTTGGTACGTCGTCGTCTCATCACGCGCGCAGTCTAGGGGAGCCGGCCGCCCCCTGCCAGAACTTCTCGAGGCGGCCGGCGACCTGGGCGGCCCTCACCGCTTGGGGGCGCCAGTGAGCGGGAAAGAATCGGCCATAGGCCGAATCTTTGAAGCGGTCGTCTACCAGGCAGAGAATGCCCCGGTCTTCCGGATCACGCAGCAGGCGTCCGGCCATCTGCAGGACCTTGATCATCGCCGGCTGCTGATAGGCCACGGCATTGCCGTCCTCACCGACGCCGGCGAAATGCGCCTGAAGCCGAGCCCGCTCGGGCTCGGGCGGAGGCAGCCCCACGCCCACGCAGATGACTCCGGCCAGGCGTCCGGCAAAGTCCACGGACTCGGCGAAAACGCCTCCCATCACGACGAGGCCGATGCAGGCGGGCGAACCGGATCCGAACCTCTCCAGAAATCGGTCTCGCTCCTCCGGTGGCATTCCGGGCGTCTGCGCTGCGACGTCGGGAAGCGATGCCCGACCGGCCAGGGCCCAGGCAAGATCGTCCAGGTACGCGAACGACGGCAGCGCGACCAGATAGTGGCCGCGATTCGCGGAAACCACCGTTTCCACGAGCGCTGCCAGGCGCTCGAGGCTCCGTGCCCTCGCCGCCAAGTAAGTCGGCACGTCGTCCACCACTAGCACCTCGAGCTGCTCGGGATCGAAGGGGCTGCCGGCACGTTCCGCCGGCGCCCCGGTGGTCCCGTGAAGGCGCTGGTAGAGCGGCAGAGGAGACACGCTTCCCGAGAAGCGGACGTGGCCTCCGAAACCGTCGAACACGCCTTTCAGGTAGGCGGCCGGATCCAGGTGAACCCGGCGCAGGCGGTAGTCCCCGTCCGGCGCGTCTCCCAGGTGCGCGCAGCATGCCTCGTCGTACCAGGATTCACCACGCACCCATCGATAACACGTCATCAGCAGAGACCGAGTGGCCGGATACGGCGCGATGTCGACGTCTGATCCCGCCACCTCGTCGACGAGGCGCGCCATGGCGCGAATCAACGGGTCGGGACGGGGAACGGACGTTTCGCCCGAGCGTCGTTGGGCGCTCGCGATCTCGACAAGCTTGCGCTCCACGGACCGCACGCGGCGCAGGATGGCGGCCGGCGGCTGCTCGACCCGCGCCTGCTGCACGGCGCTGCGCGTCACCTCCAATGACAGCATGTCCCGGGCACGCGTGCTCAGCTGATGGGCCTCGTCCACCAGCAGAGCGATGCCGGGATCCTCGGCGAACCGCTGCAGACGCACCATGGGGTCGAAGACGTAGTTGTAGTCACCGACCAGCACGTCCGCCCAGACGGCCGCATCCAGTGACAGCTCGTGGGGACACACCCGATGGGCTTCGGCCACCTCCGCCACCCTCGGTGCGTCCATGACGGGCCGCTCCAGCAACTCGGCGAGCGCTCCGTGGATTCTGTCGTAATAGCCGTTCGCGTACTGGCACAGGGCCGGATCACAGGGCACGCCCTCCACCGGACAGGCGCGTTCCCGCGCGACGATGTGCACGCGGCGCAGGTAATCTCCGTCCGGGTCGAGCCTCTCACAAGCATCCAGTGCGGCCAAGGACCCGGTAGAGCGGCTGGTGAGATAGAAGATCTTCTGGTGATCGGTAGCGGCAAGCGCTTTGGCTGCGGGAAACAGGAGCGCCATGCTCTTGCCGCTCCCCGTAGGCGCTTCCAGGAGGAGCTGTTCACGGTCGCGCAACGCCCGATACACCCGCCGGGCCACCGCCTGCTGATGGGGACGATAGCGTGGGAACGGGAAATCGCGACGCGCGATCGCCTCGTTCCGGTTCCGCTCGTGGGCCAGCTGCATCGCCACCCATCCGGCGTAGCTGTCGAGGGTCTCATCGAGGAACGTGGCGAGCTCATGCCCGGACAATTGCTGATCGAACTCGCGGGTGGCGAGCGTGTCGGGATGGCAGTACACCAGCCGCAACGTCCATTGGCTGTCCGATGCGCCATCAAGTTCCTCCACCAGCATCCCGCCGTAAAGCTTGACCTGCGCCCAATGGGCGCTTCCGAGTTTCTGGTGGGCAAGTTCCGGGTCGGCCCGGGTGGTCTTGTACTCCTCGACGAGCCTGGCGGTGAGATCGGCGCCGTCCACGCGCCCGGATATCAGGTGCGCTCGACCCCCGACCTCCCGCGTGAGCGCAACGCGACGTTCGCGCTCGTATGCCGGCCCGCGTCCGCGCTGCAGCTTCCGCTGAGCCTGAATCCCCTCCTCCGCCCGGGCCCGCCCATCCAGGCGAGCGTGCAGATCACCGCGCCGATGCACGAACTCCGCGAGAAAACGCACTGAAAGCGTGTCTTTCATGCCTTGAACCGCAGCACGCGAGCGGGCAGGTCAAGTTCTTCCAGAGCATCGAGCCAGATCCGCTGTACCGGCTGCAGCTGATCGGTGGGCCCTTTGACCTCCACGAACTCGTAATCCCCCGGGGCGCGGATCACGAGCAGGTCCGGGAACCCCTTACGCAGACGATGCAGGTTGCGCAGGGTGAAATCCGCCAGGCGCAGCAGATCGCCCTGAGGCAGCTGACCGAGCACCGCTTCCAGCAGATCCTCGTCGAAGTGCGCCCAGCTCACCAGCCGGTTGGCAACGCCGAACTTGCGGCGCCAGGTGTCCATGACGACGCTGGCCAGCCCGCCCTGAGCGGCTAGCTTGTCCAGCTGAACCTCGAGGATGCCGGCGCGCTGCTCGACGAAATCCGGCCAGAAGAGGTCCACCGGACCTTGCTGGAACGGGTTGACGAAGGCGCCGGGAACGTCGGCGAACACCACCGGCCAGAACGCCAGGCCGGCCAGGCCCAGAGAGAATCGATTTTCCAGATGCCAGCCCCGCCCACCGCCCTCGGTCAGCAGGTCCACGGCCAGCTGCTCGACCCGGACACCATCCCCGTCGGGTAGGCGCTCGAGCCGATGAGCGTGGCGCTTGCGCCGGCCGTTCGGCCCGAACCGTCGGGCAAAGTCCTCTTCCTCCGCCGAGCGCGGCTCGCTGAGCATGGCATGGAGAACGTCCTGCACGCCCTCGGCATCGCCGAGACGGTCGAGTATACGTGCCGTTCGCTCCCGAGCCGGATGACTGGTGCTGCGCGCATAGCTGGCGAGCGCCTGGTCGTACTCGCCCCGTCGTTCGTGCCAGCGACCCAGCCGGTTGGCCGTCTTGTCCCGCGATCGCTGAGCCCATCGCGACGCCGGCTCGGTCCACATCGCCCCGGAGAGCCATGATGCGAGCACAGGCTGCTCTTCCAGGCGATAGGAAAGGCTGCTGAGCTCGAGATACCGCAGGTATTCGTCGAGCCGTTCACGGTTGGCGAACTGCCGATGCCGGGGATCGAGCTCGTAGGGCTCGTACCGGACGAGGCCCAGGTCCTGGAGAACGAAGGCGCTGAGATCCTGGCGGGTATCCCCGAAGAACAGCAGCTGATGCAGCCAGAAGGTGGGAAAGTCGCGAATGCTCACCCATGGATGCACACCGGCGAGCCGAGAGAGAACGTGAGCATCGCTGTAACGCGCTACGCATTGGTTGATCCAGCGAGCCTTCGGCGCATCGCCAATGGCGGCAAAGAGCTCACGTCTTTCCGCCGTAGAGAGCAGACCGAGCAGCGCGTCGGCCGGTGCCCGGCCGTTGCGGACGACGAGCCCGGCTTCCTCCAGCTCGCCAACCGCGGTCGTCACATCGCTCACTTCGCGATAGCGAAGCTTGTCGATACGAATCCACGGCCCACGTCGGCTCAGAAGGCGGGCATACAGCCGCTGGGCGGGAACCGAGCAGGCCACGATGCGGCGCCCGTAGCCGATCTCCTCTCTGCGCAGCACGTCACCATAGTGGGCGTGCACGTGGGTGATCAGCTGGCGCAGGTTCTCAGCGTAGTAGTCGGGCGGCGGCGGGCTGTTGGCGGCAAGCTGAGGCACGATGCTTGAAGCCATCCGGTTGCTTCGAACGAGGCCTGTGGATTATAAAGAGGTCTGTATACATGTACAGTACTCGCCAGCTCCCCAATGCCTGCCTTTTCCTACTGCATCTGCACCACCGTCGACGCCCGCGCCCTGCAGGCGCTGCTGGAAGCAAGCGGGCAAGGCAGCTACAAGGACGAGCAGCCCTGGCTCATCGCTCGAGAGATTCTGGAAGAAGCCGCGTCTCAGTCAGCCCGCCTGCCCATCCTTTTCGCCAGCGGGCATCCTTCCGAGTTCTCGCACTGGGGATTCATCGAATCCATCGACGTGGTCGAGCTGCACCGCGGAACCTGGGAATCACGATGCGCGTTCAGCCCGCTGCAACCCGTAAACCCCATCTGGACGAGCATAGACAGCGTCTTCCTGAAGCCCACGGGCGAGCAGCTCAGACGAGAGGCGCTGGAAGGAATTGCGCACCATCGATATCCGCTCAACGAAGGCGAGCTGCATCCGTACGCGATCTGCGAGACGCCAGCGTTCATACTGGCTTAAAGGAGAGTGATCGGGTTGAGCTGAGGCCGCTCAGGCGACGCCGCGGCTGGGATCTGACGAGTCTTCTTTTTCTTCGCGGCCTGCCGCTTTCGGCTCGCCGTTGATGCGCAGCCATACTTCCTTTCGGTGCACGGCAGAACGTTTCGGCGCGTCGATTCCCAGATGCACCTGGCTACCGCGAATCTTGAGCACTTTGAGCTCTATATCGTCGTCGATCATGATCGACTCCCCAGCACGACGGGTGAGGACCAGCATCCAGGTTTCCTTGCAATCCTTTTCTCCGTAGAAATCTACTGACATTGACTGATCCGTTCTGTGACGTGCACGCGGCTTTGGCCGGGCAGCGGCGAGAAAGGAGAACTGGTTGGCTAATCGTCTGAGCGGTCGGTCGCTTCATCCAGAAGGGACTTGGGCAGCGGCCTCTTGACCTGGGCGCCCAGCTCACGGAAGCGCTCCACCTGCCTGACGAGGTTGCCCTTGCCGCTGGCGAGCTTTCCGTAGGCTGCCTGGTAGGTTTTCTCGACGGTGCCAAGCTGCTTGCCGAGCAGGTCCATGTCCTCGATCAGACCTCTGAGCTTGTCGTAAAGAGCCCCCGCCCGCCGCGCGATGTCCTGGGCATTCCGGTTCTGCTTTTCGAACCGCCAGACGTTGTGAATGATCCGAAGCGTCATCATCAGCGTCGTGGGGCTCACGATGACGATGCGCTTCTCGAACGCCTCCGTGAACAGGCGATGATCGTGCTCCATGGCCATGGTGAAGGCCGCCTCGATGGGCACGAAGAGAAGAACGAAATCCAGCGAGCGGACGTCGCTGAGCTGATCATAGTCCTGCTCACCCAGACGCTTCACATGAGCGCGAAGGCTGACCAGGTGCTGACGCAGGGCAAGCTCCCGGGCGCCGTCCGTCTCGGCGCTCAAGGCTTCCTCGTACGCCAGGAGAGAGACCTTGGCGTCCACCACCACGTCTTTGCCGTCGGGCAGGCGGATCAGCACATCGGGCCTTTTCAGCTCTCCCCGTTCCGAGCGGCGGGCAGCCTGCAGAAAGTACTCGTGCCCTTCCCTCAGCCCGGACTCCTCCAGCACGCGCTCCAGCACGACCTCGCCCCAGTTTCCCTGGACCTTGACGTCACCTTTGAGGGCCTTGGTGAGGTTCTCGGCTTCTTCGTTGATCCGCTCGCTGGCTTTCTGGAGGTTGCGCACTTCATTGAGCAGCGAGGCACGATCTTTGGTGTCGGTGTGATAGACCTGCTCTACCCGCTTGCGGAAATCGACGATCTGCTCCTTGAAGGGGGTGAGAACGCTGGACAGCCGCTCCTGGTGTTTGACCCCCTGCTGATCGAAGATCTTCGTGGCGAGCAGCTCGAACTCCTGCTTGAGCGCTTCGCTGGATTCCTTGAAGACGGCTTCTTTCTCGGCGAACCCCTTTCGCGACTCCTCGAGTCGAGCCTCGACGGCCGCCTGGGCCGCCTGGCGATCACTGAGCTCCTTCGTTCGCTCGTCCAGCGCTGAGCGTGCCGAGTTCAGCTGGTTCTCGAACGAGGTGATCCGCTCCTCCAGCCGGACCAGATCCCGCTCACGCTCGCCCAGCCGCTCTTCGAGCACCAGACGTTCGGCCTGGCCCGCCTCGGCCTGCTGAAGCTGCCCGGCGGCATACGAGGCTCGCGCCTGCACCCGGCAGCGCCACAGCCAGACGACGCTTGCGAGCGCGGCGCCCCCCGCGAAGAGCCCGACGCCCTGGACCCAGAGATCTATGCCGTGCCTCCCGCCTCCCCCTGGGCGGCTCTTGCCCCGATGAAGTCGGGCGTCCGCTTATCCAGAAAAGCGGCAACGGCTTCCTTGTGCTCCGGGCTGGCGAACGCCTGCTGCAAAAGCTTGCCCTCCAGCCGCTGGACCTCGTCGAGATCGGTGGCACACCCGTTTTCGGTCAGCAGCTGCTTCACCCAGCGCAGCTGCGGGCCGGGATTCGCCGCAATGGCCTGAGCGAGACCCATGGCCTTGTCCATCAGCGCATCGTCGGCGACCAGATGATCCACCAGCCCCATGGCGAAGGCCTCGCTCGCCGGGTACATTTTTCCGGTGAGGCACATCTCGCTGGCACGGCCGAACCCCATGCGCTGGACCAGGAAGTGGGAGCTGGCAAGCTCGGGAACCAGACCCATCTTGATGAACCCCATGGCAAACTTGGCGGAATCGGCCGCCACGATGATGTCCGCCGGCAGGATCATGGTGGCGCCCACGCCCACGCTGGCCCCGTTGACCGCCGCGATGATGGGCTTGGACTGGCGCAGCAGGCGTACCCAGGGCGTCGCGTCGTCACCGCGATCGTCGTTGCCGTCGAGGCGTGCTTTGAAATTGTGCTCGATGTCGGCACCTGCGCAGAAGCCGCGGCCCGCGCCGGTGATGATGATGGCGCCGATGGCGGGGTCCTCGTTGCACACGCCGATGGCGTGCGAGAGCTCCCGGCTCATCTGGTAGGTCCACGCGTTCATTCGCTCCGGCCGGTTCAGCGTGAGAACGGCGATGGAATCCTGCGCCTCGAATAGGATCTGCTCGTAGCCGGTCACCTTGGTCTCCTCTGCCTCATTCGGGCCTAAGTATGAGGCAATCGGGCCGTGAAGCCACCCGGGGCGATCGGCTGGTCTGGCGAGACAGGACTCAGTAGCCCGTCTTCTCCCGCTCCTGCTCCGCGGTGCCCCGCGCGGCCGCAAGCTCCTGGGCGGCGGTGCGCGTCATGAAACCGGCGTCGCTGCCCAGGGTGACGAAGTCGAACCCGGCAGCCAGGCGTTTCTGGCAGTAGTCCAGGCTTGAGGTGTGAATGCCCGCCGGCAGCTCATGGCGATGACAGACCTCCAGAATGCGGGTGACTTCCGCCACGTGCTCGGGCACGTCCGTGTCGCCAAGCGCCGGAAGGCCCAGCGCAAGCGCCAGATCGGCCGGTCCGATGTAGACCCCGTCCACGCCCGGCGTGGTCACGATCTCCTCGAGCTTGTCCAGGCCCTCGCGGGTCTCCACCATCACGATGCAGGCCATCTGCTCGTTGGCCTGGGCCGCATAGCCACGCCCGCCGTAAAGCGCCCCGCGAATGGGCCCGAAAGAGCGGCTGCCCAGCGGCGGGTAGCGACAGGCGTCGACGGCCCGCGCCGCGTCTTCGGCGTTGTTGACCATGGGCACGATGACGCCGTAAGCGCCGGCGTCCAGCGCCTTCATGATCTCGTAGGGCTCGTTCCAGGGTACGCGCACCAGCGGCGTCGATGTGCCTCGGGACACGGCGGGCAGCATGTAGGTCAGATCCTGGTAGTCGACCAGGCCGTGCTGCAGATCGATGCACACGTAGTCGAAGCCGAGCTGTCCCAGCGCCTCTGCGGAGTACGCGTTTCCCATGGAGAGCCAGCAGCCAATGGTCTGCCGGCCTTCCCGCCACGCTGCCAGCAATGCGTTTTCGCGCACGTTCTTCCCTCCCCGGATCTACCCCCAAACCTTATCACAGGTAAGGAATGCTGCTGACACTCGAAACGCCGGCGTGCGAAAATCGGCGTTCTCATTTGCACCCGGCGGAGCTCGACGATGGACAGGAAAAAGGTGGTCGTTCAGCTTCCCGCCATCTCGAAGGCAAAGGCGGTTGAAGACCGCTACGCGCTCGAGCTCGAGGCCCTGGCACCTCTGGCGGACATCGTCGAGGTGGACGCGCAAACGCCCGCCGAGTTCGGCGAAGGAGCGAGCGATGCGGATGCCATCATCACCTCGTGGGGCGTGAAGATCGACCGGGAGGTGATCGGCCGTCTCGAGCGCTGCGTGGTGATCGGGGTGGGAAGCGTGGGCGTCGACATGGTCGACGTGGACGCTGCCACGAAGGCCGGCATCGTGGTGACCAACGTTCCCGACGTGTTCATCGAGGAGGTGGCCGACCATGCCATGATGCTCCTTCTCGCCGCGGTGCGGCGCACGCGCCTGATGGGCGACCTGGTACGAAGCGGCGACTGGCTTCAGGCACGCCCGATGCTGAGCAAGGTGCCTCGGCTCATGGGCCGGACGCTGGGCCTGTTCTCTTTCGGCAACGTTGCCCGTTGCACGGCGCGAAGAGCCCGGGCGTTCGGCCTCCACGTCATCGCCTTCGACCCGTACGTGAGCGAGCTGGCAATCAGCGACGCGAGCGTGGAGCCCGTCTCTTTCGCCGAGCTGCTGGAACGCTCCGACTACCTGTCCGTTCACGCGCCGCTGAACGACGAGACGCGCCACGTTCTCGACGGCGATGCGTTTGCTCGAATGAAGCCCGGCGCGGTGATCGTGAACACCGCCCGAGGCCCCATCATAAAGGAAGACGATCTGATCAAAGCCCTCGAGAACGGGCAGATCGGAGCCGCCGGTCTGGACGTGCTCGAACGCGAGCCCCCAGATCCCGCCAACCCGCTTCTGGACATGGCCAACGTCATCATCACTCCTCACGTCGCCTCCGCTTCTACCCGGATGCGTCCGGAGACCCGCCGCCGTGTGGGCAGGGAGGTGGCCCTGGTGCTGCGAGGAAAGTGGCCCATGAGCTGCGTCAACCCCACGGTGCTGCCCCGGGCGTCTCTCGAGCGATGGCAACCCTACCCCACCCAGCGGGGCCCCAACCGGTGAGGCGGCGATCACCCCGGACGGCTGGCTGACCCCGTGTGGCAGCCGTCTTTCTCGAAGGACCTGCCGGAGGTCGCTCAGCGCAGCTTCCGCAATGAGCAGCTCACCGAGCTGACCCTGCCCGTCGCCTTCACCCTGCTGGAAGGCGGCATCGTCGGCGTCATCGCGGCCAAGATCTTTCACGTCCCGCCCATCGTCCTGGCCGTCATCACGGCCGCCCCGATGTTCGGCAACATCTCCAGCTTCATCTGGAACAGGCTGGCCACCGCGAAGCTCAAGGTGCGGTTCGCCAACGTCGTTCAGATACTGACCATGGCCTGCGTTCTTGCCATTGCCGTTGCGCCCGTAAACCAGATCGGCGCCGTTCTTCTGGTGGCGGGAATGATCATGAGCCGGCTCCTGATCACGGGGATCATCACCGTCCGCAGCGTCATCTGGAGCCTCAACTACAATCGCGCGTTGCGGGCGCGCACCGCCGGGCGCCTGCAGATCATCACCAGCCTCGTCACGGTCCTGATCAGCAGCCTCGTGGGCCCCCTGCTGGATGCCAATCCGGACGCCTTTCGCTGGGTCTACTTTTCGGGAGCACTCGTCGGCGGTGTCGGCATCTGGTTCTTCAGCCGCGTTCAGGTCATTGGCGAGGATCGCCACCGCGTCCTGGAACGGCGCAGCCAGCGGCGTGCTTCTGCCAGCCGCAGCGGCTTCTTCGAGGTGCTTCGCCAGGACAGGAACTACGCGAGGTACCAGACCTACCAGTTCGCTGCCGGCTGCGCGAACATGATTTTAGAGGCGCCGCTGGTCTTTCTCGTCACCCGGCAGCTGCACGCCACGTACACCGAGTCCATCGCCATCACCATGGTGATCCCCTTTGCGCTGAGCATCATCACGCTGCCGATCTGGGCAAGGTACTTGGACCGGGTCCACGTGACCGAGTTCAGAGCACGGCAGAGCGTCCTTTGGGTGGTATCTCAAGTACTGCTATGGGCCGGGGCTCTGATGAATTCGCTCGTCTGGATCGGGCTCAGCCGGCTGGTGCTCGGCATTGCCCGGGGCGGCGGCTCCCTGGCATGGCAGCTCGGCCACAACGACTTTGCCCGTCCCGATCAGCTTTCCGCGTACATGGGCATCCACGTCACCTTAACGGGTATCCGCGGCGCCACGGCGCCCTTCCTCGGCATGTTTCTATACATCGGCTGGGATCTGGGCTGGTTCTCGTACGGCGGCATGGACGAAGGCCTGTTTCTGCTGGCAGCGGGACTGTCCGCCATCTCCTGGGTGGGGTTCAGGCGCTTGCACCGGGACATGGAACGCAAGCCGGGTACCCCGTAAACTTCGCCACCGCGAGGCCCAGGTGTTGGAACTGGTAGACAAGCTGGATTTAGGTTCCAGTGCACTATGTGCGTGAGGGTTCGACTCCCTCCCTGGGCACCAATAAATACGGGGCTTTCAAGAGAATTAACCACTAACCCCGAAACGAATCAAAACCATTTTGGACCAATTTTGGACCAATTTAGTTTTGACTCACTCCTCCCTAATTCAGACAATTAATCCCTGAAAAGCGAAACCCCGGCACCGCGCCAACGGATACCGGGGTCCTTCCACATACGACGCTGGAGGTCGTACATGGCGAAAGAGATTCTACCCAAACCGGACGGAAAGTATTGGCGGGTTCGGGTTCGTCGCCCATCTCAGGGCGTGAACCTCATGGAGCGGTTCCCCACCAAGCAGGAAGCGCAGGACTACATCGACAAGACTGTGGTTCCCCTGCTCTCCAAGTCCGAGAGACCCATCGAAGCCAATCCGTCCCACATGACCTTCGGGACCTTCGCTGATCTGTACCTGAAGCAACCCATGATGGACATGACCGGGGAGCGGGAACTGAAACCCTCCTCTGCTTATGAGCGGTTGGTCAGGATCAACGTCCTCAAGGACCTCCTGGGTACCATCAAGCTCTCTCGGCTGACCCCCAAGGTGCTGGAGCAGAAGCTCGATTCTCAACAGTGGGGCCGTCAATCCCGCCAGAAGTACGAGGTCACGCTCAACCGGATGTTTGAGTGGGGACGCACCAAGGACGCTGGAAAGCTCATCGCGGCGAATCCCATCAACGGCATTGTCCGCACCAGTGGCAAGTCCAGAAAGCTCAAGCGGGTCTACACGGAGCGAGAGTGGACCACCCTGCTGGAACACG
>DATCZA010000023.1:0-160360 GCA_036526135.1 Pseudomonadales bacterium | reverse complement strand
GCGAAGACGACGCTGGCAATCCAGCCTTCGGGATCGCCCGCCACAACCGTGAGCGTCACGTTCTCGTTCGCCCTGATCGACGTGGATGGAGAAGCCGTGATGCTCTCGATCACGGGAGGCTGATTGCCGCCTTCACCGCCGCCACCGCCGCCCCCGCCGCAGTCGCTGCAGGTCACCAGATCCCAGTAGCGCCCGCCCGTGGGCAGGCGCACCCGGGAGCCCACGTGGTTGCGCTTGGCGCTGTAGATGCAGCCGTCGTAGAACACCTCGTCGCCCGGCTGGTAGCTGGCGCCCACCTGCCACAGCGCCATGTCTGCTTCGGAGTAGACGTTCAGTAATACCGAGGTCGAACTGGTCGAGCTACCCGCCCAGTCCGAGGCGACCGCCGTAATCTCGTGAACCCCGGCGGGCAGGTTGAACCAGGCCCAGCTCCAGGGCGGAAAATTGTCAAAACCCAGGGAAACCCCGTTGCCGAAGAACTCCACCTGATCCACCTTGGCGGGCGCCGACACGGTCGTCTCAGCGCCGAGGACCTGATTGAACCCCTCCACGGAGATGGCGCAACTCGCCGGCTGCGTCACTTCGACGGCCCCGTCCAAGGCAGAACTCGAAGATTGGACTGGAGCCCCGGGGTCACCGGTTCGCATCGCGCTTACCAGGGTCCCATCTTCGTCATCGCCGCTCACTTCCCAGGCCATCACCCCACCAAGCCCGAAGGCATCCGCGTAGCGCCGCTTGAGCGCAATCGACTGAGGCTCGTCCAGGGTCCAGAAGGTCCGCTCCACGGGGCTGTAAAGCCAGGAGGCCAGCGCCAGCGGATCCCAGTGCAGGGTGTAGTCACCGAGCATCAGTGGTGCCAGGTCGCGGTAGTAGTTGTAGCCGTCCTCGTAGATGCCGGGCGCCGTCCGTCCGCTCTGGTAAAGGCCGTCGTCCGTCGTGCTTACCCCGCTCCAGCCGCGGCCGTAGAAGGCAGCGCCGATCACGAGCTTCTCCACGGAAACGCCGTAGGTGTCGCGGTAAAGGCGCACGGCGTTGTCAATCGACAGCTTGAACGCATCCGAGGAGGGGTCGTTCACGGAGGTCAGGATATTGGTCTGGTGACCCGTCTTGTTCTCCCAGGTGCCGTGAAAGTCGTAGGTCATCAGGTTGAACCAGTCCACGTGCGCCTGATCGGCGTTGATCTGGTAGTTGTCGCCGCGGAACGCGCTGCCGGGGGTGGCGATGGTGAGCAGCAGCCGGCCAGTTTCGAGCTCGGCGGCCACAGCATCGAGCTGCCGGCGGACCTCGGCAAGGGTCGCGGTGAGGTTCACGTCGTCGTTGGCGCTGTGGTGGGTCCCGCCCGCCCCGCCGGTGATGGGGTACTCCCAGTCGATGTCGAAGCCGTCGAAGACGCCGGCCGCCACGCCTTCGCCGCCCGCGGTGCCCGCCACCGGCAGGTTGCCGCGGATGAAGAGGTCGATGCACGACGCCACGAACGTCTCGCGGGACTCGGGCGTTGCCGCATCCGACCACCACACCGAGCCGAGCCACCCGCCGATGGCGATCAGCACCTTAAGATGCGGATGCTCGGCCTTGAGCTTTTTGAACTGGTTGAAGTGGCCGCGCAACGGTTGGCCGGCATCGTCAACATCGGGGATGCCGTCGACGCTCATCGCCGCGGTGTAGAGCTGCTGATAAGCCGCCACCGGGTCGTCCATCTGGCAGACGACGTCGCCGGCCGCGTTGGGTGCCGGCACGACGAAGGCGTAGTTGATGACGGTGAGCTGATCGGCGGCACCCGAATCCTGAATATGCCTCACGTAGTAGGGCTGCAGGTGGACGCCCCACTCGGGAAAGTAGACGATGTTCTGCGTCTGGGCCTGCGCAACCGCAGCAGCCAGCAAGCCCGCACACCAGCCAATCAGGCACCGAATCATGACGGCCTTGCGCATAGCTCCCACCTCGAACTATAAAGACAATATGCCTGACTATATATCAGTTCGGTCGCCGGACGGAACCCGCTCGAACTCGATATGCAGCTCGCTCAAGGCCCGCAACGCGTAGTTGGGGTAGTGGCGCAGGTCGTTCCTGCCGGGGGCGAGCCGGAAGGAGGCGACGTTGTCGAGAAAGGCCTTGAAGCCCCAGTAAAGCTCCCGGCGCGCCAGCGGGGCCCCCAGGCAGTAGTGGGTGCCGGAGCTGAAGCCCAGATGAGAAGCCGCGTTAGGGCGGTCCAGGTCGACTTCGCCCGGGTTATCGAAGTGCTCCGGGTCCCGATTGCCGGCGGCAAAGCGGGCGTCGATCACGGCACCGCGGGGGATCGTGACGCCGTGGAGCTCGATGTCCGTCTTGGCCATGCGGGTGAGCCCCTGAACGGGGCTCTCCAGCCGGACCACCTCCTCGCAGAACGTGCGCAGGTACTTCTCCGGCTCCGCCTTCAACCGCTCCCACACGCCCGGATTCTGGGCCAGCAGCATGATGCCGGCGGAAAGCGCGTTGGTGGTGGTCTCCGAGCCGCCCACGAACGTATCCTGCATCATCTCGGCGTGCAGCTCGTTGTCGTTGAGCGTCCTGCCCCAGCCGGGCACCTCGGTGTTCACCAGATCCGACAGCAGGGTGCCGTCCGGCTCTTTGCGCAGCCGCTCGAAAATGGGCTGGAAGTAGTGCTGGGCCTGGATCTCCATCTCCGTGGCCCAGATCACCTCCTCTTCGGTGAGGTTGAAGCCGGTGCCCCTGAACCAGGCGTCCGTCCACGCCTTGATCTGCCAGACGTCCTCCTCCCTCGCGCCCATCTGCCGGCAGATGATGATCAGCGGCAGGGGCACGGCGAACTGCTTGACGAAGTTGCAGTGGCCGTCGTCGACGAAGTCGTCGATCAGACGGTAGGCGAGCGCCTGCACCTCCGAATCCAGCGCGTTGATCCGCTTGGGGCGGAAGGCTTCGTTAAAGATGGAGCGCATCTGCCGGTGCTCCGGGTCGTCCCGAGCCGCCAGCGATTCGCCGGGCACCCAGCCCTTCTCTACAAAGAGCTCGTAGGCCTTGCGCGCGATGCCGGTGAGCTTGTCGTGATCGTTGCTCGGCCGGTGGTTGCTGAAGCGCTCGGTGTCCGTGCAGATCATACGCAGATCCTCGTAGCGGGTGACCACGAAGATGCCCGTGCGCGGGTCCTGCCAGACGGGGGCCTGCTCGCGCAGAAGGTCGTAGGTGGGATAGGGGCACTCGAGGACCTCGGCGTCCGCCAGGGTGGCCTCGGCCAGGCTCGCCGGGCAGACCGGATTCTCCATTCGGTTGATTTCTGTCATTCCGTTACCATGCGCATCTTTCGCCACGCTAATGCTGCCATGACCATGACTTCAGGCAAGCGCCCCGACGCGGGCCGCTACCAGGACGTGTTTTTCGAAAGCGACGACGGGCTGGATCTTTACGCCCGCGACTACCCCAACCCGGACGCGCCGCTGACCGTGCTCTGCCTGCACGGGCTGACCCGCAACTCGGCAGATTTTGCGGATCTGGCCGCGGCGCTCCAGCCGGACTTTCGCGTGCTGGCCATGGACCAGCGAGGCCGGGGCCGGTCCGCTTACGATCCCGACCCGAGCCGTTACGCGCTGCCGACATACGTGAAGGACGCGTTTGCCCTGATGGACCACCTGGCGCTCGAGCACGTGGCCGTCATCGGCACCTCCATGGGCGGGCTCATGGCCATGCTCATGGCCGCGCGGCAGCCGGACCGTATCTGCGGCATCGTTTTCAACGACGTTGGCCCGGTGGTGGAGGCCGAAGGTCTGCGCCGCATCCAGGGCTACGTGGGTAAGGGCGGCGAGATCGCCTCGTGGGCAGACGCGGTGGCGCTGACCCAGGCCAACAACGGCGCGGCTTTCCCTGGCTTGAGCGAGGCCGACTGGCTCGCCTTCGCCCGGCGCCTGTTCGTCGAGAACGACGCTGGCGTTCCGGTGCTGGCCTACGATGCGAAGATCTCCGAGCCAATGCAGGCGGACCAGACCACGGCCGTACCCGCCGATCTCTGGCCCGTCTTCGACGCCATGGGCGAGATTCCGCTGCTGGTGGTGCGCGGCGCGCTCTCGGACATTCTCTCCCGGGAAACCGTCGAGGAGATGGCGCGGCGCCATCCCGGCACCACCGCTGTGGAGGTGCCCGATCGCGGCCACGCGCCGATGCTGGACGAACCGGAAGCCATGCAGGCGGTGAGCGAGTTTCTCGCCGCGCTCGGCGGCAAACGCGGCTGAGGTCCTGACAGGCGCTATCCCGCCTTGTCGAACTGCATGTAGATCTCCTCGAGGGCGCGGACCCACATGCCGCCGCGGTGCTTGTAGTCGTTCTTGCCCGGCGCCGGCCGGATGTTGCGCAGCCGCTCGAGCAGGATCTCCCAGGCCCAGCGCTGCTCGAAGCGGCTCAGGGTGGCACCTGGGCAGACGTGCTCGCCGATCCCGAACGCCAGGTGCCGGCCCGCGTTCTTGCGACCCAGCTCCGGCGTGTCCGGGTGCGGAAAGCGCCCGGGGTCGTGATTCCCGGCACCGTAGCGGATGCTGAGGGTAGCGCCCTTGGGAACGGGAACCCCGCCGATCTCGCAGTCCTCGGTGACGAACCGGTAGAGGCCCTGAGTGGGGGATTCGATGCGCAGCACCTCTTCGACGAAGTTCTTGATCTTGTCGCGATCGGCCTGCAATGCCCGGTAGACGTCCGGGTTGCGAAAGAGCAGCCACAGCCCGTTGGAAAGCGCGAACGTGGTGGTCTCGTTGCCGCCGATCAGCAGGTGATCGGTGATGCCGATGATCTCCGTGTCGGTGAGCGGGCGCTTGGCGCCGATGTCCACGTCCTCGATCTCGATCCGGGTGAGCCGGGTGATGATGTCGTCCTTCGGATCCTTCCGTTTGCGCTGCATGGTCTCGAAGATGTAGTGCTGCAGCTCGATGTGCTTGTTCACAGCCCACATTTCCTGCTCGAGGGACAGCCCGCGGGAAAACGGCAGCACCCAGGCGTAGGACCACTCCTTGAGCTGGGGCAGATCCATGCGGGGAAAACCGAGGAGCTCGGCGATGACGATCATCGGCAGCGGCTCGGCGAACCGGTCGATGAACTCGATCTCGCCCTCGTCGATCCACTCGTCGATGAGCTCGTTGACGGTAGCGCGCACGAAGCTTTCACGTTTCCTGATGGCCGCCGCCGTCAGCGCAGGGTCCACCAACCCACGGTAGTGGGCGTGCTTGGGCAGGTTCTCACCAAGCGGCGTGTAGCGACGCCAGCCTTTTTCCTCGTATAGCGCGAGCGCCTCGGGATGCTTGATGAGCGGTTCGGTGCTCTGCACGTCCGGGCCCACCGTGAACTGGGTCGGCCGGCGCAGCACGTGCTCGATGTCGTCGTAGCGGGTCAGCACGTACATGCCGATCTGGGGCATGAAGTAGGCGGGCGACTCCTCACGAATGATGTCGTAGGCGTCGAACCAGTTCTCCTGCACCACCGGATCCATGAAATCGATCTCGTCCGCGTGCCGGTACGGACACCCCGTCTGATGCTCGGTCTCCATGATGCTCCCCTCTCCCTTAAAACCCTGCCAACTATACAATTTATACAATTGCGCCCCGAAGAGACGGTACCATCAAGGCCCTCAGCATTCAGCAACGCAAGGGGATAGCAATGATCGTAGGCGTTCACCACGTGGCCATCGGCGTTCCGGATTTCGAGACGGGCCTGGCCTTTTATCGGGACGTGCTCGGTTTCGAGGTCTTGAGCGCAAGCGAGCTCTCCGGAAATGAGCTCGCCGACCGGGCCATCGGGCTGCCCGACGTGCGGGCCCAGGTCGCCATGCTGAAAGCACCAAACATCTACATCGAGCTGTGGAGCTACAGCAACCCGGAGCCGGACGACAGACGCCAGCGCCCATGCGACTTCGGCTACCCCCACTTCGCGCTGCAGGTCAGGGACATGCAGACCGAGTACGCAAGGCTCTCGGCAGCCGGCATGGAATTCGTCGGCGAGCCGGTGGAGCTCGGCGGGTCCGCCGCCATCTACGGTAAGGACCCGTTCGGAAACGTCATCGAGATCTACGAGATCCGCGATCCCGAAATCGCCCAGCTGAGCTGACGACCTCCGCCGAAACAGCCCCGCAGTCTTGTAAGCCACGGAATTTTTGACTAGTTTCAGACGTGCACAACCTGGGAAGGGGTGAAGCATGTTCGAGTACGAACAGGATGCGGTGCAGGCGCTTCTGAAAGCGAACGACCGCTTTCAGGACCTCTACAGCCAGCACGCTGCGCTGAAGATCCAGGTCCACGAGGCGGAGATCGGCGTCCATCCTATGGATGATCTGACCCTAAACCAACTCAAGCGCCAGAAGCTCCTCGCCAAGGACAAGATGGCGCACATGATCCAGAAATACCAACGCCGGCACGCCTGACCCCGACCCGCGGGGCCTGCCGACGTCCATCTGCGCGGCCTACTGGGCGGTAAAGCCTCCGTCCACGGAGAGTACGGCGCCCTGGCAGAGGCTGGAGTCGTCGGAGGCGAAGAACAGAATTGCTCCAGCAACCTCATCCGCCCGGCCCATGCGGCCGATGGGCATGACGCCCCGCAACATTTCCTGAGCCTCTCCCTTGTCGGGCATCAGATCTGTCCAGCGTTCCATCATGGGGGTCTCGATGACGCCCGGGCAGACACAGTTGAAACGCACCCCGGAGCTGGCGAGCTCGATGGCCATGTCGCGGGTGAAGACCACCAGACCGCCCTTGGCCCCACCGTAGGCGGTCGACAGAGGAAACCCCACCAGGCCGTTGAGCGAGGATACGTTGATCACGCTGCCGCTGCCGCGCTCCACCATCCGGGGGACCAGGTGCTTGCACATGAGCCAGGGACCCTTCAGATCGGTGTCCTGAACCCGGTCCCATTCCTCAACGGTGGCCTCGTCGTAGGCGCGGTTGAGCTCCGAGCCCGCGTTGTTGACGAGCACGTCCACATGGTCCCACCGCGCATGGGCCGCGGCCGCCACGCCGCGCACGCTGTCCTCGAAGCGCACGTCGCACTCCACCACGCTCACCGCATCGCCGAGCTCCGCGGCAAGCCCGCGCGCCTGCTCGACGCCGATGTCGGCAATCAGCACCTCGGCCCCCTCAGCCACGAACCGGCGAACGGTGGCGGCCCCGATGCCGCTCGACCCGCCCGTCACCACGCACGTTCTGCCCTCAAGCCTCATCCTGTCTCTCCTTCAACCTGGTCCCCCGGCCCGCGGCTCGCGCCTGCCAGGCCGGCAATGCTCATACTTCCTCGCCGAGACCCCGCTTGGCCACCAGGGCTTCGCGATCGAGCTCGTAAGGCGCACCCCGGGCGACGATGGCGTCGACCCTGCCCAGAACCACCTCGTCCCAGCCGGCGTGGGGGAGGATGTAGAACCGCTCCTCCCGGATGGAGTTCAGCACCTTTTCCGCCACCACCTCCGGCGGCATACCCTGCTTGAGGGTATCTCCCAGCGGCAGCCCATGCCCTTCGGGGTTTTTCGCGCTAGTCATGGCCGTGGGCCGGTTGCGCTCGGCTTCGGCGATCTTCGTATCCACCCACCCCGGGCAGAGGACGGACGCGCCGAGGGCCGAACCGGCCGCGCGGAGATCCCGGTGAAGCGCCTCGCTGATGACCAGCACCCCGTGCTTGCTGACGCCGTAGGTGTCGCCCCCGGGCATGAGGGCGGCGACCGACGCCGTGTTGACGATGTGCCCGGGCTCGCCGTGGGCCAGCATGTGCGGCACGAAGGTCTGGAGCCCGTAAAGAACCCCGTAGAAGTTGACGCCCATGACCCATTCCCAGTCGGCGTCCGGAATCTCCCAGACGGGCACGTGCTCGCCGCCGACGACGACGCCCGCGTTGTTGCAGAGCACGTGAACGTTCCCGAACTCGGCAACGGCGCGCTCGAGAAGCGCTTCGATAGCGTCGCGCCGCATGGTGTCCGTGACCACGCCGAGGGCCCGGTGCTGACGGGCTTCGAGATGCTCGACCGCAGCGCGCAGCGCATTCTCTTCGATATCCGCGAGCACCACGTTCATGCGCTCCTCGGCAAACCGCTGCGCCATGGCAAGCCCGATGCCGCTGGCACCCCCGGTGATGACCGCCGTGCGGCCCGCAAAGTCTTTCATGTCCGCTCCCCGAACGAGCGTTCTAAGATAACAGGATTGCGCGGCGCCTCTACACCGATCGGTTAAGATCCTGCTGCTGCCGCGCGATCAGGAGAAACCCATGAGCGGAAAGACGCGAACCGAGAAAGACAGCATGGGAGCGCTCGAGGTGCCCGCCGATGCCTTGTGGTCGGCACAGACCCAGCGCGCCGTGGAGAACTTCCCCATCAGCGGGATCAGGATGCCCGGCGCCTTCATCCGTTCGCTGGGCCTGATCAAGGCCGCCGCGGCACACGTCAACGCGGATCTCGGCGTGCTTCCGGCGGAGCTTGCGCTGCCCATCGTCGAGGCCGCCGAGCGGGTCGCCGCCGGCAGCGTGGACGATCACTTCCCCGTGGACGTCTTCCAGACCGGATCGGGCACCAGCAGCAACATGAACGCCAACGAGGTCATCGCCCGCCTTGCATCCGATGCATCGGGGCTGGAGGTGCATCCCAACGATCACGTGAATGCCGGCCAGAGCAGCAACGACGTGATCCCCACGGCCATCCACGTCAGCGCAGTGCTCGCCACGCGGGAAGACCTGTTGCCGGCATTGGCGCATCTGGCCGGCGTCCTGAGAGAGCGGGCGGCCGGGTTGCAGGGCGTGGTGAAGACGGGCCGCACGCACCTCATGGACGCCATGCCCATCCGGTTGGGCCAGGAGGTGGGGGCGTGGGCCACTCAGGTGGAGCAGGACATCGCCCGCATTCGCGACACCCTGCCACGCTGTGAGCGCCTCGCCCAGGGCGGCACCGCGGTGGGAACCGGCGTCAACGCGCATCCGGAGTTCGCCGTGCGGTTCGCCCGTCGCCTCAGCGACGTCACCGGCGTTCCCTTCCTCCCCAGCGAAGATCTGCCCGCAAGCCTCGCCAGCCAGGACGCTGCCGTTGAGCTCTCCGGGCAGCTGAAGGTCACCGCGGTGAGCCTCATGAAGATCGCCAACGACCTGCGCTGGATGAACAGCGGGCCGCTGGCCGGCATCGCGGAGATCATGCTGCCGGCGCTTCAACCCGGCAGCAGCATCATGCCGGGCAAGGTCAATCCGGTAATCCCCGAAGCCATCGCCATGGTCTGCGCCCAGGTGATCGGCAACGACGCCACGGTGACGGTGGCCGGCCAGTCGGGGAACTTCCAGCTGAACGTAATGCTGCCCGTCATCGCGTACAACCTGATTCAGAGCATCGAGCTGCTCGGCAGTGGCGCCCGGCTGCTGGCCGACAAGGCGCTCAAGGAATTCGAGGTGGCGGAGGACACGATCAGCGAACGGCTCGCGCGCAACCCCATTCTGGTGACCGCGCTGAACGCGCGGGTGGGCTACGATGCCGGGGCGGCCATCGCCAAACGGGCGTACGCCGAGGGCCGCTCGGTGCTCGAGGTCGCCCTGGAGATGACGACGCTCAGCCGCGAGGAGCTCGAGCGCCTGCTGGACCCCGCTGCGCTCGCCGGACCGCCGCGAGGCTGAACCGCCCGTCCGGCGGCGCCTCGCTCACGCGTCGGCGGGAGCTTTCGCGGTGGTCTCGACGATCTCCTGAAGGCTTCGGATGCGCTGTTTCCAGGCCGTTTCCGTGGCCGGGCTCCAGGCCTCGCCGACCAGGTCTCGCACGCAGTCGCGCACCGCGGCAAACAGGGCGCCGTACATGGGCGCGGTAACGCCGTAACCAAGGTGCGAGCCGACCTCGAAGTTCAGATACTCCAGCTGATCCTCGGGGTTCTCGGACATCAGCACCATGAGCACCTCCTGCATCATGCGACCAAGCATGTGCTCGTCCATGTGATCCATGAGGCCCGCCGCTTGAGGTTCCCGGTCGTGGAAGGCCCGGTTGACGGCCTCGGTCACGTCCTGACCGGTTTCGGCCGCGGCGTCCAAGGATTCCAGAACCAGATCAGACATCGCCAGTCTCCGACGAAGGTTGGCCGGGAGGCGCCGAAGGATGCCTGAGCACGGCCATCACCACCAGCGCGCCAAGGAGCATCAGCAGTCCCGCCAGAAGAAACGAAGCGCCGGGGAAGTAAACGCCGGCTTCCTGAGCCGAAAAATATCTGAAGACCTGGGTCATGATCAGCGGCGCGAAGATGGCCGTCAGCCCCATGAGACTGGCAATCGCGCCCTGCAGCTCCCCCTGCCCGTCCTCCGGCACCATCTGCGACATGATGCTGCGCAGAGACGGCATGACCAGGCCCATGAACGCACCCACGGCAATGCTGGGGAAGATCATCCATCCCTGGCTCGCAAACGCATAGCCCAGGCAGCTCAGCGCAGCCATGCAGAATCCCAGGTACGCCGTGCGCGCCTCGCCCAGACGGGCAACGATCGGGCCGACCAGGGTGCCGGAAACCACGGCGCTGGAAAGCCCGACCGCCGCCAGCGCGAGGCCGATCTGGCCTTCGGACCACTGAAACTTGTGCAGGACGTAGTACGTCCAGGTGCTGGGGTTGACGTCGTGGCCGATGAAGTAGAGCACGATGGCAACGAGCAGCCCGGGAATCACCGGGTAGCGGGCAAGCCCGGCGATGGCGCCCAGCGGGTTCGCCCGTTTGAGCACGAAAGGCCGCCGCCGGTCCCGCGCAAGGGTTTCCGGCAGCACCACGAACCCGTAAACCACGTTGGCCAGGGCCAGCCCCGCGGCGGCAAAGAAAGGCAGCCTCATGTCCATCTCCCCGAGCAGCCCGCCAATGGCCGGGCCGAGCACGAACCCCACACCCCAGGCCGCTCCGATCAGGCCGAAGCGGGCAGCCCGCTGCTCGTCGGGCGTGATGTCGGCCACGTAGGCGTTGGCGGTGGCGAAAGTCGCCGCCGCCACGCCCGCGACCATGCGGCCGAGAAACAGCCACACGAGGCTGGGCGCCAGCCCCATGATCACGTAGTCGATGCCGAGCGCGGCCAGGGAGATCAGCAGAACGGGCCGGCGACCGAAGCGGTCCGAAAGGTTTCCGATCACCGGCGCGAAGAGAAACTGCATGACCGCGAAGACGAACATCAGAAGACCGCCGTAGCTGGCCGCTTCGCTGATGGAGGTATCCCCGAGTTCGGCGATCAGCTTCGGCAACACCGGGATGATGATGCCGAACGCAACCGTGTCCGCGAAGATGGTGATGAGGATGAACAGCAGCGCGTGCCGTCCCGGCGCGCGCGCGATCACGCGATCATGTCCCGGGCTGGCACGCCGACCCCGGCGGGAACATCAGGGTGACGGCTACTCGGACCCTTTCTCGGGAGTCCGCGTCTCGGGAGTCCGCGTCTCGGGAGTCCGCGGTTTCGATTTGCCGAGAACGATGTGCTTGCGGCCCTTGGTGTAGTCCTGCGAGCTGACCCCGGTCGGAATCTGCTGAATCTTCTTGCCCGACTTTAGAAATTTCTCGACGTCCGCATCGAGTTGCCGGCGAAGGTCCGCATTCGACGACTGACTGGTAGTGCCTTTGCTCATGATGAAGAGGGTCCGCTAACGTTCGGCGACGACGGTATTCGCCGTCACTGGAAGATGCATCATGCCCGCACGGAGCGAGCAAAGCCAGCGGACCTCCCCGGAAAGCGGCTAATCCGGCAACCGGACGACGGCCGAGCCTTCCAGGAGCCGGCCCGCTCCCTCGCGCTCCAGCCAGATTTCGCAATCCGCCTCGCGAGCTCCATCCAGCTCCCTCACGGCAG
Source organism: Pseudomonadales bacterium (assembly GCA_036526135.1). Taxonomy (GTDB): domain Bacteria; phylum Pseudomonadota; class Gammaproteobacteria; order Pseudomonadales; family Azotimanducaceae; genus UBA2965. Next base: position 148,582 of record DATCZA010000023.1, on the reverse strand, counting down.
TGACGACGCCGCGGGCGATCACGTGATCCTCGTCGAGCACCACCTGGGGAAAACGCATGAACACCCGCTTGAGACAGTGCGGACCGGCCCACTCGTGCAGCATGTTGATCATGTAGCTCAGGCCCAGTGGACCCTGGTTGATGGTGTGATCACCGAAGCCCAGCGCGGCAACCGCTTTGCGGTCCCAGTGCACGGGGTTGGGATCGCGGAGAATGGCGGCCATGGTGCGCATGCGCTCCGGCGCCACGCGTTCCATGACCCACTCCGGAATGACGTCGCCTGCCTCAACTTGCATCGCCGCTCCTCCCATACGTCCAGGTGATGGTGCTCCGGGCGAGGACGGTGCCCCCCGGATCGGCCACGTCGAACTGAAACTGGATCCGGTCGTAGACGCGATCCCCACTGCGGCGACGATCAGCCTCGGTCACGCGTGCGGAGATCGAGTACTCCACGTCCTCCTCCAGCGTGCCGAAGAACTCCCAGTCATAGCTCTCGATGCCGATGGAGTAATCGGATTCCGCCTGACCCAGGGCGAACATCTCGCCGATGCTCGTGCCGGCTCCGAGAATCGGCATGTGGAACATGACCACCGGGTGCACCATGCCCTCGGGCAGCTGCTCTGCGCCCGTGCACTCGGTCAGCAGGAAGTTCTCCCAGTGAGCGACCGTGTATTTGCCGCCCGGAAACTCGTGGCCCACTAGAGCCTCGATTTCGGACGCGTCCGGCATCGTCATGCCACATTCCCCTTCTTGATCCAGCGACCAACATTCAAACCAATGACCGGGACCTGGTCAACGGACGGTTCAGCCTGACGCGTCGGGCCGGTAACATCTGCAGACCGCAAAGGAGACCCAGATGTCAAAGATCGACCCGTACGCCAGCTGGCTTCCTCTGGAAGCGCGTGCAGCGGCCGAAACCAATCCCCGGCACAAGCAGCTGCTGCTGGAGGTGCGCGACCACATGGAGCACGAGATCAAAGGCGCGCTGGAGCCACTCATGGCAACGCTGACCGCGGAGCCCGTCTACCATTTCTGGGGCAACGAGCCGTCGGTGCTCAACGGCCGCGACGCGGTCAGGGATTTCTACAAGGGCATGATCGCCATGGGGGGTCAGCAGTTCCAGGTAGTCGTCGACCGCATCGTGGTGGACGACGGCGCCGTGGTTACCGAAGGGCAGGTAAAGCAGGTCTACAAAGGCGCAGCCCTGAAGGCCATGGGAATGGACGCCGTGGGCGGTGAACGGGTGGCGGACGACGATCTGTTCATGACCACCGCCCAGCTGGTCACCGTCTGGCCCGCCGACGCCGTCGGCAAGCTCATCGGCGAGGACATCTACTTCGGGCACGATCCGTTCCGCAACGTCGAGCGGATCGGCCGGGAAGATCTGCCCGACTACTACCAGATCTGATGATCCCCAAGACCAAGACCGCATACTACGGGATCGGCTGGCTGCTAATGCTGCTGGCCCTTACGGGCCAGACGGCCCTGGCGGCCAGCGCCGCGCACCGCGCCCAGCACGGCATGGTGGTCACCCAGAGCGCCATCGCCTCGGACGTCGGCGCCCGGGTGCTGCGGGCGGGCGGCAACGCCATCGATGCTGCCGTGGCGACCGCATTTGCGCTGGCAGTGACCTATCCGGAAGCCGGCAACATCGGCGGCGGCGGTTTCCTGGTGTACCAACCCCAAGAGGGCGGCGCGGACGCCTACGACTTTCGGGAGACCGCGCCCACCGGATCACACCCGCAGATGTGGCTGGACGAAGACGGCGAGTACTCGCCGGCGCGGCAGTACGTCGGCCCCGTGGCCGCCGGCGTGCCGGGAACGGTCGCCGGCCTGCACAAGGCATGGCGCGATCACGGGTCCCTGCCCTGGGCAGAGCTGGTGGCGCCCGCCATCGGGCTCGCCCGCGACGGTTTCGCCATCCCCGAGGACCTGGCCCGCAGCATAGCGGCCACCCTGCCGCAGATGGAGGCCTACCCAGCCTCCCTGGCTCAGTTCAGCCGAGACGGCGCGCCCATGGCGCCCGGTGAGCTCCTGGTGCAGCGCGATCTGGCCCGAACCCTGGAACTCATCGCCGCCGATGGTCCCGACGCATTCTACCGGGGCCCGATCGCCGAGCAGATCGTCGCGTTGATGGCCTCCACCGGGGGCCTGATCACCGCCGGGGATCTGGCGTCCTACCGAGCCGTCAAGCGCAAGCCGATCCGCGGCACGTACCGGGGCTACGAGATCGTCTCCATGCCGCCGCCCAGCTCGGGCGGCGTGGCGCTGGTGCAGACGCTCAACCTGCTGGAGGGCTACGACATCGCCGGGGAGGGCTTCGGTTCCGCCCGCACTCTGCACCTGATCACCGAGGCGTTGCGCCGCACGTTCGCCGATCGCGCGCGGTATCTGGCCGACCCGGACTTCGTCAAGGACATGCCCGTGCGGCGCCTGACATCGAAGTCCTACGCCGCCGAGCTGCGCGAAACGATCTCGCTGAACCGCGCAGGCACGTCCTCACCGGAGACCTTCGAGTGGCCGACGGCCAGCAACGATACGGCCCATTTCTCAGTCGTGGACGCCCAGCGCAACGCCGTGTCGCTGACCTACACGCTCAACGGCCGGTACGGCAACCAGATGGTGGTGCCAGGCGCCGGCTTTCTGCTGAACAACGAGATGGGCGATTTCAATCCGGTGCCCGGGCTGACCGACGAGCGCGGGCGCATCGGCACCACACCCAACCTCGCGGCACCCGGCAAGCGCATGCTCTCGAGCATGTCGCCGACGATCGTGTTGAAGGACGGCGAGCTCTTCATGGTGACAGGAGCGCGGGGCGGACGCTCCATCATCAGCACCGTGCTGCAGACCATCATGAACGTGGTCGACCACGGCATGAACGCCCAGGCGGCGGTGGACGCCCGTCGAATTCATCATCAGTGGCTGCCGGACCGACTGCGCTACGAGCCGCAGAGCTTTTCGCGCGACACGCTGAACGCGCTGCGCTGGCTGGGCCACGAGATAGAGCAGGGCGGGGCATCCTGGAGCAACGCCGAGGTCATAGTGGTAGCGAACGACGGCTGGCTGGAGGGCGGCGACGACCGCCGACGCTCCCGCGGGTCCGTGGCCGGGTACTGAGCGCACGCGGCGACCGTTTCAACTCAATGAGGAGCAACGACATGAAGATCGGGCTGTCCAACTTTCCCACCGAATATTCCATCTCCGCCGTGGCCCTTGCCCGAGCGGCCGAGGAACGCGGCTTCGAGTCCTTGTGGGTGGTGGAGCACACCCATATACCCGCCTCCCGGCGGACGCCCTACCCAATAGGCGGCGACCTGCCGAGCATCTACTGGGAAAGCTACGAGCCGTTCACGTTCCTCGCTCAGGCAGCCGCCGTGACCACCGACCTGCGGGTCGGCACCGGTATCTGCCTGGTCCCGGAGCATCACCCCATCGCCCTGGCAAAACGGGTGGCGTCCCTGGACGCCCTGTCGGGCGGACGCTTCCTGTTCGGCGTGGGCGCGGGATGGAACGCCGAGGAGCTGGAGAACCACGGCGTGGCGTTCGGCGACCGCTGGAAGGTGCTGCGAGAGCACGTCCTGGCCATGAAGGCATGCTGGACCGAGAAAGATGCCGAGTACCACGGCAGGTTCGTCGACTTCGATCCCGTCTGGGTGGAACCCAAGCCAGTGCAGAAGCCCCATCCGCCGATATACATCGGGGCGTCCTCCACCTGGGCCATGGAGCGGATCGTGGAATACGGCGACGGCTGGCTGCCGGTCCCGGTACCCGAGTTCGACGAGCGCCTTGCTCTGCTGAACCGGCTCTGCGAGGAACGCGGCCGTGACCGCAGCGAGATCGACGTCTGCCTGATGACCGTGGTGGACAGCGCCGACACCCTGGCCGGCATCCGGGACAAAGGCGTCAACCGGGTAATCCTGTCTCTGCCCACGCTGGGCGAGGACGAGGCGCTGCGCGTCCTGGACGGCTATGCCAACGTCGTTGAGTGGGCGAAGGAGATCGGCGACGGCTGAGCCGGCCGGTTGCTCAGGGCTTTCTGGCAACCAGCCGGGCGAGGGCCACCCTGCGCCCATCGGGGTCGTCGGTAACCGTGTCCGTTGCCTCGAGCACCTCGAGATCGGGCACCGCGGCGCGCAGCGCGCCCGGCATCACCCGAAAGCGAGCATCCCGCGGACCAATCACCGGCTCTTCGGTGGTCAGATGCTCCTCGACGATCAGGACCCCGCCAGGGCGCAGCAATGCCGGCAGCGCTCGTAGCAGCGACTCGTCGACGTAGCGAATCATGACGATGAGGTCGTAGGGCCCCTCCACGGGCAGGCCGGTGTCCAGGTCGCGCTGCATCCAGTTCACCTCGAGCCCGGCCTCGGCGGCCGCCGAGGCTGCCCTGGCCAGAGCCTCTGCGGAGACATCAACGGCATCGACCCGAAAACCAGCGCGAGCCATGTGCAGGGCGTTGCGGCCCGCCCCGCAGGCGATGTCCAGAGCATCACCGGCGGAAAGCCGGGGCAGCCAATCCGCGAGGATGGCGCTGGGGTGCGGACGATCGGCGTAAGCGCCGGCCGCATAGCGCTGATCCCACTTCTTCCGGTCCTGATCCGCCACGGGCTCTCCAGGTGATCGGGCGTTCACGTGATTTTCACAGCGTCCGGGGCACATTTCACCCTGGACGCCCCGGGAACCGGCCCTCCCCTCTCCCCACCTCGGTCCCGGGGCATCCTTCATCTCCCCCCACCGTCTCCGACTTTTCGCTCCCGGCATGCAACCGGAAGCGGAAAACGTGCATCAGTCCAGTTAGAGCCACAGAAAATTACGGAGACAGATCGTGGAAGACATTCTCGTGCCCATCTCGCTGTTCCTCGTCATAGGAGCCGTCATCTCACTGTCCTTTTACTTCCGATACCGGACCCGCCAGGAAATCCAGAGCACGGTCCGGGCGGCCATCGAGCGCGGCCAGGAGTTGACGCCCGAGGTGCTCGACGGCCTCTCCGATGCCCTGAACTCCCGCCACGGCGACCTGCGTCGCGGAATCATTTCGCTGGCCATCGGCATCGCGCTTTTCCTTTTTGCAGGGCTTCTCGGCGAGCCGGACGCGGAGGGTCCCCTGATGGCCATTTCTGCCTTCCCGCTGCTGCTGGGGATCGGCTATCTCGCGATGTGGTTCTTCCTGCGCCGCAAAGCCGGATGACAGTGGTCTAATGGCGTGATGGAGGTCAGCGACGAAACCCTGGTACAGCAGGTCGTTCGGCTGAAGGATCTGCAGGCGTTCGAGCGCCTGGTCCAGCGGCACGAGAAGCGCATCCTGCACCTTCAGCGCCGCTTCATCAGGGACCACGCCCTGGCGGAGGACCTCTGCCAGGAAACGTTTCTCCGGGCGTGGGACCGGCTGGAAACCTTCAGCGGGCGGGGCAGTTTCGCTGCCTGGCTCACCAAGCTGGCCTACAACATCTTTCTGCAGCACCGCAGAAAGCATGCCGCCAGAACGAGCCGTGAAACCCCATACGAGGAAGAGGCTGAGGCAGGGCAGACGGCGCTCGAGGGCCCGGCGCCAAATGCCGACGAGTTGCCGGACCTGCCTCGTCTGCTGGCGATACTTCCCGAGGCCGACCGGCTCGTGCTGCTGCTGAGTTACGGCCACGGGCTGAGCATCGCAGAAATCGCCGACGTTCTCGAAACGCCGGACGGTACGATAAAATCCCAGATCCACCGGGCAAAAGACAAGATTCGCAGGCACTTCAGCATAGGGGCCGCAGCATGAGCACTACCAATCCTGGCAACGATCCTCACAAGGATCCTCTCGACGCCCTGCTCAGCGAGGCGTTCCAACAGGACATCGAGCAGGTCGGCGATGCAGACATGGCTGGCCGGGTTATGCGAACTCTCAAGCGGCGCACCAGGCTGCGCGCCGCCATCCTGGGGGTGAGCATGGCAGCGGGTCTTTCGTTGGCAACAGCCCTGGCCCTGCCGGGCCTTACCGACCTGCTGCGCCTGCTCGCAGAGCAGGCCCCCGTTGAGCCCTCTTCCTGGGGAGTCCTGCCCATCGCTGCGCTTCTGGCCATCCTCACGCCCTGGCTCTTCTCCCTGGTGGACGACCGCGTCTGACCTGAAGGAGCGCATCGCGACGGCGCGCTCGCTCAACTTTGCGGGCTCGCGCACACTTTTCCCTTCCGCCAGGCACCCATTGTGGGCACACGTTCGAGCCTTTGCCGGTCCGAGGTGCAACACTGATCCGCGATCGCAGTTTGATCAGGACCACGAAACCTCCCATGACTCAACCCGCTCGGGAAACCCTTGCAGCCATGCTGCAGGTTCATCTGGGCAGGCTCCGACGCCTGGCCCTGGTTCTCACGGAAAACCCGGACGACGCCGAGGACCTGGTGCAGGACGTGGTAGTCAAGCTCTGCGGACGGCCGCACGAAGTCGCTGGCGTCCGGGATCTTTCCACATGGCTCAACCGCGTTGTCTACAACCAGTTCATCGACGACCGGCGCCGGCGAAAGCGCCAGCCGCTGCAGCTGGTCGGGTCGGCCGACGAGCTCGATGCCGCCATGCCCGGCGAGTCCGCCGAGCCGATGCTGGAGGCCCTCTGCAAGGACCGCGACCAACGCCTGGGGGACGCCGTGAACGCTCTGAACGCCGAGCAGAGGATGGTGCTGCTCCTGCACGATTCGCAGGGCTACCGTCTCACCGAGATTCACCAGCTTACGGACATTCCGCTGGGCACTCTGAAATCCAGGCTGCATCGGGCCCGCTCCCGAATGCGCGTGCTGCTGGACAGCGAGAGGGTCCCGGACGACCGATCAGAACCTGACCAGGGCTGACCGAACCGCCCCGGAAGAACTCGAAACGCCCCGACCGGCTACGCCCACCTGGATGAGGCAAACCCCATTGGGGTATCGTGGGCTGCAGCGAAGTTCGCACACGGAGTGGCATCCCGATGATTTACGACAACATCCTGCAGACCATCGGCAACACGCCGATCGTCAGGCTCAATCGGACCGGCCCCGACCACGTGGAGATGTACGTGAAGGTCGAGGCGTTCAACCCGCTGGCATCCGTGAAGGACCGCCTCGCCTACGCCATCATCAAGGACGCCACGGACTCCGGCGCGCTGCAGCCGGGACAGACCGTGGTCGAGGCCACGTCGGGCAACACGGGCATCGCGCTCGCCATGGTCTGCGCGGCCACGGGACATCCGTTCGTCGCCACCATGGTGGAGACGTTCTCCATCGAGCGGCGCAAGATCATGCGCGCCCTGGGCGCGAAGGTCATTCTCACACCCGCCGCAGAGCGCGGCAGCGGTATGGTCCGTCGAGCGGAGGAGCTGGCTGCCGAGCACGGCTGGTTCCTGGCGCGACAGTTCGAGAACCCGGCCAATCCGGCCTACCACAGAAACACCACCGGCCCCGAGATCCTGAAGGACTTCGCCGGGCGCCGGCTGGACTACTGGGTGACCGGCTGGGGCACCGGCGGCACGCTGACGGGCGCCGGGGAAGTGATCAAGGTCGCCCGCCCCGATGTGAAGATCATCGCCGCCGAGCCAGAGCAGGCATCCATGCTGGCAGGCAAGGAGTGGAGCCCGCACATGATTCAGGGATGGACGCCCGACTTCATCCCCGCGGTGCTCAATCCCGAGGTGTGCGATGCGATCGTTCCCGTCAATCAGGACGTGGCGAAAGACACCGCGCTGGCGCTGGCGCGCAACGAGGGCATCTTCGTCGGCGTTTCCGCCGGGGGGACGCTCGCCGCGGCCCTGGACGTCGCCGAGGACGCGGCGCCCGGCAGCGTGTTCGTCGTGATGCTGCCGGACACCGGAGAAAGGTATCTTTCCACCTTCATGTTCGAGGGCATCAACGAAGGTTCGGACGACGACTGGCTCGAGTCCCTGTGATCGGCCGCCGAGTCACGCCGCCGAGCTGCCCTGACAACCGGCAGGTCGGCGGGCGAACGGAGAGTAACAATGGCTGAATTGAGCCTCGAATCGATCTTCACGCCCGAGATCATCGCGGACCCCTACCCGCTATACCGGCAGCTTCGCGAGACGAGCCCGGTTCTCGAGCTTCCCGACGCCAACATGGTGATTCTCACCCGCTACGCCGACGTGCAGACGGTCCTGCGGGATCGCCGCCTGGGCCACGCCGACGAGTCCATGCTGACCCGGGGCGATCTCGAGCAGGCGCGAAACAACCCGGCCATCGCCAATTTACGGCGCACCATGCTGCTCAAGAACCCGCCCGACCACACCCGCCTGCGGGGTCTGGTTGTCAAGGCTTTCGACGCGAGGCGGGTGGAGGCCATGCGCACGCGCATTCGAGCCATAGCCAACGAGCTCGTGGACGCGTTCGTCGATGCCGGCAGCGGTGACCTGGTCCGCCTGTTCACCCATCCTCTTCCGGTCATCGTCATATGCGACCTGCTCGGCGTGCCCAAGGCAGACCAGGCCGAGTTCGTGCAGGGCACGCGCATTTCCGGACGGCTCATCGACCCGAGCCCCATGACGGAGGAAGAGCTCGCTCAGGCAAACGCGAGCACCACGGAGAGCCAGCGTTACTTCGAGCAGCTGTGCGACGAGCGCCGCCAGGCGCCCAGGGACGACCTGATCACCGCCCTCGTGCAGAGCGAGACCGAGCACGGCAAGCTCAGCAAGGAGGAGCTCACGTCGAACATCTCTTTGCTGTTCGCAGCCGGCCACGAGACCACCGTAAACCTGATGGGCAACGGGCTCATCGCCCTCTACCGGAACCGGGACCAGCTCGACCGGCTGCGCGCAGACCCCTCGCTCATGCCCAACGCCGTCGAGGAGTTCCTGCGTTACGACAGCTCCGTGCAGCTGACGGGCCGGGACGCGCTGGAAGACGCCGAGATTGCCGGTATTGCCCTGCCGCGCGGGCGCGCCGTCCTGGCGCTGCTGGCAGCCGCCAACCGCGACCCCGAGGCGTTCGACCGCCCGGAGGAGCTGGACATAGCCCGGAAGCGCATCAAGCCGGTGTCGTTCGGCGGAGGCATCCACCTGTGTCTGGGGGCGCAGCTGGCGCGAATCGAGGCCCACGAGGCCCTGAACGTGTTGCTCGAAAGACTGCCGAATCTAGAGCTGGACGACGTGGCCACGCCGGACTGGAAGCAGACGATCACCCTGCGCGGCGTGCGCACGCTGCCGGCAACCTGGTAGTCGGCGGCGGAGAGCGTCCCCCCCTTTAGCGCTCCATGACCTGTTTGCCGGCGGCCGCGCTCAGCAGGGTGACCCGGTCGAGATCGACGACCACGGCAACGCCACCCCGGTCCGGGTCGAACTGCCGCTCCACGGGGTGCATCTCCTGATACACCCGCTCCTGCTCTTCAGCGTCGTCCGTCACCGAGGCGGTACCCTCGAAGGTGTAGTACACGCGACCGCCGATGTCACCGTAGATGATGGCGACGTTGGGCCGGTCGGGAATCGTTCTGATCAGATCGTTCTGCGGGTTGCGCACCCAGATCGCCAGCTGGTTGCTGCTGTGAACGTGAGTGCTTCCATAGAAGGAGATGTGGGGCTTGCCGTCCACGTCCACGTAGGCCACCGTGACGGTCTTGTGTTCCTCGATGGCCCGGTCCAGCCGGCCCTTGATTTCCTCGTCCAGCTCGATCATCGCGTCTCCTCCTGGGGCTTTGGCTGCCCGTCTTTGGTCTATACTCGCTTGCCACGAGGGCGACCCCTGCGTCGCCGAAGCGCCGTCGCCGCCCGGGCAGACCGGGGGCTGGAGCGCTTCGCGAGGGGGGCGAAACTTACCATACTTTCGATGCGGATTGCCGGCCGCGGCCCGGTCGTCCACGGATTGGACAAGCAATGCCTGAGATACTGTTTCTTCTCGTTGCAGGACACGCCATCTGCGATTTCGTCCTGCAGTCCGAAGCCATGGCGACCGGCAAGAACCACCGCCTCAAGGAGAAGATGCGGGAGCGGCACGGCCCCTCCTTCCCCTCCTGGCCTTACTGGCTGACCTCACACACGATCACTCACGGGGCCGCCGTATTCCTGATCACGGGAAATCTGCTGCTGGGGATGATCGAAACCGTGCTCCACACGGTGATCGACTACACCAAGTGCGCCGGTCGGATCAGCCTGCTGACCGACCAGATCCTGCACGGCGCCTGCAAGATCGGCTACGTGTACTACCTTTGGCATGCGGGCGCGCTGGGCTGATCCGGCGCTGGCCGCCCTCATCACGCGGTCAGCAGCATCCCCCAGACCACAAGGCCCAGCGTGCCCCAGAGAATGTACGGGCCTACGAAAGCGACGAGCCGGGCAATGGTCTCGTTCGCCCGAAATCCCCCCTGGTCCTGTCCGCTCATCAACTTCTCCCAGCTACGGACGCCTGCGGAGCCCCCAATTGCTCCGCGTCTCGGGGCGATGTCCGGCTGGCTGAAGAGAGTGGCGCCGGCGGAACGCCCGTCTTCTCTAGGTTTTATGCCCTTCCTAACTATTTGGCAATTAAATTTACGTGAGAGGATGTGCGGCAGATGTAACGTGGTGCTGCTTTGCGGAATCGGGGTTCCTGGGAAAAATCGGGGAAAAGTGAAAATAATATGGATTCGACAACTTCAACTGATTGATTTCAAAGGCTATTGCCTTCGACTAGCCCATGAGGCCGGCCAGCAGGCTTTTTTTCCGGAATGATTTCGGTATATTGGTCCACCTCACTAGCCGGTGCTGTATGTAAATACAGTGTAATTCTCCTCGGCAGGGCGAACACACGAACATAAGCCCGGCTAGTGAGGCCAACCTCCCGACCTTTCAAGCTCTCCCGACCACTCTACCTGCTGGACTGACTGACGCTCTTCTGGAGCCCGTCTACGGCCTTGGGCGCTGGTGCCCGCTCAGGCAGCGGGCACGGCCGGCAGAACCTTTCGCCAGGGGTAGGAGCCGTCGGCGGCGGCGAAAAATTCCGGATTGAGAAAGGATTCCTTCGCGTTGTAGGAGAGCGCTCCGCCACCCACCGCCCAGACGGCACCACCGGCAGCTTCCAGCACCGCGTGGGCTGCGGCGATGTCCCATTCAGAGGTAGGTCCCAGGCGAGGATAGAGATCCGCATGCCCCTCGGCGAGTATGCAGAGCTTCAACGAGCTGCCCACGGGCTTGCGTTCGATCTCGCCGATGCTGCGGGCGAGCGCGTCCAGGTAGTCCTCCAGCCGCTGGCCACCATGGCTCCGGCTGGCCACCACCACCAGAGGATCGGAGTCGTTGCGCTTGCGTCCGCGCAGCGGCACGGCGCCCTCGGGGCCGTGGCGCAGCGCCGTCGCGGTGGCAAGGTCCCCGGTATACACATAGCCCTGGGTCGGCACCCCGACGACGCCGAAAACCGCGCGGTGACCCTCGATGAGCGCGATGTTGACCGTGAACTCGCCGTTGCGGCTCACGAACTCCTTGGTGCCGTCGAGAGGATCCACCAGCCAGTAGCGCGACCAGCCCTGCCTCACGGCAAACTCCGGCGGGCTGGACTCCTCCGAGAGCACGGGCACGTCCGGCATCAGCTCGGCGAGCCCCGCGGCAATGACCGCATGGGATGCAAGATCGGCCTGTGTGAGCGGGGACGAATCGCCCTTGTGCTCCACGTCGAAGTCCGTCTGGTAGATCTCCAGGATCGCGTCCCCGGCCCGTCGTGTCAGGTCGATCAGCGCGTTGGTCAGCTCTGCGTCCATCTCGTCTGGCTACTCCTCGTTGTCCAGTCGCCCATCAAGCCAAGGCCGCGCAACGCTTAGAGCGGCTATGGCGCGGGCCTCGCGAAACTCGTCGCCGGCAATGAGCTCGTCGAGCCGAGCCAGCGGCCACGGAACCAGCTCCGGCGGCTCCGGCTCGTCGGCAGGCAACTGCTCGGGATAGAGATCCGTGGCCAGCATCACGTTGATGGTGAATCCCATGTGGCCCGGCGCCACGCTGAGGCATTTGAGAAACCGCACCTGCCGGGCGCCCATGCCGATCTCCTCCTTGAGCTCGCGATTGGCCGCGTCCTCCAGAGCCTCGTCCCGGTTGGCGGCGCCCTTCACCATGGTCAGCTGCATCTCGTGAAAGCCGGCGCAATATTCCCGGATCAGCAACAGCTCGCCACGCTCGTTCACCGGAACGACGATGACGGCCGGCGTGCCCACACCCGGCAGGCGTTCGTAGGTGCGCCGCTCACCGGTGGCAAACTCCAGGTCGATCTCCTCGATGCGGAAGAACCGGGTGGATGCGACGGTGCGAACGGCTTTGATTTCCGGGACGGGCACGGCGAACTCTCCTGCTGCTCGGCACCAAGTCCGAGTGCGAAACCGCTATTATACGGGCCCCGAACGGACAGTGACGGCAAATGATCTGCTGGGACTCCGTCGACACCGTCCTGCTGGACATGGACGGCACTTTGCTCGACCTGAATTACGACAACACCCTGTGGAACCAGCTGGTGCCGATGCGCTACAGCGAGGCGAAGTCCATTCCTGTCGAGGCCGCCCGCGAGCTCCTGTTCGCACGCATGCTCGACACCCGCGGGCAGCTCGACTTCTACTGCCTGGACCACTGGGCGGAATTCACGGGCCTGGACATCGTGGGCCTGCATCGCGAGCTTACCGACCTGATTCGCTACCGCCCTTATGCGCAGGAGTTCCTGGTGTGGCTGCGGGCTCGCGGAAAGCGCTCCCTGCTGGTCACCAACGCCCACCGTGAAAGCCTGAAGGTGAAGGACGCCCACTCCGACGTGACGAGCAAGCTGGACGCAGACGTGTCGTGCCACGACTACGGCGAGCCGAAGGAGAGCCCCGCCTTCTGGGCCGAGCTGATGGCGAGGCACCCCTACGAACCGGCACGCACGCTGCTCATAGACGACAACGACGCCGTGCTGACGGCGGCCAGAGAGTTCGGCATCGGGCACCTGCTCACCGTGGCCCAGCCGGATTCCGGGCGACCCCCCAGGGAAGGCCTGGGCTATCCGGCTTTTACCGACTTCCGCGAGATCCTGCCCGATGAGTGAGGGCCAAGCGGCTCGGCTGGACAGATGGCTGTGGGCGGCGCGGTTCTTCAAAACCCGCGCCCAGGCCAAGGCGGCCATCGAGGGCGGCAAGGTTCATCTGCACCTCAACCGCGACGAGAGCGGGGCGACGGTCCGGCCGAAGGTCAGCAGGGAAGTGAGCGTCGGAGACGTGGTCACGGTGAGGCGAGGGGGAGCGCCCGAGACCGTGGTGATCCGGGCGATCGCCCACCAGCGGGGCAGCGCATCCGTCGCCGCAACCCTCTACGACGAAACGCCGGCAAGCATCGAGGGGCGAGAAGCCCAGCGCGCGCAACGCCAGCTGGAACGGCTCGGGCTCAAGGTGCCGAGCACCAAGCCGGGCAAACGCGATCGTCGAGCGCTCAAGAAGCTCAAGGAAGATTCGGCGCCGTCATGACCGCGGACCGCCTGCATCGTTTCAGCTTTCAGAACGCGCCGATTCGAGGCAACTGGGTGCGTCTGGACGCCGTGCTGGCCGAGGTGTTCGCACGTCAGTCCTATCCGGGCCGGTTGCAGGCGGTTCTGGCCGAAGCCCTGAGCGCGGTCGCCATGCTCGCCGACACCGTCAAGTTCCAGGGGACCATCAGCCTGCAGTCCCGAGGGCGGGGACCAGTTACAACCCTGCTGGCAGAGTGCCGCTCGCGAAGCGTGCTGCGCGGGATCGCTCGATGGGACCGATCGGCCGGCATTCCGGAAGACGCGCCCCTGGGTGAGCTCCTCGGTGACGCTCGGCTGGCCATCTCTCTCGTGGACTCGGATCCGGCCACACCCCGTCCGGTGAGCTATCAGGGTCTGGTCACCCTGGATCACGAAAGCCTGGCCGGCAACCTGGAAGGCTACTTTGCCTTCAGCGAGCAGCTGCCCACACGGTTCTACTTCGGCAGGGCGGGACACACCGTCACCGGGCTGCTGCTGCAGCGGCTGCCCGCCGACGACGACGCCACGGAGATCGATCTCGACCAGCACGAATCGGATTGGAAACAGATCCAGGAAGCCGCAGGCGAGTCCTCCGCCGACCTGGCCGCGTTGCCCCCGCAAGCGCTGTTGAGGCGTTTGTTTCCCAGCCGGCCGCTGACGCTGCAACCGGGACGGCCGCTGTCTTTCGGCTGCACCTGCAGCCGCGATCGCAGCACCGCCTCACTGAACGCGGTGCCGGCCCCGGAGCTGCTGGACATTCTGCACAGCGACGGCGAGGTCACGGTGACCTGCGAGATCTGCGGCACCGTCTACGCCTACGACCCCATCGACATTCACCTGCTGCTGCAAAGGGAAGCCCCGCAGCTTCACTGAGCGAGCTTCCCTTACAATCCCTTTCATTCCGAATAGGCCAAATCTCACCGCTCTGGCATAATCGATCGATTGTCAGGGGAAGACGCTGAAAGCATGGCAGTCGACATAGAGTCAACGGCAAAGCACACCACTCATCTCAACCTTGCCGCCGCCGCGCTTGCCGAACTGGCCGTATTGAGGGGGGAGGGTCAATTCGCCAGCAACGGCGCCATCGTCGTTCGAACCGGTCATCGCACCGGGCGCTCGCCGAGGGATCGGTTCATCGTGGAGGAGCCGTCGACGGCCGACGCCATCGACTGGGGAACCATAAACCAGCCCATCGCGCAGGACGTATTCGACGCGCTCTGGGACCGGGTGCAGATTCACCTGGAGGACCGCGAACGGTTCGTTTCCAACCTCCACGTCGGGGCGGACCCGGAACACTATCTGCCCATCGAGGTGACTACGGAGTACGCGTGGCACGCGCTGTTCGGGCGGGCACTGTTCATCAAGCCGGAGAACTACAACCCCCACAACAAGTCCGTGTGGAACATCGCCAACGCACCGAGTTTCGTCTGTGACCCCGAGCGCGACGGGACGGCCAGCGACGGGACGGTGATGATCAACTTTGCTCAGCGCAAGGTGCTGCTCGCCGGGATGCGCTACGCGGGCGAAATGAAAAAATCCATGTTCTCGGTGCTCAACTTCCTCCTCCCGGAGAAGGACGTCCTGCCCATGCACTGCTCGGCAAACATGGGCCACGACGGTGCGGTGACGCTGTTCTTCGGCCTGTCCGGCACCGGCAAGACGACCCTGTCGGCGGATCCCGACCGGCTGCTCATCGGCGACGACGAGCACGGGTGGGGCAAAGGAACCGTCTTCAACTTCGAGGGCGGCTGCTACGCCAAGTGCATCGACCTGACCCGGGAGAATGAGCCGCTCATCTACGATGCGATCCGGTTCGGCGCCATCGTCGAGAACGTCATCATCGACCAGGACACCCGCGAACCCGACTACACGGACGGATCGCTGACCGAGAACACCAGGGCCTGTTATCCGCGCAGCAACATCGAAGCCAAGGTGACCGACAACCGTGGCGGCGAACCCGGCCAGGTGGTATTTCTCACCTGTGACGTGAGCGGCGTGCTGCCGCCGGTTTCCCTGCTCTCCAAGGAAGCTGCCGCCTACCACTTCCTGTCCGGCTACACGGCTCAGGTGGGGTCCACGGAAGTGGGCTCTACGGAAGCCTACAAGGCAACCTTCTCCACCTGCTTCGGGGCGCCCTTCTTCCCGCGTGCGGCCGGTGTGTACGCCGATCTGCTGATCAAGCGGATCGAGGAGTTCGGCTCCAAGGTGTTCCTGGTCAACACGGGCTGGACCGGCGGCGGCTACGGCGTTGGCAAACGCTTCGCCATCCCGGACACGCGGGCCATCATCCGGGCCATTCAGTCCGGCGCCCTGGACGACGCCGAGACCCGGCGCCTGCCAGGTTTCAACCTGGACATTCCGACATCGGTGCCGGGCGTGGACGCAGGTCTTCTCAACCCGAGAGATACGTGGTCCGACAAGGCCGCTTACGACGAATCCGCGCGCAGCCTGATCGCAAAATTCGCAGAGAACTTCGAAAAGTTCAGCGTCGCTCAGGCCATCGTTGATGCTGGTCCGACCACGGATTATTGAGGTAGCCTGAAGGCCGCCCCGTTGGGCTAAGAGGCGGATATGGCCCACGCAGCCGCACCCATCGACCCGGCGCTCCTGGACGCATTGCGCGACCAGCCGGCTTCCCTGCGAGAGATCCAGCGGGGCATCGAGAAGGAAAGCCTGCGGGTTACGCCGGAAGGCTCGCTCTCAGACCGACCGCATCCGGCCGCCCTGGGCTCCGCGCTCACCCATCCGAACATCACCACGGACTTCAGCGAGGCTCAGCTGGAGCTGATCACCGAAGTGCATCAGTCTCCTGAGGCGACGCTCGCCCAGCTGGAGGGCGTTCACCGGTTCGTCTACCAGAACCTGGACGGCGAGCTGCTCTGGTCCGCCAGCATGCCGTGTGTGCTCGGCACGGACGAGGAGATTCCCGTAGGTCGCTACGGGGGCTCGAACATCGCCAGGGCCAAGACGATTTACCGGCTGGGGCTCGGTAATCGCTACGGGCGGCTGATGCAGACCATCTCAGGCATCCACTACAACTTTTCGGTCCCGCAGACGTTCTGGAAGGTGCTGGCGGAAAGCAGGGGGAAAGAGCCGACGCAGGAATTCGTAACGGAAGCGTATTTCGGCCTCATCCGCAATTTCCGGCGCTTTTCGTGGCTGCTCATCTACCTGTTCGGGTCGTCGCCTGCGATCTGCAAATCGTTCGTGAAAAATCAGCCCCATGAGCTGGCGTCCTTCGACGAAGGCTCGCTCTACCTTCCACACGCCACGTCGCTGCGAATGGGGCGCCTGGGCTACCAGAGCGACGCTCAGCGCAGCCTCCACATTTCCTACAACGGTCTCGAGCAGTACGCGGCATCCATGCACACGGCGCTTACCCGACCTTACCCCCCGTACGAGGCCATCGGCGTCAAAGTCGACGGCGAGTACCGACAGCTGAACGCCTCGCTGCTGCAGATCGAGAACGAGTTCTACGGAACCATCCGGCCGAAACGCCGCATCGTGAGCGGCGAAAGGCCCCTGAACGCCCTGAGATCCCGCGGGGTCGAGTACGTCGAGGTCAGATGCCTGGACCTGAACCCGTTTCTCCACATGGGCATAGACACCGTCGAGATCCGCTTCATCGACGCGTTTCTGCTTTACTGCCTGCTGGCGGACAGCCCTGAGGACAGCGAGCGGGAATCGGAGTTGATGGGGAAAAACCAGCTCGCCGTGGTCGAGCGGGGCCGCGAGCCGGACCTTCAATTGGAGCAGCTGCGCGGCACCATCACACGAAAGGCATGGGCGGAAGACGTCCTGCACGCCTGCCGTCCGCTCGCCGAGCTTCTGGACGAGGCCACCGGGAGCGACCTGTACCGCCACGCGCTCAGCGAGCAGTCCAGCAAGAACCGGCAGCCGGCGCTGACGCCGTCGGCGCGGGTGCTGGCCGTCATGCAGACCCAGGGCATACCGTTTTTCCGCTTCGCCATGAACCAGTCCATTGCCCACAAGGGTTACTTCGACGAGCACCCGATGCGAGGTGAGCAGCTGGCCGAGCACCAGGCCACCTCGCAACAGTCCCTGGCGCGGCAGCAGGAGATCGAGGCCGCCGACAGCGTGGATTTCGACGTCTTCCTCAAGGACTACCTGGCTCTCGAGTGAACTTTCTCGCCCACTGCCTGATCGCTGCGCAATCCACCGACCCCGAGGAACCGGACCTCGTCGCCGGCGGCTTTCTGGGCGACTTCGTCAAGGGCCCCATTGGCCCCGAACTGCCCCCGGGCCTGGCTCTCGGCGTACGGCTGCATCGGCGCATCGACGCCTTCAGCAACCGGCACCCGGCCATCCAGGGGAGCTGCAATCGATTTGCGGGCCCCCTGCGCCGGCTGGCGCCCGTGCTCGTCGACATCATCGCCGACCACTGCCTGGCCAAGCACTGGGAGCAGTTCAGCAACGAGCCCATAGCAGCCTTCACCGCAAGGACCTACGATCGCATCGCGTCCCATGAGCGCTGGCTCCCCGACCACGGCCACCGCTTCCTCAGCTACATGCGCGACGAAGACCTGCTGGCGGGGTACGCCCGGTTCGAAGCCATGCACCGGGCTCTGTGCTCGGTGACACGTCGCCTGGATCGCGAGCACCTCAACGCCGACATGCTCAGCGCTACCGAAGCAAACCTGCCCGGGCTGGAGGCCGATTTCCTGGGGTACTTCCCGGAACTGGTGGCCCATGCACGGCAGTGGTTGCGCGACGAGGGCCCGCCCCCCGGACCCCAAACGCCGGGCACGGTGCAGCGCTGAAACCGGTACTGCCAGGTTGACGCTGCCGAACCGACCGTTACTCTTGCGTTCTTTGATTTTCAGGAAGCATCCATGAAAGCGGTTCTGTGCAAGGCATTCGGCCCACCGGAAGACCTGGTGATGGAGGAGGTGGCAAATCCGGAGCCTGGGCCCGGCCAGATCCTCGTCGACATTCATGCCTCCGCCCTGAACTTCCCGGACGTGCTGATGATCGCCGGCAAGTACCAGAGTCTCCCACCGTTCCCTTTCTCTCCGGGCGGCGAGATCGCGGGAACCGTTGCCGCGGTCGGCGACGGCGCCACGCGTTTCAAGGTCGGCGACCGGGTCTTTGGAGGGACCGGCCACGGCGGCTTCGCCGAGCAGATCGCCCTGCCCGAGATGGCCATGCGGCCCATGCCGGACGAGATGAGCTTCGTCGAGGCCTCCGCCATCAGCACGACCTACGGCACCTCCTACTACGCTTTGAAGCAGCGGGCCGATCTCAAGCCGGGCGAGACCCTGCTGGTCACGGGAGCGGGCGGCGGCGTGGGGCTGGCGGCCGTGGAGCTCGGCAAGGCCATGGGCGCACGGGTAATCGCCGCGGCCAGCTCTGCCGAGAAGCTCGCCGCGGCCAGGAGCGCCGGGGCCGACGAGCTCATCGATTACAGCGATGGGGAGCTCAAGGAGAAGGTCAAAGCACTCACCGACGGCAAGGGGGCGGACGTCATCTACGAGCCCGTCGGCGGCGATCTGTTCGAGCAGTGCATGCGCTGCGTGAACTGGTATGGGCGGATTCTGGTCATCGGCTTCGCGGCCGGTGACATCCCCCGCGTACCCATCAACCTCATTCTGCTCAAGAGCTGTCAGGTGGTTGGGGTCTTCTACGGCGCCTGGAGCGCGAGGTGCCGCGACGAGGCCGACGCCAACTTCAAGGAGATCCTGGACCTGTACCGGGACGGCAAGATCAAGCCGATGATCGGCCGTACCTACCCGCTGGAGGAGTATGCGGCCGCGCTGCGCTGCCTGAGCGAGCGGCAGGCCATCGGAAAAGTCGTGGTCACCGTTCGATGAACGCCTGGGTCTTCAGAGATACCAGCGAGCTGTGGGCGGTAATGCTCGTCGCCAGCGTCGGCGCGCTCCTGTTTGCGGCGCTGATCATGGAGCACGTCTTCGGCATGGCGCCATGCCCACTCTGCCTGATGCAGCGAATCTGGTTCTTCGTTGCCGGCG
The DNA here is from genome assembly GCA_036526135.1 of Pseudomonadales bacterium. Lineage (GTDB taxonomy): Bacteria > Pseudomonadota > Gammaproteobacteria > Pseudomonadales > Azotimanducaceae > UBA2965. The sequence goes on along the minus strand of DATCZA010000023.1, from coordinate 129,184 downwards.
CCTTCGCGTTCGCCAGCCTGCTGCACAACCCGCGGCTGGGGATCTACCCGCTGTGCTCCATGGTCGCGGCGGTGATCGGCGGCGGGTTCTCGATCCGGCAGCTGTACCTCCAGGGCCTCCCGCCGGACCAGGTGCCGTCCTGCGGCCCGGACATGAGCTACATGCTCGAGGCCTTCCCCCTCACCGACGTGCTGATCGCCATGACCCGGGGAACGGGCGATTGCGCCGAGGTCGCCTGGAGTTTCCTGGGAATTTCCATTCCCGGCTGGGCCCTGGTGGGGTTTGCCGCTCTGGCGGTGATGGCGGCGCTGCAGCTGCGCGCAGGAACACGCTGACCGGTCCCAGGGAGCCACCTGCCGCTGAGCAGGCGGCGCTTGTTGATTGCCCGAGGTGAGCTATGCTGTGAGCCTCGCTTTAGGAGAACGCAGAATGAGTCGGGCGCAGCTGATCAACATGGCCAGGCACAACATCGGCCACGCGAAAGCCGGAACCATCGAGCAGGCTCCGGACATCGTCAAGGTGCCGGTGCAGAACTACTTCGACCCCGATCGCTGGCAGCTGGAGATGGATCGCATCTTCCGCCGCATGCCGCTGGTGCTGGCGATGACGGACGAGCTGCGCAATCCGGGCGACTACAAAGCCATGGAAGCGGTGGGCATGCCCGTGCTCTTGAGCCGCGGCGAGGACGGCGAGGTCCGGGCATTCGTCAACATGTGCCGACATCGCGGATCCCAGGTGATGCTGCCCGGATGCGGCAACGCTCATCGTTTCACCTGTCCCTACCATGCATGGACCTACGACCAGGAGGGAGCTCTGGTCGGCGTCTACGCGCCGAAGGATTTCGGCGACGTCGACAAGGGGGAACACGGCCTCGTGCCCCTTCCCGTCGCCGAGCGGGCGGGCATGATCTGGGTCATCGTCAATCCCCAGGCGACCCTGGACATCGACACCTTCCTGTCCGGATACGACGAGCTGCTCGGGCACTTTCACTTCGAGGACTGGCATCTCTTCGAGCAGCGCACGATCGCCGGCCCCAACTGGAAGATCGCCTACGACGGCTACATGGACCTCTACCACCTGCCGATCCTGCACAAGGACACGTTCGGTGATCAGTTTCCCAACCAGGCGCTGTACTACGCCTGGGGGCCCCATCAGCGGGTCAGCTCGCCGGACCCGACGCTTGCAGGCTACGAGCAGCTGCCGGAGTCCGAGTGGAACGAAGCACACATGCTGGCGGGCGTGTGGACCATCTTTCCGCACGTCTCCGTCGCCGGCTTCGACGGCGGTGGCCGCAGCGTCATGGTGTCCCAGCTGTTCCCGGGCAAGACGCCCCAGGAATCGGTGACCGTGCAGAACTACCTGATGGAAAAGGCGCCCGACGCCGAGCAGGCTGAGGCGGCCGAGCAGATGTTCAAGCTGCTCGAGTACGTGGTGCAGGAGGAGGACTACGCCACCGGCCTGCGGCAGCAGAAAGCAATCATGACCGGCGCCATGAGCCACGTGATGTTCGGCCGGAACGAAGAGGGCGGGCAGCGCTTCCACCGCTGGCTGGACACCCTGCTCGCAACCGATGACGAGGACCTCAACGCCCTGTTTGCGGGCGGCGAGCGTTACTGCTGACCGCGGGCTTCCCGGACGGCCTCCCGGGCGCCGAAGAGCCCCGGCGAGAGGCGCGTCATGCGGCGCCAGGGGCCCTGCACCATTGGTGACATCCGCGCAAACGGTGTTATATTCCAGCGCTGCCCGTCCGGCCCGGCCGCCAGACAACGGTCGACGCCGGCGTCCTGGGGGACGCATGGAGCAGGGGGGGCCTGAAACGAGGCCCAGGGACACAGGGATCCCGATTCGCAGAGAGCTCTCAAAGAAAGGGCCCCAGCGCATGAATGCGAACGTTCGGCGCATACTGATCAGCAACGGCAAAGGCGGGTGCGGCAAGACCACCATCGCCGCCAATCTTGCCGTGTCATACGCCAATCGCGGCGCCAAGGTCGCACTGGTCGACCAGGATCCGCAGGCGTCCAGCAGCTATTGGGCGGACCAGCGCTCCCGGGAGCTTGCACCCGTTCACCTCGTCCGCGCGCATCAGCGCGCCAACATGTATCAGACTCAGACCTTTCACAACCGGATACCCGCCGACATCAGCCGGGTCGTCGTCGACGGCAGCACCAACCCACAGGACAGAGAACTGGAGATGCTCCTGAAGCAGTGCGACGTGATTCTGGTTCCGCTGCTGCCGTCGGCCATCGACATTCGAGCCGGCAGCCAGTTCATCAAGGAGCTGATCACCCACCGGAGCTTCCGGACGCTGCCCAAGCCCGTGGGCGTCATCGCCAACCGGGTTCAGCCGAACTCCACCATGCACGCGCGGCTGGAGCACTTCCTCAAGTGCCTGGACGTTCCGTGGGTCGCCACCTTCCGTGACAGCCCCCTCTATCCGGAAGCCTTCGAGCGGGGAGAGGGCGTCGTGGACCTGATCGACTGCCGGGCCGCGCGCCGGGAAGCGCCCGCGTGGCGAGCGCTCACGGCCTGGATCGAGCGGCAGCCCGTTAGCCGAGGTTGCACGGCCCGGGAGCTGCGCAACCGACCGATCCGGGCGCCGCGCCACGTCGACGACGAGACCTTGAGCGCATAGAATCCGGCGCCAGCCAGCTTCTCGGGTCTTCCGAAAATCAGGCCCGGCGCCACCTCATCTGATCACGTTCTGCGCGTCATTTTCACAGAGCCGCCCCACCGATGCTCCAGCTGATCGACATTTCCTTGAAGCGCGGCTCAAACCAGCTGTTCGAGCACCTGACGTGCACGATCCACCCAGGCCACAAGGTCGGCATGGTCGGGCGCAACGGCGCGGGCAAATCAACTCTGTTCGACATGATCCTCGGCCGCCTGCAGCCCGACGAGGGAGAGGTGAGCCGCCCCTCTGGCTGGGTAGCCTCCCACATGGCCCAGGAAGTCAACGTCACCGATCGGCCGGCCATCGAGCACGTGATCGACGGCCACCGGGAGCTCCGAGCCGTTGAGCGCCGCATCGCACAGGCCGAGTCCCGGCGCGATGACCTGACGCTGGCGGAGCTACATACGCGCTTCGGCGACGTCGGCGGGCACCAGGCACGGGCCCGCGCCGGGACTATCCTGCACGGGCTCGGCTTTGCCGCCGATGAGATCGAGCAGCCGTTTCGAGCTTTCTCCGGCGGCATGCGGATCCGCCTGAATCTGGCCCAGGCGCTGATGGCTCCGGCCGATCTGCTGCTTCTGGACGAGCCTACCAACCACCTGGACCTGGAGACCACGGTCTGGCTGGAATCCTGGCTGCAGCGCTTTGCTGGAACCCTGCTCGTGATCGCGCACGATCGGGCCTTCCTCGACGGCGTGTGCGACCACATCGTTCACATCGAACACGGGCGCGCGAACTCCTACCGGGGCAACTACTCCTCGTTCGAGCGGCAACGAGCGGAAGCGCTGGCGCAGCAGCAGGCGGCCCACGCCAGGCAGCAGGCCGAGATCAAGCACATGCAGCATTTCATCGACCGGTTTCGCGCCAAGGCCAGCAAAGCGAAGCAGGCACAGAGCCGAATGAGGGCCCTGGAGCGCATGCAGGCCGTAGCCCCCGTGCATGCCGACTCGCCCTACCGCTTCAGCTTCGCGAATCCGGAGCAGATGTCCCACCCCCTGCTGAGCCTGGAGGACGTGTCCGTGGGCTACGAAGGACGCGCGGTGATCGAGCACGTCAGGCAGACGCTTCTGCCCGGCGCCCGCATCGGCATACTGGGAGCCAACGGCGCCGGCAAGTCCACCCTGCTCAAGTGTCTGGTGGGCGAGCTCGAGCCCCTGGCGGGCACGCTGGTGCGCGGACGCCACTCCGCGGTCGGGTACTTCGCCCAGCATCAGCTCGAACGGCTGGACGGGCAGACGTCCGCTCTGGCGACCCTCACGAACGAGCGGCCACAGGCCCGGGAGCAATGGTGCCGGGACTACCTGGGCCGCTGGGGCTTCCCCGCCGACATGGTGGAGCGGCCCATCGTTACGCTTTCCGGCGGCGAGAAAGCCCGTCTCGTGCTGGCCCTGATCGCTCTCGCCCAGCCGGCCATTCTCGTCCTCGACGAGCCGACCAACCATCTGGACCTGGAAATGCGCGAGGCCCTGGCCCTGGCGTTGCAGGACTATGCGGGCGCCCTGCTGCTGGTCTCCCACGATCGCAGCCTGCTGCGGCGGGCCGTGGACGAGTTCTGGCTGGTTGAGGGGGGCAGGCTTGCGAGTTTCGCCGGCGATATCGACGCCTACGCCGAGAGCCGTCTGAGGCGAAGCGAACCTCCGTCATCCGAACGCGCTCCCGAGACGAACCGCAAAGCCCTGCGACAGGCGGCGGCCGCCCAGCGGGAGGCGGCCAAGCCGTTGCGGGCAAAGCTCAGGCACCTGGAAAAGGAGATGGATCAGATCGGCGTGGAGCTGCGCGAGGTGGAGTCCCGACTGGCGGATGGGGACGTGTACCGGAGCCTGCCTCAGGAGGAGCTCGACGACCTGCTCTCCGCTGCCGGCAGGCTGAGAAAAAGATTGGACGCGACCGAGCAGGCCTGGCTCAGCGCAACCGAGGCGCTCGAAGCGCTCGAGCAGAGCTGAACGGCGCGCCCGGAGGGGATGAGGGTCGGTCCGGACGCCTAGCCGCCCGCCGAATCGTCGGCGGCTGCTTTTTTAGAGCCTTTCTCGTCCACGACCACCTCCTCGTCCACGACGATCCGAACGTCAACTCCATCGTCGCCGTCGATGCCACGCCGAATCCGGATGATGCTCGGATCGATCGTGATGGCCATGTGATCGCCCGCGGAGAACTGCGAGCAGTCGATGGACACCTCGCGTTTCTTGCCGTTGCGCAGAACCCCGGCGTCGATGGTCCCGTCACTCATGGCGAGCGTCTTCATGGCTTCCCGGGCGTTGGCCACGTCCTTGCCGTCGAGCTCGAGCAGCACGTCCCCACTCTTGAGCTCGCCTTCCTGTGAAGGCGGAGCGACCACGAGGACGCCTGCGTCGACTCCGAAATACCTGGCCAGGTCGCCGTCCATGTCTTCGAGCTTCAAGGAGGTGCCCACGTCGACGACGTTGCCGATCAGCTCGCCCAGATCTCCGAGCTCGTGAAGAGCCTCCAGCTTGCCGAGTTCTTTGAGTTCCTTGAGCTCTCCGAGGTCCTCGAACTCTTTGATGAGCTCGGCCGTGAACTCGGGATCGAGCTGATCCAGCTCCATCGCCAGGGACTTCATCACGAAGGCACGTTTGGGCTGCGTGACCACGTCGGCTTTCAGCGTCTCGCCGTCGCGCACGTATTCCACCTTCACGGGGTCGCCGGGCTCGAGGTCCTTGACCACGTTGCTGAGGAGCTTGCCGGGTTTGTCCGCACCGCCGGTGTCCAGCCGCACGCCGCCGATGGCGACGATCCGATCGCCCGCGGCCAGTCCAGCCTGCTTCGCGCCGCCATCGGGCGTCACGCCAGCAATCACCAGGCCGTCGTCGTCGCCCATGCTCGTCAGAAGGATACCGATCATCGCGCGTTTCCCGTAGCGACCCTCTGAAACCTCGGCTTCATACATCTGCCGATGCAGCTCGGCGAGCCGCTCGGCGGCGGCATCGAGCTGTTCGCGGGCCTCGCGCAGCCGGTCCTCCAGCTCGTCGGCAAAGGTATATCCGGAGAGCAGCAGTGCCATCGCCGTGAACCCGGCGAGCACCTGCCGCTTCCGCGAGCTCAACCACTTGATCATCATCGACTCCTAGTAAATTGCAGGTCGCACCACGGCCTGGCCGCGCTGCACCTGAGTAAGCGATTCGAGCAGGTCGACCCTCTGCCGCCACAGCGCTTCACGACGCTCGACGTCCACCGGTTCGGTCTCGTAGATCCGCATGAGCTGCGCATCTATATCGGCAATCCGGTACCTGAGCGCCTCCTCGGCAGAGCCCCAGGCCAGCTGACCGGCGGGCGTGCCCTGCACGGGCAGGTGCGACTCGAGAGCCTGGGATCGGCTCATCAGGTCAACCAGGGCACCATCGGCCACCACGACGGGCTCTGGACCGGCGCCGGCTCCGCCGTTGCCAAGGGGGTTCCAGGCGACGATGGTGAGGGCCGCCGCCAGAAAGACCGTTGCCGCGGTCGCCAGGGGGTAGCGCAGCGTCCAGCTGCGCGGCGGTTGCGCCCTGCGGCTGATCTCCTCCCACACCGCCGGATCGGGAAGAACGGCTGGGAGCGCGTTGAGCTGCTGCCTTATGCCACGCAGCTTCTCCAGCTCGCCCTGGGCGGCAGGGTCGCCTTCGATGGCGCGCGCCACGTCGGCGGGCAACTCCTCGCCGTCACGGTACGCGAGCAGATCGGCTAGCGGTGTTTTCGATTCCATCTTCCGTTCCTCTGAATCTCTTCGCGAGCTTCTGGTAGCCTCGCGCCATCTGGGACTTCGAGTAGCTGGCGGTGCGGCCCACCAGCCCTGCGATCTCCTGGTGGGTGTAGCCCTCCACATCGTGGAGCCAGATCACCAGCCGGGTCTCCGGCTCCAGCTCGCTCAGCGCTTTCTCTATGTCCTGCATGCCCTCCGTTCGGGCCGCCCCTTCGGCCATGTCGACGTATACGTCCCCTGCCGGGTCCGCATCGAGCTCGTCCCGCCGCTTGTTCCAGGGGGAACGCAGCCGCATCAGGCAGTGGTTTACGGCAACCTGCCGCACCCAGCCGACGACCGCCTGCGCGTCCTTGAGCGTGCGCGCGTGCTCGATCAGATCCACGAAGGTGTCCTGCACGACTTCCTGAGCCGATCCCTCGTCCTGGAGAATGCGGCAGGCGAGGCCCATCACAGTGGGCGCGAGCACACGGTAGGCGATGCCCTGGGCACTGCGGTCACCCCGCTTGAGGCCCCGGGCAACGCCTGGCTCCAGGCGAATTTCGGCAAAACTGGCCATACCACTCTATAGATGCGTCAGACCCGCAAAGGGTCGCAGCAACGGAGATTTTTTTCGGCTACCCGGCCGCCGGGCGCTCGTAGATGGACGGGGCGTCCTCCTGTTCCTCGGTGATCCGCCGTCCGAGCGCCGGGAAAGTCGGTATCTCGTCGTCCGCGAGCGGCTTCATCCTCACCTTGCGCTCCATGGCGGCAGCGATGTAAGGCTCGAGCTCACGCATCTTGCGCTCCTCCCGCTCCGCTTCCCGCTCCTTGAACTCTCCCATGACCTGCGCAGCGAAGATCTCGAGAGACTCGCAGATGTGCTCGTGCCGGTTCATTCCGGCCTGCTGGATGAAGGTCACCTGATCCACGCCGCAGCGCTCGAACTTGCGCAGATGCTGGCGCAGATCCTCAGGGGTACCGATACCGCCTCTGGCGCCCAGCAGAGCCTCGCTGAAGTCGGCCACCTCGTTCCTGACCTGAGGCGCGCGCACGGTCTGGAACTCCGTCCAGAGATCCGTGCGGCCCGGTTTGTGCTCGCCAAAGCCGTAGAGGCTGCCAAGGGCGTAGCCGAAGAACTCGAAGCCTTCCAGGCCGCGCTGCACGGCGGTTTGGCGGTCGTGGTGACAGGAGAAGCTGGACACCATGCAGATGTTGGCGTTGACGGCGTGACCGATGGGCACGCACTGATCGCTCTTGATGATGCCGTAGTACTCGTCGACCCAGGACTGAGCCTCCATGGGGTCGACGAAGGCGAAGGTCAGCGCCCCGATGCCCAGCCGGGCGGCCATCCGGATGGTCTCGCGCTGAGAGCAGGCCACCCAGACGGGCGGATGGGGCCGCTGCACGGGCTTGGGAACCACGTTCCGGCAGGGCATCTCGAAATACTGGCCCTTGTACCCGGGATACGGGTCCATGGCGAGCATGTTGCAGATCTGCTCGGTGGCCTCCATGAAGATCTTGCGCTTCTTGGCCACGGGAATCCGGAAGCCGCCGAGCTCGAGCTCCGCCGAGGACTCGCCAGTGCCGAACTCCACGCGGCCCTGGGAGACGAGATCCAGGGTGGCGATCACCTCGGCCGTGCGGGCCGGATGATTGTATTGCGGGATCACCTGCCGAATGCCCTGACCCAGGCGGATGTTCTTGGTGCGCTGGGAACACGCCGCCAGGAAGACCTCGGGCGCCGAGGAGTGGGAATACTCCTCGAGAAAGTGGTGCTCGACCTCCCAGGCATAGTCGATGCCCAGCCTGTCCGCGAGTTCCACCTGGTCCAACGCCTCGTTGAACAGCCGCTGCTCCGCGCCGTCGTCCCAGGGCCGCGGCAGCTGATGCTCGTAGAAGATCCCAAATTTCATGTTCATGTCCCCACTGTGTTGTGCAGATCCCCGGCGGCCGGGCGGCCAGGGCCCCGAATGGCGCTTTCCCGCTGCCCGAGTCTCCCCTCAAAGGGCACGTCGCATCAAGGGGCACCGCGCCAGCGGCGCGGATCAGACGGCGCCTTTTGACCGACCGAACGTTCTGTTACCCTCATTTCGTGGGCAACAACGACAAGCCAGCTGCGAATAGTCGCGCCGAGCTCGAAAATCGGCTCGCCAGAGTCTTCATCGAGCACGGCTACGAGGGCGCCAGCTTGAGCCGCCTGGCGACCGCCAGCGGGCTGGGGAAAGCCAGCCTCTACCATCACTTTCCCGGCGGCAAGGCGGAGATGGCGTCGGTGCTCCTGACCAGGGCGATCGCCCGGCTGGACAAAACGGCCTTTTCCCGGCTGACCAAGAAGCAGCCTGCCCCGGTTCGTCTCGGCCGGTTCGTGGACGCTTTCAGCAGCTACGTGGATCACGGCGAGCGCCCCTGTCTGATCGCAGTGCTGGACCACGGCGCGTTGCGGGCCGTGCACGGTGACACCATCCGCCGGCGGTTTCTGAGCTGGGGCGAACGGCTTGCCGCCACGTTCGAGGAAACCGGCATGAAACCGCGCCGGGCGCGCCGGGCGGCTTCCGATCTGCTGGCCGGACTGTACGGGAACCTGGCAATGGCCAGGATGCTGGACGATGCGTCGCTGTTCCAGCGCGGCACCAGGCGACTGAAGAAGGACCTTCCTTCCTAGCGCAACAGGTCGTGGAGCCTGCCGACCCAGCGTAGCAGCCGTTCGGGCGCGTGGGCGCGCCGCCATGCCCCCGCAGCGAGCTTGTTCGCCTCGGCGAGGGTCGGGTAGACGTGAATGGTGCCGAGAATCTTCTTCAGCCCGATGCCATGGGTCATGGCCAGCACGTACTCGGCGATGAGCTCGCCCGCATGGGCTCCCACGATGGAAACGCCCAGAATGCGATCCGAGCCGGGTCTGGTAAGGATCTTCACCCAACCCGAGGCGCTGCCGTCGGCGAGCGCCCGATCCAGATCGTCCAGACCGTACCGAGTGACCTCGACCCGGATGCCTCGCTCGGCGGCCTCGGTTTCCGAGAGCCCGACGTGGGCGACTTCCGGATCCGTGAACGTCACCCAGGGCACCACCGAGTAGTCGACCTTGAACTTGCGGAACCGGCCGAACAGCGCGTTGACCGCCGCGTACCAGGCCTGATGAGAGGCCATGTGAGTGAACTGGTAGGGACCCACCACGTCGCCGCAGCCGTAGACGTTACGCACCGCCGTGCGGAGATAGGCGTCCACCTCCAGCGTTCCGTCTGACCGGGTGGCGATCCCCAGCGCTTCGAGCCCCAGCCCCGCCGTGTTGGCGCGGCGCCCGACGGCAACGAGCACCCGATCGAAGCCGATCTGCACCTCGCCGCCGTCCGAATCGGCATGTAGCACCCCGGCGCCATCCGCCGAGGCCACCACCCGCACGGCGCGGTGGCCGGTGCGGACGTCGATGCCCTCACCGCGCAGCCTGCGCTCGACGAAGCCGGCGACGTCGTCGTCCTCCCGGGGCATCAGGCCGGGCGCCATGTCGATGAGCGTGACCGCCGAGCCCAGTCGGGCGAAAGCCTGAGCCAGCTCGCAGCCGATCGGCCCTCCACCCATCACCAGAAGCCGCTGGGGCAGGCTCTCGAGCTCCCAGAGATTATCGGAGGTGAGCGGCCGGGCATCGGCGAGCCCGGGAATGGGCGGGACAACGGGCTCAGCCCCGGTGGCGAGAACGATGCTGCGGGCGCTCAGGCGCTCATCGCCAACCTGCACGTGATGCCGGTCGATCAGGCGCGCCGCTCCCGCCACGCAGTTGACGCCGAGTTCCCGGTAGCGGGCCATGGAGTCCTTGGGTTCGATGGTCGCGATGACCTCGTGTACCCGGCGCATGACCGACTGAAAGTCCACCTGGGGAGTCACCGCCTGCACCCCGTAGCGCTGGGCGGTGGCCTGATAATGAGCAATCTTGGCCGAGCGGATCAGCGTCTTGCTCGGAACGCACCCCGTGTTGAGGCAGTCGCCGCCCATGGCGCCCTGCTCGATCAGGGTGACCCGAGCCCGGACCGTGGCCGCGATCAGGGCGACGATGAGGCCGGCCGAGCCTGCGCCGATCACGATCAGGTTGTTGTCGTACTTCGCCATGCCCTGTGACCCCCGCGGAAACTGCAGCTCATCGCGCCGCCCGGGCGCGCTCGAGCCATCCCATGGTCTTGCGCGCGATCAGCGGAAACAACCCGAGCAAACTGAGGGCTGCGATGAGCCCCGGGCTGAGCACGTCGGCAACGGTGTCCACGTTTGCCAGCTGAGTGCCCGCAAATACGAAGACGAGCGTGCCGGCCAGCATTCCCACCTGGCTGACCCAGTAGAACTGCCAGGTACCGATGGCGGTGAGCCCCATGACCAGATTGACGATGAAGAACGGAAACAGCGGCACCATGCGCACGCTGAAAAGGTAGAACGCGCCGTCGCGTGCCAGGCCATCGTTGACCACCCGAAGCTGGGCGGCAAAGCGCGCGTGCACCCAGTCGCGCAGGAGCGTGCGGGAGATGAGCATGGCCAGGGTTGCGCCCGCGCTGCTGGCAAAGGACGTGATAAGGGTGCCCCAGAACAGGCCGAACACGGCCCCTGCAGCCAGCGTCATGATCGCAGCGCCAGGCAGCGAGAGCGCCGTGACCGCGATGTAGAAGAGAAAGAAGCCAAGGATGCTCACCAGCGCGTTTTCTCTCACGAAAACGACGGCATCGTGGTGAACGCCCTTGAGAAAGGAGAGGCTGAGATAGTCGTTCAGGCCGGTCAGGAAAAAGGCGCCGAGAAGACCTGCGACGAGCACAAGCACCAAGATCTTTCGATGGCGGCCGCGGGATTCCGCCCCCGGGGCGCCGGAACCGGATCCGCTCATACGCTGGAGTCCGCGTCGCGTTGCATTACCATAGCCGCCCAGGCACAGAGAAAGCCAGCATCGCAAGAGTTAGGACACGCATCATGCCGCGCAGTTTCCCCGCGACGCGCCTGCGACGCAATCGACAGACCGACTTCATCCGGCGCCTCGTGCGCGAGACCGAGCTGACGGTCAACGACCTCATCTACCCGGTCTTCGTCGTGGAGGGCGCCGATCAGCAGATAGCGGTGGATTCCATGCCGGGCATCAACCGGCTGTCCATCGACAACCTTCTCAGGCACGCGGAGGAAGCCGCAAAGTTCGGGATCCCCGCCATCGCTCTGTTCCCGTACACGCAGCCGGATCTCAGAACGCCGGATGGTTGCGAGGCCTGGAACCCGGATGGCCTGATCCCGCGGGCGGTCGCCGCCCTGAAGGAAGCTTTACCCGATCTCGGCGTCATGACCGACGCGGCCCTTGATCCCTACACAACCCACGGCCAGGACGGAATCATCGACGAAAGCGGATACGTGCTCAACGACGTCACGGTGGAGGCGCTCTGCCGACAGGCAGCCGTCTGCGCCAACGCCGGCGCGGACGTCATCGCGCCCTCCGACATGATGGACGGACGGGTAGGCGCCATTCGGCAGATGCTGGAGAGCGAGGGTCACGACAACACCCTCATCATGGCCTACTCGGCAAAGTACGCGTCGGCCTACTACGGGCCCTTTCGCGATGCGGTGGGCTCGTCGGCCACCCTCGGCACCGGCAGCAAGCATACCTACCAGATGGACCCGGCAAACAGCGACGAGGCCCTGCAGGAAATCGCCCTGGACCTGGAGGAAGGGGCGGACATGGTGATGGTCAAACCGGGAATGCCGTACCTGGACATCATCCGACGGGTCAAGGACCGGTTTGGCGTGCCGACCTTCGCCTATCAGGTCAGCGGCGAGTATGCGATGCACATGGCCGCCGTCGGCAATGGCTGGCTCGACCAATCCGTCGTCGCCGAGTCGCTGCTCTGCCTGAAACGAGCGGGCGCCGACGGCATTCTGACCTACTTCGCGTTCACCGTCGCCGCAGCCCTCGCGGATTAGTGGCCGCCCGCCGATGTCGTGATAAACTGCCACCGTTCCGCCACGGCCCTGGGCCCTCTCCAAGCGTCGCGTCCCAGACCGGGTGACTGTCATATCATTACTGGAGCAAATTGATGAGCGACAACATCGTTCACACCAGCGATTCCGACTTCGACAACGACGTGCTCTCTTCCGACAAGCCCGTCTTAGTGGATTACTGGGCGGAGTGGTGCGGCCCCTGCAAGATGATCGCGCCCATTCTCGACGAGATCGCCGAGGAGTACTCCGACCGCATCAAGGTCTGCAAGCTAGACATCGACGCCAACCAGGCCACGCCGCCCAAGTACGGCATCCGTGGCATACCTACCCTCATGCTGTTCAAGAACGGCGAGGTCGAAGCGACCAAGGTGGGCGCGTTGTCGAAGTCTCAGCTGGCCGCCTTCCTGGACAGCAACATCTGATATCCACCTATCGGCCCCGTCAGGCGGCGCGTAAACGGGTTCACAAACCCGGATTGTGCGACCAAAGGGGTGCTTGACGGGGTCTTTCAATACACTAAACTTGGCTGCAATCGCTGGAGTCGAACTCCAGCGCCCACCCGCCGCCACCGCGCTTCGCCGGTCGCAGCACCCAAAGAACAGCCATAAAAATCTAAGAACAGTCCGTTCGTCGTTTTTACAACCTGCCGGTTTGCGCTTATGCCCATGAACCTTACAGACCTGAAGAGAAAACCCGTCGGCGACCTGATCGACATGGCCCGCGAGATGGGGCTGGAGAACCTTGCGCGTTCGCGCAAGCAGGAGGTCATCGCCGCCATCGTCCGCAAGCAAGCCAAAGAGGGCGAGGACATCTACGGGGAGGGGACCCTGGAAATTCTCCAGGACGGCTTCGGTTTTCTGCGATCCGCAGACAGTTCCTATCTCGCGGGGCCCGACGACATCTACGTCTCGCCTAGCCAGATACGCCGATTCAACCTGCGAACGGGCGACAGCATTGCCGGCAAGATCCGGCCGCCCAAGGACGGCGAGCGCTACTTCGCTCTGCTGAAGGTCGACGAGATCAATTTCAGCGAGCCTAACTCCAAGAAACACAAGATTCTTTTCGAAAACCTCACCCCGCTCTTCCCCGACGATCGGCTGGTGCTCGAGCGCGGCAACGGCAGCACCGAGGATCTGACCGCGCGCATCATCGACCTCATTGCGCCCATCGGCAAAGGCCAGCGAGCGCTCATCGTCTCTCCCCCGAAAGCCGGAAAGACGCTGGTTCTGCAGAACATCGCTCAGTCCATCGCGGCCAACAACCCCGAGGTCGTGCTGATCGTGCTGCTCATCGACGAGCGGCCCGAGGAAGTCACGGAAATGCAGCGCATGGTTCAGGGCGAGGTGGTGGCGAGCACGTTCGACGAGCCCCCCTCCCGTCACGTCCAGGTGGCGGAGATGGTCATCGAGAAGGCAAAGCGGCTGGTGGAGCACCAGAAGGACGTCGTGATTCTGCTGGATTCGATCACCCGTCTCGCAAGGGCCTACAACACCATAGTGCCGTCGTCCGGAAAGGTTCTGACTGGCGGCGTCGACGCTCACGCGCTGGAGCGCCCCAAGAGATTCTTCGGTGCGGCCCGAAACATCGAAGAGGGCGGCAGCCTGTCCATCATCGCCACCGCCCTGGTGGATACCGGCTCCAAGATGGACGAGGTCATCTACGAGGAGTTCAAGGGAACGGGCAACCAGGAGCTTCACCTGGAACGCAAGATCGCAGAAAAGCGCGTCTACCCGGCCATCAACATCCGCCGCTCGGCCACCCGCCGCGAGGAGCTGCTGATGGGCGAGGAAGAGCTTCAGCGGGTCTGGATCCTGCGCAAGCTGCTCCACGACATGGACGACATCGCCGCCATCGAGTTCATGATCGACAAGCTGAAGGACACGAAGACCAACGAGGAGTTCTTCGCGCTGATGCGCGGCGGTCGCTGACCGAGCCAACCGTGCAGGCCAGGATCGTCCGCCGCACGGGCGCACCCGTGCAGGAGATCGTCCTGCAAGTAGAGCCAGACTTCGCTTTCGCTGCGGGCCAGTACCTGGAAATACTTCTTCCGAACGGCGCGCGCATTCCACTTTCCATCGCCTCAGGTCCCTACCGCCTCCCCGACGTGCACCTGCATTACCGATCCACCCCCGGCATCGCCGAGGCCGTCCTTTTCGATGAGCTGCTCCAAACGAGCCAAACCCTCGATGTCGCCGGCCCTTTTGGCGACGTCCGGCTGGAGTTGCCTCTGGCCGGCCCGATTCTCATCGCGGCAGGGGGAACGGGCGCGAGCCAGGCGCTCGGCATGCTCGACGCGCTCGCGCAGGCAGCGTCGCGCGGTGAGGTCCCGTTCGAGGTCTCGTTTCTCTGGTGCGCGGACCGGGAGGCTGATCTGTATCGCAGGGACTGGCTTGCCTCGCTGAACGCGGACTGGCTGTCTACCACGCTGATCGCGGATTCGAGACGGGATCGGGACAATCGGGCGCTTGCCTGGCTGCGGGCGCAATCGGCGCGGTTCCGGGATCGGCGGATCTTCCTCTGCGGGGGCCCGCAGTTCGTCTACGCAGCGGCCGACGCGCTCCAAGCCGGCGGTGTGCCCCGCGGGCAATTGGCCGCCGATGCGTTCGGCTACGCGCCCCGTCCGGACAACTCGGGCTAGCCGGTCCCCGCCGCCGCGCCTGGCTCGCCTTCCGGCAGCGGCAGATCCGGCAGCCCGATCACCGACTGCTTGAGATACTGGCTGCCGCGGTCCACGTCGCCCATGGCGACGCACAGGCGGCCCAGCTCACCGTAGACCTCAGGCGTGTGCCGCAGGCGCAGGCTCGCTTCGAGGTACTCGCGGGCCTTGGCCCACTGCTCGTTCATCAGGCAGATTCGACCCAGGGCCAGCAGCAGCGCCGAATCGTTGGGCCGGGACTTCAACCACCCCTCGGCCACGATGAGCTGCCTGCCCACATCATCCGAGACGATCACACCGTACCGCTGGACCAGCTCGCTGCGCCACTCGTGTTCCAGGGCGCCCCGAACCGCGGCCTCGGCATCGTTCGCAAGCCCTGCTTCAAGCAGCCGGTCGCAGAGCACGGCAACGAGCTCCGGGTTACGGCGCAGCTCCTTGGGCATCTGCGCCCAAAGACCCGTGAGGTCTTCCGTGGTCGCCGCGAGCCGCCGGCTCCAGGCGCGCTTTTGCAGCTCGTCGAGCTGGGCCTTGTCACGCAGCTTTGCGCGCCGGATGCCCGGCAGAAGCTCGATGAGAGCCCGCCAGTCCTGCAGCGCCTCGTAACACTCCGCAAGCATAGACAGCACCAGCTGATGACGCGGCGACTCGGACTGCAGCTGGAGAAGCGAAGCCAGGCATTGCTCCCACTGCTCAGCCGAAGCCTGCAGCTGCGCCTGGGTGAGCCCCACGGCGAATCGCGCCCCCGGTGTCGACTGGTGGGCCTTGCGAAGCAGCTCGTCGCGGCCTTCGACGTCGCCCGTGGCGTGGGCGCCCCGAGCGGCGCTCAAGTAGTTGATCAGGGGCGAATCCACCCGTGGGGCGGCCAGAACGAGCAGCCGCCGCGCTTCGGCCCACTCTCCCTCGGCCATGAGCAGCAGCCCGCGAATCGTCTGTTCACGCGCCTTCTTCGACTGCCGCTGGCGGTTCCATGCGCCGAAGCTGCCGCCCGTGGCGGCCAGCCGTGAGAATGCGAAAACAAGCAGACGCACGACGAAATAGATGACGACCAGAGCAACAAGCGCGAACCAGAGACTGGTCTCGACGGCCATGTCGTCATAAGCCAGCAGCACGTACCCCGGGTCACGCACCACCAGCGTGCCGACCAGCCCGCCCAGCACGGCGGCGATGGCGATCAGCACAATGCCCGTCTTCACGGGTTGCCCCGGCGGAGCTCGAGCAGCGCGGTGAGGGAGCCCGACACGTCGGGCAGATCCCGCTCGAGCTTGAGCGTGCTCAGCGCGTCCAGCTCCTCGGCAACCTGCTCGACGCTCGGATCGTCAGGGTCGAGTAACTCGAGAATCCATTCGCGGGCGCTGGAGAGGCTCCGCTCGAAGACGAGCTGATTGCGGCGCAGAACGGCGAGTTGGGCACGCTCCATGGCCAGCCGCAGGTTGAGCTCTAAGTAAGCGTTCTCTTCCGGCGCCATGAGCGGCTTGGTCGCGCCGTCGAATCGGCGCAGCTGAAAATAGCCGGAAAGCTCCGCGGCCAGCGCGCTCCAGAAGCCTTCAGCCTCCACAGACGCGTCTGCAGAGCTCTCCGGTCGGAAGTAGTCGGGCAGCCGGACGGGCAACTCGCCGATGCTGGTCTTAATGGCTTCCAGGCGAAGGTAAACGCCCTGCAGGTCGCCGCCGCGGACGCCCTTGAGCGCCAGCATCTCGTCGGCCAGCCGGGCGCGAACCTGAAAGAAGGCAAAATCGTCGAGCTCCTCGAGAATGACATCAGCAGCCCCCATGAGCTGCAGGGCGGCCTCCACGTCACCCTCCATGAGCACCCGATGGTTGGCAATCCTGAGCAGGTACTCCACCTCGGCGATCTTCCATTCCCGGGGGGCGGGGGCCGCGGCGGCGGTGACCTCGTTGAGCGCCCCGAGGAGCGCTCTACGGGTCTCGTCCAGTGACGCCTGCTGAGCGGCGACGGCGCTCTCGATCTCCTCGGCCTGCGCGTCGCGCGCCGCCGCGAGATCTCGGCGGATCTCTGGAAGAGACGCCTCCAGGCGCCCGAGCCGGGCATCGAGCTCATCCGACGGTCCCAGGAAGACGAGGAGGTAATAGAGATAGCCGACCCCGCAAAGCGCGCCCAGGGCGAGCAGGAGGCCAAGCCCGCCGAGAAGGCGGCCGCGCGGTTTTGCCGACGCTGCCTTCGCGGCCTGGTCAGCTGCCTCCCCTGAGGTCCTGGAAGCGGATTCTGTCGCCTCCGGGGCGGGCTCACCGATGGCGTCGTCGCCGGCCGGACCTTTGCTGGTATCGTCGTCCATCACCTACCCGTCGAACTCACGGACTCGAGCGCCTTTAGCAGGGCATCGGCGCCGGCTCCCGCACATGTGTATACGTTACTGAACCCCAATGCGGAACCCAGCCCGGCCACCCGTGGGGACGGCGCCAACACCGGCACGTCCCCGCGACCGCCTGCGGCAAACCATAACCGCGCCACCGCCGCGAATCCATCGCCGCTGGAGACGGCGATGGCGTCCACCGAGCCGACATCCGGAGGGGCCTCGTCCACGGCGCGGCGCCGGTAGACGACGAGCTTTTCCACCCTGGCGCCCCTTGCCGTCAACGTCGTCTCGAGCAGATCCCGCCCTCCTTCTCCGCAGACGATGAGCACCGTCAGGCCCCGGGCATCGGCAAATTCCGGCAGCGAGAGCAGCCCCTCGGAGCTCGCCTGCTCAGGGAAGCCCGCACGAATCCCGGCAACGGCCAGGTGCTCGGCGGTCGCTGCTCCCACGGCATGGGCGCGCGCACCGGAGAACCACGCCTGGTTGGTCAGGCGCGCAATGCCAAACCGAACGGCATGCTCGGAAAGATAGACCACGTCGGTAAAAGGTCCGCGAGGCGCGCCGCCGGGCACCTCCACGATTCTCAGCGCCGGGCCCACGACCGGCTCGTGGCCGGCCGCTCTCAGCCTTCGGGCCTGGCGGTCGGCGCCGGGTTGGGTTCGGGTCACCCAGACGCGCAACTCAATCTCCGCCGCCGAGCACCTCGGCCGCGCCCTGCGCCAAAAGCGACTCGGCGACCGATTTGCCCACGGCTACCGGATCGGCCCCCTCGCCACGGGCTTCCAGAATCTTCCGGCCGTCGGTGGTCGCCAGACGGGATTGCAGCATCACGCCTTGGCCGAGCGGCGTGGCGTGTGCGGCCAGCGGGGCCGTGCAATCCGCTCCCAGCACGGCGCTCACCGTGCGCTCGGCGCAAACGCAGGCAGCAACCTGAGCATCTTCGAGGGGTTCGAGCAGTGCCCGCACGCGCCCGTCGCCCGCCCGGCACTCGATGCCCAGCGCTCCCTGGCCGGCGGCGGGCAGGCAGTCGTCGGTTGCCAGGTACTCGCTGGCGCGCCCCGCCAGTCCCAGCCGGGCGAGACCCGCTGCGGCCAGCACCAGGGCGTCGTAATCGCCGTCGTCCAGCTTGCGCAGCCGGGTGTCCACGTTGCCCCGGATGGGCTCGATCAGCAGATCGGGGCGCCGGGCCAGGAGCTGAGCCTGCCTGCGCAGGCTCGATGAGCCGACCCGGGCACCGGCGTGCAACCCGGCCAGAGTCACCCCATCCCGGCTAACCAGCACGTCACGGGGATCCTCACGATAGGCGATGACCGGCATGGCGAATCCTTCGGGAAGCTCCGCCGGCACGTCCTTTACCGAGTGCACGGCGACGTCGGCCGTGCCCGAGGCAAGCGCTTCTTCGAGCTCCTTGATGAACAGGCCCTTGCCGCCGACCTCGGCGAGGGGCGAAGAAAGCCATCGGTCCCCACGGGTGGTGATGCCGAGGAGTTCCACGGTGAGGCCCGGATGGGCCTCGCGAAGACGCGCGCTGACGAAGTTGGCCTGCCACAAGGCAAGCTGACTCTGCCGCGTGGCTATGACGAGCCGTAATGCGCTCACAGGTTCCTGACAAACTTGCGCACGGAGGCCACGTGGCGCCGGCTGATGTCGATGTGCTCGTCGACGTCGTTGAGGCGGATCTGGTAGTGGCCGTCGCCCAGACGATCGAGCGCGATGATGTGGCGCGCGGCCACCAGGGCGTTGCGATGGACGCGGATGAACAGCTCGCCGAACTCGCGCTCTAGTTCGCGAAGGGTTTCGTCGATGATCAGCTCGCCCTCGCCGTGGCGCACGGTGACGTACTTCTGATCGGCCTGAAAGTAGCGCACGGCTTCGAGGGGTACGAGCTCGATGCCCTTGCGCGTGCGCGCGGAGATATGGGAGCGGCGTCGGCTGCCGTCATCCGAGAGCGCTGCCAGCTGAGCTTTGTTGACCCGCTGAGCGTTGCCGAGCGCTTGGCGCAGGTTCTCCCGGCGCACGGGTTTCAGAAGGTACCCGACGGCCTGGAGGTTGAACGCCTCGATGGCGTGCTCCTCGTAGGCCGTGCAGAAGATGACGGCCGGGGGCTCGTCGACCGACTCCAGATGACGCGCTGCTTCCAGCCCGTCCATGCCCGGCATTCGGATATCGAGCAGGATGATCTCCGGCTGCAGGTCAGCCACCAGGCGCACGGCGTCCTGCCCGGTGCCAGCCTCACCGGCTACCTCGTAATCGTCCAGCTCGGCCACCATTCGCGACAGGCGATCTCGGGCCAGCTGTTCGTCGTCCACGATGAGAACCCTGATGCTCATATCCCCTCCCTGAGCGTGCTGGTCTCCAGGCTCGCCGCCGCGCTCGCCGCCGCGCTTGCCGCCGCGCTCGCCGCCGCGCTCATGTCTGCAACGGCATGTTCGACACCGGGTACTTCAGCGACGTGACGAACAGCCCTTCCTCGGGCGCCGCCCTCAATTCCGCACGGGTACCGTACAACACCATCAGCCTGCTGCGAATGTTGTTGACTGCCATTCGGTTTCCCGCGCTGCTGTTGCTCGCCTCGCCCTCCGGTATCGGGTTGGTGATGCGAACGTTGACGTCATTCCCCTCCAGCCACAGATGAACGGTGATCGTGCCGCCTTCCGGCAGCGGCTGGACCCCGTGGTAGATGGCATTTTCCAGAAGTGGCTGCAGAGTCAGCAGAGGAATCTTGAGATTCTGGCCCGAGTCGTCCACGTTCCATTCGACGCGCAGCCGATCACCGAGCCGCAGGGACTCGATGCGCACGTAACGCTCGCAAAGCTCCAGCTCGTCCTGCAGCGGCACCTGATTTCCCGCGTCGTTGAGGCTGGCACGAAAGAGCTCGGAGAGGTCCTCCACGACAGACTCCGCGGTCTCGGGGTCGGTGGCGATGAGGCTTGCGATGATGTTCATGCTGTTGAACAGGAAGTGCGGGCGAATGCGCGACTGCAACGCCTGGATGCGCGACTGGAGCTCCGACTGCTCCTGAGCGCGCAGCTGCTGCTGGACGTACAGGAAGCGCAGCGCCAGGGAAGTGATGATCCCGGAAATGAGGAGCTGGCCGAGAATGCCAATCCAGTTGATCGCTTCCACGCCGGGCGGAGCCATGATCCGATCGGCGCTGATCCCGACGAACAGGGTGATCGCCATGACCATCGAGAAAGCGAGCACGGCGCCAGGCACCACCGCGAACCGGGAGAGCCAGGCTCGCGTCCAGCACAGGGCTCCCGCGCTCATGATGACAACCCACTGCACGAACAGGGACATGAGCGCGAGCCGGAGCCACGTGATGGGGCCGCCGGCGAACAGCAGCACCAGAACCAGAAGCTCACCGAAGAGCACGAGCAGGGAAATGGCCGCCGCGTTGCAAAGCTCGGGGACCACGAACCGCTCGCGATGGTTGCTATAATCGGCCATCCGCTAAAGGAACCCTCTTGTCACCATGAGCCGAGATTCAAAACCCTGGGGCGGCCGCTTTTCGGAAGCCACCGATGCGTTCGTCGAATCGTTCACGGCCTCGGTGGCATTCGATAAGCGTCTTTACCATCACGATATCAGGGGCTCCATCGCCCACGCCAACATGCTGAGCCGGATCGGCGTGCTCACCGAAGGTGAGCGCAACGAGATCGTATCGGGATTGCAGGCGATTCACAAAGAGATCGACGAAGGCGAGCTCGCCTGGCGGGTTGAGCTCGAGGACGTCCACATGAACGTGGAGTCGCGCCTTATCGAGCTCATTGGAGAAACCGGGAAAAAGCTGCACACGGGCCGGTCCCGCAACGACCAGGTCGCCACCGATATCCGGCTCTACCTGAAGGACGCCATCGACGAGCTGGTCGCTTTGGAAACCCAGCTGCTCGGCGCGCTGGTGGACCTGGCCGAAGCCCACGCGGACACCGTCATGCCCGGTTTCACGCATCTGCAGCCGGCGCAGCCCGTAACGTTCGGCCACCATCTGCTGGCGTGGTTCGAGATGCTTCACCGCGACCGCGACCGCCTCAATGACTGCCGCCGGCGCGTGGACGTCATGCCCCTGGGCAGCGCGGCGCTTGCCGGCACCACCTATCCCATCGATCGGGCCGGTGTCGCTGCCGAGCTCGGATTCGGCGCCGTGGCCGAGAACTCGCTGGACGCGGTGAGCGACCGGGACTTCGCCATCGAGTTCACGTCGGTTGCCGCGTTGACGATGAACCACTTTTCTCGCTGGAGCGAGGAGCTGGTGCTGTGGACGTCCCAGCAGTTCGGATTCGTCGAGCTGCCCGATCGTTTCTGCACGGGCTCGAGCATCATGCCGCAGAAGAAGAACCCCGACGTCCCCGAGCTGATCCGGGGCAAGTCGGGCAGGGTGGCCGGCAACCTGGTGGCTCTGCTGACGCTGATGAAAGGCCAGCCGCTGGCCTACAACAAGGACAACCAGGAGGACAAGGAGCCGCTGTTCGACACGGTGGACACCCTGCGCGATTGCCTGACGGCTCTGAACGGCCTCGTCCCGGCCATCACCCCCAATCGGGAGCGGATGCGTTCGGCCGCCGCCGCGGGCTTTACCACCGCGACGGACCTGGCCGATTACCTGGTGCGGCGCGATGTGCCCTTCCGGGACGCCCACGAGGTGGTGGGCCGCGCCGTGGCGCACGCGATCGGGCAGGGCAAGGGTCTCGACGAGCTGACGATCGAGGAGCTGCGCGCGTTCAGCGACAGCATAGGCGAGGACGTGTTTTCCGTGCTCACGCTCGAGGGGTCCGTCAGTGCGCGCAATCACCCGGGCGGCACCGCCCCCGACAGCGTGCGCGAGGCGGCAGCCCGCGCCCGCGACCGGCTTTGACCGCGGCCGCTGCGCCGCCATGAGGCGGTGTATACTGACTCGTTCGGCCTAGCTGCGAGCCACCGGTGCGCTGGATCCTGTTAATCATTCTTGCCTCTCAGGCGGTCATGTGCGGTCAGAAGGGTCCCCTGGAGCTGCCCGACGCTCAGTCAGAAGCGCCCGCCGCCAGCCACCGGCCCTGACGTGGACGCCTTCTCCATCACAGACGGGGTGCTCCACGCGGAGAACGTGCCGCTGCCGCGGATTGCCGAGGCGGTCGGCACGCCGACGTACGTCTACTCGACCGCCCACCTGAAGGCGCAGTACCAGCGGCTGCGCCGCGCGCTCGGCGAGCTCGACGCGGACGTCTGCTACGCGGTCAAGGCCAACGCCAATCTGGCCATTCTGAGGCTCTTCGCTGAGCAGGGCGCCGGTTTCGACATCGTCTCCGGCGGCGAGCTGCAGCGGGTCATCAGCGCAGGAGGCGACCCTGCCAGGGTGATTTTCTCCGGGGTAGGCAAGTCGGTGGCCGAGATCGACTTCGCGCTCAAGCTCGGCATCCGCTGCTTCAACGTGGAGAGCGCCAGCGAGCTCGACTGCCTGAGCGAGCGGGCACGGGTGCTCAAGCGCCAGGCGCCCATGTCCATCCGGGTCAACCCGGACGTGGATGCCGGGACGCATCCCTACATCTCCACGGGGTTACGCAGCAACAAGTTCGGTATACCGCCGGGCCAGGCGGTCGAGCTGTACAGGCGGGCGCAGGCAGACGAGTACCTATCCGTGCACGGGATCGACTGCCACATCGGCTCCCAGATCGGCACCATCGACCCGCTGATCGACGCCCTTCGCAACCTGCTGGAACTCACCGACCGGCTGTCCGCGGAGGGAATCCGCCTGGAACACGTGGACGTGGGCGGCGGGCTGGGCATCCGCTACGGGGACGAGGAGGAGCTCGACGTCGAGGCATACGGTGCGGCCCTTTGCGAGCTGCTGCGCGGCCGGGAACTCAAGCTCCTGCTGGAACCCGGCAGGTATCTGGTGGGGAACGGCGGCGTGCTGCTGACCCGAACGCGATTCCTGAAACCAACGACGGCCGAGACCGAGAAGAACTTCGCGGTGGTCGACGCTGCCATGAACGATCTGATCCGCCCGGCGCTGTACCAGGCGTGGCACGAGGTCCGTCCCGTCACGCCGCGAGCGGGGGCGGCCGAGCTGTGCTGGGACGTGGTGGGCCCCGTCTGCGAGACCGGCGACTTCCTGGCCGAACGCAGAGAACTGGCCCTTCAGGAAGGCGACCTTCTGGCCGTCATGTCCGCCGGGGCCTACGGGATGGTGCAGAGCTCCAACTACAACACGCGTCCCAGACCCGCGGAGGTTCTGGTCGCCGGAGACCGCTTCCGGGTGGTGCGGCGCCGCGAAACCACTCGCGATCAGCTCGCCCTGGAGCTCGAGGCGGAGCACGCGGAGACGTGGCGATGAAGCTCGAGTTCGCGAAGATGCACGGGCTCGGTAACGACTTCATGGTGCTGGACCTGATCAGCCAGGATTTCGAGCCGAACCGGGAACAGATTCACGCCTGGGCCGATCGCCGCACCGGGATCGGCTTCGATCAGATGCTCACCATCTCGGCGCCCACCGACCCGGATGCGGACTTCCGCTACCGCATCTACAACGCGGACGGCACCGAGGTGGAGCAGTGCGGCAACGGCGCCCGATGCGCGGCCAGATTCATCGCCGAGCGAAAGCTGAGCCCGAAAGACACCCTGGTGCTCGAGACGTTGGCGGGGCCCATATCCACGGCCCTGCTGGACGCCGAGACCGTGGAGGTCGATCTGGGGGTTCCAAGCACCCGGGCCGAAGACGTGCCGTTCAGCCCGGAAGCGGCGTGCGGCGCGCAGGGCGATGCGGTCGGGACCTTCACGTTGCGCGCGGGGGAGGGCGAGCATGAGGTGACCCCGGTCTCCGTCGGGAATCCTCACGGGGTGCTCTTCGTAACGCAGATCACCGATGCGCCCGTCGACGCGGTGGGGGCCAGCCTGACCCGCCACCCGTTCTTTCCCGAAGGCGCGAACATCGGGTTCTGCCAGGTGGTGGATCCGCATTTCATCCGGCTGCGCGTCTACGAGCGAGGGGTGGGCGAAACGCGGGCTTGCGGAACGGGCGCATGCGCCGCCGTCGTTGCCGGCCAGCTGCTGGGCCACCTGGAAGACCGGGTGAAGGTATCGTTGCCGGGAGGCAAGGTCCGCATCGCCTGGCAGGGCCCGGAGACCACGGTTAGAATGGCCGGACCCGCCACACTGGTTTACGAAGGCCACATGAGTCTATGACCGCGGCCCAGGACGAGCCGACGAGGCTTACCGACAAAGACGTCATTTCTTACCTGCGACTCGACCCCGACTTCTTCCAGCGGCACTCGAAGCTGCTTTCCGAGCTCAACCTGCCCCACGACACGGGCGGCGCGGTCTCGCTGATCGAGCGTCAGGTAGCCATCCTTCGCGAACGCAACATGGCGATGCGGCGCCGGATGAACGAGCTCGTTCAGGCGGCCAAGGCCAACGAGACGTTGTTCGAGAAGACGCGTTCCCTGACGCTGGAGCTGCTCCACGTGGACACGTGGCACGCTCTGAACGAGGTGCTCGCGACCTACGTGCTGGTGGATTTCCATGCGGACTTCGTATGCTGCCATCTGAGGAATTCGGAGATCCGCATGGACCACGTGCGGGGCCACGGCGAAGAACTTCCCAACGAGCGCTACTCCAGAAGCATCGATCCCGCGTGCGTCACCCTGCGCGCCGACGAGCTCGAGGTGCTTTTCCCCGCGGAGAATCACGATGAGGGCGGCAGCGCGGTGCTGGCACCGCTGGTGCTCAACGAGGCGATCGGCTGTCTCGCCATCGGCAGCCGCGATCCTGCTCACTTCGAATCAGACATGGATACGCTGTTCGTCGCCTACATCGCGGAGGTGGTCGCGCGGGTGGTCCAGCGCCTGTCGCCGTGACCGATCCCGCCGTCAAGCGGTTCCAGGACTACCTGCGGGTCGAGAAGCGCTACTCACCCAACACGCTGGCCGCCTACCGGCGGGATCTGGAACGGCTGGGCGCGGTGGCCAGGGTGCCCTGGACCGAGATCCGCGGACACCACGTGAGCACGTTCGTTGCCAAGCTGCACGCCGAAGGGCTGGCTCCGCGAAGCATCCAGCGCGCCCTGTCGAGCATCCGTTCCTTCTACAGCTATCTGGAGAAGATCAAGCTGGTCGCCAGCAACCCCGCAGCCGGCATCAAAGCGCCAAAGACCCGGATGAAGCTGCCCAAGACGCTCGATACGGATCAGGCCTCACAGCTGTTCGCCTTCGAGGCCAAAACGCCGATTCAGAAACGTGACCGCGCGATGGCCGAGCTGCTCTACGGCAGCGGAATTCGCCTGTCCGAGCTGGTCGGCATCGACGTCGGCGACATGGACCTGAGCGCCGGGTTCGTGAGGGTCGTCGGCAAAGGCAACAAAGTCAGGCAGGTCCCCATGGGCGGGCACTGCATCGCGGCCATCGAATACTGGCTGGCAGCCCGGGGACATCCCGCCGGCGACGCGCCGCTGTTCACCGGTCGGGGCGAGCGGCGTATCAGCCCCCGAACCGTCCAGCTGCGCCTAAAGCGCCTGGCCACCCAGCAGCTCGGCAGCAACCAGCTGCACCCGCACATGCTCAGGCACAGCTTTGCCAGTCACATGCTCGAGTCGTCCAGCGACCTGCGGGCGGTTCAGGAACTTCTCGGCCACGCCGACATCTCAACAACCCAGATCTACACACATCTGGACTTCCAGCATCTGGCAAAGGTGTACGACGCCGCCCATCCCCGCGCGCAATCCCAGGACGACTGATTAGGCCCCTGATCGTGCCCGAGCTGAAAGTCATCACCTTCGATCTCGACAACACCCTGTGGGATGTGGATCGGGTCATCATCAACGCCGAGCAGCGCATGCGGACGTGGCTGCTCGCACACGTTCCAGCCTTCCACGAACGTTTTCCGCCGGAGACGATCTTCGAGCTGCGCACGGAAATAGTGAACAGGCAGCCCCATCTGAAACACGACCTGTCCCGACTGCGCGAAGAGGTTCTCTACCAGGCCATCAGCCGCTGCGGCTACCCGGAAGCGCTGGCCCGAGAATACGCCCATCAGGCCTTTCAGCTGTTCTTCGAGGCGCGCCACGAGGTGGAGTTCTTCGAGGGTGCGCTGGAAAGCCTGGCCATCCTGGCCAAGCACTACGTCCTCGGCGCTCTGACCAACGGCAACGCCGACTTCACCAAGCTCAAGCTGGACGGCTATTTTTCTTTCGGTTACTCCGCGGCCAGCGTCGGTGCCGGCAAGCCCGCGCCGGACATGTTTCATGCGGCCCTCGAGCACACGGGAG
Source organism: Pseudomonadales bacterium (assembly GCA_036526135.1). Classification (GTDB taxonomy): domain Bacteria; phylum Pseudomonadota; class Gammaproteobacteria; order Pseudomonadales; family Azotimanducaceae; genus UBA2965. The sequence goes on along the minus strand of DATCZA010000023.1, from coordinate 102,680 downwards.
CGAAGCCCGAGCAGGTGGTCCACGTGGGCGACCACCCGGTCGACGATATCCAGGGCGCATCCCAGCTCGGCATGCACACCATCTGGGTCAACCTGAGCGGCGAGGCGCTGCCGCCCGGGACCCCGAAGCCCTCGGACGAGGTCGCAAGGGTGCACGACATTCCCACGGCCGTATCCCGCATCGCCGGGCGCGGCCGCTGATCCGAATCGCCCTCAGCGGGCGCTGGCCTGAATCGCCTCCTTGACCGCCTCGACGGTGGCCGGAATCCGGGTCGTACGCGACTCGAGTCCCGACAGGGCCTCCAGGGCCGGGTGCACGGCGACCTCGGCACCCACCGCCCCATTGACCGTTTCCGGGAACTTGGCCGGGTGCGCGGTGGCAAGGCAGATCTTCGCGCCTTCGGCCGGGAAGCGGCCGGCAGCAGCGATGCCGACGGCCGTGTGCGGATCGGCTACGTAGCCGAACTCCGAGTAGGTGGCGCGGATCGCTTCGACGGTCTCGGCCACAGAGACTGCGGTGGCCACGAAGTCGTCGTCGCCGGGTATCGCGGCAACCGCACGACCGGTTTCGGCGAACTCGGTCATGAACGCCCTCAGCGGTCGGCTGTCCTCGCCCATGTGGTAGTAAAGGAACCGCTCGAAATTGCTGGCCACCTGAATGTCCATGGCGGGCGTCACGGTAAATCGCACGTCGCCTCGCTGGTAGGTGCCCGTTTCGAAGAACACGGCGAGGATGTCGTTCTCGTTGGTTGCCAGAATCAGCCGTTCGATGGGAAATCCCATGCGCTTGGCCAGGTAGCCCGCGAAGACGTTGCCGAAGTTTCCGGTGGGCACGCAGAAGGAGACGGGAAACTCCATGCCCCGCTTCAGGCTCGCGTAGCCGTAGTAGACGATCTGCGCCAGCACTCTCGCCCAGTTCACGGAGTTGACGGCGCCCAGCGCGTAACGTTCCTTGAATGCCAGATCCGCGAAGACGGTTTTCATGAGCGTCTGGCAGTCGTCGAAGCTGCCGTCCACCGAAAGGCAATGGACGTTGTCGTCCAGCACCGTGGTCATCTGCAGCTCCTGCAGCGGGCTGATACGCCCGTGGGGATACATGACGAAGATGTCTATGTCGGGCAGCCCGCGAACGCCGGCGATGGCCGCGCTGCCGGTATCGCCGCTGGTCGCACCGAGAATGTTCAGATGCCGGCCGCGGGCCGAGAGGATGTGCTCGAAGAGACGGCCGAGAAGCTGCAGAGCGATGTCCTTGAAGGCCAGGGTAGGCCCGTGAAAGAGCTCCAGCACCTCCAGATCTCCCAGCCGGACGAACGGAACCACCTCGTCGTGGTCGAAGCAGGCGTATGCCTGACGGATCAGGACGTTCAGATCTTGGCGCGACATGTCGTCGACGAAAAGCGGGATGATCTCGCAGGCGAGATCGGTGAAGGACAGATCGGCCCACGCATCCAGCCGGGCGCTCACCTGGGGCACGTGCTCCGGCACCAGCAGGCCGCCATCCGGGGCCAGACCGGTCAGAACGGCATCGGTGAATCCGAGGCTTGCAGTCTCGCCGCGGGTGCTGACGTATCGCATGGGGACGGGTGCCTGAAAAATTGGGCATTGTACCCGTTACAGACGAAAACGCCGGCCACGAATGTGGCCGGCGTTCGTTGCCGTCCGCCCCGCTGGGGCGAAGCTCAGGAGGAGACCTTGGCGAACTCCGGATAGGCCTCCAGACCGCACTCCGAAAGGTCGACGCCTTCGTACTCTTCCTCTTCCGAGACCCGAATGCCCATGGTGGCCTTCAGGATCCCCCAGACGACGAGCGCTGCGACGAAGGTCCAGGCGAATATTCCGGCGATGCCGATCAGCTGGCCACCAATGGTGGCGTCGCCGTTGTTGAAGACCACGGCGAGGATGCCCCAGATACCGACCACGCCGTGGACCGAGATGGCACCTACCGGGTCGTCTATCTTCAGCTTGTCGAGCGTCACGATGGAAAACACCACTAGAACCCCGCCGACGGCGCCGATGATCATCGCCCACTGAGCGATGGGCGAGAGCGGATCCGCCGTGATGGCCACGAGACCGGCCAGCGCCCCGTTCAGAGCCATGGTCAGATCGGCCTTCCCGAAGAGCATCTTGGCGGTCAGCAGCGCGGCAACCAAGCCGCCGCAGGCAGCTATGTTGGTGTTGACGAACACCTGGGCCACCGCGTTCGCCTCGTCGATGTTCGACGTCTTGAGCTCCGAGCCGCCGTTGAATCCGAACCAGCCGAACCAGAGGATGAACATCCCGAGGGTCGCCAGGGGCAGGTTGGCGCCGGGCAGCGCGTTCACCGACCCGTCCTTGTTGTACTTGCCCTTTCTTGGCCCGAGCAGCAAGACCCCGGCCAGCGCTGCCGCCGCGCCGCACATGTGCACGATGCCGGACCCGGCGAAGTCCGAGTAGCCGGCCGTGGAGATCCAGCCGCCGCCCCAGGTCCACATGCCCTGCAGCGGGTAAATCAGGCCCGTCATGACCACCGCAAAGGCCAGGAAGGCCCATAGCTTCATGCGCTCGGCGACTGCCCCCGAGACGATGGACATTGCGGTAGCCACGAAAACCACCTGGAAGAAGTAGTCGGAGCGCGCCGAGTAGTAGACGTCGCCTCCCGAGGCCAGGGTTTCATCCACCGTGTTCTCCGCACCGATCCACAGGCCGAAGTCGGGCAGGATCCCCCCCTCGACGGCGCCGACGTACATGATGTAGTACCCGCAGATCAGGTACATGATGCACGCGATGCCGAACAGGGCGACGTTCTTCAGAAGGATTTCCGCCGTGTTCTTGGACCGTACCAGTCCGGCCTCGAGCATCGCGAAACCGGGCGCCATGAACATGACGAGCGCACCCATCACCAGAAAATAAAAGGTGTCCAGGGCGTAATTAGTTTGAGTCAACAGATCTTCCACAATCTTCTCCGAATTTTTTTAAAGGCGACTAGCGCATGGCGTCAGACCGCCTCGGCCCCCGTCTCTCCCGTGCGGATCCGCACGACGTCTTCGAGCGAGGAAACGAATATCTTGCCGTCGCCCACCTTGCCGGTGTTGGCCGATTTGGTGATGGTCTCCAGGCATTGCTCTAAGAGCCCGTCGTCGATGGCGATCTCGATCTTCACCTTGGGCAGGAAGTCGACCACGTACTCCGCCCCCCGATAGAGTTCGGTGTGCCCTTTCTGGCGACCGAACCCTTTCACTTCAGTGACCGTCATCCCCTGCACTCCGATATCCGAGAGCGCCTCCCGTACATCATCGAGTTTGAAGGGCTTGATGATGGCTGTTACCAGTTTCATGTTTTGTTCTCCCGTTGAACCCGTTTTCGGTTTCTAAGGTGCACGCTCTCCCCGAGCGCAGCCCGCTGACGCGGACTGCTCTGGGAAGATCTTTGTGGAAGATCTGTGCACCCCGGATTCTCTCTCAATTACAGGCTTTTAGATACCGAGAGCACGACGGTGTCGTCGCACAGCTTGGTGCCGCCGAAGCACTCGCTCTTCTTGAGGTCCGTGCCGATGAAAGAGAGGCCGAAGTCGAGACCCAGCGCCGACGTGGACACGCCGATGCTGTAGTCGATGTAGTTGTCTCCGGCATCGCCGTCTTCAGGCCCGATGAACGCTGCGAAGGATTCCTCGTCCTCGAAGAGGTTGAAGCCCACGTGCAGATCGATGCTCAAGTTCTCGGCGACGCCGAAGCTGTAGTCGCCGTAGAGGTACCAGAAGTCGCCGGTCTCGGCGAAGTAGTCGGGAGAGAAGGCAGCCCCGAACGTGCCGCCGAAGGCACTGACGCTGCCGTAAAGCTCGTAGTAGTCGAGGTCCGGGTCCGCGTCGTCCTCGGGATAGTTGTACCAGAGGAACCCGACGTCGTAATCGACTTCCTCGCTGAACGCACCGGCAAAACCAGCATAGTAGTTCAGCTCGAGTCCCGCGGAGCCGCAGCATTCCGTGAAGCCGACGTTGGACGCCCAGGTTCCCGCGTAGAGGCCGTTGTCCAGCTCGATGTCGAAGCCGCCCTGCAGGGCCTGGGACCGATCTCCCTGGGAGATACCGCGGAAGCGGTAGTCGGTCAGGTATGCGATGTTGCCGGAGAACTCCGGTCCTTCGGCGGCGGCTGGCGCGCTGGCACCCGCTGCGAAGAGGAGGATTCCCGCCACAACCGGGGTAATGATCTTTTTCATGAGTAAACCTCTGTGCTCTTGCTCTAAAAACCTTGTGTCGCGACCGGGTGATCGCTCCCCCCTTTTCTGCCCACCGCAGGGCGGCAGAACTGACGGGACGCGCTCAAAGGAGCATTTTCCGTGCCACCAGATTTTTCTTCATAAAAATCAGCTGGTTGAAGGAATGCTTGGCTGGACCGGCAGGAGATAACCGGCTTCCGAGCCGGGCTGTTGCACCGAAATAAGGCATCTGCACCAAAGTAGCGCGCCAGTTCAGAGCCGGCCTGCACCGGCCCGGGTCGGTGGCTTACGCCTGGGCGAGGATTCCCCAGTCGACCGGCGACGGCAGCTGTGAGTACCATCGTCGTCATCCAAACCAATGGGCGGACGCGCAATGGCCGAGCACTCAGCCAGAAACCACTCACCCGGCAACGAGGACGTGGTGGGAACGTTCATCGAGCGCCTCACCGAGCAGCTGGCATCCCTCGTGCCGCCCGACAGCCTGCGCCTGGTCCTGGACCAGGCCCGCTCCGCGCTGCAGCGCGGCCTTGCCGAGGTGGATCTCGTTCCCCGGCACGAGCTCGACGCCCACCTGGCCGCTCTGGACAGGCTGACCGAAACCACCCGTGACTTAGAGCGCCGGGTCGCTGCCCTGGAAGCAGATTCCTGATCCGATCGGGGTGAACGATCCGGACGGCCATACGCTCAAGTCGGCCACCGAGAAAAGCCTGACCCGTACCCGCGCCCAGGCCGGCATGGACACGCCTGCGGTTACGGTGGAGACACATCTTCCCGGCGGCCTCCCCGCATTCACCCTGGTCGGGCTCCCCGAAACCGCGGTCAGAGAATCCCGCGACCGGGTCAAGAGCGCCATTGACAACTGCGGGCTGTCGTTTCCCAACGGAAAGGTGGTGGTGAATTTAGCGCCCGCCGATCTGGCCAAGGAAGGCGCCAGGCTGGATCTGGCCATCGCGGTCAGCATCCTGGCGGCCACCGGCCAGCTGCCCCACCGGGTTCTGGAGGGATTCGAGTTTCTGGGCGAGCTGGGGCTTTCCGGCGAGCTGCGCCCCATCCGGGGCTGCCTGTGCGCCGCACTCGCATCCGCAACGGAAGTCCACGAGCGGCGCCTGGTGCTGCCGTCGGCCAATGCCGGAGAGCTTGCCATGGCGCCCCCCGGCCGGGTGGTTCCTCTCGCCCACCTACGCGAGGTGGTGCGTCTGCTGCGGGAGCCAGGCTACCGGCCCGCGGCCGCACCATCCGCCAAGCCCGCCGCGAACGCTGAACGGGAGAGCCGCTCCCTGGCAGAGGTGATCGGGCAGCCCGGCGCAAAGCGAGCGCTGGCCGTCGCCGCTGCCGGCGGGCATCACCTGCTCATGACGGGGCCTCCGGGAACCGGCAAGACGATGCTGGCGCGCAGGCTGGCCGGCCTGCTGCCCGCGCTGACGGAGGCCGAAGCCCGCGAAGCCGCGCTGGTCTACTCAGCGGCGGGACTACCCCTGGAATATCCGTTCGTACCCCCATTCAGAGACCCGCACCACACGGCTTCCGGCCCTGCGCTGGTCGGCGGGGGCGGACACCCTCAGCCGGGCGAGATCTCTCTGGCACATCGAGGCGTGCTGTTCTTAGACGAGTTGCCCCTGTTCAAACCCAGCGTGCTGGAGGTGCTGCGCGAGCCGCTCGAGACCCGCTCGATCACCATCGCCCGAGCCCGCTACCGGGCCCGTTTTCCGGCGAGCTTTCAGCTCGTCGCCGCCATGAATCCCTGCCCGGCGGGTCGGGTCTGCAGCGAATCCGCCTGCCGGTGCACGCCGGAGCAGGTGCGCAGATATCGGGCCCGCATCTCCGGCCCCCTGCTGGACCGCATCGATCTCCACGTGGCAGTGCCCCCGATACCAAAGGCGCTGCTGCTGGCGGGAGCCCGAGACTCCAGCAGCGGCGTTGATCAGACGAAGGCCGCCATCGCAGGCGCCCGCCGCGTCCAGCTGTCGCGCCAGGGGCGGCTCAACGTGGATCTCACGGGGGCCGACGCCACCAGGCTGACCAGATTGAGCACGGAGAGCCGACGGCTGCTGGCCAATGCGGTGGACCGCTTTCAGCTATCCGCCAGGGGATTCCACCGCGTGCTCAAAGTGGCGAGAACCGTGGCGGACATCGAGGGGCATGTAGACGTGGGGCCACCGCATGTTGCGGAAGCACTGAGCTACCGGTCGGTGACCTGGGAGGGTGAGTGATCGGCTACCGGGAGCCGTCTACCATGTAATCCACGGCCGCCTGCAGATCGGCGTCCGTGCAGGTCATGCAGGTGCCCTTGGCGGGCATGGCGTTGATCCCGTTGAGCGTGCTCGCCATGAGCACGTCCATGCCTTTGGCGATGCGGTCCGCCCACGCCGCCACATCTCCCAGCTTGGGGGCGTTGGCCACACCCACGGCATGACAGGCCACACAGAACTGGTTGTAGATCTGCTCGCCGGACTGAGCCGCAGCGGCCGGCGCCCCTGCAGGGGCTTGAGCCCCAGCGACCGCCGGGGCCGACATTGCCGCCGGCGCCCCAAAGCCCGAGCAGTTCTCGCCGGCTCGGCAAAGTGCCCCCATCGGCGCGGTGCGGGCACGGATCTCGTCCTCGCTGCCGGGCGGGACCGCATGAGCGACCAAGGCGACGCCGCTCAGGGCCAGGCCAATCAGTAAGAAATTCATACCCTTCGATCTGACAACCAGGCTTCGCAAATCTCTTTCTCCAGGTGAGATGGGCGGAAAAAACATGCCGAGAGGGCAGCGCAAGCTGCCGGGCGCGAAATTATAGCCAAGGTCATCCGGTGGCGTCGAACAACTCCCGACCGATGAGCATGCGGCGAATCTCGCTGGTTCCCGCACCGATCTCGTAGAGTTTCGCATCCCTGAGCAGCCGCCCGGTGGGATAGTCGTTGATGTAGCCGTTGCCGCCCAGGGCCTGCACCGCTTCGCTGGCCATCCAGGTGGCCTTCTCGGCGGCGAACAGGATGCAGCCGGCCGCGTCGAAACGCGTCGTTCGCCCGGCATCGCACGCTTGCGCAACCGCGTAGACGTATGCCCGACAGGCGTTCATGGTGGTGTACATGTCCGCGAGCTTTCCCTGCATGAGCTGAAAGGTGCCTACCGGCTGTCCGAACTGCTCTCGCTCGTGCACGTAGGGCAGCACGGTATCGAGGCAGCTTTGCATGATGCCCAGCGGCCCGGCCGCAAGAACCACCCGTTCGTAGTCCAGCCCGCTCATCAGAATTCGAACCCCCTGGCCCACCTCTCCGAGCACCTGGGTCTTGGACACCTCGCAATCATCGAAGACGAGCTCACAGGTATCCGATCCCCGCATACCCAGCTTGTCGAGTTTCTGAGCGGTGCTGAAACCCGGCGTGCCCTTGTCGATGAGAAACGCCGTGATCCCGCGAGGACCCAGACTCGGGTCCACCGTGGCGTAAACCACCAGAACGTCCGCCCCCGGACCGTTGGTGATCCACATCTTGCTGCCATTGAGCACGAAGCTGTCGCCCCGGTCCTCGGCTCGAAGCCTCATGCTGACCACGTCGGAGCCCGCGCCCGGCTCGCTCATGGCCAGAGCACCCAGGTAATCCCCGGAAATCAGCGGCGGCAGGTAGCGCTGCTTCTGCTCCTCGGTGGCGTAGCGACGAATCTGATTGACGCAAAGGTTCGAGTGGGCGCCGTAGGACAGCCCGACGGAAGCCGACGCCCGACTGATCTCTTCCATGGCGATGCAGTGCGCCAGGTAGCCGAGCCCGGCGCCGCCGTAGGCTTCCTCCACGGTGACACCGAGCAGGCCGAGGGCGCCCAGCTTGGGCCAGAGATCCCTGGGAAACTCGTTGCTGGCATCGATCTGCGCCGCGCGGGGCGCTATCTCATCGGCCGCGAACTGGCGCACGCTGTCACGCAGCATGTTCAGGGTCTCGTCGAACCCGAAATCAAATTCTGCAGCACTCATGACACACGGTCCTCCCAGGAATTCATTCCTCGAGCACGACTAGCTCGACGCCTTCGTCCACCCGATCACCAACGCGACAGTTCACGGATGCCACCCGGCCGGCACGCGGAGCGGCAACGGAGTGCTCCATCTTCATGGCTTCGACGACGGCGAGAACGGCGCCCGCCTTCACCCGGTCACCGGGCTTCACCGAGACCGCGATGACCTGCCCGGGCATGGGCGATACGACCCGGTTACCCGCAGCCGAACCGAGGGAGCGAGCCGCCCCTTCGACGTCGCCCGGATCGAACCGGGCCGTCGACCCGCCAATGATGACGTAAAGGCTGGGCCCGGCCGTCACCACCCGGGCTCCGACACGGTTGCCATCCACCCGCAGCGCCAGCACGCCCTCGTTCCAGCTGACATCGGCCACATCGAAAACTTCGCCGTCGACTTGGGCCTGACCCTCGGACAGCACGACCTCTACCTCTTTTCGTTCGCGTCTGAAACGCTGGATAAAGGAGGCAGGCCCGTTCAACCGGAACCCGTCGCGTCGGGCCCAGGGCCCGACGCTGTCGCCGAGCCGCCCGGCCGCGATGGCCGCGCAGATGGCGGGCAGGTGATCTTCCTCGGCGAGGAGCTCGTCCGCATGCTCCTCGGCGATACCCGTCGTGTAGTCGCCGCCCCGAAAGACCGGATGGGCCAGGAGCCGCCGCAGGTAGGCGACGTTGTGCGCCACGCCGGCAATCTCGGTGCGCGCCAGGGCCCGCTCGAGGGAGGTGATCGCGGCGTCACGATCGGGCCCGTGGGCGATCACCTTCGCAAGCATGGGGTCGTAGTGAACGCTCACAGCGTCCCCGGTGGCCACCCCCGCATCGACACGCACCTCTTGCGGAAAAGCCACATGGGCAAGGGTTCCCGTCGAAGGAAGAAAACGCCGGGCCGGATTCTCCGCGTAAACGCGCGCTTCCACCGCGTGGCCGTTACGCGGTATCTCATGCTGTCGGAAAGGCAGCTTTTCGCCCGCGGCAACCCGCAGCTGCCACTCGACGAGGTCCAGCCCGGTGATCGCTTCCGTGACCGGATGCTCGACCTGGAGCCGCGTGTTCATCTCCATGAAGTAGAACTCGCCCGCCTGCGAGATGAACTCCACGGTGCCTGCTCCGACGTAGCCGATGGCTTTGGCCGCCTGCACGGCTGCCTCCCCGAGCAGGGTACGCAGCTCCTCCGAAACCGTCGGCCCGGGCGCCTCCTCGATCACTTTCTGGTGGCGCCTCTGCACCGAGCAGTCGCGCTCGTAGAGGTGGAGCGTGTGGCCGGTTTGATCCGCGAGGATCTGCACCTCGAGGTGCTTCGGCGCATCCAGGTAGCGCTCGAGCAGCACGAGCTCGTCTGCAAAGGCCGCCGCCGCTTCGCGCCGGGCACCGGCCAGGGCAGCCGGGAACTCATCGGGTTCCCGCACCAGACGCATCCCCTTGCCGCCGCCCCCTGCCGAGGCCTTGATGAGCAGCGGGTAACCGATCTCGGCCGCCGCGCGGGACAGCGCCGCATCGCTCTGATCCGCTTCCTGATAGCCCGGCACGACGGGCGTTCCCGCCGCGGCCACGATGCGTTTCGCTTCGATCTTCGAGCCCATGGCGCGAATGGCGCGGGCCGAAGGGCCCACGAAAACGATGCCGCGCTCCTCGCAGGCAGCGGCAAACTCCGCGTTCTCGGAGAGAAACCCGTAGCCGGGGTGAACGGCGCCCGCCCCATGGCGCTCCGCGGCGTCGAGCACCGCGTCGATGCGCAGGTAGCTCTCGCGGGCCGGTGCCGGGCCGATCCGCTCGGCCGCGTCCGCCAGACGCACGTGCTGCGCGTGGGCGTCGGCATCGGAGTACACGGCGACCGTGCGTAAGCCCATGCGCGTGGCGGTGCGCATCACCCTGCAGGCGATCTCGCCACGATTTGCTATCAGCAGAGTATCGAACATGGCTACATCCTGAAGACGCCGAAGCCGGACTGAGGCTGCAGCGGTTCCCGGCAGGCAACCTCGAGCGCGAGGCCCAGCACGCGCCGGGTATCAGCCGGGTCGACGACGCCGTCGTCCCAGAGCCTGGCGCTCGCGAAGTAGGGATGTCCCTGAGTTTCGTACTGAGCACGGATGTCGTCCATGAACGCCGCCTGCTCAGCCTCCGGCCACTCTTCCCCGCGAGCGGCTGCCCCGTCCCGGCGTACGGTGGCCAGCACGTGGGCCGCCTGCTCTCCCCCCATGACGGATATCCGGGCGTTCGGCCACGTCCAGAGCATGCGCGCGCCGTAGGCGCGCCCGCACATGGCGTAGTTGCCGGCACCGAAAGAGCCACCGATCACGACGGTGAATTTCGGTACCCGCGCGCAGGCCACCGCCGTGACCATCTTCGCCCCGTCTTTCGCAATGCCCTGATTCTCGTACTTCTTGCCCACCATGAAGCCGGTGATGTTCTGCAGAAAGAGCAGAGGCACCCCGCGCCGGTCGGCGAGCTGAATGAAGTGCGCGCCCTTGAGCGCCGACTCTGAGAACAGGATGCCGTTGTTGGCGATCACGGCAACCGGCATCCCCTCGATGTGGGCAAACCCGCAGACCAGCGTTTCTCCATACAGCGCTTTGAACTCGTGAAATTCCGATCCGTCCACCAGCCGGGCGATGATCTCGCGCACGTCCACCGGGGTGCGCGGATCCGTGGGCAGCACCCCGTAGAGCTCCTCCTCGGCAAAGGCCGGAGGTCGGGGCGTGCGGGTCTCGACCGTCGCGCGATAGCGCTGCTGGCTGGCCGCGACGATTTCGCGCGCTATGCCCAGGGCATGGACATCGTCCGCCGCCAGATAGTCGGTCACGCCCGACGTGCGGCTGTGCACGTCACCGCCGCCAAGGCTTTCCGCATCCACCTCCTCGCCGGTCGCGGCCTTTACCAGGGGCGGCCCGCCGAGAAAGATCGTCCCCTGGCCCCGGACGATGATGGCCTGGTCGCACATGGCCGGCACGTAAGCGCCCCCCGCCGTGCAGGATCCCATCACCACCGCGATCTGGGGGATGCCGCGAGCAGAGAGATTGGCCTGGTTGTAGAAAATCCGACCGAAGTGATCCCGGTCGGGAAAGACCTCCGCCTGCATGGGCAGGAACGCGCCGCCGGAATCCACCAGATAGACGCACGGCAAGCCATTCTCCAGCGCGATCTCCTGCGCCCTCAAGTGCTTCTTGACGGTAATCGGGTAATACGTTCCGCCTTTGACGGTGGCGTCATTCACCACCACCATGCACTGCGTGCCCGAGACCCTGCCGATGCCGGTGACGATGCCGCCGCTGGGAATCCAGTCGTCGTAAAGCTCGTAGCCGCCAAGCTGGCCAACCTCCAGAAATGGTGAGCCCGGATCCAGCAGACGGCTGAGGCGGTCCCGCGGCAGAAGCTTGCCGCGACCAACGTGACGCTCCCTGGAGCGGGCGTCCCCGCCCTCGACGATGCGCCCGGCAAGCGTCCTCAACTCATCGGCAAGCTCGCGGTGGTGCTTCGCGTTGGCGGCGAACGCGGCGGCGCCGGTATCGATATTCGATTGCAGAATGGCCATAACTCCCCCCAGACGGCAAAGATACACAACGACGTCAACCCAATGAACTGCCTGCCAAGGCGCCGCAGCTGTGACGCGAACGCTCGCTGTTCAGTGAACCCAGGCGAACGTGTCGTCCAGCGCCCTTTCCAGTTTCGCGAAGAGCTCGTCGACCTGATCCTCGGATATGATCAGCGGCGGGCAGATGGCCACCACGTCTCCGAGCGCTCGGAGGATCAACCCGTGGGACTCGCAACGTTCCTGGCAATGCGCGCCCACACCCTGCCCGGGAGGAAAGGGCGTGCGGGTGTCCTTGTCCGCCACGAGCTCCACCGCGCCAAGGAGCCCGACCCCGCGCGCGTCCCCCACCAGTGGGTGGTCGGCCAGCAACGCCAGACGTTCCTGGAACGGCTCCGACACGGCTGCTGCGTGAGCAAAGATCTCGCGCTCCTCCATGAGCTCTAGCGTCCGAAGCGCAACCGCCGCACACACCGGATGGCCCGAATAGGTAAAGCCGTGGCCGAAGGTTCCCACGCTCCCGCTAAGCTCCACCAGCGGTTCGTACATGAACTCGGGAATGATCACGGCGCTTAGCGGCAGGTAGGCCGAAGAGACGCCCTTCGCCACGCTCATGGTGGTCGGCTCGATCCCGAACGTCTGCGCACCGAACGCGCGGCCCGTGCGGCCGAAGCCGCAGATGACCTCGTCGTCTATGAAGAGGATGTCATGACGGGCCAACAGCGCCTGCACCTTGGCGAAGTAGCCGGGCGGCGGCACGATCACCCCGCCGGCGGCCTGAACGGGTTCCGCGATGAACGCGGCAATGGTTTCAGGGCCCTCGCCAAGAATCAGCTCCTCCAGATCGCCGACCAGCCGGTCGACGAACTCGGTCTCGGTCTCGCCGCCCTTCGCTTCGCGATAGTAGTGTGGAGCATCGACGTGCAGCACCCCCGGGATCGGCAGATCGAAGTGCGCGTGGAAGGCGGGAAGACCGGTCAGGGACCCGGCGGCCACCGTCACGCCGTGATAGCCGCGCATGCGGCTGATGATCTTCTTCTTTTCCGGCTTGCCGATGGCATTGTGGTAGTACCACATGAGCTTGATCTGGGTGTCGTTGGCATCGCTGCCCGAGAGACCGAAGAAGACTCTACCGGCATCGAAGGGGGCCATGGCTTTCAACCGCTCGGCCAGGAGTATGCTGGGCTCGTTGCTGCGGCCGCCGAACAGCTGCGAGTAGCTGAGCTTGCGCATCTGCTGCGCGGCCGCGCTGACGAGCTCTTCCTCCCCGTAGCCGAGCGCCGTGCACCAAAGGCCCGCCATGCCTTCGAGATACTGACGGCCCTGGGAATCCCAGAGATAGACGCCTTCGGCCCGGTCGTGGACACGAGGACCCACCTTGTGATGCTGTTCCAGATTCGTCGTGGGGTGGAGAAGGTGCTCCAGATCCCTGGCCTCCAGGGAGCCGGGCGGAAACTGATTGTGCAGCGGATCGGCCATGAACGTCTCCCGACAGGCGGAAGGCGAAGCTTACGGGGCGGCGGGTCCGAGCGCTACGGCAAAGCAGCGCGGTCGCAGCGCCCGCGCTGCGTCCGCGCTGCGCCTGCCGCCATTGCGTTACACTGCGCCTCATGCTCGCCCGAACCGCGATTATCACCTTCTCGATGCTGATTGCTCTGACGGCAGGTGCTGCGTTGGCCGAGACCGCTGTGGACGCGGGCGTGGAGCGAGCCGGGGAAGCTGGCGGCGCGCCCGGCTCGATACAGTCGGCGGCCGAGCTGCTCGTGGCCGACGAAGCGGCACTCGGCTGCCATCGCGAAGTCACGGCAGCAGACCCCAATCCCGAGCCCTGCGACGTTTTTCTGAGACTGACCGCCGACAGCTTGGACGAGACTCTCCGGCAGGCAGCGGCGCACAACAACCGAGGTCTGATCCTGACCAGGCTGGGAGGGTTGGAGGCGGCGCTAGCCGACTTCGAAGCGGCTCTCGCTCTGGCCCCTGGGTTGGGCGCGGCAGAGGTCAACCGCGGAACCGCGCTCCTTCACATGGGGCTCTACCCCGACGCGCTCAAAGCGTTCGAGAACGTCATCGTCAACGATGAGGAGCATCGCGCAACGGCACGGTTCAACCGCTCCTTCGTGTATCGGGCCCTGGGCGAGCTGGACCTCGCCGCCGCCGACCTGGCATCTGCCGCGCAGACGGACCTGCCCGTGAGCCGAAGCCGCGAGCCGATACCCCTGCAAGCGGGACCCGCCGCAGAGCCCCTGGACCGGCCAATGGAGCTCGAGGGTCAATCCCCGGAGTAGACGCGCTCCACGCGATCGCCGATGCCGGTGAGAATCTCGTAAGCGATGGTCTCCGCCCAGCCGGCAACCTCGTCGACGGACACCGTGTCGCCAAACATCTCGATCCAGTCGCCGGCCTGAACCTCGAGCCCGGTTACGTCCACCAGGGTCAGGTCCATGGAAACCCGGCCGAGCAACGCGCAGCGCCGACCACCCACGGCAGCGCAGCCTCGGCCCGATATCAGCCTCGGCAGGCCGTCCGCGTAACCCAGCCCCACCACGGCCACCCGCAGATCGGCGGGCGCAACGTAGGTCGCCCCATAGCCCAGCGGGCTGCCAGCCGAGCACGTCCTCACCTGCAGGACCTGCCCTTGGAGGGCGGCCACCCGGCGCATGGGGTTGCGTCGGTCGGAGAAGGGATTGCCGCCGTAGAGCCCGACACCGGGACGGCCAAGGTCACCGCAGCACGACGCGTCGGCCAACATGCCCGCGGAGTTGCCGATGCTCGTGCGTACACCTGGAAACGACGTGGCGGCGCGCCGGAAGCGCTCGACCTGCTCGTGATTCATGGGGTCATCGGGCACGTCCGCGCAGGCCAGATGGGTGAGCAGAAGGCTTAAGTTCATCCCCGCAAACTGCACCGCATCGACGTCCGCGGGGAACCCCAGCCGGTTCATACCGGTGTCCACATGGACGGCGGCAGGACGCTCCCGGTAAGCCTGCCAGGCTTCGAGCTGACCCCGATGGTTGAGCACGGGAACGAGGTCGTTGGATGCCAGCACTTCCGCGGTTGCCCCCGTGGCGCCTTCGAAAACGTAAATGATGGCTTCCGGCAGGATGGCCCGCAGCGCGGCGCCTTCCTCCACGGTGGCTACGAAGAACTCCGCGCAACCCTCAGACTGCAGAGTTGCCGCCACCCTCGCGGCGCCCAGACCGTAGGCGTCGGCCTTGACGACCCCACCCGCGGTTCCGCCTGCGGCCTCAGCCGCGCTGGAGAACGACCGGTAATTTGCGGCGAGCGCAGCCAGGTCGACGTGCAGCCGGCCGCGCACGATCAGCGCAGCGTGTTGATGTACGCAACCACGTCGTTGATGGCTTTGTCGTCAGCCAGAACGCCAGCCATGGGCTTCATCTGCATGCCGTAGGTATCGGCGGGATCGTACCCGCGCAGGCCGCTCTGATAATTCTTGATCTGGCGCACGAGGTACCAGTCGTTCTGGCCGGCCAGCTTAGGCCCTCCCAGGGCCTGATTGCCCTCGCCGTTCGCACCGTGACAGGCCACGCACACCGCGTAGCCATTCTGGCCGGCAGCGGCGTCGCCTTCGATGGTCGCCGTGGCAGGCGCCGCGGAAAGCGTTCCGATGTACTCGATGAGATTGGCCTCGGTTGCCGGGTCCGCCGAGGTCATGGCCATGGGCCGCATCTGCATGCCGTAGATATCTCCGGGCGCCGTCCCGCGATGCCCGGCCCGGTAAGCGGCCAGCTGACGGCTGATGTACCAGGGCTCCTGACCGGCGATGCGAGGCGCGTTCAGGGCCGCGTTGCCCTCGCCGTTCTGCCCGTGACAGCTCGCGCAAACCATGTACGCTGCCTTGCCGGCGGCGACGTCGGCGACCGCCGAGCCCACACCCAGCCCCATCGGGACCAGAACGACCATGAACAGAAAACTCGTCGTACGGCGCAAAACCAACGGCACGGATGAGTGCGACATGAAACCTCCTGGTAGCTGCAATCGAAAGGGCGGCGAGCGCAGCAGACTATAGCGAGTTACCCGCGGAAAACTCAAGGTGAGCAAGCCGGGTCCTTTGCCCGCGAGGGACCCACGGCGACGAGCCGCTCAAGAGGCCATCAGCCTCTCCCGGCAAGCTCGCGGGCCTGAGCGACCCAGTCGTCCTTTTCGATTCGATGCTTGAACGCCGCCAGGGGATGGTGGTCGTTCTCGAGAGCGGCAAGATCAATGTCGGCAATCTGCCCGAAGGTGCGTATGCCCAGCTCGTTGAGCTGCGCGGCCAGCTTGTCGCCGATACCGCGCATTCGCGTGAAGTCGTCACCGGCGGGACCCAGATCGCTTGCGGCGAGCCGCTCCTCTAAACGACCGATGACGGCTATGAGGCGGTCGTTGCTCTCACGAGCTTCGCCGAGCTGCTGGTTCAGCACCAGCATCATCTTGGCGTCGTCCTCGGTGATCGCCTCGCGCTCGCCGTCAGCGAGCTGAGCCCGCCACTTGAGCTCGTTGAGCTCCTCGGTTCGCTCTCTGATGAGCTCCTCCAGCGTGGTTACCTGCTGCTGCAGCACCTCGACTTTCTTGTCCTGGGCCGGGTGTTCGGGTTGTGCTTCCCCAATCGACTCGTCAGCGGCGAGTTTGCCGGCACGATCGGCGGCCGCATCCAGCTCTTCCCTGAGCTCGGAGAGCTGCCGCTCTTTCTCGGCCAGGGTCTTCGCATGAGATTTTTCCAGGGCGACCTGTTCGTCTTTCGCCTGGGCAAGCTCTTCCTCCAGGCTGAGCATCAGATCGCGCTGCTGCTCCAGCTCAGGATCCTGATCGCCGCCCGCTTCGGCTGCAGCCTCCAGTTCCTGATTGCGTTCCATGAGCGTCTCGAGCTCCTCGGACAGCGCCCGACGCTCGTACTCGCGCTCGCTGGTGATGCGGTTGGCCGTCTTGACGCACTGCTGCAGGCGCTCGACTTCCTGACGCTCGGCGGCCAGCGACTCTTCGAGCTCCAGCGCCATTTCCTCGTAAACGCCCGCTGACTCCATTTTCTCCCGGAAGACCTCGAGCTCGGTTTCACGCTCGCTGAGCTGTCCTTCCAGGGCCTCGATTCGAGCGGTTTTTTCCCGAAGCGCCTCGCTGCGAGCGTTGAGCTCGTCGCGCAGCTCGCCCAGGTTGTCGCCGAGGCTGTCGAGCTGCTTGCTGGCAAACTCGGTGGTCTCGAAGAGCGTCGCGTTGCGGCTCGAGAGCGATTCGGCGTCCTCGCGAAGCGAGGCGACCTCCCGCGCGCGCTCTTCGGCGAGCCGCGTCTTCTCGGCCAGCGCTTCGGCGAGGCTCGCGTTCTCACGCTTGAGCGCCTCGAGCGCCGCCTGGTCCTCTTCCGAGGGCCCGGACGCCTGCTCGCCCGCTTCGACGAGGTGCTGGTGTTTTTCTTTCCAGTCGGCCACCTCCAGCCGGAGGTCGGCGATCTGCGCACCACGCGCCTGCAGCTCGCTCTGCAGCTCCTGGTGCTTTGCCTGTTGAGCCTGAAGCTGGCTGTGCAGCTCGTCCACCCGCTGCTGACGCTCTTTGCTGGCAGCGGCAGCCTGATCCGACGAGGCACGGTGGTTGGCCTCGAGCTTCTCGATCTGGGCCTGCAGTTCGCTTGCGTGCTCCGTGCGCTCGCGCAGCGCGGCGGCGAGCTTAGGCACCCGCTCCTGCCACTTGGCGAGTTCCTGCTTGAGATCGTCCAGCTCGCGTCCCTTCCCTGGAGCACGAGCCGGCCCCGAACCGGTCTCCTCCGGAGCATTATCGGCTGACCGAGTCAGGCCGCTGTTCGACAATTCCTGCATGCGGGTATCCATCCACTCCGAGGACCGTCTGGCCGACTTTCTCGGGTCACCGCGCAAAACTACTTGAATTCGCCCAGCCTGAATGTGAACTGGGTGGGAATTCAGATGGCCGTGACGGGCGTCACGGTTTCGTCATCGCAGACACCGGGCGAGGACCTCGTCGAGCGGCGTGAGCTCGATGCCGAGGACGTGGCAGGCGGGCTCCGGATCCAAGCGGTCGTCATGGTCGAGAACCCGCAGCATGGCAGCGGTGACCGGCGGGTTCGCGAGCAGGCGCTCCAGCAGACCGGCAAGCAGCAGCCCCAAGAACAGGGGCAGGGATATCACCCGGGTGGATCGACCCAGGATGCTCGCGGACCGGCGCGTAAGATCGCTGCGCGAGAGGGAAACGGGCCCGGCCAGGTCCAGCACGGCATCGTCCAGGGCCGCCGGAGCGGGGGCAGAACCGAGCCCGGCCTTCACCGCCTCGATGACGTCTCCGGCGTAGATGGGCTGCTCCAGGCTCGCGCCCCTGAGCAGAACGTTCCAACCCTTTCGCGCGCGCCGCGCCAGCGCGCCGGCGGCGTAGTCACCCTCGCCCAGCACCATGGGCACCCTCACCACCAGCGCGGGCGTGGCGGCGGCCAAGAGGATGGCTTCCGCAGCCCCCTTCGACGCCAGACACGGATTGCTGCTGCCCGGTTCCGAGCCGACGATGCTCAGGTACACGATCCGCAAGGCGCCCGCCGAGTCGGCCGCCTGGCAGAGCACCTCGGAGGTGCGCTCATGAGCATCGACGTAGGTGCTGGCCGCCGTCTCCTTGATGATACCTACGAGATGGACGACATATTCCGCCCCCGCGAGCGCCCCGGTCATGGCGGCAGCATCCTGGTAATCGACCACGCATATCTCAGGTTCGGGTTCCAGCGTCAGAGCCCTGATCTGCTCGGCGGCCCGCTCCGAGCGCACCACGGCCCGCAGCGGGGCCCGGCCGGAGAGGCTCTGCAGAAGCCGCCTGCCAAGATTGCCGTTTGCTCCGGTGACGACGATCATGGGCAGCCCCTGCCGATCCATGGATCGGCGGGCGATACCGGCAGGCTCTGGTGTTCGACGCGCATCACGGGCCACATTCTGGAGCGCGCGAACGCGCTCAGCAAGGCGACACCGATGGGTGGCTGGCGTAGCATAATCGCGCCATGTGGTTCACCTGGGCGAATCTCCTCACCACCGTCCGCCTGGCGCTTGCGGTGCCGTGCGCCATGGCCGTTGTCTCCGGTGATTGGCCGCTGGCCGCAGCCCTGTTCGCGCTTGCCGTGATCACCGACCTGCTCGACGGCCCGCTCGCGCGACGCTTGAACCACGCCAGCCCGGTCGGGGGCTTGTTCGACCACGCGACGGACGCGCTCTTCGTCACCTTCGCTCTGGGCGCCCTGGCCACTGCCGGCTACCTGACCTGGGCGCTCCCCTGCCTGGTTGCTGCGGCTTTCATACAGTATGCCCTCGACTCCCGGGCGCTGGCGGGCAAACACCTGCGGACGAGCTATCTCGGGCGAATGAACGGCATCGCCTACTTCTTCGCCGCCGGCATACCCATCGTTAAAGAGGGGCTGGCCCTACCGTGGCCCAGCGCCGCCCTGATCCAGGGGCTGGCCTGGGTGCTCGTCGTCACCAGCATCGTTTCCATGGGCGACCGTGCCCGAGCCTGGCTGCTCCGATCCGAATAGCTCCCGATTCGCGATCGGCAGGAACACCACCCCGATCAACGCGTTGAACAGCACGAAGAAGGTGTGCATCACGAGGCTGAAAGCACCGACCTCGGGAAAGTCCGGGAAAAGAATGGTCCAGAAAAGAAGGGCGCCGGCATGGAACGGCAGCGGCAGCGCCGCGGCCAGAAAGATCACGGGAAGGAAGGCGAGCATCTGAGCGAAGCTGACGTCGACGTTGAAGAGGTTCAAGGCGATGGTGTAGACGACGATCGCACCGATCAGAAGCGGCGCCTTGAACAGCAAAATGAGCAGGTAGTGAATGGGCCGGGCTTCACGGAATGCCCGGACCAGGCTCTTCTCCCGAACCGTCGATCCCTTCAGGAGATGTCCCCGGAAGTAGGCGATGTGCAGCGGCAGATAGATGGCCGCCACGGCAAACACGCCGGGCAGGATCTTGTCGAGCGGCAGCTCCGTGGAGGCCGCCTGGACCACCTCGAATCCGAGAAAGACCCCGACCGAGGAGAACACCAGCAACTGGTAGATTTCCATCAGCCCGAGCAGCAGCATGCTGGAGATGGCCGCCAGAGCAGGGACTTTGTAACGACGATAGAGGTAAAGGGACATCGCGCCCTTGCCCACCTGCTCGTTGACCAGGGACAGGATGTAGGCGCTGGCACGGATCGGCAGCACGTTGCCCAGCCGGATTTCGGGGGCATTGAACCAGCGGATGACTCGCCAGGTCACGTGAGCGTCGACAACGAAGAAGAAAACGGAGTAGGGGACCATGACCGCGAGCCAGGCAAGCCAGTTGGCCTCGCCGAAGAAGCGGGCCAGGTATTCCAACACGGTCAGGCCGTCACGTGCCGCCGCTTCGGCCGTCCGGCCGTAAACGAGATAGAAGCAGCCGGCAGTAATCAGCCAGGTCGCAATCCGAAGGAGGATGTTGGATTTGCCGCGTTCCTGGGGAGCCGGCCCGGTCTCGCTCACGCCCACGCGCTCCTTTCGTTAGATGAGCGACGAAGTGAGCGCCTCACGGCATCACCTCGAACGTCACGCCGGCGTTGTTGCCAAGACGCCCGATCAGCGCTTCGCCCATGGCCACGGCCGGGGTAAGCACGCCCGTGGGTGTCTCCAGATCGTCTCTGGCCAGGCAGACGGCGCTCTCGCCCAGCATCCGCGAGGTCGAGCCGTAGCCCGGATCACGATCCCCGCGGATCCTGACCTTGACCCGCGCACCGCTGCGGCGGCTCTTGCCGAGCATCTCGATGTCGAAGAATCCCCGCTCGCGGGCAGCGGCCGAGGGCCCCTCCCCGGGCTCGGGCAGAACCCGCGCCAGCAATCCACGCAGCGCAGAAACCCCGGCGGCGGCGTTGAAAGCCGTCGAGCCGACGCTCATCGCCGCGGCCAGCGGGAAGCCCCAGGGGCCGAAGCCCGTCAGCATCGCCTCGTCGTACCGAAAGTCGCGCCCGTAGGCGTAGCCGGACAACGCGTTGCTGCGGCGAACGACCTTGGTGTTGATGGCTGCCATGACGAACGGTGTGGTCCATGCGCCGAAATCCGGGTCGTATTCGGGCACCGAGTGCTCGGGCCCATCGAGGCCGTGACGCTCGCCCGCGGGGTTGAGGCCATACGGATCGTTCATTACCTCCCGAACGCCCGGGTCCATCTCGCTTTCTTCCATCATGTTGAGCATGCTGGCCACGGTCCCGCCGCTGAAGCCGCCGCGCATTCCGCGCACGCGGGACTTGACCTCGGTGGCCACCTCACCGTGCCGGGATTTCATTTCCCGTTGCACGCAGAGCACGCCAATGTCCGACGGTATGCTGTCGAAGCCGCACGTGTGGACGATCCGAACCCCGGCCTGCTGGGCACTGAGGTGATGGTTGTCGATCATTCGGCGCATCCAGTGGACCTCGCCGGTCAGATCGCAGTAGTGGGTTCCCCGGCTGACGCACGCAGCAACGAGCCGGCTGCCATACAGAGCATAGGGCCCCACCGTCGTGCAGATGACGCGGGCGCGCTCGGCCATGGCGGCGAGCGATGCCTCGTCGTTGCCGTCGGCCAGGATCGTGGACAGTCCCGGCGCGCCGATCTCCTGACGCACCGCATCGAGCTTGCCCTGATTTCGCCCGGCGATCGCCCAGGCGACGCTTCCGCCCAATCCGTAGCGCTCGTTGAGGTACTCGGCTACGAGGCGCCCGGTGAAACCGCTGGCCCCCCAGACGATGACGTCAAATTCCCGATCCAACGGCAGTGATCCTCATTCTGTTAACATCGACCGCCACGCCGGTGGCAAAGGGGCGGCAGCCGCCAAGCATACTCCGCGGCCGGGCCGGCGACCAACGAACCATCACCTTCTCAAGGGGTTGAACATGCGTATATCCATGCTGCTGAGCTATGCCGGCGGTTTCAAGGAAGCGGTCAAAGAAGTCGCCGAGCTGGAGAAAGCCGGTCTCGATCTGGTCTGGGTTCCCGAGGCGTACTCCTTCGACGCGCCCAGCGCCATGGGCTACCTGGCGGCAAACACCGAGCGCGTCACCATCGCCTCCGGCATCCTGCCCATCTACTCCCGGACACCGTCTCTGCTGGCCATGACGGCAGCAGGCATAGACTACCTCTCGGACGGCCGCTGCATGCTCGGGCTCGGCGCGTCTGGGCCTCAGGTCATCGAAGGCTTTCACGGCGTGCCCTACGTGGCACCCGTCTCCCGAATCCGGGAAATCATCGAGATCTGCCGGAAGGTTTGGCGCCGCGAGCGTCTGCAGCACGACGGGCGCTACTACCAGATTCCGCTGCCGCAGAACAAAGGCACCGGCCTGGGCAAGCCGCTGAAGCTCATCAACCACCCGGTCCGCGAAGAGATTCCCATCGCCATCGCCGCACTCGGCGCCAAGAGCGTGGAGATGACGGCGGAGCTCGCCGATGCCTGGCTTCCCGCCTTCTACACCGCCGATGCCGCGGACGCGGTGTGGGGCGATGCGCTTCGCGCCGGAGCCGCGAAGCGGGATCCGGGCAGGGCGCCGCTGGAAGTGTTCGCCGGCGGCGCGGTGGCCATCGGCGAGGGCCTCGAAGACCTGCGGAATCTGGCGCGCCCCCAGGCAGCGCTTTACATCGGCGGCATGGGCGCGCGACAGAAGAATTTCTACAACGACATCTTCAGCCGCTCCGGGTACGCACAAGAGGCCAAGCTGATCCAGGACCTGTACCTGTCCGGGGACAAGAAAGGGGCCGAGGCCGCTATCCCCGAGAGCTACCTGGCCAACAACTCGCTCATCGGGCCCGAGGGTTTCGTTCGAGACCGCCTGCAAGCGCTGAGCGAATCAGGAGTGACCGCCCTGAACGTGGGCTTCATGGGCAGAACGTCACAAGAGCGGATTCGCAGCTGCGAGCAGCTGCGCAAGCTGGTGGACACGCTCTAGCGCACCTGGACGACGGCGCCTCCCTCGACGCGGCCTTCCCGCAGAGCATCGAGCGCATCCGCCGTCCGCTCGAGCGGGAAAACCTGCACCTCGGTGCGGACCGGGACGCGGGGCGCCACCTCCAGCAACCGCACGCCGTCTTCGCGGGTCAGGTTGGCCACCGAGCGGATGATGCGCTCGCCCCAGAGATCGGCGTAGGGGAACGAAGGGATGTCGGACATGTGAATGCCCGCGCAGACCACCACCCCACCCTTGCGCACATGCTTCAAGGCCGCCGGCACCAGCGCCCCGTCCGGCGCGAAGATGATGGCGGCGTCCAGGGGCTCCGGAGGGGGCGTCGACGCATCACCCGCCCACACAGCACCCAGACCCCTCGCGAATCGCTGGCCGGCCGCATCCCCCGGGCGGGTAAACGCGGACACTTCGCGCCCCTCCCATACCGCAATCTGGGTGAGGATGTGGGCGGCATTCCCGAACCCGTAGAAACCCAGCTTTCGAGCATCCCCAACCATTCCCAGGGCCCGGTAGCCGATCAGCCCCGCGCACAGCAGCGGCGCCGCCTGAACGTCCGGATAGCTTTCCGGGATGGGGAAACAGAAGCGGGCGTCGGCGACCGCGTACTCCGCGAATCCACCCTGGCGATGGTATCCGGTGAATTCGGCCGAATCGCACAGGTTCTCCTGGCCCGCAAGGCAGAAAACGCAGGTGCCGCAGGTATGGCCGAGCCACGGGACGCCCACCCGCTGTCCCGGTTGCAGATCGCCGTCCGGCGCCTGCTCGACCACCCCGACGATCTGGTGCCCGGGCACGACGGGATAGCGGCCGTCGACGATGTCCCCGTCCACAACGTGGAGATCGGTGCGGCAGACGCCGCAGGCGTGCACGGCCAGTAGAACCTCGCCCGCCGCGGGTCGAGGCTTCGGCAAGTCCACCAGGCGGAAATCTCCACCGGGCTCCGTAAGCTGCATCGCGCGCACGTCCACGCCCTCCCATACGCAAGCGACCGGACCCTCAGATCATACGGTCCGTGGGCCGATCACGGCGAGAAATCTATTTACAGGCGGCAAAGAATTCGCCCTAATTGCCGTCTTCTCGAAGGTCAGGCCATGGCGCGACTCGCACTCACAGGCGCAATCATCATCCTCCTGAGCGGCTGTGCAGAGCCGTTCATCGTCTTCGCCGGGGGGGCGCTCAGCGGCGACGAGAAGGTGCCGCCGGCCGACTGGTCCTTTCTGGAAGCCATCGATACCGTGCAGATAGAGACGGATCCGAACGACCCCTACTCCGTGAACGTGTGGTCCGTCGGGATCGGCGCAGACGTGTACGTGGCCACGGGCGAGGACGGCACCAACTGGACGGAGCGAATCGACGGTGACCCGAGCGTAAGGCTCAGGACCAACGGCGACATCTACCCGCTGCGCGCGACTGCCGTCACCGAGATGGCCGAGCGCAGGCGCGTCGCTCAGGCCTACCTGAACAAGTACGACGTCGACGATGACGAAGGCTGGGTCGATACCGGCAAGATCTATCGTCTGGACCGGCGCTAGTCGCGACCGGCTCACCGTGACGGGTGCCTGAGGCCCCGGGCTCATGAAATTCAGCGCGCGCACAGCCACGGCCGTGATCATGGCCAACATGATCGGTACCGGCGTGTTCACGAGCCTGGGCTTTCAGCTGGCCGACATCAGATCCGAGTTCGTCCTGCTGATGCTCTGGGCGGTGGGGGGGTTGACGGCGCTCTGCGGGGCGCTGTCCTACGCGGAGCTCGGCGCGGCTCTGCCGCGCTCGGGTGGCGAGTACAACTTCCTGGGACGAATCTATCATCCGGCCGTAGGCTTCGTGTCCGGCTGGATCTCCGCCACCATCGGGTTTGCCGCACCCACGGCGCTCGCCGCCATTACCTTCGGCATCTATCTGGCCTCGGTCTTTCCCGCGCTGTCGCCGGTCTGGCTGGCGTGCGGTCTGGTCGTGGTGCTTTCCGTTGCTCACGCCACCTCGCGACGCTCGAGCGGCGGCGTCCAGCGGGCGTTCACTGCCGTGAAGATCATCCTGATTCTCGGTTTCTGCCTGCTCGCCGCCCTGCTGGTCGACGAGCCTCAGGGGATATCGCTGCTGCCCCACGAGGGTGACGGAGCGCTGCTCACCAGCGGCGCGTTCGCCGTGGCTTTGATCTACGTCAACTACGCCTACACAGGCTGGAACGCGGCCACCTACCTCACGGGCGAGCTGGACCGCCCCGAGCAGACACTCTCCCGGGTGCTGCTCCAGGGAACCGTGGTCGTAATGCTGCTGTACGTGCTTTTGAATGCAACCTTTCTGTACGTCGCGCCGGCGGAGGCCATGGAGGGCAGGCTGGAGATCGGCTACATCGCCGCCGAGCACGCCTTCGGCTCGAACGGCGCGGCCATCATGGCCGTCATTCTGGCTCTGCTTCTGATATCCACCGCCAGCGCCATGATCATGGCGGGTCCAAGGGTTTTGCAGGTGATCGGCCAGGACTACCCCGCGTTTCGTTTTCTGGCTCGGGTGAGCGGCGACGGGGTACCGGTGACGGCCATCGTCGTTCAGTCCGTGCTGGCGCTGGCCTTCATTCTCACAGCGTCTTTCGAAGCCATTCTCGTGTTTGCCGGCTTCACCCTCGGGGTCAGCACGTTCTTCACGGTGCTGGGCCTGTTCGTGCTGCGCATCCGCCAGCCCGACCTGCCCCGCCCCTATCGCACGACGTGGTACCCGCTACCGCCGCTCGTCTACCTGGCCATCACGGGATGGACCCTCGGCTACATCATCGCCCACCGACCGAAAGAGGGGTTGTGGGGCCTGGCCATCATCGCAGGAGGCGCGCTCCTCTACCTCCTGATCCGGCGGGGGCGGCCGACGGAGGAGGTCTCTTCTTGAGTCGACGGCCGACCCGGGACCGGGACCGGGACCGGCTGCGCTATGAGACCGCAGACGATTGCGCGATACTCGTCCCGGACGTGAACCCCATGACTCAAAGTGCACCCGAGCAATCCGCGGCCCGTCTGCGGACACGCACGGTCGCCGACGATCCGGCGACCGGCAGCTGGCAGGAGGCGTTGCGCAACGCCATCAGAACGCCCCGGGAGCTGATCGAGGCCCTGGAGCTCGACCCGGCCTGGGCGCCGGTGATGGACGGTCACGACGATGACTTTCCCATGCTGGTTCCGAGATCCTTTGCGGCACGCATGCGCAAGGGAGATCCCCACGACCCCCTGCTGCGCCAGGTTCTCCCCGATGGGGCAGAGCGCATCACGGCGCCGGGCTTCGAAGCCGACCCGCTGCAGGAGCAGCGCTTTGCCCGAGCCGGCGTCGTGCGAAAGTATTCCGGCCGCGCGCTGCTGATCGCCTCCGGCGCGTGTCCCGTCCACTGCCGCTACTGCTTCCGCAGGAATTTCCCCTACGCGGACCAGCTTGCGTCACGCCAACGCTGGACGGGCGCCGTCGACGCGCTGAGCGCGGACACGCAGGTGACGGAAGTCATACTTTCAGGCGGCGATCCACTCACGCTGACCAACGAGGCGATCGGCGAGTTGATTCGCGCCATGGAGAACGTCGCAAGCGTCCAAACCCTGCGGTTCCACACCCGCTTCCCCATCATCATTCCCGAACGGGTCGACGCGGGCCTGGTCGATACGCTGGCCGCAACCCGCTTGCGGACGGTTTTCGTCGTGCACTGCAATCATGCCAACGAGATCGACGCCTCGGTGCGACGGGCGTTGGCGGACCTCAAGGCCGCGGGCGCCCAGCTTCTGAACCAGTCCGTGCTCCTCAAGGGAGTCAACGACAACGAGGATGACCTGGCCGAGCTGAGTCAACGGCTGTTCGATGCCGGCGTGCTGCCCTACTACCTGCACCTTCTGGATCCGGTGGCCGGCGCCGCCCACTTCGACGTGGCGCCAGCGCGCGGGCGTGCCCTGGTGGCCGGTCTGCGTCGCAGGCTGCCCGGCTATCTGGTGCCCAGGCTGGCACGCGAGGTGCCCGGCGAATCGAGCAAGACCATCCTCGCCTAGCGTGCCGGCCCGCGTCTGGGAAGAAGGCGCCGCTGCTATGATTGGCCGATGAGCGTTTCACGTATCAGGCAGATCCCGCCCGAGGCTTGCTCCGAGCGTTTCGTCCGGAGCCCGGGCGCGGGTGGGCAGAACGTCAACAAGGTCGCCACCACGGTGCAGCTCCGAGTCGATCTCGATCGCGCCAACCTCCCGCCGGCCGTCCGCGAACGACTGGAGAAGCTGGCCGGGCGCCAGGTGAATCAGCGCGGGGAGCTCGTCATCACGGCCAGCCGCTTCCGGACCCAGGCGCGCAACCGGGCCGACGCGATGAGCCGGTTGAGCGAGCTGCTGGAACAGGCGCAGCGCGTGCCCCGACGCCGGGTTGCCACCAGAACGCCAGCCGGGGAGCGGGTACGACGCAAGGACACCAAGCGCAAGCGGGGGACCACCAAGCGCCTCCGGGCCAGGCCGCCCATGGATGACTGAGGGCCAGGCCTGAACCGGTCAGCTGCCGGCGACGCGCCGCTCGTGTCCCTTCCAGAAGGGCTCGCGAAGATCCTTGCGCTTGATCTTCCCGACCGGGCTCTTTGGCAGGGGATCCGTGGTGATGGTCACGCCGACGGGTTTCTTGTAGCTGCCTAGCTCCTCGGCAACCAGATCGATGAGCTCGGCCTCGCCGACCGCCTCGGCATTCCCGACCACGCAAACGGCATACGGCGACTCGCCCCATTTCTGGCTGGGCACGCCGAATGCCGCCACCTCGATGACGGCCGGATGGCTGGCGAGAACGTTCTCGAGCTCCGCCGGCCAGATGTTGTAGCCCCCCGAGATGATCATGTCGTCCGCCCGGTCCACCACGTACAGATAGCCATTGGCATCCAGCCTGCCGAGATCGCCCGTCTTGACCCAGCCATCCACGATACGTTCGGCACTCGCCTCGGGATTGTTCCAGAAACCCGTCATCTGCCCGTCCGCGCGGGCCACGATCTCGCCCACCTCGCCCGCAGCCACCGGCTGGTTGTCCTCGTCCCAGATCTGCACCTCTGCAAACGGCAGCGGCAGGCCGCATGCCCGCAGAGGGCTGGAGCCCTCCACCTCGGCGAACCACTGGCGCGGGCCCATCATGGACACCGGCACCACCTCCGTCTGACCGTAGCCCTGCCAGAGCACATCACCGAAGACCTCACGGGCCGCCAGTGCGGTCGCGTCCTGGATCGGCGCGGCCGCGATGAGCAGGCATTTCAGGCTGCTGAAATCGCGCCCCCTGGCCGAGTTGTCATGGACGACGGCGTTCACCATGGTCGGCACCATGAACCCGTACGCGATTCCTTCGCGCTCTATTAGATCCAGGGTTTCCCCGGTGTCGAAGTGGTCCATCATCACGTTGCAGCCGCCGGCGAGCCAGATGGGCAGGTACTGATAGCCCGAGCCGTGGGAGATGGGGCCCAGATGCAGGCACTTGTCGCCCGGCTCCACCGGGGGAAACGCGTAAAACCAGTCGCGCCCCGCGGCGAGCCAGGCCTTGTGGGTGTAGGCCACTCCCTTGGAGAGGCCCGTCGTGCCGCCGGTATGGCGAATGATGAAGTAGTCGTCCGAGGAGATGGGCAGACGCGGGTCCTCGTCGGTCTGGGCCGCGAGCCAGCCGTCGTAGCCCGCGTCGCGGATGATGACGTGCTCGAGGTCGGGCAGCTCGTCTGCGAGCCCGGCCACCTCCTCCGCGTGATTCTCGCTGACGATCAGCGCGCGGCAGTTGGTGTGGCCGAGCATGTGCCGATGGGCGTCGCGGCCGTTGCGCGGGTAAAGGGGCACGCGCACTAGGTTCGCCACCGCAGCGCCGCCGAAGAGGTCGGCCGCCTCCACCGAGTTGTCCTCTAAAACGCCGATGCGATCCCCCGGGGTGAGCCCCAGGCCACGAAGGCCGTTGCCGAGCCGCAGGGAACGCTGCCAGGCTTCGCGGAAGGTCAGCCGACGGTCGCCGTGAATGACCGCCTCGCGATCGGCGTAGTGCGCGGCCGCCCGAGCCATCAACGTACGGACCTCCATGATCTCCCCTCCTTCCGGGCCCGATCGCCTCAGCAGGGCGACCGACCAGCGCGCCGCTCAGACCGGCGGCAGGACAAGCGCAAAAGCCTACCACCCTTGATCGGCATGGCAATGTCGGGTATTTCATCGTCCGCAGGGACACTTCCGAGCATTGGGATCAACAGATGAGCTTCACGTCATTGTTAGCGAGGCACGGGCGATGACCTATCCGTGGAACTACGGTGACCTGCTCGACGCGGTCGAGCACATCACGCCAGGATCACGAGCCGCCCTGATCCACGGCGATCGCATCGTCTCCTGGGCCGATTTCTCCCGAAGAACCAACAATCTGGCCCGGGCGCTGCTGAACGGCGGAGCGGCGCCCGGCGACAAGATCGCCTTCTACATGCGAAACCGGCCCGAGTACAGCGAGGGCATCGCCGCCGGCTTCAAGGCCCGGCTCACCCACGTGAACGTCAACTATCGCTACGTCGACCACGAGCTGATTTACCTGCTCGACAACTCCGATGCTGCAGTGGTCGTCTACGCCGCCGAGTTCGCCCACCACGTTGCCGCCATTCGCGACCAGCTGCCGGGGGTCGGGCAGTGGATCGAAGTACCCGACGGCCACCCCGGCCTCGACGACGCTCTCGACTACGAGCGCCTCGTCGCCGACGGCGACGGCGCGCCCCTGGATCTCGACCGCTCCCCGGACGACATGCTGTTTCTCTACACCGGCGGTACCACGGGCATGCCCAAGGGCGTCATGTGGCGTCACCAGGATCTGTGGTGCGTCACCGGCGCCGGCGGCAACCCGCGGATCGGCGTGGAGCCGTCCCCCGATCTTCAGAGTTACGTGTCCCGTCTGCAGGCCGAGCCGCCGCCCGTCAACCTGCCGCTGCCTCCCATCATGCACGGTACGGGGCTGCTATCCGTGGTGGGCGCCATGGCTCACGGCGGAACGGCGGTGACCCTGACGGGCCGGAGCTTTGAAGCGGAAGCCGCGCTGGAAGCAATCCAGCGGCACGCGGTGACGTCCACGACCATCGTCGGCGACGCCTTCGCCCGGCCCATGGTGGAAGCGCTGGACGCCGCACCCGGCCGCCACGACATCTCGTCGCTCAAGATCGTGAGCTCCTCGGGCGTCATGTGGACGCGGGCCATCAAGGCCGGCCTGCTGCGTCACAATCCGGACCTCGTTCTCGTCGACGCGTTTTCCTCCTCGGAGGCCATCGGCCTTGGTACCTCGGTCATGACCCGCGACGAGGAGATAGAGGTCGCCAAGTTCACGCTGGGGCCGAGCTGCAAGGTTTTCGGAGAGGACCTGCGGGAGATCGCGCCTGGATCCGGAGAGACCGGCATGGTGGGCGTCACCGGCTTCCTTCCCGTGGGCTACTACAAGGACGAGGAAAAGACCGCGCGCACCTTTCCGGTCGTCGACGGCGTGCGCTACTCGATTCCCGGTGACTGGGTCCGGGTCGAGGCGGATGGGTCGCTCACGCTGCTGGGACGCGGCAGCAACTGCATCAACACCGCCGGGGAGAAGGTATATCCGGAGGAAGTCGAGGAGGCGCTGAAGCATCACGAGTCGGTGGCGGATGCCCTGGTGGTGGGACTCCCCGACGAGCGCTGGGGCCAGGCGATCACCGCCGTGATCACGCTCCATCCGGGCTACTCCCTGGACGAGATCGGTCTGCGCGAGTTCGCCCGTCGGGAACTCGCCGGTTACAAGTTGCCCAAGCGCATACTGGCCAAGGACGACCTCGAACGCGCACCCAACGGCAAGGCAAACTATGCGGCCATCCGGGAATTTGCTCAGGCGGAACTGGGCATTTCATCGGGTTCGTAATACCGTCTGGAGGACGGGCCGTAGGCGATCGTCATTTACCCAGGGCAACATTGCGCGGCGACATGAGCGCACGACTGGCCGTGACCCGGCCGGCCGACACCGATTGAGTCATCTGCCGGCAGGAGTATTGGCCGCGTGAGCGAAAGGGATGAGCAGGAGAAACTCGAGGAGCAGGCGTGCGCCCTCCTGCTGCGGTCTCCGCATCTCAGCGTCAGCCAGGTTCTCGACCTGATGGACATCGGCGACTCCGAATTTCGCGAAATGCTCAGGAGCAATCCGCGCATCGCCTCGCTCATGGAGCAGCGTCGGGAGGGCGCTCTGCCGAGGGTGGAGTCCAAGATGACGGAGTGCCCCGCCTGCGGAGAGTGGTTCATTCCCTACGCGTCTGCGCGCTGCTGCTCGGATACCTGCGCCAAGATCGACCAGATCAGCAACAGGCCCAACGCGGCGCGACGCTTTCGTCTGCGCAACCGGCAGACCGGCGGCTCCTGACGTCGACCACGCCCAGTCGGGGGTTCAGCGCCGACCGAACCAGGCTCCCACCACCCAGGACAGGGGGGCCAGAGCAAGAAGAAACACATAGAGCGGGACCAGGTGCATCAGGTCGTGGAGCCACCAGCTCCAGCGGTTGTTGATGAACCAGCGCGCCCTGATGAGATGAGCGTCGTAGCCGAACTCAAGGACGCTTAGATTGGTCCAGCGCTCTGTCTGCAGCCAGTCGACGAAACCGACCAGAAGAATCAGCACCGCCGCGATCCCGCAGAGACAAGCGAGCCCGTAGAAAGTCAAGGAAATCATGCGATCAGCCATGGTGCCAGTCGATCCGTCTGAAGATGAACCATTGACCCAAGCGTAGAGTTCCGGATGCGCGAAGGCGATGCCGTGACGGCTTTCACGAATCCCGGGAAGCCGAACCCGTTCCAGAACGGCTCGAGGACGGCGGTTTCACAATGCGCGCAAGGTCTTTACCCTTCTCCTTTCATCCACCTGACCCTTACCTGGAAGATCCGTGAGCCACGTTCATATCTTTGCTGGCAATCCCCTGGACCGCGCGGACGCGCTGCGGCGCGATCCCGAGTGGCTCGACGGCGCGAGAGCCGATCCTGGCTCGCGCTATCTGCCCTTTGCAAGGCTGAACGTGCTGCTGTGCGGGGAGCGGCCGGAGCTCGGCTGGCTGAGGTCGAGCGAGGTGCAACGGCTGGGCATCAGCGTGCCCCCCATCTTCCTGGGCTTGCGGGAGGGCATTGCCCACTTCGCGATCGACGTCTCCGAGCTCGGAGACCCGGCCCACGAGCTGAACCTGGACGACTCCTGGCGTTTCGAGGACTGCCGGGCCGCAGGCACTGTGCTTTCCGTCCCGGACAGCGGCATCGTGGCTCAGAGTCGATCCCAGATCGACTGGCACAGACGCCACCAGTTCTGCAGCGTGTGTGGTTCCCGCAGCGAGCCGGAGCGGGGCGGCCACGTCCGTCGCTGCCCCTCGTGCAGCGCCGAGCACTTTCCCCGGACCGATCCGGTGGCCATCATGCTGATCACCAACGGCGACGAGTGCCTGCTCGGGCAGGCTGCCGGACGCCTGTCGCGGCTGGGAATGTACTCGGCCCTGGCGGGATTCATCGATCAGGGCGAATCCATAGAGGAAGCCGTGCGCCGGGAGGTTCGAGAGGAGGCCGGCGTCCGGGTGGGCGCCGTGCGCTACCACTCCTCGCAGCCGTGGCCGTTTCCCTCGTCGCTGATGATCGGCTGTCACGGAACCGCGCTGAGCACGGACATCACCATCGATCCCAGCGAGATGGCAGACGTGCGCTGGTTCTCCCGCGACTCCGTCCGGCTCGCGCTCCAGGACGACAACCCGGAGCTCAGGGTGCCCGGGCCCATCGCCATCGCCCACCACCTCATCAGAGCCTGGGCCGACGGTGAGGTCGACCTCGA
This sequence comes from Pseudomonadales bacterium, assembly GCA_036526135.1. GTDB lineage: Bacteria > Pseudomonadota > Gammaproteobacteria > Pseudomonadales > Azotimanducaceae > UBA2965. The sequence goes on along the minus strand of DATCZA010000023.1, from coordinate 70,262 downwards.
CACCTGATCAGGCTGCCTCGCTTCCGCCGAGAAGCTCACTGGCGGTCCGAGCCAGCAGTCGGGCCAGCTCGTCCACGTCGTCCACCAGCGAGGGATCTGCGGTGAGCCCGAGGAAGGCTTCACCGGCATAGGAAACCAGGGCGATGTTGAGACCTACGCCATCGGACATGGGGGCATGGGCATAGATCTGCGTCATCCGCGCACTTCCCAGATGACGGGGCGCAGCTGGGCCCGCCAGGTTCGTGACCACGAGGTTGGCAGGAGAGATGGGCGGCAGCGGGAGGCGAGCGAGTCTCGGCAGGGTCGCCACGGCATTGATGAGCATGCCGTACTGCAGGGCGCCAGGGTCGCCCAGTTCCTCGAGCCTTTCCTTGGCTTCGCCCGCCCCGGCACGGACCGCCGAAACGCGGTCAGGATGTTCGGCGATGTCGGTGCCAAGCGGCATGGGTATGAACGTGAGCCGGTTCCCGGCCGGCAGCCGGCCGGCGTCGGCCCGCAACGAGCAGGGCACCAGCGCGGTGAGCGAGCGGTCCGGCAGGGCGCTGCGCGCTTCGAGATAGCGGCGCAGCGCGCCGCCGCAGATGGCGAGCAGAACGTCGTTGACGGATGCCCCGTGGTCGGCCGCACATCGCTCGATCTCAGGCAGCGGCAGGCTCAGGTGGGCCAGTCGGCGTCGACCGCTGGAGGGCCCGTTGAGGATGCTCGCCGGCTCGCTGAATGCGGGCGGGGCCACCGGCGCCGAACCGAGCAGCCAGCGGGAGGCATGGCGCGCGCCAACGGCCGCGTTCCGGAAGAGCCCGCCGGCCGAACGCGCCAGGGCACCCACCGCCTCGAACGGACCCAGAGGGCGGCCATGGCCGGGGGCCGCGGCGCTGGGCCTGGACCAGAACGGCTCCGGCAGCCGCGTCACGGGGGCTTCTTCCAGGGTCTCCACGAACAGGCGCAGGCCGCCGTGCCCGTCGAAGATCGCGTGATGAATCTTCACGAACATCGCGAAACAGCGCTCGCCGAAGCCGGTGATCAGGTACACGTCCCAGAGCGGGCGGCTCCGGTCGAGACACTCGGCATGGAGGCGCTGGGCAAGTTCCAAGAGCGCCTGCTCGCCACTCCCGGCCGGAAGGGTTACCAGATGCAGATGATCCTCCACGTCCACGCGCTCGGCCGGGGCCAGCCGCGGCAGAAAGAGCCCGCTTTTCAGATCGTGCACGGGAACCAGGTCGAAGGGCGCCACCGGAACCGCGCCCGTCCAAGCCTCTCTCAACCCGGAAACGAAGGGCGCCGGATCGGATGGCGTATCGAAGAACATCAGCGCGCTGAAGTGCATGGGCGTGCGAGGCGTCTCCGCCTCCAGGAAGCCGAGATCGAGGAGCCGGTCGGAGAGGGTCACCGCGCCGACCTACAGCGGGTAGACGATGGTGTTGGGCACCATCACCGAATCGAATACCACCCGCTTCTCCCGGAACATCAGCGCGCCCGTTGGGGATCTTGTCAAAACGTCGAGATACCGACCCACGCTCAGAATGCGCGGCAACTCATCCTGCAGCACCTCGATGACGGAGTAGTTGGCAATCACCGAGTAACCACCGTCGTCGGTGCGAGCACCGCGGACGTTGGTGATGTGATGCCGAAGGTAGCGCGGCTCGTGCATGATGGTTTCCTGAACCGCACGGACCCGATCCTCCAGCATCCCACGGCTCTCGCAGCGCATGATGGCGAGCGGCAGGCCTCGATCGTGATTCTCTCTGGGTATAAGCAGGTAGAGGCACTCCTCGTGGAAGAGTGCGGGCCAGTCCGCCAGCGGGCCGTCATCCAGGAGGTCGGCATAGCGAGCGTAGACCTCCTCCAGCTCGGCGCGCTCCTCGGCGGCGAGGGTCACAGCCCCATCACCCGTCGGTAATGAGCGTAGAACGCTCTGATGGCGGTTTCCGTGACCATGTGGTCCTCGTCGTCAGTGCCTCGGCCGCCCATGAGCATCACCCCGACGTCGTCGGGATACTGGGCGACGCCGTCCTGAGCCAGCTTGATCACCTCGCTGTCGTCCGCGGAGACCAGACCGGCCGAGCTCATCAGGTTCGCCTGCCTCAGACGCCGCAGCGTCATCGCATCGTCGTCGTCCCCGTAGCCGAAGAACGTCCAGTGCAGCTCGAAGCGGCCGGGGTCCAGAGGCTGTATCTGGCGCAGCGCCAGGGTATTGGATTGCTGCTGCACGATCAGATTCGGCCAGATGGTCTGCATCACCACCGTGGCGTCGTCCGGAAACTCCTTGACCGGATCCAGGAGACGCGCGTCTGCCAGGGAGAAGTCCTCCTTCATGCTGGACATCTCCCCGGTGTCCGCCGTTGCTCCCTGCTCTCCCCGCCGCGAGATCAGCAGCCCATGGGCGCCGCTAGGGTCCATGCGCACCTGGGCAGGCTGATCCGCCCGGAACAGCCCGAAGGTCACGAGAAAGACATGCAGCAGCGACGCATGGTAGGGATCCTTGATGTTCTCGAACATGAGCTTCCAGTTCCCGGGGATGCGCTGCCGCGAGTAGCCGAGGACTTTCAGCTGCCGGCCGTCGAACACACGGTCGAAGTAGGAGAGGTTGGTGTCACCGAGGTAATCCTCGAGCCGCGGCGCCGTCGCGGAGAAGGACGCGAAGATGACGCCGCCACGGGTGGCGATGTCGAGGGGCGGCAGGTTGTGATCCTCACGGGCGAACCCCTCGGGCATTCCTCCCTGCTGCCGGACGCCGTTGATGAAGGGAACGCCGCGCAGGCGGCCCCGGGCATCGTAGGACCACTGATGGTAGGGGCAGACGAAGAATCGCGCGTTGCCGTGACGCTGGCGGCAAACCTTCACTCCCCGGTGCGCGCAGCGATTGGCGAAGCCGTGGATCGCACCTTCCTCGTCCCTGGCGATCACCACGGACCGAACGCCGATTCGTGTAACAAGATAGTCCCCGGGCTGGGGGATCTCCGCCTCCAGCCCGACGTAGGCCCAGCTCGGACCCGAGAATATGCGTTCCATCTCCCGGGCAAAAATCCCAGGGTCCGTGTAGATGGCGTAGGGCACCTCGGTCACCCCACCATCGGGCCACGACCACGTCGCGCCATCGACATCCATGAGCTAACCCCGCAGTTGACGTCCCACATATTACTTTGATATCAAAGTATTTCAACGCGCCGGCTTCGCCGGTCCAGCTTCCCGCTCGAGAGGCCAAGAATGAGCGACCGCGCACCACTGATAGTCGATCGCACCGGAGAGCCGCTGACCACCTCGGAGCCGGCCCGATCAAAGCCGGCCAGGGACTGGCCGCCGATCACCATCACCCGGGAGATGATCGACGAGGAGATCGAGCGGCTGGCAGATCTGCCGCAACCGGCCAACGGCCGACGCCAGGCGATGTTCGTCCATCCCAACGCGCCGGATCCAGGCCGGGGCCTCACCCCGGGCGTTCAGGTGACCCTGGACGTTCTGAAACCCGGCGAGGAAACGGTTCCCGTCCGCCACAATTCCACCCAGGTGAGCTTCTGCATCCGGGGCGGCGGCACGGCCATCGTCGGCGACCGGCCCATCCGGTACGCGCAATACGACGCCTGGAATCACCCCTCCTACGCCACCTACCGGCACGTCAACGACAGCCGCGAGCTCCAGGCAAGGCTGACCTACTCTAACGCCGCTCTGCTGGAGATGATGCGCGTGCATCTGGTGGAGGAGGACCCGCAGGACGAGCCGGTGGCAAGGAGCGCCCAGGCGCCCGCGGCCACCGGGGCGCAAACGGAGACCTTCCGCATCGGTGAGGACGGCGCGGCGCTGATGCCCTACGAGACCCTCATCAACCCGCCGTCGGTAGCCTCCGACGCGCTGCACTGGCCCTGGCGGACGGTGAAAGCAAATCTGGACAGGCTGGAAGCGCTGGGAGCCGACTACGTGGGACGCCGCCTCTACCTGCTGTTCAATCCCCGAACCGAGAGGTTCAACGGCACCACGCCGAACTTCTTTGCCACCATCACGATTCGACCGCCGGGAATCGTGGACAAACCCCATCGCCACGTGTCCTCCGCCATCAACTATTACTTCAACGGTTCGGGTTACAGCCGCGTCGAGGGCAAACGCTACGACTGGAAGGCAGGTGATCTCATGGTGTCCGCGCCGGGCTGGGCCGTGCACAACCACGCCTCCAACGAAGGCGACCCGGTGTACGAGCTGACCATTCAGGATCAGCCGCTGAACATCTACATGGAGTCGCTGCTGTGGCAGGAGGACCTGGCCGAGCCTGCCCGAATACTCGGATCTCACGAGGGATTCTCCACCAACCGTTCGACGCTCTGATCGCTGCTGACGCCCGAAACATGTTTTACGATCCGCGAGAAGATCCCCAGCCCGAGCCGCTGGGCCACAATCCGATCAACGCCCTCGTCGCGCCAAGGCCCATCGGGTGGATCGCCTCCCTCTCCGCCGACGGCGCGCCGAATCTGGCACCGTTCTCCTACTTCAACGCGTTCTCGGCAGACCCGCCCGTCGTGGCCTTCGCCCCCAACGAGAAGTCCGGCGCGGGGGGTCCCAAGGATACGCTGGCCAACGTCAGGAGCGTGCCCGAGTTCACCGCGAGCCTCGTCTCCGAACCTCTGGCCCGGCGGATGAACGAATCGTCCCGCGTGCTGCCCCACGGCGTCAGCGAGTTCATCGAAGCCGGATTGACCCCGGCGGCGTCGCGCCTGGTGGCCCCGCCGTACGTGGGCGAAGCGCTGGCCGCGCTGGAATGCCGCGTGTTCGACATCATCGAGCTGCCGGGCCGCCCGAACGGACGCCGCAGCCACCTGGTCATCGGCGAGGTGGTTGGGATCCACATCGACGACGGGGTGATCGTCGACGGGCGCATCGACTCTCTCGCCCTCGCTCAGCTCGCCCGCCTGGGTTACCACGACTACACCGTGGTGCGGGAGCTGATCGAAATTCCGAGGCCCGACTGAGATGGCGCCGTCTACCAGCGACCCGGATCGCAGCTACGGTTACCAGTCGCGGGCCACCCACCGCGCCTTCGACCGGCTGCTGCAGCAGCACCTGCGCCAGCACGGTCTCACCAACGGCTACTGGTACGTGCTGCGCGTGTTGTGGGAGGAGGAGGGCATGTCACAGCGGGAGCTGGCTCGAGCGTCCAACCTGACCGAGTCCTCCGCGGTGATCATGCTGGACGGCATGCAGCGCGCGGGCCTGGTGGCGCGCAGAAAGGATCCTGCGGATGGTCGGCGCCAGCGCGTCTTCCTGACGGCAAAGGCGAAACGACTGAAACCGAAGCTGCTGCCGGTAGCGGGCGAGCTCAACGCCCTTGCGGCGAGCGGCATCGCCGCCGAGGACCTGGCGACATACCTGGCCGTGGCCCACCGGATGCGGGCGAATCTGGTCGCCGCCCTCGAAACGGGCTGATCGAGCGACGGGCCCTAGACCGGAGCGTTGGCGGGCAGTCCGAGCAGCAGGCGTCCATAGAGCTCACCGCCCACGTCCATGTCGAACACCGTGTGGCAGGACAGCGTGTTCAGGTCACGCTGAATTCGCTGCAGCGGGCTGTCCAGAAAGTGAGCGCCGGCGCCGCAGGCTTCCACCACCTGCTGAACCACGTCGCGGGCCTGGCGGACGACGGTGGCGATCTTCAGGCGCAGATGGGCACGCTCGACGTCGGGGCAACGCTCCCCGCTCTCTCCCCACTCCATCACCCGGCGCGCGGTGTCCTTGAGCAGGATCTGGGCGTTCTCGACGGCGATCTGAGCATGGGCGAGCCGGGCTTGAGCAATGGCACGCTGGCCCTGCTTTTCGGTCGTGCCGTAGACGTTGCGCTCGCCGAGCAGCTCGCGAAAGAGCGCCACCGCCCTGCGCGCGCCGCCCACGGCGGGCGCGGCGGCCGTCAGGCCCAGGACGGGCATCATGGGCATGCGGTACGTCGGGGTGCCGTGCAGCGCCGCCCCCGGGCTGCCACCGTCGCGCATGTGGGACACGCTCTGCATCCGGTGGCCGGGGACGAAGACGTCCTTCACCTCGATGTCGTTGCTGCCGGTGCCTACCATTCCCGCCACGTGCCAGGTGTCGAGGACGTCCACTTCCTCCCTGGGAATCAGGTACATGCACAGGTCGGGCTTTTCCGGATCCGCCGACGGCGTGAGCGCTCCCACCATGACCCAGTTGGCGTGCATCACCCCGGTCCCCCACTGCCATCGACCGCTCACACGATAGCCGCCGTCCACCGGCTCTGCAGTTCCCCGCGGCGCGAGGGTGCCGGGAGCGATGATGTAGGGAAACTCACCGAAGATCTCGTCCTGGGCCTGCTGGTTGAACAGGCCCAGCAGCCAGTTGTGCTCCATGCAGAAGGTCACCACCCAGGCGGTGGATACGCAGCCTTCGCCAAGCAGGAGGCCGACGTCCATGAACGTGTCCAACCCGAACTCCCAGCCGCCGTAGCGTTTCGGCACGAAGAACCGGTACGCGCCGGTTTCCTCGACCGCCGCCATCACGGAATCCACGGGCTTGCGATCGCGCTCGGCCTCGCCGGCATGGGCCTCCAGCATCGGCACCAGCCCGCGGATGCGCTCGACAAATTCCCGTTCGTGCATACCCGCCTACCTCAGTTAGCCAACACGTCGTGCCCGTCGAGCTCTGCCGCGAGCGCTTCACCGCCGGCAATCGCGTCGCCCCAGTCTTTGCCGAGGGCGCCCCGAAGCGCATGGAGGCTGCGGAGCCCAATGCGTCCAGCGAGCACGAGCTCGAGCTGAGCCAGAGTCTCCAAAGCTGCGCGGCGGATCTCCGCGGCGGAGCCCGCCAGCCGATAAAGTGTGCGCCGCGGGTCCGCCGGGTCCGGCGCCTGTTCGATGAGCCCGTCGGCGATGAGCGCTTTGGCCATGTGATGCACGTTCTGGCGGCTCAGGCCCATCGATCGGGCGATGTCTGCCGGCGACTCGACCCCGCTGGCGACGTGAACCATGATCATGGACTGGGTCCGGTGCAGCGGCTTGTAGCCCAGCGAGGCGAGCACGTTCTGAAGGCCGTTGTCGAACCAGTCGAGCGCGCGCACCAGATCGGCCATCACGCCAACCGGTTCGTTGCTGCTTTGCAGCGTTCGCGACTGCCCAATCATCGTTAACCCCGAATTTCCGGATCTGATCTTCCCGGTGCCGACGTCGCCATCGAGCACTTTCTCACGATTCGCCGAGGGCGAATCGGGCCGCGCGCAAAGCATCCAGCCCGCCCAGTTAGCGTCAAATGATCTTACACAGAACCACGGGTCCCGAACAGCGTCGCCAGAGCCAACGCCGCTTTGAAAGCTCCGGATATATCCCGTAATGTCGGTGCCTCAGGCTTCCGGGGGGATCGCCAATGGCCAGTTGGCAGCGCCAGTTCGTTTCCACGACCTCACCGACCGGCACCCGCAACGGCGCCGGTTTTTATCCCTGTCAGGGTCTGTACTACGCCCCGACGGGCTCGCGGCCCCGGACGGCCCTGATCGCGACGCACTACAACGTGGACTTCAGCGAGCACTACCTGGGCGAGTTCATGGCAGCACGCGGGTACGGCTTCCTGGGCTGGAATACCCGTTTCCGCGGAGCGGAAGCCTTCTTCCTCCTGGAACACGCTCTCGTCGACATCGGAACCGGCGTGCGCTGGCTGAAAGAAGAAGCCGGCGTGGAGCGGGTGGTCATCCTCGGCAACTCCGGCGGCGGCTCCCTGATGGGCGCCTACCAGTCCCAGGCACTCGGCGTAACCATGACGGCGACCCCCGGTCTGTCCTTGCCCGATGCGATCCACGAGCTCATCCCGGCCGATCTCTACATCTCTCTGTGTGCCCACCTCGGCCGTCCGGAAGTGCTCACCGACTGGTTCGACCCTTCCGTGACGGACGAGACCGATCCGACGAGCATCGACCCGTTCCTGAACATGTACGAACCGGCCAACGGGCCACCCTACGCGCCCGGATTCGTGAAGCGCTATCGGGCAGCGCAGCGGGAACGCAACGACCGAATTACCCGCTGGTGCCACGCAGAGCTGGCAAGGCTCGCCGAGCTCGGCATGTTCGACCGCGCTTTCAACCTCTACCGCACCTGGGCCGATCTCCGGTTGATGGACGGCTCTCTGGACCCATCGGAAAGGGAAGTCGGCCGCTGCTACGCCGGCGACCCCAAAACGGCCAACTTCAGCCCTCGGGGTATTGGCCTGACCAACACGCTACGGACGTGGCTGTCCATGTGGAGCTTAAGGGACTCCCATTGCCGGGGAGCGCCGCACCTGAACCGCATCACCCAGCCGGCCCTCGTGATCCAGAGTCTGGCCGACACCGGTGTCTTTCCGGGGGATGCCAGGGCGATATTCGATGCGCTGGGGAGCAAGGATAAACACCTGGAGATGATCACCGGCGATCACTACCTGGAGAATCCGCGCGATGCACGCGACGGCGTTGCCGACATGATCGCCGACTGGCTCGCCTCGCACACGTGAGCTCAGTTGCCCGCTGTCTGTCACCGTACCTGGGGCCTGCGCTGGCGGCATGGGGTTTGCTCCTCTGCGCGACCAACGCGGGCGCCGCCACCTGCACCAACGCAACCCCGGGGGAGGCCCAGCTGTACTGGGGCGATCTGCACGTTCACACGGCCTACTCCCTCGACGCCTACGCATTTGGCGCCATCGCAGCGCCCAAAGAGGCCTACGCGTTCGGCCGCGGTCAGCCTCTGCGTCTGGCCAACGGGGAGATGGTGGCCATCGATCGTCCACTGGACTTCATGGCAGTCACCGATCACGCAGAGACCTATGATGTGATGTACATCTGCACCGATCCCCTCTACCGGGATGACGCCTACTGTCGGGCCATTCGCAGCGGCCCCGAACCCGGCAACGCCAGAACCGTCTTCAACGACTACCTTCTGCCGCTGGTCAGCGACCAGCCTCCGCAAATGGCCGCAGTCTGCGACGAAGACGGCGTCGATTGCCGCGCTGCCAGCATCGGTCAGTGGCGACGCGCGCAGCGCGCGGCCAACGCGGCCAACGATCCCTGCACTTTCACCGCCCTGATCGGCTACGAATGGACCGCCTCACCCGGCGGCCACCATTGGCACCGCAACGTGATCTTCCGCAGTGACCGGGTCCCCGATCGCGCCGCCGACTACGTGCATTTTCCCGAGGTCACCGCCCTGTGGCGGGAATTGGACACCCACTGTCGAAGCGAGGACGGCTGCGAGGTGCTCACCATTCCCCACAACATCAATTGGGCCGACGGTGGCCGCACTTTCGACATCGAGCACGCGAGCGAAGCCGATCTGGCGGCCCGGGCGCGTTTCGAACGGCTGGCGGAAATTCACCAGGAGAAGGGCAACAGCGAGTGTCTGCCCGCCCACCGGGATGATCCAGGCAGCGACTGCGCGTTCGAGCTCCTGACCGACAACGCCGCCAAGGCGCGACTGACCGGCCCCGAGGACATCTCCCCCGAAGACGCCTGGCGACGCATGCGCTCGACCTACTATCGCGGCCTGCTCGCCCGGGGCCTAGCGGCCTACGCGAGCAGCGAGTCCGGACTCAACCCCTTCATGCTGGGCGCCATAGGCTCTACCGACACCCACTTCGGCACCCCGGGCCTGGTGAGTGAGGCCGGCTATCCTGGCGGCATCGCCTCCCTGTGGCTGGACGGCGAGGAACGCCTGACGCTGCCGAACTACAATCCGGGCGGGCTGGTGGCCGTGTGGGCACAGGAGAATACCCGCGCCGCCATTTTCGATTCCCTGCAGGCGCGCAGCGCCTACGCCACCAGCGGCACTAGGATCAAGCTGCGCTTCGGCGCGACCGAGCACGACGCCTGCGAGAATTCCAAGGTGAACTACGATACGTTCATGGGCGAGACCCTGACGACCGGGCTCCCGTCCGACAATACCGCCGGGCCCGTGTTCACCGTTGAGGCCGGCCGCGACGAGGCGCCGCTGGGAACCGTGCAGATCATCAAGGGCGAGCTTCGCGAGGATGGTGTGGTGGAAACCGTCCACACCGTGGCGGACTTTCCGGACGGCCGCGACGCGGTCTGCATTTCGTGGCAGGACGAGGCATTTACCGCCGCCGCGCCCGCCTACTGGTACGCGCGCGTCCTGGAGTTGCCCGCGCCACGCTGGACCAAGCTGCTCTGCGAAGCTACCGGGTCGTGCGACCGCTTCCCCGATGCGGATCGGAACATCCGGGAGCGGGCATGGTCCTCACCCATCTGGCACCTGCCATGAAACCCGAGGAAAGCGCCGTCATTCCGAATACGCGAGACAACACGCAACGGAGATCCGAGGAGCCCTGATGATCGAACTACCCCTTCTACCGACCTCGCTGGTCGGCAGCTACGCACAGCCCGCGTGGCTCATAGATCGCGATCGGCTCGGCCAGCGGCTGCCGCCCAGAGTCCTGCTCGACGCCCTGTGGAAGGTGGACGCCCTTTCCCTCGAAGAGGCCCAGAACGACGCCACGGTCATCGCCCTGGAGGATCAGCATCGCGCCGGCGTGGACATCGTCACCGACGGCGAGATGCGGCGGGAAAGCTACTCGAACCGGTTCGCCAACGCCCTGGAGGGCGTGGACCTCGACAATCCCGGCGCAGCCGTGGACCGGACGGGAAAGACCGTGCCGGTGCCGCGCGTGGTCGGCGAGATCAGGCGCCGCGAGCCCGTGGAGGCCCCGTTCATCGCTTTTCTCAAGCGGCACACTGATCGGCCCATCAAGATCACCCTGCCGGGCCCGTTCACCATGGCGCAGCAGGCGCAGAACGACTACTACGCAGATGAAGGATCGCTGGCCATGGCGTACGCAACGGCCGTCAACGCGGAGCTCAAGGATCTCTTTGCTGCGGGCGTGGACATCGTCCAGCTGGACGAGCCCTACGTGCAGGCGCGCCCGGAAGCCGCCCGGGAGTACGCGGTGGCGTCCATCGATCGGGCCCTGGAAGGCGCCAGCGGACCGACCGTGCTGCACGTCTGCTTTGGCTACGGACAGCACGTCGCGGACAAGCCGGCCGGCTACGCGTTCCTCGACGAGCTCAATGACTGCCGGGCGGACGAGATCTCCATCGAGTGCGCGCAGCCGCGACTCAAGATGGATCTGGTCCAGGGCCTGCCAAACAAGAAGGTGCACGTCGGCGTGCTGGATCTGCGCGACCAGACTCCCGAGACGCCGGAAACGGTCGCCGGGCGCATCCGCGCTGCGCTGGAATTCCTGCCCGCCGAGCGCATGGTGGTCGCTCCCGACTGCGGCATGAAGTACCTGCCGAGAGAGGTCGCCTTCGCGAAGCTGGCCAACATGGTGAGAGGCCGCGACCTCGTTCGGGCCGACCTGGCCGGACCCTGAACGGCTCCTTTCCGAGTCCGGGAAGCGCTACGCCGCCGTCATCCGGGCGGGATCACATCTGCTCCTCCAGCTGCCCGCGAATGGCTGACAGGCTGCGCCAGAGCAGCAGCCCGCCGACCGGACAGAGGACGGCGGCCGACAGCGCGATGGATTTGCCGATGGCCTCGTCGTAGCCGAACACGTAGTCGGTGGTGGCAGCCACCACCGTTGGTCCCAGGCCCAGCCCGATGAGGTTGGCAACAAGCTGGTAAACGGCGGTGACCTGGCCGCGCATCCGGTTCGGCGTCATGAGCTGCAGCGTGCCGCCCGCGATTCCGCCCTGAAAGGCTGAAAAGAAAACGGCCAGCCCGATGAAGAGAATTCCCAGCGCAGGATCTTCAATGAATCCGAGCGCAACCGCGCACGGGGTGATGCAGACGATGCTGAGAAGGATCGTCCGCACGTAGGCATCCCGGGTGCCACGCTTCATCCAGGCATCCGCCAGGGTGCCTGCGAGCAGGAGCCCGGCGGTTCCCGCCACGATCATCACGACACCGAAGATCCAGCCGGCTTCCGGGCGGCTGTAACCGAAGGTTCGAATCAGGTAGCTGGGCCCCCAGAGATTGAGCGCGTAGACGACCATGATGAAGATGGATATGCCGAAGATGTGACCGCCATAGGCCCTGCGCCTCTGCCAGAGAAAGCTGACCACCTCGGGAAGGGGTATGGAGGCCTGCGAGCCGTCGGTCAGGCCGTGGCGCTTCGGCTCACGCACGGTCAGCACCATGAGAACGGACACCAGAATGCCCGGCAGACCGACGATGAAGAAGGTGAGCTGCCAGCCGTACACCTCTCCGAGCAGGGGCAGGACGATCTGGGGCATGTGCTCAACGTAGGCCACGACCGCGCCGCCGAGCATGTAGGCGAAACCGGAGCCCAACGTCACCCCGATCATGTACACGGATAGCGCCCGGGCAAGAAGGCCTCTGGGAAAGTAGTCGGTGATCATGGAGTACGCGCCCGGCGCCAGCGTCGCCTCGCCCACGCCGACGCCTACCCGGGCTATGAACAGCGTCCAGAAGCCTCGGGCCAGGCCGCAGACGGCCGTCATGGCGCTCCAGACCGCGATGCCCACGGCGATCAGGTTGCGCCGGCTCCTGCTGTCCGCGATGCGAGCGAGCGGCAGGCCCATGACGGCGTAGAAAAGAGAAAAGGCCAGACCCGCCAGCAGGCTGTACTGAGTGTCACTGATCTGGAAGGTCTCCCGGATGGGCCCCACGAGGAGACCCATGATCATCCGGTCGAGAAAGGAGAAGGTCTGCGCAAGCAGCAGAACGCCGACGACGTACCAGGCGTAACCGAGGGTGGCCGGGCGGGCGTCACCACCCGCCCGGGTCTCCGGGAGCGATTCGCTCACCGCTGGAAGGCGAGCGTCAGGCCGTACATCCTGGGCAGCCCCCAGAAGTGCTGGTTGAAGAAGTTCGCCGTGGGCGTGAGGCCGCTGGTGTACTCCTTGTCACCGCAGTTCTTGCACCAGGCCTGAACGCGCCACTTGTCATCGTTGCTCACCCAGCCGGCACTCGCATCCCAAAGCCAGAAATCGCCGGTCTCCGCCTGGGGATGGTTGAGCACGCCGTCCGAGAAGTACTCGCTTTCGTAGCTGCCCGCGCCGCGAACGAAGAAACCGCCAATTGAGGTGTTCCACTCGTACATCGCCGACAGGTAGATCTGGGTTTCCGGGGCGCGGGAGAGTTCCTTGTCCGTCTGGTCGATGTCGACGAGATATCTGCCACCCCCAAGGTCCTGCACCTGGCCGCCGCAATCTGACACGGGATTGACTTCCACCGCCGGCCCGTCGAGATCGGCGCAGAACTCGTCGTACTCCGCATCCAGCAACCCGAGGCTGCCCCGCAGCGTGAGCCCGTCGACGGGCACCGCGGTGATCTCGAGCTCGAATCCCTTGTTGGTCGCCTCGCCGATGTTCTGAGCGGACGTTTCCTGACCAGTGGGGTTGTCTTCGCTCGGGAAGAACACGCCGAACTCCAGGTTCTCGAACTCGGTGTAGAAGGCGGTCGCGTTGACCCTGAGCCGGCCGTCCATCCAATCGCTCTTGATGCCGATCTCGTAGGAGCGGGACTCTTCGTCGTCAGTCGGGCCCAGAGTGAAGGCCGAGGAAGCCCGGGCGCCGAACTCGCCTGCCTTGAATCCCTCGGCGTAGGTGGCGAAGACCATCACGTCGTCGTTGATGCGGTAATCCAGCCCGACCTTGATGGAGGTATTGTCGCTGTCGAGCTCTCCGGTCACGTTCATCACCTGGCCCGCCATCTCCGAAATGCTCGGGGCAGAGTCCGGATCCGCGGCGCTGATCTGAGTGCCGTAGAGCGTGCCCGAGTTGCGCTCGAACTCCTTTTCCTCGTCGGTGTAGCGAATGCCAAAGGTCAGGTTGAGGTCCTCGGTGATGGCGTAAATCGCCTGACCGAAAACGGCCTTGCTCTCACCATCCTGATGCCCGTAATCCGCGGACGACGGGTTACCCAGGGTGGGGAACGACTGCACGAGCTCGTGTTCCTGCTCGAAGTAGTACAGGCCGAGGACCAGCTCGAGATTGCCGAGAAAGTCCTGCCGGCCGGCAAAATCGGAGTGCAGGCGAACCTCCTGGCTGAACTGATCGTGCACCTGATCACGGAAGGTCGGGAAGAAGGGAATTTCCGTCTGGTCGAAGTCACTGGCAATGAAGCCGTCCGTCTCCATCCATCCCGTGACCGACGTCAGCGTGAAGGAGCCGATGTCCCAGTTGATGATCCCGGTGATGCTGTTCTGATCGGTGTTGTGGAAGTCCAGGGCGTCCCGGCCCACGGTGAACGCGCCGTCGTCTGGCTCGGTGAAGATGCAGGACAGAATCTGGGTCGGGCAGGGGTCCGAGCGGTCGTCGCCGCCCGGCGCGTCGCTGCGCTCCTCCAGCCATGTCCCGATCAGGGTCGCTTCGAAGGTGTCCGTGGGCGTCCAGACAATGGTGCCGCGGATGGTATCGATGTCCTCGCCGTTGAGATCTTCGCCGTTCACCCGGTTCTTGAAATGACCGTCGTAGTTCTGCATGAGCAGGGAAATCCGCGCCGACAGCTTGTCCTCGATGATGGGGAACTGAATGGCACCCCGAAAATCCAACCGGCCTTCGTTGCCGCCGGTGAGCTCGGCTGCGTAGTCGAAGGATCCGTCCGGGCGTTTGGTGGTGACGGCCAGACCGCCAGCCAGCGAGTTCTTCCCGAACGTCGTGCCCTGGGGCCCGCGAAGCACCTCAACCGTCTCCACGTCGAAGAAGTCGATCAGGGTAGCGATGGGGCGGGATATGAAGACCCCGTTTATGGACACCCCGGTGCGCATCTCGTTGGTGGACTCGATGTTCTGCTGTCCCATGCCGCGTATGTGGATAGCCGCAGAATTTGGAAAGGTCACCACGGGCTGGATGTGAACGTTGGGCGATGCGGGCCCGACGTCACGCAGATCCTGGGCCGTAATCTGCTCCAGCATGACCGAGTTGAAGGCGGTCACCGAGGTGGGGGATTCCTGAGCCGTTTCCTCCCGATAACGGGCGGTCACCACCACTTCCTCGATCGGCCGCGCCGATTCTTCGCCCAGCGCCGGCGCCGGGGCAAGCGCCACCAGAATCGCAACCAGGGCAAGGGTCAGCAACGCCGCGTCAGCTTCAATCTTCATCGTCTATCTCCTTACAATGATCTTGAGCGCGCGCACACCCTCCTCTCGCAACTTCTGCGTGCGGCGTGTTTTTTCGGGCGAGCGTCAGGCCACGCTGACGGGCTCGCAGTTCACGTCGCGCTCATCGAGCTCCCGGGTCCAGGCGGCAAACTCGAGGAGAATGCCGTCGGGGTCCTTGAAGTAGATGGAGCGCACGAAAGTGGATTCCGTCACCGTGGGGCTCGCCTGGGTTTCCGAGTCGTCATGGTTGACGACGGCGGTAACATCGATGCCCGCAGCAGCAAGCTTTTCCTGATACTCCTCGATCTTCTCCTCCGGCACGTCGAACGCCAGATGATTCATGGATGCATGGGCCGACGTGATGTCGCCCCGGCCCACGAGATCCGGGGCGTGAGTGACGCCGGGCTGGCTGTCGCCAGCATTGGGAAACCAGAAGAACGCCAGGGAATCGCCCTTGCCGATGTCGAAGAAGAAGTGCTGGCCCATGCCGTTGGGCAGCTCGATGGTCTTGGTCAGCGGCATGCCCAGAACGCCCGAATAGAAGTCCACCGTTTCCTTCATGTCCCGGCAGACCAGGGCGATGTGGTTGATTCCCCGAATCTCGAATTTTTCGTTCGTCTGCATCTTTCCCTCCTCCTGTTGGGCTACGTCCGGCCCGCGCCGGCTGATCGTAATCAGCGTCAATATCATTGACTATCCGGGGAGTTGTCAATAGCATTTTTCCAGCAAAAACTGAATACAGGGGAGGATGAAATGCCAAGACTGAAACAGGTTTCCCGGGCCGAAGCGACCGAGAACGTGCGCAAATATTACGACGCGCTTTTCGGGGAGCGCGACCCGGTCGCGGAACCCGGTACGGCAACGGGCACGCCGGGCAACTGGTGGACGGTCTTCGCCCTGGTACCCTACGTGTTCGATCATGCCACCAGCCATTTCGGCATGTTCGGGATGTTCGCCGACAAAAGCATCAGCCAGCTCGACGGCAAGGTCAGGGAGCTCGGCATCATGCGCGCCGGGTACACCCAGGGCAGCCAGTTCGTATTTTCTCAGCACTGCAAGGCGGCGCGGCGCTTCGGGATCAGCGACGAGCAGATCGAAGCCATTCCCCATTGGGAGGTCTCGGATGCCTTCGACGCCAAGGAGCGCGCCGTGCTGGCGTGGGCCGACGCGCTGATTCTTCAGGGCGGGCGGGCGTCGGATGCGCTGTTCGAGGCCTTGCACTCCCACCTCTCGGACGAGGACATCCTCGAGCTCACCTATCACATCATGGGCTACAACCTGCACGCCGTCTGCTGCAAGGCTCTGCGGCTGGAGTACGACGACGTTCCGGAGCGCATTCGCGAGGTGCCGGTTCCCGCCGAGGGAGAGACGGCCGACTGGGCCGGTGGGGCCTGGCAGCGCGAAGAGTAAGCCCATGAGCGACAGCCACAGAATTCACTACGGCGGTCTGCATCATCTGGCACTGGTCTGCCGAGACATGGAGCGGACCGTGGACTTCTACACCAACGTGCTGGACATGAAGCTAAAGAAGGGCTTCGACCTGGACGGCGGCTACGGCCAGCACTTCTTCTTCGACATGGGCGGCGGCAACGAGCTGGCGTTCTTCTGGTTCCGCGATGCAAAGGACGCTCAACCCGGGGTTGCCAGCGCCGCGCATCTGGTCGGAAGCGGAGAGGGCTCGATCACCTCGGCTCACGGCTCCATGAACCACGTCGCTTTCGACGTGGCTCCGGATCAGATCGAGGCTTATCGGGAAAAGCTGGTTTCGCGCGGCGTGAACTGCACGCCCCTGGTCAACCACGACGACGTCGTCACCGGAGAGGAATCTCGACGCGGGTCGGGCATCAGCGCGAAGACCTGGCTTCGCTCGTTCTACTTCTACGACCCGGACGGCATCATGCTGGAGTTCTGCGCGACCCTGAACACCGGTTCCCCGGAAGTGGAGCTGCCGGTAAACGCTGCAGGGATCAAGGCCAACGGCGAGCCGATCACCGGCGCGTGACCAACCGCGATCAGACATCCACGGCATCACCGCTCGAGCACGCCTCGGGACCCGCCCTCCTGCGCGAGCTGGTGCACGCCACCTACTGGCTGGACGACGGGCTGCAGGCCTACATGAAGGAGCACGCGGGCCTATCGCTCCCGCGCGCCCAGTCCATGATGATGGTCTACATTGCCGAGGGCGTGGATAGCCCGTCAGACCTCGCCCGACGACTTCGCGTGAGCAAGCAGGCCATCCGCCAGGGCCTCAAGGAGCTGATGGCTAAGGACATGGTCACGCTGGAACCCGATCCCGGCAACCGCAGACAGAAGGTGGTCCGCTTCACCAAGCATGGCCGCGCGCTGCGACAGGTGGCCTGGGAAGGACTTCAGAATCTGGAACGGGAACTGGGGCGACGACTCGGCGGGGACCGCCTGGCCGCCCTGCATGATGCCCTTTTCCTGGATTGGGGCGACGTCCCCGGAGAGCCCTGATCAGGGCTCATCCGGGAGCCGTCTCAGTTAGTGAAGGTTGCCGCGGGCAATCCAACGGTCATCGCCAGACACCCGCGAAACCAGTTGCCGCGTTACCCCTGGGTGATGCGCTCGTAAATGGCCGTCAGGATGACCGCAATGGCCAGGCCATCGAACACACCGCTGAGGTTGGTCAGTATGGCGGTCAGGTAATCACCGACAGCCGGAATTGGCCCCAAACCGTCGGCCACCACTGCCAACGCCACGGCCATCAACAGCACCATGAGGCGACGTTCCTCGTCCACACCCATGAACCCCGCTACCAGGCCGAGAATGACCAGGGCGGCGGCGGCATAGGGAATGGTAACAAACGCGCCGACAACTGCCAGAACCAGCGCAACGATCCGAATAATGTTTACAGCACTCATACTCATTAGCGAGCTCCCCTCACTGTGAATTCACGTTTACTGCATTGTTTTCCTCGCGCTCGGACTGCAGGCGCAACTCGAATTTAGCACAACACGTCACACGGCCGCGAACAGATCGTTGAACTGCTCGTTATTCGACGGCGGCGATGCTTCGGATGCCGCCGCGGAAAAGATCTGCCACCGACCGGGTTACCAGAGCGCCATGAATCCGGTCTCGGGTTGAGATCGGACTTCCGAGCCGGGAGAATCGGAGATCCCCAAACAGCCAATCCGCTAATCAGGAGGTCGGCCGTGCTGGACACCATATTCTCCGCCACCAACGCACTCGCGATGATCGGTTGGGCCGGCTTGATCTTGCTCCCGGGCCGGCGGTTCGTGGTTCAGATTCTGGCCCGGGTGCTGATCCCGGCCATCATCGCCGTGATCTACATCGGCCTGATGGTCGGCCATGTGGGCAGCTTCCCGGAGGGTGGCGGGTTCGGCTCGCTGGCGGGCATCGCGACGCTCTTCAGCGTGGACGCACTGCTCCTGGCCGGGTGGATTCACTACCTGGCATTCGATCTGTTCGTGGGTTCCTGGGAGGTGACGGATTCCCGGAAAGAAGGCATTCCCCACCTGCTCCTGGTGCCCTGCCTGGTCTTGACCTTCATGGCCGGTCCCGCCGGGTTGGCTCTTTACTTTGCCATCAAGTACGGACGCCGATCGCTGGCGAGCGAGGCAGCACAGCCGAGCCAATGAGCGAAAGGGGGCGGCAGCCGGTATTGGCAGGGGAATCGCCGGTGGAGGCAACCCCGCTGCTCATGGGCATTCGCGCGCGCCACGCCCTCTGGTTCGATTGCGCCATGGGGTTTGCCGCCCTGGCCGTCGTCTGCCTGCTGATGCTTGCCATGGACGAGCGCGCCCTGAACGGGGTAAACGTCTGGGCCAAGCCCCTGAAGTTCTCTATCTCCCTCGCCGTTTACTTCGCCACGCTGGCCTGGTTCGCGCCGCTCATGCCCGACGGCTATTTCGCAGGAACCGGCGGTCGCTGGCTCAGCGCCATCCCTGTGGCCTGCGCCGTCTTCGAGATCGTCTACATCATCGTGCAGGCGGCCCTGGGTGAGCCATCGCACTTCAACGTCTCCACAACGTTCCACAGCACGATGTACACGCTGATGGGAGGCGGCGCCTTCATCCTCGTTGCCATTTGCCTGTGGATGGGCCTGATCATCCTGAGCATCCACCGGATGTCGAACCCCTACGCGCTCTCGGTGGGCCTCGCCCTCGTGCTGACGTTCGTTCTCGGCGGTGGCTTCGGTGCCTACCTGGGCGGCCAGACCGGGCACTGGGTGGGCGGCACGCTCTCCGACGCCGACGGTCTTTGGCTGGTGAACTGGTCGCGGGACGGCGGCGATCTAAGGGTGCCGCACTTTTTCGGGATGCACGCCATGCAGATCCTGCCGGCTCTGGCCACCCTGGTCCCTCACCGCATGACCCGGGACGGGGCGAACGTCGCGGTGCTCGCCATGACCCTGCTTTACGCCGCCTCTGCCGGCTGGACGTTCCAGCAGGCCGTGAGCGGTATACCGTTCGCCGGCTAGCGATTAGAGTGCCCGTCCACGGGGGCGCCGGAGGGCATGACAACGTACGACGTAGCGATCATCGGCGGCGGTCACAACGGGCTGGTCTGCGCGGCTTATCTGGCCGGCGCCGGCCTGGACGTGATCGTCCTGGAGAAACGGGGCGTGGTGGGCGGGGCTGCCGTCACGGAGGAGTTCCATCCAGGCTTCCGCAATTCCGTGGCCAGCTACACGGTCAGCCTGCTCAACCCGAAGGTCATCCAGGATCTCAGGCTCGCCGAGCACGGCCTGCGCATCGTCAACCGGCCATACTCGAACTTCATGCCGCTCCCCGACGGAGACTACCTGCGCACGGGGGCCACCATCGAGGAAACTCAGCAGCAGTTCGCCCGGTTCTCCCGGACAGACGCGGAACGCCTTCCCGGGTACTACGCCGCGCTCGAGGCCGGCGCCGATCTGCTGCGAGGCATGCTTCTGGAAACCCCGCCCAACGCCGGCGGCGGGCTTCGCGACGTGATGCGCGCTGTCCGTCTCGGCGGCCGCCTGCGCCGCCTCTCCACCGCAGCGCGACGCGATGTGCTCGATCTGTTCACGAAAAGCGCCGGCGAGCTGCTCGAGTACTGGTTCGAGTCCGATCCGGTCAAGGCGCTGTTCGGCTTCGACGCCGTCGTCGGCAACTACGCGAGCCCCTACGCCCCGGGATCGGCCTACGTTCTGCTGCACCACGTTTTCGGCGAAGCCAACGGCCAGGCGGGTCAGTGGGGACACGCGATCGGGGGCATGGGCGCCATCACCCAGGCGATGCTCAAAGAGGCGCTCGCTCGGGGAGTAACGGTGAGAACGGACGCCGACGTGCGGCTCGTTCGCGTCCGCAACGGTCGTGCAAACGGTATCGTGCTCGAAGACGGGGAAGAGATCGGCGCCCGGGCGGTAGCGTCGAACCTCAACCCAAAGCTGCTGTTCACCCGGCTCATCGAAGCCGAGGCGCTGGACGACGACTTCAGGGCGCGTATTGCCCGCTATCGATGCGGATCGGGTTCCTTCCGAATCAACGTGGCCTTGAGCCAGCTTCCGCGCTTCGAGTGCGCTCCACCGGGCCAGCCGGAACTCGGCACCCGGTCGGGCATCATCATGGCGCCGAGCCTCAAGTACATGGAACGCGCCTATTTTGACGCCCGCGAGCATGGCTGGTCCCGGAAGCCCATCGTCGAGATGCTCATTCCCAGCACGGTGGACGACTCGCTTGCTCCGCCGGGGCAGCACGTTGCCAGCCTCTTCTGCCAACAGTTCGCCCCCACGCTGGACGGGCAAAGCTGGGCCGAGGCCCGCGATGCGGCTGCGCAAACCGTCTTCGACACGGTGGAGGGCTACGCGCCCGGGTTCAGGCAGAGCATTCTCGGCGCCATGGTGCTCTCCCCGGAGGACCTCGAGACCGAGTTCGGGCTCACGGGCGGGGATATCTTTCACGGCGCCCTGTCCCTGGACCAGCTCTTCTCGGCCCGGCCGGTGCTCGGCCACGGCGACTATCGCGCCCCCGTGCGGGGCCTGTACATGTGCGGCTCCGGCACCCATCCCGGGGGCGGGGTGAGCGGGGCACCGGGCCACAACGCCGCCCGGGAGATCATCCGCGACTTCCGGGCGCGCCGGCTCTGAACGGACACACCTCGAAGCGAGAGGGGCCGGCGGCCTTGCTATACTCGGCCCCTCGGGGCACGCCAGAGCCACCGCAGAGAAGCAGATAACAAAGCGAGGGAGGGAATCATGGCAACCTTAGACGGCACTACGCTCATCGCAAGGAGCCTCAAGCAGCAGGGCGTCGAGTACATGTTCGGCGTCGTGGGCTTTCCGGTGTTCGGCATCGCCGCCGCCGCTCAGGCGGAGGGCATCACCTACATAGGCATGCGTAACGAGCAGTCCGCGAGCTACGCCGCTCAGGCGGCCGGCTACCTCACCGGCCGTCCCCAGGCATGTCTGGTGGTTTCGGGTCCCGGCGTGATCCACGCCTTCGCCGGGCTGGCGAACGCCCAGCAGAACTGCTGGCCCATGATCCTCATCGGCGGCGCCTCCCCCACCTACCAGAACGGCATGGGCGCGTTCCAGGAAGAGCGCCAGGTGGAGCTGGCCAAGCCCTACTGCAAATATGCCCACGGCATCGACAGCGTTGCGCGGATTCCCTACTACGTGGAGCAGGCCATTCGAACGTCGCTCTACGGCCGGCCCGGGCCCGTCTACCTCGACCTGCCCGACGACATCATTCGCGGCACGGTGGAGGAGGACGAAGTCGTCAGCGCCGCGCCCGTGGGCCCGGCGCCCCGCTCCCAGGCCAGACCCGAGGACGTGGAGGCAGCCCTCTGTGTGCTCGAATCGGCCGAGCGGCCACTCGTCGTGGTCGGCAAAGGGATGGCATGGGCGCGCGCCGAGAACGAGGTGCGCGAGTTCATCGAGCGGACCCAGCTGCCGTTTCTCGCCTCCCCCATGGGCAAGGGCGTGCTCCCGGACGATGATCCCCTTTCGGTGGGAGCCGCGCGCAGCACGGCGCTCAAGGAGGCCGACGTGGTCTTCCTGATGGGCGCGCGCCTGAACTGGATCATGCACTTCGGCCTGCCACCGCGGTTCGCTCCCGACGTGCGGATCATTCAGCTGGACATCGCCGCTGAGGAGATCGGCACCAACGTCCCCGCGGAGGTGGCGCTGCTGGGCGACGGCCAGGCCGTGGCCGCCCAGCTCAACGCCGCCTTGGACAACCGCCAGTGGTTCTATCCCGCGGATGCCCCGTGGCGGACATTGCTGCGGGAGAAGGCTTCGGACAACCAGGCAGCCGTGGCGCCCATGATCGACGCCGAGGCCATGCCGATGAACTACTACCGGGCCTACCGCGACATCGAGGCGTGGCTTCCGGAAGACGCGATCATCATCGGGGAAGGGGCCAACACCATGGACATCGGCCGCACCCAGATGGCGAACCGGTCGGCCCGCAACCGTCTGGACGCGGGCACGTACGGAACCATGGGCATCGGCCTGGGCTTCACCATCGCGGCCGCCGTCGTTCATCCGGACCGGCCCGTGGTGGCCGTGCAGGGCGACAGCGCTTTCGGTTTCTCCGGCATGGAGCTCGAGACCGCCTGCCGCTACAAGCTGCCCATCAAGGTCATCGTCCTCAACAACGGCGGCATTGGCGCCGGCATCGACGAGCTGCCCGAAGACGGGCCCATCCCGCCGTTCTCGCTGACCCCGGGCGCGCGCTATGAGGGCATCATGGAGACGCTCGGCGGGCGCGGCCTTTACGTGGAGGATCCCAAAGACCTCCGGGGCGCGCTGGACGAGGCCATGGCCTTCGATGGCCCCGCCCTCGTGAATGTACGCATCGATCCGCGGGCCGGCCGCAAGCAGCAGCAGTTCGGCTGGCTGACGACCTGAATCAGGCGGCCAGCAGAAGCTCGTCGAGGCCGCGGACGAAGGTGCTGTCACCCCAGGCGGGGGGCGCGCCCGTCAGGGCGAGCCGGGGAAAACGCTCCAGCAGCATCTTCAGCGCCATCTGCGTCTCGAGCCGCGCAAGCTGGGCCCCCAGGCAAAGGTGGATGCCGTAGCCGAAGCCCACGTGCTGAATGTTCTCACGGCAGATGTCGAAGACGTCCGGGTTCGGATTCGCCTGGGGATCGCGATTCGCTGAGCCGATGTACACCTCGCACAGCTGGTGCTTGCGGATATGCACGCCGTGAAAGTCCATGTCCTCCAGAGCGATCCGCGTCATGTGCTGCACGGGCGCTTCGAACCGAAGCGCTTCCTCGACGGCGTTTGGCATGAGGGCCGGATTCGCGCGCAGGATCTCGAGCTGCTCCGGATGGCTGAGCAGCAGCCACATGGCGTTGCCGATCAGGCGGGTGGTGGTTTCGTGACCGGCAATCAGCAGCAGGGCGCTGGTGGCATGTATCTCATCCGCGGACAGCCGGTCGCCATCCTCTTCGGCGGCAATCAGATGGCTGATCAGATCGTCGCCCGGATCGGCCCGCTTGGCGTCGGTGATCTGCGCAAGATAGTCGATCAGCTCGTTGAAAACGGCGTCGGTCTGTTGCAGGGCATCGTACTCTATGTTGCGGCCGTTCTTCGCGATCAGCTCCGACCAGGCCTGAAACCTTGCGCGGTCTTCCCGAGGCACGCCCAGGATGTCGGCAATCACGTTAGCCGGCAGGGGACGCGCCAGGGTATCCATGAGATCGAACATACCGCCCTGGACCGTCGCCAGGCA
Source organism: Pseudomonadales bacterium (assembly GCA_036526135.1). Classification (GTDB taxonomy): domain Bacteria; phylum Pseudomonadota; class Gammaproteobacteria; order Pseudomonadales; family Azotimanducaceae; genus UBA2965. The sequence goes on along the minus strand of DATCZA010000023.1, from coordinate 46,551 downwards.
CTCCTCGACCAGGCCCTCGATCTTCGGCTCCAGCGCGCAGACGTACCGGTGGAGAAAGCCCTGACGGGCCAGCCGACGCAGCCGGGTGTGGTCCGGCGGGTCTATGTTGAGCATCGTCGGTTCATCGAGCATTCGAAACGGCCTGCCTCGGCTCACGAGCCGCACGATCCTGTCCACGAAAGGGCTCTTGCGAACATCGACGCCGAAACGCGCATCCCGCATGGCGTCTCGGACCGCTTCGAAGCCCAGGACGTTCCATCCGCCGATGCTGAAGTTTCGTATGACCTCACCCCGGGCGCGGAGCCTTGCATATTCGCCATAGGGGTTCTCCAGGAAAGCGGGGCCGCTCATCCGGCTGCCGGTCACCAGGCGATCGGCCACGGCCGTGGTGAAGCGTAGGCACTCGAACACCGTCCTGTCGATGGCCGTCATGGCGGGACTCCCGTTAGAAGCGCTGGCCTGCGCCGACACCTCATTGTTGCACCCACCGATGCCCCGACAAGGCTTCGAACGCGAACCTGTGCGCCGCCTCACAGATTGGAGGCCCAGCGCGGACCAGCTCCGACTATGCGGACAGCCGGGCGGGATCCCTGACGAGCGGCGGATACAGCTCGTCTAAAGGCACGGAAATTCCCGTCTGCGTGACGATGCGGCAATGAAAGCGTTTGAGCTGGCGGGGCTCGGCCACACCGCAGGAGTGGGCGATCATGCCGAGCTGGCGGTGCATGTGCTGCGCGTAACGACGCACGCGTTCCGCCTTGTCTACAGGGTCCAGACCCCGCTGCAGGTCGGGGTCGTGCGTGGTCACGCCGGTGGGGCAGGTATTCTTGTTGCACTGCAGCGCCTGTATGCAGCCCAGGGCAAACATGAAGCCCCGGGCGGAGACTACGAAGTCGGCACCCGCGCACACGGCCCAAGCCGCCTCTCCCGGTGTGACCATCTTTCCGCTGGCGACGACCCTGATGCGCTCGCGCAGACCGTACGCCTCGATGAGGTCGACCACGAGTGGAAGACTTTCTCTTATGGGAAGACCCATGTAGTCGATCAGGCTCATGGGAGCAGCCCCGGTCCCGCCGTCGGCGCTGTCGATGGTGATGAAGTCCGGTGCCGAGGCCGGCCCCCGAGCATTGATTTCTGCAAAGAGGTCCTCGAGCCAGCCGTACGCCCCGATCACGGTCTTGAAGCCCACCGGCTTCCCCGTCGCCCGCCTGACGCGATCGATCATGTCCAGCAGGTCTCCCTCGTTCTCGATCTCAGGGTGACGATTGGGGCTGATGGAGTCCGAACCGACCGGGATCAGACGAATCCGCGCGATCTCGTCGGTAACTTTGTTACCCGGCAGGATGCCGCCTTTCCCCGGTTTGGCGCCCTGGGAGAGCTTGATCTCGAACATCTTCACCTGCCGGTGCGCGGCCATCTCCGCGAGCTTCTCGTCGCAAAGCTCGCCGCGCTCGTTGCGCACGCCGTACTTGGCGGTCCCGATCTGAAAGACGATGTCCGCCCCTCCGTCGAGGTGGTATGAGGACAGCCCGCCTTCACCGGTGTTCATCCACACGCCCGCCATGCGCGCGCCGTTGGAAAGGGCGGTGACGGCCGGTCGCGAGACGGCGCCGAAGCTCATGCCGGAGATGTTGAAAAGAGAACCGCAGTCGTAGGGGTGCTCGCAATCAGGCCCGATGGTGACGCGGCCTAAGGGAGCCGCGTCCTCGTCGAGGGTGGGGTAGGCGCAGTTGACGAACAGCACCGTGCCCGGCGGGCGCAGATCGCGCGTGGAGCCGAAGGCCACCGTGGTGTCCTCGCCCTTTGCGGCGCGATACACCCACGTTCTCTCCGCTCGGTTGAACGGCATCTCCTCGCGATCCAGCGCAAAAAAGTACTGTCGGAAGAACTCTCCGAGGTGCTCGAACACGTAACGAAAGCGCCCGATGACGGGAAAATTGCGGCGAACCGCATGTTTCGTCTGGGTCCGATCGACGATGTAGATCACGATCACCGCGATCAGCCCGAGGCCAAGCAGAAAGACGAAGATGCTGGCGAGCAGGTTCAAAAGCTCGAGGAATAAGGGCGTTTCCATGGGCAGCCTCCCGATAGCCACGGACCGAGAATAGAGCACCGAAAGCGGACAATCGACCCGTCGGACGCCGCCCGGACTGGGGGCGGGATATCAGGAGCTGCAGGACAACATGGAGCAGCCCACCCGCGTTCTTGCCCAGTCCGGCCGCCGGGCCGCAAACCGCTCACGTGCCGGCTGCTCGTCGTAGGGGCGCCTGAAGAGATCGAGCAGCTCGCCAACCAGAGCGAAGTCGCCGGACTCGGCATCGTCGATGGCGAGCTGGGCCAGGTAGTTACGCAGGACGTACTTCGGATTCACGGCGTTCATTGCCTGGCGCCGCTCCTCGTTCCCCACACCTTCCTGCCGCAGCCGGGCTACGTAGTCCTCGAGCCAGTTGCCGATGCGCTCGAGGGTCTCGCCGGCGAGCTGATCGGGCAGATAGTAAGCCTCGCGGACCACCGTCACCGGATCGCTTGCCGGATCGGCCGGACTCAGATCGGCCAGGCGGCGGAAAAAGATGGTCATATCGGTCTCGGCCAGCTGCAGCACCTCGTCGAGCTCGTTCAAAAGCACGACGTCGGCCGGCTGGGGCGATCTCAGACCGAGCTTCCGAGCCATCATGCTCTGCCATGACTCCACGTAGCGCTTCTCGAATCCGGCCAGCAGTTCCTCCAGCGGCTCTGCGGCTTCAACGAGAGGATAGATGGCCTCCGCCAGTCGGGTGAGGTTCCATTGAGCTATTCCCGGCTGGTACGAAAACCGGTACCGCCGGCCTGCAGCATCGGTCGTGTTGGGCGTCCAGTTCGGGTCGTAGTTCTCGAGCCAGCCGTAGGGGCCGTAATCGATGGTCTGGCCCAGAATGGACATGTTGTCCGTGTTCATCACGCCGTGCACGAACCCGACACGCATCCATTCCACGACCATCTCGACGGTGGCGTCACGCACTTCCGCGAACCAGGCCAGATAGTCGTCCCTTGCAAGGGGCGCAGAGCCTGGTGCCAGATGGGGGAAGTGTGTTCGTATCGTGAAGTCGGCGAGCTGCCTGAGCAGATCCGGCTCCCGCCGTGCCGCGAGAATCTCGAAGTGGCCGAACCGGATGAACGACTGCGCCACCCGGCAGACCACGGCGCCGGGCTCCGGCGCCGGGTTACCGTCATAAAGCATGTCCCGCATGACCTGCTCGCCCGTGAGCACGAGGCTCAGAGCCCGGGTGGTGGGGACGCCCAGGTGGTGCATGGCTTCGGAGCAGAGAAACTCGCGCACGGAGGAGCGAAGCACCGCCAGACCGTCGGCCGTCCTCGAGTAGGGCGTGGGGCCGGCGCCCTTTAGCTGCAGCATCCAGTGCTCGCCGCGAGTGCCGATCACCTCGCCGAGGTTGATTGCCCGGCCGTCGCCGAGCTGACCCGCCCAGTTGCCGAACTGATGGCCCCCGTAGCAGGAGGCGTGAGGATCCATGCCGGCAAGCACCCGGTTGCCGGAGAACACTTCCGCAAATGCCGCGCTCAGGCAGTCGGCGCTGCCGAGGCCGAGCAGCTCGGCCGTCTCCGGCGAGTAGGCGACCAGTCTCGGCGCGGCAACGGGCGTCGGCGCCACCCTGGAGTAGCAGGCGCCCTGGATCTGCCGGCGGCGGGAGTTGCCGGATTCCGGATCACCGGGCAGAGCGGCCGTGAACCGGTTGTCGAACGTCAGATCAGCCAGACCAACGGACAGCGCAGCCGACCTCACGGGACCCACGCGCGCCGCTCGGAACGCAGCACCTGTCCTTTCGCTACCAATGCAGACATCGACCAACCCCAGGCAAACCCGCCAACGACTGGGGCAATCCTACCCTAAAGCCACAGATAGGCGCCGCCCCGGACCCCACCATGACCTTGCATGCCGGCCCAGGGCTACATATGGTTGCGGCCTGGTCGGTGACCACCAGGATTTTCTCGCTCCTGGCGCCCGCCGAACTATCATCTCAGGTGACAAGATGCTTCGAAAGACACTGCACACGATCGTCTGGCTCGGCCTGCTGTCCGGCTGCTCAGAGGGCGGACCCGCCGAAACGGCGGGACCCGTCAACACCGACACCGCCCGCATCGCGGCGGCCCAGGCCGAACCCGACCAGTGGCTGTCCCACGGCGGCACCTACGCCGAGCAGCGATTCTCAGGATTGGACGAGATCAACGATGGCAACCTCGACCAGCTGACGCTCGCCTGGTACTTCGATTTCGATACCCATCGGGGCCAGGAGGGCACGCCCCTGATGGTGGACGGCGTGCTGTACGTGACGACGGCGTGGAGCAAGGTGTTCGCTCTGGACGCCGCTACGGGTCGGGAGCTCTGGCGCTTCGACCCGAAGGTGCCCGGAAGCGCCGGTTACAACGCCTGCTGTGACGTCGTCAACCGGGGCGCAGCCTTCTACCAGGGCAGGGTATACGTCGGGACGATCGACGGTCGTCTCATTGCCCTGGACGCCAGCGACGGGCGAGTGGTCTGGTCGACGGTGACGGTGCCGCCCGACAGGCCGTACACCATCACCGGCGCTCCGCGAGCCGCCAAAGGGAAAGTCTTCATCGGCAATGGCGGCGCGGAGTACGGCGTGCGCGGCTTTGTCAGCGCCTACGATGCGGAGACGGGCGAGCTCGCCTGGCGGTTCTACACGGTGCCCGGCGACCCGGAGCTCGGCCCGGACGGCGCCGCGTCAGACGAGGTGTTGAGCTCCCTCGCCGCACCCACCTGGCACGGGCGCGCTTACCTCGATTACGGCGGCGGGGGAGGAACGGTCTGGGATGCCATCGTCTACGATCCCGAGCTCGACCAGCTCTACGTGGGCACGGGCAACGGCTCTCCGTGGGTGCGTGCCCTTCGCTCCGAAGGTCGCGGCGACAACCTCTTCCTCTCCTCGGTGCTGGCGCTGGACCCCGACACGGGCGCCTACCTCTGGCACTACCAGGAGACGCCCGGCGAAACCTGGGACTACACGTCGACGCAGCAGATCACCCTGGCGACCATGGAGATCGGCGGCGAGCCCCGGCGCGTGTTGCTCCACGCGCCGAAGAACGGCTTTTTCTACGTGATCGATCGCACAACCGGCAAGGTCGTCTCCGCGGAAAAATTCGTTCCCGTGAACTGGGCGCAACGGGTGGACCTTCAGACCGGCCGGCCGGTGGAAGCGCCGGGCGCCCGGTTCGTCGACGCGCCCTTTACCGCAGTGGTCGGCGGGGCGGGCGCCCACAACTGGCAACCCATGTCTTACAGCCCCGGCACCGGGCTCGTCTACATCCCGGCCCAGGAGGTGCCCTTCGTTTACACCCAGGAAGAAGGCTTCGCGTTCAAGCCCGGCGAGTGGAACCTGGGCGTCGTGCTCGCGGGCGCTCGCCTGCCCGCGGACGAGGCAACGCGGCGGGAGATCGTGGCGGCCAACCAGGGCCGGCTCATCGCCTGGGATCCGGTCAACCAGCGGGAGGCCTGGCGAGTCGAGCACGGAGCCCCGTGGAATGGTGGCACGCTGGCCACGGCCGGCAACCTGGTCTTTCAGGGGCTGACGGATCGCACGTTCCGCGCATACCGGGCTACGGACGGGAAGCAGCTCTGGTCGTTCGACACCCAGAACGTGATCATCACCGCGCCCATGAGCTTTGCCGTCAACGGAGAGCAGCACGTGGCCGTGATGGCCGGAAACGGGGGAGGGCTGCCGCTGACGCTCCCCACGTTCAGCGGCCCGCTCCAGACCCCGAACGGGCGGCTGCTGGTATTCAAGCTGGGAGGCACGGCCGAGCTGCCGCCCTTCGAGCCCGAGCCGCTCAAGCCCGTCATCGCCGACGTGGCGCTGACGCCGGACGAGCTCGACACCGGCTTCGACCTCTTCGGGCGTTACTGCGCCGCCTGTCACGGTCTCGAGACCCTGAGCGCGGGCGTCCTGCCCGACCTTCGCTCGTCGCCCGCTCTGGCATCATCCGACGCCTGGCGCTCGATCGTCCACGACGGCGCGCTGGAGACGAGAGGCATGATCGGCTTCCAGGCGCGGATGAGCGCCGATCAGGTCGAGATCATCCGGGGCTACGTGGCCAACGAGGCCCGCAAGCTGGAAAGCGATGCCGACGGGTAGACGCCGGCTCGACAAGCCGTGACGCCCACCGAGCGGGATCTCTGGCTCCTTCCGCTGGGCGGATGCGGCGAGATCGGCATGAACCTCAATCTGTACGGCCACGATGGGCGCTGGCTCATGGTGGATTGCGGCATCACCTTCGCCGAGCCCGGGGAGTCCGGACCCCACATTCAGATGGCGGACCCGGCTTTCATCGCCTCGCGCCGGCAACGACTCTGCGCGTTGATCGTCACCCACGCCCACGAGGATCACGTCGGCGCGGTTGCCCACCTCTGGCGCCAGCTTCAATGTCCGGTCTACGCAACGCCGTTCACTGCCGAGGTGCTGCGTCGCAAGCTCGCCGAGGCCCGGCTTCTGGACGACGTGCCCATTCACGTGGTGAGAAGCGGCGACCGTCTGACCCTGGAGCCCTTCGACGTGGAGTGGGTGGCTCTGACACATTCGATCCCGGAGCCCCAGGCGCTGGTCATCAGAACCCCGGCGGGTAGCGTGTTCCACACCGGCGACTGGAAGCTGGATCCCTCGCCCGTGATCGGGGCGGACTACGACGAGGCGCGCTGCCGGCAGCTGGCCGACGAGCCGATCGGCACCATGGTCTGCGACTCCACCAACGCCATGGTGGAAGGGCGTTCCATCAGCGAGGGAGAGCTCTACGCCGGGCTGCTGGATCTGGTCAGCGGTGCCAGAGGCCGGGTGATCGTCGGCTGCTTCGGCAGCAACGTCGCCCGGCTGCACACGCTGATTCGCGTAGCCGCCGATACCGGCCGCTTCGCCTGCCTGCTCGGCAGAAGCCTGCACAACTACTACGCCGCCGCCCGGGCGTCCGGCGTGTGGGAATCCGATCTGGCCTTCGCCGACGCCGCCGACATCGGCTACCTGCCGCCGGACGAGGTCCTCGTCGTCGCCACCGGCAGCCAGGGCGAGCCCGGCGCCGCGCTGGACCGGCTGGCCGCTGACACGCACCCGCTGTTGAATCTGGAACCCCGGGACACCGTCCTCTTCAGCTCCCGGGTCATTCCCGGCAACGAGCCGGCCGTGGAAAAGCTCATCCGCCGGCTCGAACGTTTTGGCGTCACGGTGATTCAGGACAGCGAGCTCAACATGCCGATCCACGCATCGGGGCATCCTGCCCGGGACGAGCTGCGCGACCTCTACCGCTGGGTGCGGCCAGACGTTGCCCTCCCCGTTCACGGGGAGGAGGCGCACATGCAGGCAAACGCGGAGCTGGCGAGGGAAGTCGGCGTGCCGCGCCAGATGACCGGGCGTAACGGCGACCTCTTCATGCTCGCGCCCGTTCGGGGCGTGCGGCGGGACGCCGCCCGGGTGGGCCGGCTCGGCCTGGACAACGGGCGCCTGGTCCACGTGGGCCCGCCCCGCCGTTGATGGCGCCATGAAGATCCACGCGGATCTGAGCCGACGGGCGGTGGTAAAAAGCCCGGAACTGCCTTGGGTGCCTTCTCCGCTGCCAGGGGTGGATCGACGCATGCTCGAGCGGGACGGTGGTGAGATCGCCCGGGCGACGTCCATCGTCCGCTACGCGCCGGAATCTTTCTTCGCCCAGCACGAGCACTCAGGCGGGGAAGAGTTTTTCGTTCTCGACGGGGTCTTTTCGGACGAGTCGGGCGACTACCCGGCCGGGTGGTACGTCCGCAACCCCATTGGGTCCAGACACCGTCCCCACACGCAGAGCGGCACGACTATCTTGGTGAAGCTGCGGCAGTTTCAGATTGGCGACGACGAGTACGTTCGCACAGACACCAACTCCGGCAGCTGGTCGCCAGGAGAGGCCGAGGGCGTCACGATCATGGCGCTGCACGCTTTCGGCACCGAGCGCGTGAGCCTTGCGCGGCTGGCTACAGGTACCCGGATGCCAGAGCGCGCCTACCCCGAGGGCGCGGAGATGTTCGTCCTCGAAGGCGAGATCCGCGACGAGCACGGCGTCTATCCCGAGGGCACGTGGATCCGCAGCCCGGCAGGCTTCTCTCACCGGCTGAGGTCGCCCTCGGGCGCCCGGCTACTCGTGAAGACCGGGCATCTGCCGGCCGCGCCGGCGTCAGACGTCAGGTAAGCCGCCTTGCCCACCTGCTCCACCAAGACGTCCCGAGCGCCTTAGAGATCGGCGATGCCTTTGCCGTCCTTGAAGTTGCAGGCGTAGAACTTTCTGACCAGTCTGGTTTCTGCCGCGCCAGGAGGCTCGGTCAAACGCCCGCTTGCGCGCCGGCCGCATGATACTTAGCCTTTACTCAACGACCAGTCGAGAAACCGCCGTGACCAGATTTCGCACCGCCCTTGCTCTTGCCGTCACGCTGTCCGCGGCGGCCGGCTGCTCCGAACGTCCGGCAGACGGGCCCGCCGCCGTCCGAGCCGACGACTCTCCGGCGTCGCTCCAATCGCCGCCGGCCGGTCAGGCCGCGTATGCGATGGCATGTGCGAGCTGCCACGACACAGGGGTCGCGGGCGCGCCCCGCATCGGGGACGATCAGAGCTGGTCAAACCGCTCACCGCTCTGGACGGCCGTGCTGGCCGAGCACGCCGAGGACGGCTATCTGGGAATGCCCGCCATGGGCGGTGCCGAGGAACTCAGCGAGCGGGCAGTGCAGGACGCCGTCGAGTACATGCTCTCGGCCACCTTTCCAGAGGCACCCCCGGCAGATTGACCCCTGCGCCTGACCGGGGCGCTCAAAGCTCGCGCCAGTCCTCGTGCTGCTCGAAGGCGAAAGCGGCGCGGTAGAGCAGGGACTCCTCGAAGTGGCCGCCCACCAGCATCATGCCCACGGGCAGCCCGTCACTCATGCCGCAGGGCACGGAAATCGCCGGGTGATGGGTATTGTTGAACGCCATGGTGTTGCTCAGCGGGGCGAATGCCAGCCCGAGCACGGTGGCCGGGTCGGCGTCCGGTGCCGGCAGCTCGGTGGCTTTCATGGGCGTGGTCGGCAACAACAGCAGATCCACTTCGGCCAACGCCGCATCGTAGGCCGCCCGCAACCGGCGGATCTGATTGACGCCTTTGGCCACGTATTCCCAGCCGTGCTCGCGACGCAGATATTCGGCCGACATCAACATCACCTTGACGTTTGCAGGCAGCTCGTCGGCCCGGTCGCGCCAGGCGTGCTGAGCGGCCACCAGGCTGGCAACGGCAGGATCCAGGCGGCTTATCAGAGCGCCGTCATGACCGAATATGGTTTCCACGGTGGACTGAATCACCGAAAAGCAGATGGCCGAAGCCACCGCGTGGAGCGGCACGGAAACCTCACTGACGTCCGCCCCCAGGCGGCCGAAGCGCTCGGCGGCCGCGCGCACCTTGGCATCCACGTCCGCTTCTGAATCCTCGCGGCCGAACCCCTCGCTCAGCACGCCCACGCGCAGGCCCCGCGCACCGTCTTCCAGCCCAGCCGAGTATGCCTGCTCCCGCGCTCCGTATTGCCGACTGTCCAGGCCGTCCGGGCCAGCGATGACCTCGAGCAGAAGGGCGTTGTCACGCACGGTAGCGGTCATGGGCCCGACATGATCGATGGCCGGGCCCATGCCGAGGATGCCCGTGTACGGCACCAGCCCGTGGGTGGGCTTCATGCCCACCACACCGCAGAACGAAGCGGGCATGCGGATCGACCCCCCCTGGTCGCAGCCGATGGCCATGTCCACGACGCCGCCTGCAACGAGAGCGCCGCTGCCCGACGAGGAACCGCCAGCGGCTCGGCTCGCATCGTGGGGGTTCGTGACGAATCCCGAGCTGGCAGTGTGGCTGCCGCCGGAAAAGCAGTAGGCCTCGCAGACCGACTTGCCGGCAATGGTCCCACCCGCCTCGAGAATCCGGGTCACGATGGTGGCATCGACCGGCGGGACGTAGCCTTCGAGGATGCTGGTGCCGTTCATCAGCGGCACGCCGCCCACGAGCACATTGTCCTTGATGGCCAGGGTTCGCCCGACCAGCGGGCCGTCGGGCGCGCCGGCGACGCTGGTCTTCACGTACCAGGCGTTGAAAGGGTTGTCGGCAGCGGCCGGGCGCTCCCACGTGCGTTCACCCCCGGTCCAATCCGCCATGTCGTCCGGCATCTCGTCCACCAGGGCACACCCCGCGATGGAACCCTCCACCAGGTCACGGTAAACGGCGACCTCCGCGGCATCGGCCTCGATGCCAAGAGATTCACAGATGGCTGCGATGTTTGCTTCGGTTGGCGTGCTGAGCATGGTCTTCTCCCTCCCAGAGCGGCGAAGCCGCGTGAAACCAATCGTCAAAAAGTCAGCGGCAGCGCGATGTGCCGCTCGAGAATCCGGTCGCGATGGGCCAGCAGGCTGGCCGGCGCCGGCTCCTCGAGCTGGGTTCCCAGCATCCCGTAAGATTTCCGGAGAAAGCCCGGCATGGGACAGATGGCTTCCGGCAGCGGCACGAGCAGCTGTGAGAAGAACGCCCAGTAAACGTCCACCGCCGTCAGCTCGCCTCCTACCAGGTAGTCGCTGCCGGCAGCGGCCTGCATATCCAGCTGCCGCCCAAGCCGGTCGAGTATGGGCTTCACGCTCGCGACTGCCCGGTCGGCCGCTTCCTGGCTGTAGCTGTAATCCTTGAGCATGGGAAAGTTTTCCGGCTGATCGCCGGCCGCCTTGGCCATCCCCTGGAGCAGAAACATGCGGGACTGCCAGGCAAAGCCGCCGGGAGAGCAGATCTCGCTGGAAAGCCCGATGACGAGCATGCGCTGGTCGATGTCCTCGGGCAGAAGCCGGGGCGACTCGCCGAGCCGCTCGGCGAGAAAGAGGATCTCGAGCCAGCTCGCCCGCGGCGGCTCGTCGTCGAGAATGGCGATGGGCGCGTTTCGATGGCCCGTCCAGGCCAGCAACTCCTCGTTTGCCGCCCCGCCCTTCTGCGCCACGGGATGGTAGGCAACGCCCTTCAGGTCGAACAGCGCCTTGGCCGACTCACCCCAGGGGCCAGGCACGCCCTGGGTGAGCACGAGCCGCAAACCCGTTGCCCGTTTTGCCTCGTCAACCGTCAGATAATCCATCTCCCCTCTACCCCAGCGATGTCGATCCCAAGTTATACCCCGAAAACGTCAGGCATCTCGACCGCGGCGCGACCCGGTCTGCGCGACCAGGGCCACCTACGCCGACTACGTGTTCGGGGATGCCAGCGTGCACCGCGACCTCATGACCAGCACGACGTTCCGGCACCTGACTCACGAAACCGTCGCGGCCGGCGTGACCGGCCAGGAGATCGAAGCCGCAATCGACGAACTCTTTTCGCGCGAGCGCGGCAGCTGCCTGAATGCCCCTTTGGCAACACACGGCGGACCCTTTCCCGTGTTGATTGCATCTCCCGGAGACGCCGGCAGCCGGCACAACCTGGAGAGCGTCTGCGAGCATCTGGCCAGCCACGGGTACGCGGTGATCGTGCCCGAGCACACCGGCAGCAGCCCGTTTGCTCAGCTCGGACGGGATCCCTGGCTGGACGAGACCGGCCCCTCTGCAAAACAGGCAGAGCACGTCCGCCTGGTGAGGGAGATCACGGACAGCCGCGGAGCCTACGGAGCAAGGGCCGGCTTCGGGCAGACCTACTCACCGCTGCGACCGCACAGGGAGCAAGGCACGGCAGAGCGACAGCTGAACGATGCGCTCCACGAGCGGGTGCGCGACCTGGACACCGCCTTGAACTGGCTGGCTGCCGCCAACGCTCGGGGACCCTGGGCAGGACGCCTGCGCGCCGACCGCGCCGGTCTCCTCGGCCGCTCATTCGGTGCTGCCACGGCTCTGCGCGCCGCCTGCGCCGATGAGCGCCTGGCCTGCACGTTCGCCGTGGCGGCGCCCGCCTGGCGCAACGCCCCGTTTCTCGAATTGCGCAAGCCGACGTTCCTGTTGAGCGGCGCCGAAGACGATCTGCTGATCGGCATGGCCAGCAGCCAGGCCGGGGCGAAGCCGACCCCGGAGAATCCTCACCCTGCGCTCTTTGAAGCCTTCATCCGGAGCCGTGCGCCAGCCATGTGGGGTCTGCTCGCGAACGCCGACCACGACGCGTTCACCTGCGCAGCCCGGTACTGGTGGCCGGGGCTGAAGCCGGGCCAGGCGCGACGCGCCCTCGCTCCGGATGAGACCTTCGAGCTGATCGAGCCGCAGCGGGCCCAGGCCGTTCAGCAGCTCACCGCGCGGGCCTTCTTCGACTGCTTCCTGCGGATGGACGCAACGGCGCTCGCCAGGCTGGATCCGGCGACGCTGGCGGCGGCTGGGCTGACCTTCGACACCCGCAACCTCGAGCAGGTTGCCCGATGACGCTCGCCGAGATCACCGCCCTCATCAGCGGCGGCGGCCACGTCGAGGTCGAGCTCCACGCCGTCGACCCGATGATTTACGTGGCTTACCTTGTTTCAGGCAACCGGCGGCAGCCCGTCACGGGGCGCGAGCGGGTGTCGCTGCAAGCCGAGGCCTTGCGCTCGTTCCAGCCCCGGCGTTAGGGTTCGGGCTGAGCGCTTCTGGGAGACAGCACCGGATGATCGACCTCTCCATGGCGGGCAACGAAGACGAGGCGCTCGCGCTGGCGCTGCTCAAGGCGATGGAGGATGGTGACCTTGCCGCCAAGATCGAGGAGCTGTGCACCGACGACTTCGTCTGGGCCAACAGCGGGCTGCCGACGCTGAGCGGCAAGACCGCCGTGCGCGCTCACATGGAAGCCGGTGGCTTTTCCCGGCAGATACCCATCCTGGCTGCTATGACGTCTTTCAGCGCCGACGTGCTGCACATTGCCAGCCGGGCCGGGGTGGTGTTCACCGAGCGCGTCGATCACCATTGGGACGCCGACGGCCGGGACCTGATGACACCGCACATCGCGGGCGTCATGGAAATCCGCGACGGCAGGATCGCCGCCCTGCGTGACTTCTACGACGTTGCCTGCTACGCGCAGACGCCCACGGCCCCGAATCCCGACCATGCCATGGCAGGCACCAACGACAAAGGAGAGCTGACATGAAGAGAACCGTCGACGCAGAGCATCTGATCAAGCCGGCCAAGTTCGCGCACTTCGTGCTGCGCGTATCGGACATCGAAGCATCCATCGACTGGTACGCCACCGTGCTCGGCATGGAGATGGTGCACCGGGCCGACATGCTGGCGTTCATGACCTACGACGAGGAGCATCACCGCCTGGCCCTCGTGCAAACGCCCGTCGAGGCTGCCACCCCCGGTGCTCCGGGACTCGACCACGTAGCCTACACGCTGGGCTCCCTGGGCGATCTCATGGCTACCTACAAGCGCTTGAAGGCAGCGGACATCCTGCCGGTGTGGCCGATCAACCACGGGCTGACGACGTCCCTGTACTACGCGGACCCCGACGGCAACCGAGTCGAGTTCCAGGTCGAGAACCTCGACTCCGTGGAGGACCTGCAGGGCTTCATGCGTTCAGATGCCTTTGCCGCGAACCCCATCGGCGTGGGCTTCGACCCCGAGAAGTTGCTGCAGCGTTACGAAAACGGCGATCCGCTCGAGGAACTCCTCCAGCAGGGCTCGGCCTGACGCAGGAACGCGCCGGGCCAACAGGGTCTTCGATCGGCCCCACGCCGCAGGCCGGCGCGCGTCGTCAGCTCATCACGCCAAAAACGAGAATTGCCAGCACCGCCGGAGGCACCACGTAGCGAATCAACGCGTGCCACGTCTGGAAGTACCGGGAGTCGGGAATGTCCAGCTCGTCCCGCGATGTCGCCTTGCTGACAAACCAGCCAACGAACAGCGCGATGAGAAAGCCGCCGAGCGGAAGCATGATCTGGTTCGACAGGTAGTCGAACACGCCGTTGAGGTCCCGACCGAAAACGCGGAATCCGGTGAGGACGTTGTAGGAGAGAATGCTCAGCACGCTCAGGGCCGCCACCGAACCCAGCACGAGCACCGCGCTGCCGTGCCGGCTGAGGCCCCGGTGCTCCTCGAGCCAGGACGTGAGCGGCTCCAAGAGCCCTACCATGGAGGTAACGGCCGCAACGGAGAGCAGCAGAAAGAAGAGAATGCTGACCAGCTGCCCACCCGGCATCTGGCCGAAAGCCACCGGCAGCGTCTGAAAGATGAGGCCGGGGCCGCCGGCCGGGTCGAGACCGAAGTGAAACACCGCGGGAAAGACCACCAGCCCCGCCGTCAGCGCCACGAGGGTGTCGGCGAACACGATCACCAGGACGCTTTGACCGATGGAAACGTCGCGCGGCAGGTAGGCGCCGAACGTCATCATTCCCGCCAGCGCTACGCCGATGGAGAAGAAGGCCTGGCCCACAGCTATCAGGACCGTGGCCGCGTTCAGCTTGCTGAAGTCCGCCGAGAGCAGGTAATCGAGGGCCTGGCCGAAACCGCCGGCAAACACGTTGTAGACCGCGAGCAGAACGAGGAGGCCGAACAGCGTCGGCATGAGAATCCGCACCGCGCGCTCGATGCCCTTCTCCACGCCGGCATAGATGATGAGGCCGGTAACGACCAGGCCGACTACCGTCCAGAACAGCATGGTGCCGGTGTCGTCCATGAGCTGTGCAAAGCCGGCCTGTGCCGAGCCCGCATCGACACCGACGAACCCGCCGGTGACGGCCTGATAAAGATAGTAGAGAACCCAGCCCGCAACGACGCAGTAAATCACCTCGATGATGAAGGCGGTGGCGAGATTCAGCCCGCCCGCCCACTGCCACTGACGGGAGCGACCCTCCGCCACGGCGACCTCGCGCATGGATCCCGGCGGGCTGAGCCGCCCCCGGCGCCCGATCATCACCTCGGCCATCAGTATCGGCACGCCGATGCCGAAAGCGCAGAGCAGATAGACGATCACGAACGCGCCGCCGCCGTTCTCGCCCGTGATGTACGGAAAGCGCCAGATGTTACCGAGACCCACGGCAAAGCCGATGGAGGCCATCAGAAACCCGAAGCGCGACGACCATTGCTCCCGGCTCGATCCGGCCATGGCACAGCTCTCGTCAAGTAGACGGGCTAATCTAACCTCGAAGCCCCCCTTGATGCACGGCCGAGGTCGGTTCAGGCGCGGTTCAGTTGCAGGGATTATCCTTTCGAACAAGCTGGGAAGTGCTATCCTTCCGGCCGCTCGAGAACTGCTTTCTTCAAGGAGTCGTCTGAATGTTTCGAACTCATCGAACCGCCACCCTGGTCACCGCCATCCTGATGATGCTCATCTCAGGCAGCGCTGCAGCGGACAAGTACGATGAAACCGTGGAGCTGTTCCGCAACGCTGGCGACAGCAACGAGTTCTTCGCGAAGAGCTACGGCTACGCCGTGTTCCCCACCATCGGCAAAGGTGGCTTCGGCATCGGCGGCGCCCGGGGCAAAGGCCGGGTCTACGTCGGCGGCAATCACGTGGGCAACACCACCATGACACAGCTCACCATCGGCTTTCAGATCGGTGGGCAGGGTTTCAGCCAGATCATCTTCTTCCAGGACGAGCGTTCCTTCCGCGAGTTCTCCACCGGCAACTTCGAGTTCGGAGCCAACGCCAGCGCCGTGGCCATCACCGCGGGCGCATCGGCAAGCGCGTCCACCTCGGGAGCGACGGCGGGGGCAAGCGGTGGCAAGAAGGATGCGACCACCGCCGGCACGGCTTACTACAAGGGCATGAAGGTGTTCACCATCGCCAAGGGTGGTCTGATGTACGAAGCCAGCATCGGCGGCCAGAAGTTCTCCTACCGACCGGCCGGCGGCGACCAGTCCTGATCTGACTACCGCTACCAGCTGGCATCGCGCGACGGCCCGTCGCCGCGCCCTCGTCAACTCGACTGCACGCCCGCCGCCCAGTCCAGCGGTGGCACCCGCTGGTGCCAGTCCGTAGCCCGCTGATAGGCGTGCCCGATCCGCAGCACCGTGGCCTCGGCGAATGGAGAGCCGCAGATCATCGCGCCGATGGGAAGCCCCGCGGCGGTAAATCCGCAGGGGACGCTGAGCCCACAGAGATTCAGAACGTTGCCGATGCTGGTATTGCGCAGATACGCCAGATTGCGTTCCACGTAGCGGTCGAGATCGCAGTCGCAGTCGGCCAGCGGGGTCGCCGGAATCATCGTCGAGGGGCAGATGAGCGCATCCACCCCTGCCATCTGTTTCATCGCTTCCACGCGCAGGGCCTGCCACTGCAGGAGATTTTCGATGTAGTCGGCGGCAGCGACGCCCTTGCCCTGGATCATGCGCGTGGCGACTACCGGATCCAGCTCGTCATAGTGGTCGTCCATGAAACGGCGGTTCACGGCATAGGCCTCCGCCGCGATGACGAGACCCCTGGGATTGAGCAGCCTGGCGCCGTCCGCGGCGGGGAAGGCCATTCGCTCGACGCGCGCGCCCAGAGATCTGAGCACATCGGCGCTGGCCAGCACGGCTTCGGCCACCTCGGCATCCACCTCTTCCCAGAACACGTTTTCCGGTATTCCGATCTTCAGCCCGTCTAAACCGTCTTCCAACCCGGCCAGCACGTCGCCCGCCGGGCGGCCGAGGGTGGTTTCGTCGCCCGGGTCGGCCCCGGCGAGCAGCTGATACACACGTGCTGCGTCCTCGACGCTGCGGGCGAGCGGCCCCACGGAATCCAGGCTCCAGCTGAGCGGGTACACGCCCGCCCGGCTTATCCTGCCCACCGTCGTCTTGAGCCCCGTGATCCCGCAGAGGGAGGCCGGGATCCGGACGGATCCCCCCGTATCGCTGCCGAGCGCCAACGGCGCGAGACCCGCCGCCACCGCCACCGCCGAGCCGCTGCTGGATCCCCCCGGAAGGTAGTGGTCCTGACGCCAAGGGTTACGCGGCGTGCCGTGATCGTGGTTCACACCGGCCCCGCCGTAGGCGAACTGCACGGTCACCGTCTTGCCCAGGAGCACCATGCCCGCAGCGGCAAGCCTGGCCACGGCAGTGGAATCTGCCTCCGCCACGTTGTCCTCCAGCAGACGGGTCCCTGCGGTGGTGGGCAGACCGGCAACGTCGAAAAGATCTTTGACCAGGTAGGGAACACCCTGCAGGGGACTCCGCGCCTCGCCGGCCGAAAAAGCCCGCTCCGCCGCGGCGGCTTCCGCCATGGCCCGTTCGGGGCACAGCCGATGCACGGCGCCCAGAGCCGGGTTCAGTCGATCGATCCGCTCGAGCAGCTCACGGGTCACCGCAACCGGCGAGAGCTCGCCGCTGCGAAATGCCCGCCCCAGCACACCGGCCGTCGGGAACGTTCCAGAGTCATCTACCATGCTCGACCTCCGGCCCCCGGGAGAAGGCGGCATTCTAGCAGCCACCTCGGCGGGGCCCCCAGATGTGGCTGGCTCCCGGCGTCGCGACGTTGAATAATTGAGCCGCTTAGCTGATCAGGGGAGAGACACATGGCTTACACGCCTGAGCAACTGTCGGATCTCGAGTGCATCCGGGACGCCGCGAAGCGCTACTGCCGCGGCGTCGACCGATTGGACGAGGCGTTGATGAAGTCGGCCTACTGGCCGGAGGCCACGGACGATCACGGCGTGTTCGTCGGCAACGCGATGGAGTTCGCAGAGATGTGCATGGTGAGCCACCTGCGCTGGCGCTCCACCAGCCACTGCATTTTCAACCACAGCATCGAGCTCGACCCCGACGGCATTCACGCGCGAGGCGAGGCATACAACGTCACCTTTCTGTTCCAGGATGGCGCCGACGTGCTCGACACGTGGTACGGCCGATACCTGGACGTCTACGAGAAGCGCGGCGACGAGTGGCGCATCTTAGAGCGCGTCTGCGTCCACGAGGGCACCACCACCGGGCCGGTGAGCAAGATGGAGATCGACGCCGAAAAGTTTCGGCACGGATCCTTCGACCGACCATCATCCGGGCGCCGCATCGGCCCCTGAGCACGGGAAACAAGCCTATGAACGTCGAGCTGGAACTCCTGGCAAGCGGCTATCGTCTTCTAGAGGGTCCGCGCACCGACGCAGACGGGGCGCTGTGGTTTTCGGACGTCTACGGCGGGACGGTGAACCGGCGCGATCCGGATGGCATCATCGAGGTCGTCGTGCGCGACCGGCGAATGGTCGGCGGCCTGCTCATGCACGCGAATGGCGGTTTCGTGATGACCGGACCCAGCGTCGTCCTCTGGCGCGACGGTCAGGAGCGCGTGCTGCTCGAGCGCGACGGCGTGCGCTTCTTCAACGATCTGCACGCCGACGCCTCGGGGCGCATCTACGTTGGCTCGATACGTGCAGACATCGCCAACCTGGACGACGAGCCGGACCCGCCGGGGGAGGCCTACCGCATCGACCTGGACGGCAGCGTCACGGAGCTCTATGGCGGCGTGGGCATCTCCAACGGCATCGGTTTCTCTCCTGACGGACGGACTCTGTACCACGTCGACTCGACCAGCCGGGGAATCTGGGCGCACGATCTGGACGACGCGGGCGCGTTGTCCAACAGACGACATATCGCCAAGCCCGCCTTCGAAAAGGGCATCCCCGACGGCTTGTGCGTGGACACCGAGGGAAATCTCTGGGTCGCCCACGTTCAGGGCGGCCGGGTGGTCGTTCTGGACCCCGGGGGCAACCATGTCGACGAGATCCGCGTGCCCGCCAGCTGGGTCACCAGCTGCGCCTTCGGCGGCTCGGACTATCGGGACCTGTACATCGTGAGCGCCGACAACACGGACGACAAAGCCCTGGGCGGCTGCGTCTGGCGCTGCCGGCCCGGCGCCGCGGGGCATCCCACCCCGCTGGCGCGCGTCGGCTGAACGGCTAAAGACCGAGCTTGTCGCGCAGCATCCGGGTCAGGGGCTCGTGGCAGTCCTTGCCGAGCAGGTTCATGGCCGTGAGGCCCGACAGCTTCGACACCAGCTCAATGCCGGCGGTGGTGTTCGCCGCGCCGCCGGCAACCAGATCGGGCGTGCGCTCGAAGGCCGAAGCAACACCGACCACCGCGTAGGGGTCCGATGCGCACAGCAGGTTGAAACGGACCCGGTCGCCGAGCACGTCGATGGCCGTTTTCCCGTTGTAGGGCTCCAGCGGCGAGGCGCCCGCTTCGGCCACCACCACGTCCGGCGCCGCGCCAGCAATCCGGCTGAGCAACCGTTCCAGACGCGCGGCAAAATCCGCCGGATCACCCACCGTGGACGGCAACCCTTCGTCCACGAAGTCGAAGACGGCCGCTGCGCCCGCATCCTCGTAGCTGAGAACATCGCGGTAACGGGCCGCCCCGGTGAGCTTTGCGCCAACGACCCTGAACCCCAACCGGCTCAACAGCCTCACGATGAGGCGGCCGGACATGGTCTTCCCCGAGGACATGGAGGTCCCGGTGATGAGAACGATGGGCACGGTCAGGGCCGCGTCAGGAGCCGGCGTCACGGCCCCGTCCATGGTCTGGCGAACGCCGTTGGCGTGCACGTGCCCCAGGTAGCGCATGCCCATTAGCCTCGGCAGAAAAGGAGACACGGAGGTGAGGCGGCCGAAGAGCCCCGCGGGGGTCAGCGCGTCGAACTCATCGCCCTGAATGCTCTGCCAGTCACCCACGGCTTCGAGGGTGGCCGCTCGAGCCCCGAAAGCGCCGACGACCCGATCGCCTTCCATGGCTTCCATCAGGCGGCCATTGGGCAGCTCGACGTTGTGATATCCGGAGGCATCGAGTACTTCCCCGACCACGTAGTCGCCGGTCGCCCAGGTGTCTTTCGGGACCGGCGCCACGTCGAAAGCGCCCTCGGCAAGGTCGCAGATGCGGGTAACGGATGTCAGCAGGTGTCGCACGCGCCGATCCTCAACCGGTTCCGGAGTTCAGGGGAGGGGCAAGCAGGAGCATGGCCAGCAGCGCGCAGCGTTGGGACAGCTGGTCTACCTGAATGTGCTCGTGATCCGCGTGGGCGCCATCGCCCACCGCGCCCAGACCGTCCAGGGTGGCGGTAAACAGACTGGTGGTGTTTCCGTCCGAGCCCCCGCCGGCCATGGCTTCTTCCAGCTGAATGCCGAGCTCGCATGCCAGATCCGTGGCCACGCGCCACAACTGACGGTTCGCCGGCGTGTGCTCCAGCGGTGGCCGGCCGATGCGGCCGACCACGCCGAGAGACACGCCCGGCGTTTCCGCTTCGAGGCTGAGTATCGCCCGCTCGATGCGCTCCGCATCTTCCTGGCTGGCCACCCTGACATCCACCACGGCGCTGCTTTCCGGCGCCACCACGTTGGCGCGCACGCCACCGTCGATCACGCCGACGTTGACGGATGCCCCCCGCTCGGGGTCGTTCAGGGCAAAGAGCTTCTGAATCACGTGGGAGAGCTCGAGGATGGCGCTAGCGCCAGCCGTTGGATCCAGACCCGCATGAGCCGCTTTGCCGCGAACCGTAACGGTGAATCGGCCAACGCCCTTGCGCGCCGTCTTCAGCCGGCCCCGGGGCCCCAGGGAAGGCTCCATGACCAGCGCCCGGTCGGCCCGCTGCGAGAGCGCGCGGATGTAGCGCGTGGACTCCCGGCTGCCGATCTCCTCATCGGAGTTGATGAAAATCACCGGCTCCACTTCGGGCTCGAGGCCCAGCGCCTCGAGGGCTTTGAGCGCGAAGACCATCTCAACCAGGCCCGCCTTCATGTCGTAGATGCCCGGACCTTTCAGGTGGTTCCCATCCGCAGCCAGGGGCATTTTCTCCAGGGTCCCTACCGGCCAGACCGTGTCGCAGTGGCCAAGGAGCAGTTGCCATCTCCGGTTGCCGCCCGATCGGCGGCGGCCCGGCCGAGCATAGAGATGGCCGCCCGAGGCGCGCCCCGGCACCCGGATCGTCCGGTAGCCGAGACCGTCGAAAGCCCGCTGCAGCTCATCGAGCACGGGCCCCTGAGTCTCGGGGACATCGGACGGTGACTCCAGGGAGACCAGAGCGGTTAGCAGCTCCAGCATCTCCGGCTCTTCCGCCTGGAGGTGGCGACGAATGTCATCGGCCCGGCTCATCCGGCTACCTGGAGAATCCCGCGGGCAGGGGCAGCTGCTGGCTGGCCGAGATCTCGGCAATCCGCCCCGGATAGAGGAAGCTGAGCAACGGCGCCCGGCGGATCACGTCCTGATCGTCCTCGTCGGCGCTGCGCAGAGCATCCTCCGCCACGCCAGCGGCAACGATCTCGCCGGTTATTAGGCTGTTGGTGCCGAAGTCGTCATAGACGCGATAGCGCCGACATTCGAGAAAGAGGTAACCGTCATCGAGAAAGACGCCGGCAACCGTCTGCGCTGGCCGCGTCGGCAACGCGGCGGTGATGGGTTTGCTGCCATCCTCACATCGCGGGGTGGCCGCGAGGCTCGAAAGCACCGCCTGAGAAGGCCGCGCGTAGGTCACGGTGAATTCGCCCGTCCGCTCGATGTTCTGATACGTCCGGTGGCGCGGGGTGCAGACGAAGCCGAAGTGGTTCTTCCAGCTCATCGGCATGGCCAGGTGCTTGGGCGCCAGGTCATAGGTTCCGTCCGGCTCGACCGTGCCAACCACCACCAGAGGAAACACGCAGAAGAACCGCTCCCAGATGGATTCGCTGACATCGAGCGCAATGGTCGCTCTCGCATCGCCCGCCATATTGGCCCTCTTCTCACCAGGAAAGCGTCCCTTCCACTATCGGCAGTCGCCCCAGGCCGGACCATACGGGGTTTCCGAGACGCGCCCGGGCCCTTCAGTGTTCGCCCAATCGTGTTATCTTTCAGTGCAAATCCGACAAACAACGTGACCCGGTGGGGAGGCTATGAGCGCAGGGACCAACCAGCTGGCTATCGAGTACAAAGGCAGGCAGTACTCGGGCGTATATTCCGTGTCCGGCAACCTGATGATTGCCCGGATACCGGGAATCAGCTCCAGAAGCCTGGAGACGGCGGAAGCCGACGAGTCCCAGGCCCGCACGCTGCTGATGGAAATCCTCAAGGAAGCGGACACCCTGGGGCAGCTCTGAGCGCCGCCGACCTGGCGGGCTGCCTGACGGTGGCTGACACGCCCGTTTAGGCTCGGGGGTCTCATGTCGCAAAAACGCCTTTCGCGTTCCACCCTTCTCTACTTCGGGCTGCCCGACTACGCCATCTATCTGGCGGCGATACCCGTCTCGCTCTACCTGCCCTTCGTCTACTCGCGGGACCTGGGCCTGGACCTGACGGACATCGGCCTGATCCTCATGCTGGCGCGCATCAGCGACGTGATCACCGACCCGCTGATCGGCTATCTCAGCGATCGCACCCAGACCCGGTTCGGCAAACGCAAGCCGTGGCTCGCCGGCGGCGCCCTCGTCATGATGGTTTCCGCCTGGCAACTGTTCGCTCCCATGGGGCCCGTCACCAACTGGCACCTCTTCATCTGGTCCATGCTGCTGTGGCTGGGCTGGACCATGATCAACATTCCATACTTCGCCTGGGGCGCCGAGCTCTCCGACGACTACAACGAACGTACGCGCATAACGGGCTGGCGCCAGGCATTCGGCTACCTCGGCAACGTGAGCGTGCTGGCGATTCCCACCCTCTCCGGGGAGCTTTTCGGCTACGGTTCCCTGCCCCGGGAAGGTTTGACCATCGTCGGCTTCATGGCCCTGGTGCTGCTGCCGGTTCTGATGGCCCTGGCGCTGTGGAAAGTGCCGGAGCCGGAGAAGCACCGTGCCACCGAGGCCAACCTGCTCGTGAGCAGCCGACAGATGTTCTCGAACGGTTCTTTCATGCTGCTGTTCACGGGTTTTCTGATGCTGTCCATGGGCACCACCTGGGCGTCATCCATGTTCATGCTGTTCGCCACGTTCGTGGTGGACGTGGAGGGGTACACCCAGGCCATCCTGCTGGGCTTCTACTTCGTGCAGCTGCTCTCCCTGCCGCTGTGGCTGCAGATTTCCTACCGGATCGGAAAGAAGGAGACCTGGCTGCTCGGCGCCGCCATCTATGCCATTGCCAGTCCCGGATACCTGATGCTCGGCTCTGGCGACGTGGTCGGCCTGGGCATCGTCCTGGGGCTGTACGGCATCGCAAGCGGCAACTTCACCGCCATCTCCCTGTCCATGAAGGCGGATGTCATCGACGTCGCGGCCCTGCGAACGGGCAATCACGTGGCGGGTTCCTACATGGCGGTCTGGTCGCTGGGCCAAAAGCTGTTCCAGGCCATCGCCGTGGGCCTGGCGTTGCCCGCCGTCGCCTACTTCGGCTTCGACCCCAAGGGCGAGAACGGCCCGGACGAGCTTCTCGCGCTGCGGCTGAACATCACGGTGGTACCCATGCTGCTCTACGCCGCCTCGGTGTTCGTCATCTGGCGCTATCCGCTGACCGCCGACCGGCTTCACCAGCTGCGCGAGGCTTTTTCCAGGCGGCGGGCCAGGCGGGAGATCAAGCAGGGTTCCACAGGTGCCTGATTCTAGAATCGAGGAGGAAGGAATGAGCAGTGATCGAATAGAGACGTTGGAACGTCAGATCTTCGACCTGACTCGAGAGCTTCACGAATTGCGCAAGGCGAACGTGGGCGACGAGGTGCCCAACTACACGTTCGCCACGCTGACCGGCGAGGCGAGTCTGCTGGATCTTTTCGGGTCCCGGGACACGCTGCTCGCCATCCACAACATGGGCCAGGGATGCCGCTATTGCACCCTCTGGGCGGACGGGCTGAACAGCCTTCTGCCACACCTGGAGTCGGCCATGGCGGTGGTGGTGCTGTCCAAGGACGCGCCGGAAACCCAGCGCCTTTTCGCCAATTCACGGGGCTGGCAGTTCCGTCTTGCTTCCCATGGAGGCGGAAACTACATGGCCGGGCGATCTGTACTGCTCGATCTGGAACGTGTTTGCGCTCGCCGGGCTGGACGAATCGAGCTGGACGCCCCAGTTCAGCTACTGGCGGCGGCCTGAGCAGCTCGACGACGGCGGCGCGAACATCCTGGACTGAACCGGCGCCACCCGGCGCGGGCTCAATCGTAGAAGGCGGGCGCTTTGCGAAGGGTCTCCGCCAGGGCTTTATCGTGCTCGATCCAAAGCGTGGCACCGGTCTCCTCGAGGACTGCCTCGAGCCGGTCCATGGACTGGAGCGTCTGCTCCTGGTCGACGTTGAAGTTCGGCGGCCGCCGCAGGCGCCTGTTGGCACGAAAGTGATACAGATCGCCAGAAAGCATCACCGGACCCGTCTTCTCCAAAGAGATGAGCAGCGTCTGATGGCCCGGCGTGTGGCCCGGCGTGAAGATGATCCTGACGCTGCCGTCGCCGAACACGTCGTGGTCGCCCTCGAGAAACGTGACCTCGGCATCGACCAGCTTGTCGAAGAGCTAAGTGTCGACGAACTCGCCGCCCTCACCCATGGCCGCCGCCCACTCGGCCCGCTGCATCAGGACCTCCGAGGCAATGAAGGTGTTGGCCGTCCCCGCATGGTCCCAATGCAGGTGCGAGTAGGCGACGAGGTCGACGTCCTCCGGGGTGATGTCCATGTCCGCCAGCTGATCGACTACGGATCGTTCGTAGCTCACCGATCCCCCATCGATGGCGACGGGCCCCTCGGCCTGGGCGTAGGACAGCGGCAAGCCGCCGTCCCAGAGCATACGCCCGTTCTCATGCTCAATGAGGTAGCACGGCACGAACAGTTCGCGTACGGACGTTTCGTCCTCGGCGAGGTTGAAGATCTCCACGCTGTCGAGGCTAAGTAACCCGCAGTCGAAGACGTAGAGCCGCGGACCAGCGAAAGCCGGCGTCGAGAAACCAATCAGCAGAAAGACGAGCACTCTCTTCACTTTGGGACGAGTCTCAGGAACGGGAGCGACAACCATACCATCAGAGCAGCCGGTGCCATGGGCCGGAGTCAGCGCTTGGTGCCACTGGCCAAGTAAAAGCCGTGCTCGACGTCGGGCGGAAAATGCTCGAGAGAGAAATCGTCGCAGGTCGCGCGGAGGAGCTCGAAGCCCGGCCGTTTCGGATCCGCCGCGTAGCTCCAGGACATGAGCCAGAGTCTGAGAGGAGGCTTCGGCCAGTAGGTGTCCATCATCGCGCAACGCCCGCCGGGGCGTGGCGCGAGCATCTCCACGCAGCGGCGGCGCGCATCCTCGGTCACCGTCTCCAGCTCCGCGTCGTAGCGCCGGGAGACGAGCAGATCGTAGATGGCCGACTTGATGGTCACGCTGATCCCGTCTCACTCAGTTGCCAGGCCAAGGCGCTCGACCAACGCGTCTTCCGGGGCAAAGTCGAACTCGAACAGACCGCGGCCTTCCCGTTGCCACCACTCGTAAGCATCGCGGTATCCGGCCTCGATGCCGAACCGGGGCTCCCAGTCGAGGTGAGCGAGGGCCTTGTCGATGGAGAGCATGGCCGATCCGGACACCGACTCGCCCCAGTGAAGGAGCGGCGGACGGTGAGCGCGCGCCACCTCCATGGGCACGTTGACGACACGCGGCTGCACGCCCATGGCCCGTCCGATCAGGTGCACAACGCCGAGCACGCTGGCCACCTCGCTCCCGGATACGTTGTAGCCCTCACCCCTGACCCGCTCGTTGCCCAGCAGGGACGCCATGCAGCGCGCCACGTCGTTGATGTGCACGAGCTGCAGGACGGCGAACCCCTCGCCGGGTACGAGGATCGGGCGTCCGGCTTCCAGACGCGCAAAGAACGCAGGGTCCCTCGTGGGCAGCGGGCTGCGCGGCCCCATGGTATGGCCGACGCGCAGCCACGTCGCGGGGAAGGCGTCGCGCTGCCACTCGGCGAGCAGCAGGTCCTCGCACCTGACCTTGCCGACCCCGTAAGCCTTTCGGGGATCGTCGTCGTCTGCCGCGTGCCGACGGAAGTCCTCCTTGAGCGGCTGGACGAAGCTGCGCTTGTACACGGCCATGGAGCTGGTGAAGACGTAGTGTTGAACCCGACCGCGGAAGAGCTCGACCATGGGCTCGAGATCGGCAAGCGTGAACGCGGTGTTGTCGAACACGGCGTCAAAATCATCCCTATGGGCAGACAGAGCGGCCTCGAACTCCCCGGGCAACCGGCGGTCCGCATGAATGCGGCGGGTTCCTTCCGGCAGCGGGGACTCGTGGCTGTTGATGACGGTCAGCTCGTGACCACGGCGGGCCAGCTCGAAGACGAGTTCGCGGCCTATGTAACGGTTGCCGCCCGTGACCAGAACTCTCATCTAGGACCCTCCCCTGCGTTCGGGCTGAAGATAGCAGAGGCCGGCCACAGCACGCCATGCACACCCCCGGGCGTTGCTGCTAACCTTGGCGGTGTCGGCAACGGGAGCAAAGGGGAGCATGTCATGACCCAGACAAACGGAGGCCTGCCGGGACTGCGCGGCGTTGATCACATCGGCATCACGGCGCCGGACTTCGATCAGGCGGCGGACTTCCTGGAGAACGTTCTCGGCCTGGAGGCCTTCTACCAGATGGGCCCCTTCGGCTCCGAGGAGACCGACTGGATGCTCGACATGCTCAACGTCCACCCGCGGGCCGTGATCCGCCGGGTAAAGCAGTTCCGCTGTGGCCACGGACCCAACATCGAGCTTTTCGAGTACGAGTCTCCGGACCAGCGGCGCGAGATGCCGAAGAACAGCGACTGGGGCGGGCATCACATCACGCTGTACGTGGACGACATCGACGCGGCCATGGACCACCTCCGAGCCCACGGCGTGCGCCTGATGGCCGGTGGCGGGCCGCCGGTGGACGACGGCCCCGAGGCGGGCCTGCGTTCCTGCTACTTCCTGACCCCCTGGGACCTGCAGATGGAGCTGATCTCCTACCCCGACGGCAAAGCCTACGAGCGGGGCACCGACCGTCGCCTGTGGGATCCTCGGGACCCGGCCCGCTAGGCCGCCGCAGCGGCCGGTTGGCCCAGTCGTCGGGCGGCCACCAGCAGAATCGTCGTCATGATCGCTTCGGCGAGAATGAAATCCACCGCGAAGGGCGCATGACCCAGCAGGGCGGCGGCAATGCGAAACACGCCCGCCCCGCCGATGAGAAACGCGGGGGCGTAGAGCAGATGGCTCCGGCCGGGGAGCTGACCTAGAGCCATCAGAACCCCGTTGACGAAGAAAAAGCTCCCCAGATCGCCGATCTGCGCACTTGCCGCCACGCCCTGCAGCAGCGGCATTTCAAGACCCGCGGCAGCTTCCGCCGGCGCAAACAGCCACTGAATGCCCATGACCAGGAACAGCAGCGCGGGCAACGCGGCGAGCACCCGGATGAATATCGTCATGATCGTCTCCCTAGCATTGGCCGTTCAGCGCAGCCGCGCGATGGCCTGCTCTGAAAGCATGAGCGACCGGTCGATTCGACCTCGCATCTCGTCCAGATCCACCCCCTCGTCCGCCGTCTTCTTCCCCTCGCAATAGCGCGCATAAACGCCGTGCACGATGGCGGCCGATTTCCAGCGATTGAAGCCAACGTAGTAGTCGAGCTTGGAGAGGTCGCGTCCGGTGCGCTCGGCGTAGCGTGCCGCAAGCTCGGTGCGGGTCGGGAATCCTTCGGGGGCCGTGGCCGCTTCGGGCAACACGGGTTCCGTGTCGGTCGGGTCTGGCCACCAGTTCAGCGCGTAGGCCAGATCCGCCAGCGGATCGCCCAGGGTAGATATCTCCCAATCCACCACCGCGGCGATGGTGCAATCCGGACCAACCAGGCAATTGTGCAGGCCGTAATCGCCGTGAACCACGCGGGCCGGCCCCTGCTCGGGAATGTTCTCCAGGAGGTAGCGCTGCAGCTCGTGGGCGCGCGGGTCGTCGTAGTCGGCCGCCTCGATGGACGAGGTCCAGGAGCGATACCAGGTCTTGAGCTGACGGCCCACGTAGTTCTCCTTCTTCCCCAGTTCTCCCAGGCCCACCTCGTCGGGGTCCACGGCGTGCAGATCGGCGAGCACGTCGATGAACGAGAACGCCATCTTCCGACGGTGCTCCCGGGGTACCCATTGCCGGGTGTCATCGGAGTTGTACAGCGGGTGCCCGTTCACGAAGCCCATGACGTAGAACCAGGCGCCGGTGACGTCCGGGCTCTCGCAGAATCCCAGCGCGGCGGGCACGGGCACCGGTGTTGGCCCAAGGGCCGAGATCAGGGCCCACTCGCGGCTCATGTCATGGGCTTTCGGCAGCAGCTCGCCCTGGGGCGGCCTGCGGATGACGGCCCGGTTGCCGTCACCGTCCACGAGCAGGTAGGTGAGGTTGGAGTGGCCGCCCTGAAGGCGCGTCCACTCGAAAGGCGGCTTCAGGGCCTGCACGTTCTCGGCGATCCACGCCTCCACCTCGGCAACCCGGTAGCCCTCCGGACCCGTGCTCTCATCATGCGTCGTCATCGTATCTCCCCCCGCGCGACGGCGGCGCCCCCGCGCCTTCCGGCCCCTCAGATCCTTTCCAGCACCACCACCGGTATCCGCCGCTCGGTGGCGGCCTGGTAATCCCGGTAGGGCGGATAGATCCCTTCCATCTGCGCCCAGATGGCTTCCCGTTCCTCGCCATCGGCGGTGCGGGCCCGGGCGCGGAACTCGTCTTGGCCTACCTGAACGCCGCATTCCGGTTCGTCCACGAGATTCAGATACCACGCCGGGTGCGTCGGAAACCCGCCTTTGGAGGCGATGATAGCGTAGCCGCCCTGCACCTCTGCGTAGATGAGGGGGAGGATGCGCGGCTCCCCCGACCTGCGCCCACGGGTAGTCAGCAGCAGCGTGGGCAGCACGCCCGGACCGCCCAGCGCGGTGGAATCCCACATGTGGCCCTTGTCCGGATCTTCCCGGTACAGCCTGATGTGCTCGACGATCCAATCGGGCAAGCCTTCCGGCAGCTGCCGTTCACTCATGTCCGCTTCCTCCCCTTTCAGTCGGCTCGATGCTCTCATGGTGCACCAGAGAAGCCGTCCCCGCCAGCCGTCGCCCTCGCGTCAATCCTCGCCCAGATGCCGGGCGATGGTGCGCTCCACCACGCCCTGAGCGAGCATGCTGACGAGCCAGGCGTCAACGTAGGCGTGCCATGCCGCATCCCGGGGCAGGAGGTAGGCTTTCTCCTGGTGGTTGAAGTTACGGGGCGTGGTGGCGCAAAGAACCCCTTCGTGCAGGCGGACCTGCAGGCGCACCTCGATACGGTCGGTGATCATGACATCCGCACGGCCTTCTATCAGAGCCTGAAAGATAGAGCGGTTGTCTGTGTGCAGAACCTTGTCAGCCAGCGTCAGGTTGTTGTCCACAAAGAGCTCGTTGGTGCCCCCGGGGTTGACGATGACCCGAACCCCGCGGCGGTCGATCTGGGCGAGGCTCGAGAACCGTTCCCGCTCCGAGCACCTGGCAATAGGCGTCTTCCCGCCGACGTGGTACGCGCGGGTAAACGCGGCAACCCGCTCGCGCGCCGCCGTCCGAGACACCCCGCTCATGGCGACGTCGTAGCGTCCAGCAGCCAGATCGTCCATGAGGGTAGGCCAGGAGGTAGGGACGAATCTGGCTTCCGCTCCGAGCGAATGGGCCAGCAAGCGACCGAGATCGACGTCCGCCCCGCCTAAGGGCCCGTCATCGTCAACACGGTGCGAAAACGGGGGGTAGTCTCCAGTGGTGCCGATGCGCAGAACGCCCGAGCGGCGAACCTGCTCCAGACGGCTCGGATAGGGCTCCACGGCCGACAGCGCATCGCTCAGACGCCGACGCGACGATTCGCTGAGCCCCGGGAGCGGCGGAACCGACCCTGCGCGACCCGGCGCCGCGGCGAGCCCGGCCAGGATGAGGTCCCCGAGGGCAAGCAGCCGGGGCCGGAGATCCCCGACGAGGTCGGGGGCCGAGCGCGGCGGTGAGCCAAGGGCCCAGCGAGTAAACCAGTAGCGTTGGATCTCCTTGGCCGCTTCGATCTGAGCTTCGAAGAGCGCCCGGGTGGCAGACACGTCGACGCCGAATCGAAGCGCAGCAGCTTCCGCGCTTTCGAGCACCTTCGCCTCGCGCGCGCCATCCTCGACCGGGAGGCCGTTAACCCACTTGTGAGCCGCCACGTCCTGCATGAGCGCAAGGCGCTGATGGGCAAGCTCGGCGACCCCGGGGTCGCCAGCCCACGCACATACAGGAACAGTCAGACACAGGGCGACGCACCACCATCGCCGCCTTAACCCGGGAAGCGTCAGCCTTCGAGCTCCTCGCGCAGGTTGTCCACCAGGTTGCCGAACTGGTCGCGGTTCGCATCGCTGAGCTTGAGCAGCGCCTCGTGAGCCTGGAGCAGACGTCGCTGCTGACCCTCGATGCTGGTGCTGCGCAGCTCCAGCGGCGTGCGCTGGGATGGCACCGGGACCGGGTCGGTGACCACGTGGGCAAGCGCAGCGGCCATGCTGAGCTCCTCGAAATCTTCCATCTGCCGCGGGCCCACATGCTGCAGGACCACCGCGGATCCGAGCCGGTCGGCTTCCTGGATCAGCTCGTGCAGGGTGCCGAACATGGTGCTGTCCATGTGCTCGCAAAGCTCGAGGTCGATGACAAGGCGCCGGTGCGCTTTGATCAACGGCATGGCCGCATTGAACAACGTCTCCCCGCACAGCCAGGTCACCCAGCCCTCCAGGATGAGAAAGACCCCGTCCTCCGAGGCTGCCCAGCTGATCGTCGGCGAGGCCGTGGTCGGCATCTCCTGCAGCTCGAGTCCCTCCACAGACTCGTTGAACACGCTTTCGCCGGGAGCGGCATCCAGCAGCACCATGGTCACGTCGTCGCAATCCGGGCGGGCGCGGCCGTGAGTCACCTCCATGAGCACCTGCTCGAGGAGGTTCGGCTTGTCGGCTACCGAGACCATGGCCTGGCCGAGCGCTTCCACCGTGGGGGAAGATTCGCAGATGTCCAGCAGCCCGTCGGTGTAGAACAGAAGCTTGTCGCCCACGCCCAGCTCGATTTCGGCCTCCTCGTAAGTCGAACTCTCGTCGAGCCCCAACGCCGGGCCCGTGTGGGCAAACGACTCGACCTCGCCGCTCGCGCGCAGACAAATTACCGGCGGATGACCGGCGGAGCCCAGCTTGAGCTTTCGGGTCTGAGTATCCACAAGCGCGTAGACGGCGGTCAGAAACACGCCGGGCGCAGGCCGGTTGGCGACCACGGAACGGTTGATGCGCTCCAGCGCCCACGCCGGCGGGTAAGGAATGCCCGACGCCGGGTCCTGCAGCCGCAGGTGCTGCTTGAAGAGGACCGAGAGCATCGCGGCGCTGACACCGTGACCGCAGGCGTCGGCGACCACGATGGCGAGATAACGGTCCGCGATTGACACCACGTCGTACAGATCCCCGCCCACCGTGTGCCCCGGGCGATAAAGCGATCGCACGCTGAAGTCCTCGAGCCGGGGGACCTCGTGGGGGAGCAGCGAACGCTGGATCACTTCTGCCCGATGCAGATCCTGCTCGATCACGTCCGCCTGACCCTCCAGCACCCGCACGGCTTCAGCAAGCTCGTCCCGCGACCTGTTGAGCTGCTGCCCCCGAAGGGCGAGAAACTGGTGAGACTCGTGAAGGGCATCCGAGCTACGCTTAAGCTCGGCGACGGAACGCCGCAATTCGAGGAGCGCGACCACCTGGCGAGCGAGCACCGCGAGCGTTTTGCGCTGCTGATCGGTCAGTCCCCGGGGTTTCTGGTCGATGACGCACAACGTGCCCAGGGCGTGACCCGATGCGGTGACGAGGGGGGCGCCGGCATAGAAGCGTATGCCAAGATCGCCGGCGACCAGAGGGTTGTCCGCAAAGCGGTCATCCTGGCTGGCGTCCTCCACCACCATGAGTTTGTCGGGCTCGAGAATCGTGTGTGCGCAGAACGCAACGTCTCTCGGTGTCTCGGAGACATCCAAGCCCTGGGCCGACTTGAACCACTGACGATCGTCATCCACCAGGCTGATGACGGCTATGGGGGTATCGCAGATCTGCGAAGCGAGATAGGTGATGTCGTCGTAGTCCTGCTCGGGAAGCGTGTCGAGAATGTCGTAGTCACGCAGCCGCTCAAGACGTTCGCCCTCGTTCTCAGGAAGCGCAGCCTTCTTCATGACGTACAGATTACGCCTTTAAGTCTGCCAGGCGAAGCCGCAAACGCTATCTGGCGCGCTCAGTCGAGCCGCATGGGCGTCGGCCTGCCGGCGCGAACCCCGCCGCCCCGCCTGGAAATGGTCCCGGGATCGAAGGCCGGCCGGGACGTGCGGGCCGACGGAGCGGGCTGAGAAGGCCGGGAGGTGCGCGCCGACGGGGCAGGCTGCAAGCGCCGGGACGTGGGAACCGCCGGCCGCGGCGGCGAAGATCGAGGCATGAACGCCATCGGAGCCGGCCGCGAGGGCACAGCTACCGCGGATCGGGAAGGGGAGGCCGTCGTGCTCTGCTGCCCCGGTGTCGGCCCGGCCATAGCCCGGGCCGGAGCGCGGGGAGATCCGGCCGACCTCTGCGCTCTCAACGCCCCGCGCCTGGCGGCGCTTCTGGCGCCGAGAGCCGAACGGGCACGCGCGATCGCCTGCTGCGCCTCAATGGGTGAGCCGGGCCGGCGCTGGGCCGACCCCGGGGAATCGGCAGCCGCGGGCGGCCGCGCGGGTCGCGGCGCCAGCGTGGCCGCCGACTCGGGCACCGGAATGCCGTTCACCACCGATCCCCTCGCCAACAGACGGCCAGCGCGGCGGGGTCCAAGCTCCGGGACGAGCCGTTCCCGCGGGTCGCGCCGGTCGGCGAGGTGCTCCTCGGAACCCCCGGGGCGGTCAGCGGCTCTTTCCCGCTCCCGCTCCCGATGTCGTCGAGGCTCGCGATCCGTCCCCTCATCCTGGTTCGGTTCGTGATGGCTTCGTCGGTGATGGTGCCGCGGGCTCGGGCCGTGACGATGTGCACGCGGATACCAGTAGTTGCCTGCATGATGGCGTCCCAGCCCGGCAAAGCTGCCGTGCCACTGCCAGTGGTCGTCGACCCGGAAGGACGGTGGCCGACGGTAGAAGTATCGATCGTAATAATGATGGCCGTAGTAGGGATGGTCCCGGTAGGTCACGTAATGCACGTGAAGCCGCCTGGTGGTCCAGCCGATGCTGAATGCCGAGGTCACGCCCCAGAACCCGCTCGCAAATCGATGTCCGGGCGCATAGGGGTAGTAGTAAACGGGATAACGAGCCGGGTAGTAGTGATACACCGGGCGGGAGTGGTAGGCGGTCACCCTGGAAGGTTCGTAGTAGGGAACGTAGATCACCTCGGGATCCCGCGGCCGGATCCGGATACCCTCGTCCGCGCTCTCCACCAGCTGGAAGTCGTCGCTGCGCAGGTTGCCGGCAAGCCGGGCGCGTTCCCGAAACGCCGCGACCGCCTCGAGCACATCCTCCTGCTGGGCGAGCACGGCCTCGCCGAGCTTCCAGGTCCAATCCAGATCTTCGTTCAGCAGCTCCACCACCTCGGGGTAGTTGAGGAGCGCCACCACCGAGTCGTCCCACCCCTCAGCCGGCTGCACGGAAGGGTTCTCCTCGCGCGATTGCAGAAACCGAGAAGCCTGCACGACCTGCAGCGGATAGGTCGCGGCGGGCAGGGCAATAGCCAGAAGGTCGTCGGGATAGAGGGCGATGGGCCCGACCAGTTCCTCCAGGGCCGCCGGATCCAGGAGCGCTACCGGCTCCACCGGGTAGGTGCTTCCGTCCGCGGCCACGGCTTCCATGGCCGGCTCCCCACGGGCCGTGTTGCCTGCCACGAGCAGGGTGAGCAACCCGAGCAAGGCGACCACCCGGGCCCGCTGCCGGACCCAGGACGTTGAGCAATGGAACCCTGTAATCATCCGATGCCTCTCAGCTTCCTGATCCGCGTGGCGAGGCAGTCCCTGGCGTTCTTTCCACTCATATCGGACGAGACTATCCCCGTCAACCTGAACGGGACATGAAGGGCAGCCGGTCAACCAGGGGGCGGGGCGGACGGGCGGTCCGCGCAGGAAAGGATCAGATTCCTTCGGGATCAGGCGCCGTCGCGGGTCCAGCGCCGGTGGGACGGACCCTCGGGGCCGCGCTTCTCGCCGGCGTGCTCCGGGTAGACGGATGCCGTGTAGAGATCACCGTGGGCGTCCATCGCCAGCTGATGGATGTAGATGGCGATGTTGTCGACACGCTCTTCCACCTTGCCGGTGGCCGCATCCAGAATCGCGAGGTTGCTCATCTTGTCGCTGGCGTAGACGTGATCGCCGTAGACGGCGAGGCTCAGCGGCATGATGTGATCCCACTCGCCGATGTACGCGCCGTCCGGGTCGAGGATCTGAATACGGCTTTTGGCATCCGGAATCTGCCGGGTCCGATGCTCGGCGATCTGGCCCGGCAGGGTCATATACGGATGAAAGTTGCCGCCGGCGAGGTCGGCCACCAGTATCCGACCCTGGGCGTCCTGAGCGATGGCGTGAGGCGTGCCGAACTCCGCCGGCCCAGTGCCCCAGGTGCCCACCTCGCGGATGAACTCGCCCTCGGGCGAAAACCACACCAGCCGGGAGTTCCAGTAGCCGTCCGACACCACGATGTTGCCGTTTTCCTGCACGAGCACGGCCGTGGGGCCGTTGAAATGGTCGGTCCCCGCACCCCACTGGCCGAACTCGCCGAGGGTCAGCAGCAGGGTTCCATCGGGATGATATTTGCGCACCGTGTGGCCGTCACGGTCCGTGGTCCAGAACATGCCGTCCTTCTCGATGTAGAGCGTATGGGCGCCAAGCGCGAAGCCGCGCTCGTCCGAGGGGCCCCACTTGCCGAGGTAGTTTCCGGCCCGATCGAACATGGAGATGCTGCTCTTGCCCATCTTGTCCTTCATGGCCAGAGGATGAGCGGCCCAGTGCTCGATGTCCCGAGTGAACAGATAGATCACCCCGGCCTCATCCACCGCCACCCCGGAGCCCATCTCGAACTGCATGTCGGCCGGGTAATGGGGCCAACCTTCCGCCAGGCGGTAACCGCTGCGTGGATCGGCGTTTTCGGTCTCGTTGGCTACGTCGTGGGATTGGCACATGACCTCATTGTAGGCGAGGTCCAGGCGCTTAGGGAATGGCCGTCAGGCTCGATTACGGACCGGCAGGTGCCTGCGACCCCAGAAGAGAAACGGGCCAATCCGTTCGCCTTCGTCCACCAGCTCGAGGCGCGGAAACCGCCGCGCGAGACCTTGCAGGGCCACCCGAGCCTCGAGCAAAGCCAGCTCGCGGCCCAGGCAGACGTGGATGCCGAGCCCAAAGGAAAGAACCTTCCGGCCAGTCCGGCCCACGTCGAATACGTCCGGATCCCGGAACGCCGCCGGGTCCCGATTGGCAGCGCCGTAGTGGGTGAGCACCTTGGAGTGAGCGGGTATCACGGTTCCCCCGACATCGACGTCCACGGCCGTGGTGCGGAAGAGTCCGAGAAGGGGCGGATCGAATCTGAGGCTCTCGTTGATCGCCCGGTCCACGTCGACGCGGCCCGCGCAGAAATCGGCCCAAAGCCCGTCGCCTGCCAGCATGCGCCAGACGAAATTGGTGATGAGCGAGGTCGTGGTCTCGTTTCCCGCGACGAAGAGCTGCAGCACCAGGCGAACGGCTTCCTCGTCCGTCACCGGCACGCCGTCTCGGCGGGCACGGGCGATGCGCGAGATCAGGCTGCCGTCGCCAGGACGGCGCCGTGTCCCGCGCAGCCGTTCCAGCACGTAGGCCTGCATGCGCGCAAGCTCCGCGTCGTACTGCTGCGGGTTCTGAGAGGACAGAGCGGCGACGGAGGCGTCGGACCAGATCTTGAACTGGTCGATGTCGTCCGTGGGTATGCCGAATATCTCGCAGATGATGGTCACCGGCAGCGGAAAGGAAAGCCGGTCGTGGACGTCCCAGACCGTCTCTTCCGCGACCGCGTCGAGCAGCTCGTCGGCGATGGCTTCCAGGCGAGGTCGTAGCAGGGCAATGGATCTTGGCAGGAAATCAGGCTGGACCAGCTCGCGGAAAAAGGTGTGCTGAGGCGGGTCGGACACCACGCCCATGGGCGCGACGAAGTTGGGACCCTGACCGTGGCCGCTCAGAAAACGCCCTGGATCCCTCACAATGGCGCTCACGTCGTCGTAGCGGGAGACGACGTAGAACGGCGGGTCGAACCCGTGGTAGAGCCGGCAGCGCGGGCCTTCGAGCAGTCGCCGGGCGGAGACGGCCGGGTCGGCCATCTCCTCGGGCCCCATCAGGTCGAGCTCGTCATCCATGCTGCCCGGCAACCCGCGTGGAGTCCCCGGGCTGTAAGTCTCCGATCAGCTCCGCAACGATCTCGAACGACCGCAGCCGGGCCTGGTGATCGAAGATCTGGCCGACGATGATGAGCTCGTCGGCACCCGTCCGGGCGAGGAAGTCGTTGATGGAACGCTCTACCGTCTCCCGTGTGCCCACCGCCGAGCACAGGGAAAACCGATCGATGAGGTAACGCTGCTCCGGCGTGAGGGTGGCGTCGAAGTCGTGCACCGGCGGCGGCAGCCGCCCCGGCGCACCCTGGCGCAGCTGGAGGATTGCCTGCAGGGACGAGCTGCGCAGGTAAACGGCTTCCTCCTCCGTGTCCGCAGCGCAGACGTTGAAACCGAGCATGACGTAGGGAGCATCCAGATGCTCCGAGGGCTTGAAGTTCTTCCGGTAGACCTCGATGGCCTGATCCATGGCCGCGGGGGCGAAGTGAGAGGCAAACGCATACGGCAGCCCGAGGGCTGCGGCGACCTCCGCACCGAACAGGCTCGAGCCTAAGATCCATACCGGCACCTTGGACCCCGCCCCGGGCACCGCATGAACGCGCTGACCCTCGACCGGATCGCCCAGATAGAGCATGAGCTCCATGAGGTCCTGGGGAAACCCGTCCACGTCGCTGTTGAGCGTGCGTCTGAGCGCGTGAGCCGTGATCTGGTCCGTGCCCGGTGCTCGGCCGAGACCGAGGTCGATCCGGCCCGGGTAGAGTGCTTCCAGGGTGCCGAACTGCTCGGCGATCACCAGCGGCGCGTGGTTCGGCAGCATGATGCCGCCGGCTCCCACGCGGATCGTGGACGTGCCTTCGGCCACGAAACCGATGGCGACGGCGGTGGCCGAGCTGGCAATGCCGGGCATGTTGTGGTGCTCGGCCAGCCAGAACCGCTCGAATCCCCAGGCTTCCCCATGACGCGCCAGGTCGCGCGCGTTGTGCAGCGCCTGGCGTGCGGATCCGCCAATGGTGATGGGGGCCAGGTCCAGAATACTGAATCGGGGCATGCTCGCTCCCGCGGTCTAAAACAGCTCCAGCATAAACCCGATGAGCGATCCGATCACGAATATGTAGATGGGGGGCATGCTGAGATAAAGCCCGGGCCCACGCTTCTCGGCCGCCTCGTAGTAGGCAAACGCATACCAGAGCCGGCCGACGGGCCAAAGAACCCCGATCCCCGCCGCCCAGATGGGGTCCACGGCGTAGGAGAACAGCCACAGCCCGGGCAGAAACAGCACCAGGTGCTCCATGGTGTTCTGATGCACGCGAACCCTGCGGACGTACTCCTCAGGGCCCTCATGAGACGGCGCCGGTATGTTGTATTTGCCCCGGGCCATGCCGGCCTTGAACAGGGTGAAGTAGTAAACGAGCAGCGCCAGGCTGCTCAGAATGCCCGGGTAAACGTAGTCACCCATGTCGCTCTCTTCCGCTCACCGAAGCCGGATTGGCAGCCGTTTCCCGATCGCCGCTCAAGGCCGCTCGCCGGCGATGTACTCGTCGATCACCCCATGGAACCGTGCGATGCGCGACTCCTGGTCTGCCAGATTGGCGCCCCGGTAACCGCGCGAGCGCAGCCCGAGCTGTTGCCCGGTGGTAATGCCGATGTCCTGATCGGCGATGGGACCCATGGATTCCTTCCCGTACTCAACTTCCTTTATCTCGGCGTCGCCCGTGAATTCGACCCGGCCGTCTGAGTTGCGGAACACCCCGTGCTCGATGGCGGCTGGTGCCACGTAGGTCCAGTGATCGAAACGGCACTGCTGCGGATCGGTGGGATGAGGCCGCATCCGCTGCAGCAGCACAGAGTCGGCACCGAAGGTCACCGAGCAGTTGGGGAAGATGTTGTAGTGGTGCGGATCGGTGAGCTGCTCGTCGCGCAGGCGGTCGTAGTGAGCATAGCCCCGCGGAGCGCCGAGATCGCGCATCTGCTGCTGGATCGCCGCCCGGGTATCATGCTCCCGGCCGGCGAAGTCGTCGGGGTCGAGCTCCCACATGGCCATCTGGGAGAGCAGCGGTTCCACGAGCTTTGGCCCCTGGGCCTGGCGATGGGACGGCATGCCCGCCTGCATGATCATGCGGTTGTGGCCTTCGTTGGCCATGTCGAAGCGCGTCCACGGCACGCCTTCCTCGATGTTCGCCGTGAGCTGCGGGTGCACGGTCAGCAGGTGGTAGGACTCGCAGAAGTTGTCCTGTATGACCTTCCAGTTGCAGGGTACCCAAGCGGAGATGGCCAGGGACCGGCGCCAGTCCTCGGGTTGCCACGTCTGCCAGTCTTCCCACACGGGACCGAGGTATTCGCGCAGCGAGACGCAGTCGGGGTCCATGTTGACCCACACCCAGCCGGCGAAGGTCTCGCAGCGCACCTCCACCAGGCTCAGCCGCTCGCAGGGATTCCCGGAGCTGAAATCCTCAGGGTCCTGCACGACCAGCAGCGCGCCGTCACGGCCGTAGGTCCACGAGTGGTAAGGGCAGGAGATGCGCTCCACGGAACCGGCGGCATTGAAGATCAGCCGCGAGCCCCGGTGCTGGCAGACGTTGTAGAACGCGCGGATGGACCCGTCGTCCTGGCGCACCATGATGAAGGACTCGGGCCCGACGTCCTCCACCTGGTAGTCGCCCGGGTTCGGCATCTCCCGGGCCCGGCCAAGCAGCAGCCAGACCCTGCTCCACATCCCGTCCCACTCCGCAGCGGCAAAGCCGCGGTCCGTGTACCTGCTGCCTTCGATGTGATGCGCGGGCACGTCGGGCTGCGCCCAGGCGGGCGCAGGCTCCGATCGCCAGTCGCGGGCGTTGGTAACCAATAGCTCCGCTCCGCGCTAGAAGCGCACGCTCAGTTCCATCTCGAACGTTCTGGGCCGCAGCGCCGTGCCGATCCGGTCCGCGGGGTAGGCGAAGTCCGTGCCCGTGTTGCCACCGGTCTGTGCCGTATCGCGAGCGCTGACCAGAACGTACTCGTCAGTCAGGTTCTTGCCGATGAAGGCCAGCTGCCAGCGGCCGCTCTCAGCGCCGAAGCGCAGCGCCGCGTCGATCCAGACGAAGCCGTCCTGACGCGCCGACGGGATGAACTCGCTCAGGGAGTAGTCCGACTTCCACTGCATGTTTCCGGTGAGGCCGATCTGCAGCCCGCTGCCGATGCCCCGGGTGAAGTCGAAGCCCACGATGCCCGCCCACTCGGGCGCCAGGTTGCGCGGCTCGCCTTTAAGGTTCTGATCCATCAGCGTCGGAGGACCAAAGGGCACGGGCGGGGTGCCGATGTTGCAGCCGCCGCTGAAGGACTGCCCGCCGCTGCACGGGGCGATGAAGTCCTTGTAGCTCGCATCGTTGTAGGCCACCGAGGCCAGGAGCGTCAGGCCATCGACGCCCGGCGGCGCCCATTTCACCTGCAGCTCGCTGCCCGTGGTCTCCGCCGCGCCGGCGTTCAGCGTACGGTAAGCGAACACGCTGGAGTTGAAGAAGTTCAGCTGCAGCTCTTCGTACTCGTAGTAGTAGGCGTCGAGCTCCACGTTAACAGTACCGTCGAACAGGGCCGCCTTGATCCCGGCTTCGAAGCCCTCCACCGTCTCCGGCTCGAAGGTAATGTCGGCCAGCGGGTCCGGGTTCAGAGTGCTGTAGATGGCGCCGTTGTCGAAGCCGCCGGACTTGAAGCCCTGCTTGTAGGCCGCGTAAACGGTGACGTCGTCGTTGGGCTGATAACGGACGGTCACCTCAGGGATGAAGTCGTCAAAGGAGCTGTCGTCTTCCAAAGTGCCCGCCACGAAGAGCCCTGAGAAAGCGAAGTTCACGTAGGGCTGGGTGAAAAACGAGTCCTTGTTCTCCCAGATGTAGCGCGCGCCTGCCGTGACCTGCCACTGCTCGGAAACGTCCCAGATCAGCTCCCCGTAGCCGGAGACCGTCTCGCCGTCGGTCTCGCTGATCTTGTCGTAGGCGATGAAGCGATTGGTCGGATCCGCCGTGGAGTCCTCCGCGCCGGCGAAGATCACCTCCTGGCGGAACTTCCGGTCCGTGCTCTGGTAGTAGAAGCCCAGCACGGCGTTGACGGGGCCGTCAAACCGGGTGGCCGCGCGGGTCTCGAAGGAGAAGTTCTGGAACTGGTTGTTCTCGCTGGCGAAGATGTTGGTCTTCTCATTGTTGTCCGCGTCGATGACCCAGCCCACGGTCTGGTCGTGATAGTTGAGGAACGTCTTGATGAACACATTCTCCAGATCGAGCTCCAGATCAGCCGTGAAGCTGTAGGACTCGTAGTCCTCGCCCAGCTCCCCGCCGAAGCGGCTGAGGTCCTTGGACGTCGCCGCGACTGCCGGCGGTATGGGATTCAGCCCACGCGCCCGATTCGCCTCGCACTCTCCCAGGCCCAGCGGCGTCGGCCGCTGCCAGCCGGTGACCGGGTCAGGGTCGCCATTCAGGGTGATGTGGGGAACGCCATTGAGCGCAGAGCACTCGTACTGTTCCCCCAGGGTCATGGTGTTGTACTCGAAATCCGAGTACGACCCCTTGAGCCTCAGGGTCACCGCGTCGCTGAGCTCGCCCTTGAGGGTCACGCGGCCGTAGAACGACTCTTCCCCGGGGTTCTCCGCGTCTTTGGGCGCAGGATTATCCTGACTGCCCTCGAACGTAACGTAAACGTCGTCCTGCGCCGTGTTCTCGAGCCAGCCGTCGGACATGTCGGTGCCCTGCAGCGCCAGACGCACACCCCATCGGTCGTTGATGGGGAAAGACAGGACCCCCTCGGCGCGGGTGGTCTTGAGCTCCGTCTCGTAGCCGATCTTGCCCAGGATCTCCAGCTCGTCGCCGGGATCGTTGGTCATCACCGAGATCACCCCGGCAGTGGCGTTCTTGCCGAAATACAGCGCCTGGGGCCCTTTGAGAATCGCCACCTGGCTGGTGTCGAAGAGGCCTTCGTTGATGGAGCGGCCCTGGGGGTAGTAGACCCCGTCGATGACGATCGCAACGGACTGCTCGATGCCCAGGCTCCCGGCACTGGAGGATATCCCCCGGATGCTGACGGACGTTCCGTTGCCACTCGATATGCGAAGGATGTCCACCGATGGGGTATATGCCGCGATGTCGTCGAAGCTGGTCAGCGCCATGTTGTCCATGACCTCCTCGTTGAACGCCGTAATGGCCACCGGCACGTCCCGAACGGACTGCTCCACGGCCCGGGCGGAAACCACGATCTCCTCGATGGCGCTGGCAGACGCCTGGCTACCGAGCAGCGCCAGGACCAGGCCGAAAGCGACGCCGGCCCCACGTGCGGTCGACCCGCCAGCTCTATCGCCCTCGTTCATGCGCGCACCCATGCACACAGAGAATCTCGCCGTTCTCATATCTACCCTCCCCAGGGATGGATTCAACTCTTTTGATTATGTGCGCCTTCCGGACCTGCAGGCAACCACCCCGACGCTTCGGCTCACGCAGCAGCGACGGCCCCGTTCATATCACCCCGGCCTCCCGCAACGCCCGGCGCCGCGCGTCGTCGATGCCGAGCTCATCGAGAATTGAGGCGTTGTCCTGCCCGATGGTCGGCGCGCCCGAGCGCACGCCGATTGGCGTACGGGAGAACTTCGGCACCGGCCCGAGCAACGGAGCCCGGCTGCCATCCGAGAGCTCGATGTCGGTCAGCATGTCGCGGGCTTCGATGTTGGGATCGTCCGTCGCGGCGCGGTAGTCGTTGACCGGCGCCACGGGCAGGCCCGCGCCGCCGAGCAGCTCCACCACGCGCATCTGGTCCTGCTCGCTGCACCACCGCGAAACAAGCTCATCGACGCTCTCCCGATTCTGCGTGCGCAGCTCGGTGGTCGCGTAACGGGGATCCTCGACCAGCTCCGGGCGCCCCACGGCATTGGCAAAGATCTCCCAGTGGGAGTTCAGCGACATGCCGAGAAAGACCGAGCCGCCGCGGCAGGCGTAGACGTTGAAGGGCGCTACCTGGGGAAACTGGTTCGCCGTGCGGGGCGCTTCGATGCCGAGCCGCGCCATGGACGGGAACATGTTGGAGGCGCCGAGAATGGCGTCCATCAGCGCAACGTCCACGTGCTGGCCCTCACCGGTGGCGTCCCGATGTCGAAGCGCAGCCAGCGCGGCCAGCGCTGCCTGCATCCCGGCCAGGTCATCGCCCAGGAAGGTGGGCGCCTTGACCGGGCCGCCGCCGATCTCTCCGTTCAGGGACATCCACCCCGATTGCGCCTGCACCAGCGGGTCGTAGGCGGCCCGTGCCTGGTGTGGCCCGAACTGACCGAACCCGCTGATGGAAACGTAGACGATGTCGGGCTTTGCCGCGCAGAAGTGCTCGTAACCCAGGCCCCAACCGTGCAGGGTTCCGGGCTTGAAGTTCTCCACCACCAGATCGCACGTCCGGCCGAGGTCGATGAGCAGGTCGCGACCAACCTCCTTGCGCATGTCAACGCTCAGGTTGCGTTTGTTGCGGTTGGCGGTCTCGTAAAGAAGAGAAAGGTGAGCGCCTCCCGGCAGATGCGGGCCCAGAACCCGGCCGATCTCGCCGTCCGGGTGCTCCACCTTGATGACCTCGGCACCCAGATCGGCGAGCATGCAGCCGGCCATCGGCCCGGCCCAGGATGTGGTGATCTCGAGCACGCGGATACCGTGGATGGGACCGGTCAGGTCGCGGCGAGCGTCCGCAAAGAACTCCGACTTCTCCAAACTAGCCCCCTTGCGCTGCTGCGGCTGCGCCGCTACCGGGAAAGATACTTCTCCAGCGTCTCGTGGAGCCAGCGAACGCGGGATTCCTGATAGGTCGAGAGCGTCTCCGCCCCCTTGGCCGAAGCGTGCATGCCCTCCTGCTGCAGCCGCATGATGCTGGTGTCCTGGTCGAGGACGTGGGCGGTGAACTCGTTCAGGGTGTCCGCCGTGGCATATGACTCGCCCTCGGCAATGGTGATCACCTCCGCCGGCGGCGGCCGCCGACCGTCCTTCGGGACGGGCAGAAACGTCAAGCGGTCGATGGTGCACTTGTTGGTGTCGTAGCCGAGGGGGCGAAATATGCTGAGCCCGTGGATGGCCGCACCGCCGGAGAACATCAGATTGGGAAAGACGTTGTATTTCAGAGAATCGATCACCTCCGCATCGCTCAGATCGGAGAGGTCCATACCGAACTGATCCCTGAAACTGCGTCGGGTCTCCTCGGCCATCACCATCCGGGCCGTCTTGCCGTCCGGAAGCTCGGCTGATCCGGTCTCCGACGTCAGCGGGTTGCCCGGCCGCGCGCGCCTTAGCAGCTCGAACTCGCTCAACGGCTCGTCGAGAGACGGGCTCGAGACGCCCATGGGACACAGATCGCGGCTGACGTGGTCTCCGAATATGTCGTGCTGCATGTTCCAGTCGCCGACCACCTGGCACATCTCGGGGTGCACCACGGGCGTGTGGTAGGCCTCCATGAAGCCTTCCATGGCGACCTTCCAGTTGCAGTGAAGCTCCTTTCGGACGTGGCTCGCCACGTACCAGTCATCGAAGCGCCAGCTCGCGAAATGCTCGGGCAGCACCTCGAGATACTGAAGCAATGGCTGCGCGTCCTGGTCCATGTTGATGAACACGAAGCCGTTCCAGGACTCAGCCAGCACCTCCGGCAACCGGTTGGCCTCGTAATCCAGATGAGGAAATTCCCAGGCGCAGGGCACCTCCTCGAGAGTCCCGTCGAGCTGATAGGTCCAGCCGTGAAACGGGCACTGAAGCTTCTCCGAGAATCCAGCAGTGCCCGAGGGCTTGAGCTTGGTGCCGCGATGCAGGCAGGAGTTGTGGTACGCCTTGATCTGATCTTCCGCGCTGCGCACCACCAGGATCGAGTAGCGGCCGATGTCGTAGACGAAGTAATCGCCCACCTCGGGGATGTGCTCCTCGCGGCAGGCGATCTGCCAGACTTTGGGCCACATCTTGCGCATCTCGCGTTCGAAGAACTCGTCTGAGATGTAATGCTCGAACGGAATGTCTTCTGTGCTCTGCTGCGGGTTCGCCGTGAGCGCGAGAACGTCCGCAACAGGCGTGGCATCGCCTTGAATGATCTCCCGGTAACTTGGCTTGTTACGCACAGGCTTCATGATGTCCTCCCCATACGGCCCATCGAGCCGATGTGCAAACCGTTATACTTGCCGGCCAACCACGCATCAAGCGTCGAACACACCGGGGCGAAGGCACGTTGAAAGGGAGCACCACGATGGCCGATGAAACCGATACCCAGGCAACCAACTACGACGACGTCCGGCAGTATCGGCTGGACCCGGAACGCGAGCAGGAGCTGGTCAACACCGCCGGCGAGTGCGTCTTCTGCTGGGCGAACAAAGCGGGTCACCCCATCGGCGTGATCACGGCCTACGTGCCCG
This sequence comes from Pseudomonadales bacterium, assembly GCA_036526135.1. GTDB lineage: Bacteria > Pseudomonadota > Gammaproteobacteria > Pseudomonadales > Azotimanducaceae > UBA2965. The sequence goes on along the minus strand of DATCZA010000023.1, from coordinate 2,095 downwards.
TGAAAGGCAAGATATGGATGACGGCCACCCGCGAGCGCGTGCGCATCAAAGCCATCGCCAGAGACGGCCGGTCATCGGTGGTGATCTCGAGCAAGGGCACCCCCATGGGTGGCGGCAAGACGGTTACCTACAAAGGCCACACGGTCATCCACGACGACCAGGATACCAAGATGTGGATGTACAACCTCTTGGCCCAGGGCATGGCAGCGTCAAAAGACGAGGGCAACGAGTTCACCAAGGGGCTGGACCCGGAGATGTTCGTGCGCTTCCTGGATACTCCCGAACGCGTCGTGCTGGAGTTCACCCCGGAGATGTCCATTCCCTTCGACGGCGACAAGATGGCCATGGGCACGGCGGCGGCGTACGCGGCGTTTGCCAAGGAAAACCAGTCCTGACGGCGAGGGCGGCATGATGCGCATCGGCATATCGGTCTCTTCCAGCTACCAGGTTGATGATCCCCGCGAGGGCGCGCGCAACATGATCGAGCGCGCCCGTGCCGCCAGGGACGCGGGGCTCGACTCCCTGTTCGTCGGCGACCACCACGTCACGCCGTTCACGTACTATCAGAACACGCCGATCCTGGGACGCATGCTGGCCGAGTGGAGCGAGATGCCGTTCGGCGCGCTCTACCTGCTGCCCCTGTGGCACCCCGTCGTGCTGGCAGAGCAGATCGCCACCCTGGCGAGCATCGCGCCGGGGCGCTTCATCATGCAGTGCGGGCTGGGCGACGACCGGCAGGGCAAGGCCATGGGGGTGGACATGTCCCGACGCGTGGGCATGTTTCGCGCGAGCCTCGAAGTCATGCGCGCCCTATGGCGTGGGGAGAGCGTCGACGAGGAGCGCTACTGGCACCTCTGCGGCGCCCGCATCGCCCCGCTGCCGCCGGAGCCCATAGAGGTCTGGATCGGCGCTCTGGTGCAGCCTGCCATACGGCGCGCCGCCCAGCTTGGCGAAGGATGGCTGGCCTCGCCAAACCTCACCCCCGCCCAGACCGCTGACGCGGCAAACGTCTACCGGCAGGCCTGCGCGGAGTTCGGCAGATCGCCTGCCGCCGTCGCCCTGCGCCGAGACATATTCGTCGGCGCGACCAGCCAGGCCGCGCGCGCCACCGTCACCCCTTACGTGGAGGCCGGCTATCGGGGCATGAGCGAGGACGCCCTGCTGTTCGGCTCTCCTGGCGAGGTGGCCGATCAGCTGAGGTCCTTTGCCGATCAGGGATACACCGACGTCATCGTGCGCAACCTCAGCGCCCGGCAGGACGAAAGCCTGGCCACCATCGAGCGTCTGGCCGAGGTGAAGGCTCTGCTGACCGGCTGACGCCCGAAGAGCACGACCGACCCGAGAGGACGTTTCAATGTACAGACTTCACGGCGCCACCAGCTCACCGTTCGTGCGCAAGACGTGGATCTTCATGAAGGAAAAAGGGCTCGAGTTCGAGCATTGCGAGCTAGACCCTCTGGACAAGTCCCAACGCTTTCTAGCCATGAACCCTCTGGGCCGGATCCCGGTGCTGGAGGAGCCCGATGGGAACTTCATCGCCGACTCGTCCGTGATCTGCGACTACCTGGAGCGGTGCCATCCCGGGCCCGCGCTCTACCCCTCGAACAACCGCGACCGTGCGCGGGCGCTGTGGCTCGAGGAGTATGCCGACACGGCGCTGAACCAGGTGTGCGCGCGGATTTTCTGGATGCACATCATCATTCCTTTCCGTACCGGCAGGCCGGCAGACCAGGGCGAGATCGACGCTTTCAAGGAAGAGGCTTACCCGGGGGTGTTCGACTATCTGGACCGGGCAGCGCCGGAGACGGGCGACGGGATGGTGGGCGGCCGGTTCGGCATCGCCGACATGGCGCTGGCCGCACCCGTGCGGCTGCTCGACCTGGCGGGCGACCCGCTGGATGCCGAGCGCTGGCCCGGCTTCGACGCGCACTATCAGCGCGTCATTGCGCGGCCCTCGGCGCAATCCATCGTCGCCAAGGATCTGGCCACCACCGAGGTGTGGCGGACCACCGGCAACGCGCCCGCCTCCACGCAGAGCGGCTAACGGGGAGCGAGCGCCTGGAGATGCCGGTGGGGTGGAAACCCCACGACACGG
>DATCZA010000022.1:0-23700 GCA_036526135.1 Pseudomonadales bacterium | reverse complement strand
AGCTGGTCTTGATGCCGCCGCGCACGGTGACGTGCCAGCTCTTCGGGCCTTCGTCGTCCACATACCCGGAGATGTTGCCGACCTCGAACCAGTGCAGCCGGGGGATGGCGAGCCGGGCCTTGGACACGGCGTCGCGCACCGCCTGCTCCAGGGACTCGTCCGAGCGCCCGACGAACTGACCGATCGGCGCTCGGGGCTTCGAAAACTCCGGGTCCGACGTCGACGCCTGCTCGAGTGCCACATCGCGCATCCGCTCCCGGCCGGCTTCGAGCATCACGGCGGCTTCCGCCTCAGAGAGCTTCAGCTCGCTTCTCAACCGGCGCAGAAAAGCTTCCTCTTCGGCGCTGATCTTCAGATCTGACAGCACCTCGTCCAGCGCCTTCCCGTAAACTTCGTGGGCAACATCGTCGTGAATAAGGGCTACGTCCGCCGCGCCCAGATAAAGCAGGTGCTGCAGATGGGCGAGATCGGCGTGCTCGGCTTCGGTGAGCTCCTTGTCCTCGAGGCAGAACGCCAGATAGCGCCGGTAGAGATGCTTGCGCTCGCTCAGGAAACGGCGGGCAAGCTGAACGCCCAGGCTGCTGCAGACTTCGTCCAGGCTGTCGACGGCGACGTCCTGCAGCCGTTCGCAACGGGCCAGAAGATCCTCGATGGCCTCAAAGGTATTCACGCGCTTGGATCGGATGCTGCGCGAGAGGCCGGGGCTGGCCGGCTGAGCCGGGCGAAAGGGTGCTGCCACGTCGTGTTTCCAATCGTTTGAGGTGATTCCCACGGGGGGGACATGGTACCGGCGGCGCTTCATGGGATACAGTTTCGGAAACAGCACGAACACGGGAGATCGTAGACATGACGACTGGCAGACCGGTTGCCGTGGTCATCGGCGCCACTTCCAAGTGGCAGGCCGACGGCCGCAACACCCGTCTCGCCCACGGGCACGACGTGGACGATTCCGACCTGCCCGTCTCGGCGCGTTGGGGCATCGGCGGCGCGGTGGCGCAGAAGTTCGCGCGTGAAGGCTTTCTCGTGGTGCTGACCACACGAACGGCGGCCAACGCGGCCGGCCTGGAGGCGGCCATCGCCGAGCAGGGCGGCGAGTGCATGACCGTCGAGCTCGACCTGGTGTCGGAGCGGTCCGTCAGCGAAGCCTTCGCGACCATCCGACGGGAGGCCGGCGAGCCCGAGGTGGTGGTCTACAACGCGGGCTACCTCGAGGGCCGGGACCTGCCGCCCGATCAGGAACTCCTGGAACACATTCCCGTGGAGATGTTCGACACCGCCCAGCACATCTCCAGCCGCGGCCCCTTTCTCGTCGCCAAGGAGATCCTGCCGGGCATGCGCGAACGCGGCTCCGGATCGTTCCTCATCACCAACAACGCGGCCTCACTGCGGGGTCGTAAGCGCTACACGGGGCAGTCGCTGTACTACCCGAGGGTGATGATGCGCACGCTGGCCCAGGTGTTGACCGAGGAGTACTCGGAACATGGCGTCCACGTGGCCAACATCATCGTCGACGGGCTCATCGACTCGCCGGGCACACGGGCTCTGCCCATGGCGCAGCAGCGCCCGGAGATCATCATGAACCCGGCCGCCATCGCCGACGCCTACTACTACCTGCACACCCAGGACAGATCATGCTGGACCCACGAGCTGCAGCTGACGCCGCACTCGACCAAGCCAAGCTTCTGAGCCTCGCCTGCAGGACAAGCGGCCCGCCCAGCCAAAGCCTCAGCTGACGCTGGCGCCGCCGTCCACGGGGAGAGCGACCCCCGTAATGAACCGGGCGCGGTCGGAGGCAAGAAAGGCTGCCGCGTGGGCCACGTCCCAGGCCGTTCCCATCTTGCGCCCCAGCGGCACACGCCGGTCACGGTCGGCGATGACCTCCTCCCGGGTCATGGTCTGGGAGACGCGGGGCTCCACGGCCATGGGCGTGTTCATCAGGCCAGGCAGGATCACGTTGGCTCGAATGCCATAGCGGGCGTTGGCCTGGGCGAGCTGCTCGGTTAGGGCGATGACACCGGCCTTCGTGGTCTTGTAACCCACAAAGGGATACGGCTTCCACGCGGCCATGGAAGAGATGTTGATGATCACTCCTGAGCCCCGCTCGCGCATGCCGGGCAGAACGTGCTTGGCGGTGAGCACCATGCCGCGCAGGTTGATGCGCACCAGCTGATCGAACACGTCCGCCGAGATCTCTTCCACGCCGGCATCGGCCCCGGCAAGCCCGACGCCGACGTTGTTGTGGAGCACGTCGATGCGTCCCCAACGGTCGACGGCGGCAGCCATGAACGAGGCGACGCTCTCTTCCACCGTCACGTCAATTTCGGCGGACGCGGCCTCGCCGCCTTCATCGAGGATCATGGCAACGGTTTCCTCCGCCGAGCCCACGTCGCGGTCGCCCACCAGCACCCGCGCGCCCTCCCGAGCGAACTGGATTGCCGTGGCGCGGCCGTTGCCGATGGTCTCCCCCGGCGTCTGGCCACCGCCCACAACCACCGCGATCTTGTTTTCCAGCAGCCCGTTGGCCGTCATGTCAGTTCTCCAGGTAGCGGCGCGGGCGAGGTCGTCTTCAGCTCAGCTTGCGAAGTTCCAGACGATCAGCGCTCCCGCCAGAACGAGCCAGCTCTGCCAGGTCCGGCGCAGGATGACGCGGGCGTTGGCGCCTTCGGCCGACGTCCTCGCAATGTCGTCTCCCCGCATCACCCTGACGATCTGCGGCACGTCCACGGAAAGGGATTGCACGACGAAGGCGAGCCCGCCCACGGCAAAACCCGCGCCCGCGGGGCCGAGCCCACCATGCAGATAGACGGAGAGGGCAATGCTCATCAGGGCAACATAGGCGATCACCCCGCCCCAGCTCAGCCAGAGGAACTGGCGGCGGCTGTGCGCCTGGATGTCGAAGTGGCCGATGAGGGCGCCGGCGTAGGGCGCCAGCGGCATGGCAGCGCCGGTCAGCCGGGCGCCGATCAGGTGCCCCCACTCGTGATAGACGTAGCAGAGCACGTAAGCCGCTACGAACCCGAGGGCCGGAGCGACGAGCGCAGCAGCCAGCGAACCTTCCGCCTCGTGCCAGGCCGCCAACCCCAGCAGCATCGCGGCGAGCCCTGAGGTGATGAGGACGTCGCGAATTATCCAGCCGGCAAGCGTCGGCCGCGGCGATGGCGAGAGGGCTTCGGACACCGCGCCGGACTAACGCCAGGCAACCGGCAGGTTGCGCCGGCCCCACAGGAAGAATGGCGCTATGCGTTGACCCGGCCCGAGGAGCTTCAGATCAGGCATACGCCGCGCCAGCGCCTTGAGCGCGATCTCCGCTTCGAGCCTCGCCATGGGGGCGCCGAGGCAGAAGTGCACGCCGAGCCCGAACGACATGTGCCGCTTGGCTTCCCGATGCAGGTCGAACTCGTCCGGACGCTCGAAGACAGAGGCATCGCGGTTGGCGGCGGCGTAGTTGATGTAGACCTTGCTGCCTGTCGGTATCACGGTGTCGTGAAGCACGACATCACGGGTGGTGTTGCGATAGAGGCCGAGCACGGGCGGGTCGAAACGCAGACTCTCCTCCACGGCGGCCTCGACCAGGACGGGGTCTGCCACCACTTCCTGCCAGCGCTCCCGGTCCTCGAGGAGCCGCCAGACCATGTTGGTGATGAGCGACGTGGTGGTTTCGTTCCCGCCCACGAGGAGCTGGGTGAGCATGGATTGCGCATCCGCCTCCGCGATGAACGAGCCGTCGTCGGCGCGAGCGCCGGCAATCATCGTCAGCAGATCATCCGGTACCGCTTCCCCGGCCACGATGGCCGCGTGGCGCTTGCGATAGTGGTTGACCATGTACTCGAAGAAGGCGGCCTGATCCGCCTCAAAACGCGTGGGATCCGACGATCCCATGGCCGCTACCTGGACGTCGGACCAGTGCTTGAACCGATCGAGGTCTTCGGTGGGCACCCCCAGCATGCCGGCGATGATGATCACCGGCAGGGGGAAGGCGAAATCATCGTGCAGGTCGAATTCCGGCTCCCCGGCAAGGATGTCGTCGATGAGCTTTTCGGTGAGATCTGCGACCTGAATACGAAGCGCTTCCATGGCCTTGGGCGTGAAGGCCTGCTGGACCAGCTTGCGCATGTAGGTGTGCTGAGGCGGATCGCAGAGCATGCCCTGAGGTTCCGTGAACCGCGGGCCCTGGCCGTAGTGGCTGGAAAACGTCTCGATGTCCCGCAGCGCTTCCTCCACGTCGGCATAGCGGGAAAGCGTGAAGAACGGGGGATCAAAATCCTCGCAATGATGGACGGGGCATCGGTCGAGAAGCTCCCGATGGCCATTGGCCGGGTCGGCCATGACCTCGGGCGCGAAGGGACTCCAGGTCATATCGACCTTCCTGAAGTGCGGGCTCGCCAGTATATCGGCGTTTGCCTAATTGGACACCGCATGCGCCAGCGACCGGCAACTCGCCGGGACTTGAATCGCACCTCGCCGTGCGCAAAGCTTGATTCGGCGAATTCGGGGGAGGACGCGGATGGAAACCGCCAAGAGCTACTGCCGCTATTGCCACGCTTACTGCGCCATCGACGTGGACGTGGAGGACGGGCGGCCCGTCGCCATACGCGGCGACGCAAAGGATCCGGTCTACGGCGGGTACACGTGCATCAAGGGGCGCCAGCTGCCCGAGCTCTACGACGCCCCCGACCGTCTGCACACCGCCTTGAAGAAGATGCCCGACGGGCGCTTCGAGGAGATTCCCACGGCCCGGGCCCTGGACGAGATCGCCGCGCGCATCGAGCGGATCATCGAGCGCGACGGGCCGAGAGCCGTGGCCAGCTACTGCGGAACCTACGCCTTCATGGAGTCGGCCGCACTGGCGCTGGCGCGCAGCTTCCACCAGGGGATCGGCTCGGAGTCCTTCTACACCTCGGTGACCATCGACCAGCCCGGCCGGCCCATCGCCATGTCCCGCTTCGGCACCTGGGGCGGCGGCACCCACAGCTTCGCCGATGCCGACGTGGTGATGAGCATCGGCAACAACGCCGTGGTTTCCTCGTTTTCCGTCTTCGGGGGCATCCCGCCTTTCAACCCCTACCGGCGCATGAACGACGCCATCAAGGACGGCAAGAAGCTGATCGTCATCGACCCCCGGCGCACCGAGGTGGCCCGCAAGGCGCACCTGTTCCTGCAGGTTCGGCCCGGCGAGGACCCGACGCTGCTGGCGGGCATCATCCGCGTGATTCTCGACGAGGATCTGCACGATCAGCCTTTCTGCGACCAGTACGTTGACGGCCTGGATGCCATCAAGGCCGCCGTCGACCCGTTCACCCTGGAGTACGTTGCCAGACGCGCGGCCGTACCGGCCGAGCAGATCGCCGAAGCCGCCCGCACATTCGCCGCCGGGCCCAAGGGGGTGGCGGTCACGGGCACCGGCCCCAACATGGCCGAGCGCGCGCCGCTGACCGAACACCTGGTGCTGGCGCTCAACACCATCTGCGGCCGGGTCAACCGGGCGGGCGAGCGGCTACCGAACCCGGGCATCCTGTCCCCGCTGACGGCCGTGAAAGCCGAGGTCATCCCGCCCGCGCCGGCCTGGGGACACGGGCCCCGCAACCGGGTGCGCGGGCTGGGCCAGATCTTCGGCGAGATGCCGACCGCAGCGCTGAGCGACGAGATTCTCGAGCCGGGCGAGGGGCAGGTACGCGCCCTGCTCTCCATCGGCGGCAACCCCATCGTGGCGTGGCCGGATCAGATCAAAACCAAGCGGGCTCTGGACGCGCTGGACCTGCTGGTCTGCGTCGACATCCGTCTCTCCGCCACGGCCCAGCTCGCCGACTACGTGATTCCCGGCAAGATCTGCCTGGAGCGCGAGGACATGCCCGTGCTCACGGACAACTGGTACGACGTGCCCTACGGGCACTACACCGAGGCGGTCTGCCAGCCCAACGGCGACCTGCGCGAAGAGTGGGAGTTCTACTGGGAGCTGGCCCACCGGCTGAATTCCGACCTGCCGCTCCCCGGCGGGTCTCTGCCCACGCAGGAGAAGCCCGGCAAGCAGACGGTGCTGGAGCACATGTTTCCCAACCCCAAGGTACCCATCGCGGACATCCGCGCCCAGGACGGCGGCCACGTTTTCGAAGGGGTCCAGGTCATGGTGGAACCCGGCCAAGGCGACGCCCGCCTGCAGCTCACACCGGGTGGTGTCGCGGATGAGCTGGCCGAGGTGCGCGCAGAGACGCTGCAGGAGAACGGCGCGCCGGGCAAGGACGGAGACTACTCACATCTGCTGATCAGCCGGCGACTGAAGCATGTGTACAACTCCTCCGGCCAGCAGCTGCCGGAGATCCGCAAGAAGGGCACCACCAACCCCGCCTACATGAACCCCGAGGACGTGGCAGCGCTGGGGATCGGTGACGGTGACGTCGTCCAGATCAGCAGCCGCCACGGCCAGATTCTCGGTGTCGCGGCGGCAGCCCCGGACGTCAAGCGCGGCGTCATCTCCATGGCCCATGCCTGGGGCGGCCTGCCCGGGAACGACGGTGAGGTACGGGAAATCGGGGCCAGCACGAACCGGCTGCTCAGCAACGATAAGGAATACGACCCGATCACGGGGATGGCGCGGCAAAGCGCAATTCCCGTGAACGTGCGGCCGGTGGCGCTCTAGCGCCCGGTCGCTGGCGCCGGCCGTCAGGCCTTGCCGAACGTCAGGTTCAGATATTCCAGGCCGAGCATGATGCCCGGCTGGTGCATGAAGTTGTTGTCCTCGCCGTAAGCGAAGCGGTCGACCTTATCGAGCAGAGCGTTCCACGAAACCGTCTGCTCCAGGCGCGACAGGCTCGCCCCCGGGCACACCCGCGCGCCCTGGGAGAAAGTCAGGTGTCGGGTGCCGGCCCTGCGATCCAGCTTGAGGTCCATCGGGCATTCCCACTCGTCCGGATCGATGTTGCCCGCCGCCCAGCGCAGATGCAGCAGCGAACCCTTCGGCACGTGCACGCCCTGGAACACCTCGTCCCGGCTGGTGGTGCGGGTCGAAAGGCCCTGTGTGGGCGCGCGCAGGCGCATGGCGTCCTCGGTGAATCCCCTGACCTTGCTGCGATCGGCTTTGATCTCGTCCCAGACGCCGTCACGCTCGATGAGCAGCTGCACCTGCTCGGACAGCGCGTACTGGGTCGTTTCCAGGCCGCCGATCACCATGTTGTAGACGACGCTGTTGATCTCGTTGTCGTTGAGCTTGCGGCCAACCGGCGAGTACTCCACCTCGGTGAGGAAGGTGATCATGTCGTCGGCCGGGTTGCGGCGCTTTTCCTCGATGAGCGCGATGGTGTAGGTCTTGAACTCCTCGAGCACCTCGAACTGGGACTTCACTTCCTCCTCGGGCAGGACGCTGCGGTGGCCCTTGCCGAAGACGAAAGGCTTCACGGTACCGTCGCCGTAGTACTTCAGGAGCTTCAGATCCTCCAGAGGCCAGCCCAGGATGTTCGCCATGACCATCTGCGGCAGCGGCTGCGCGAACTCGGAAACGAAATCCACCGTGCCACGGTCGATCCAGCGATCGATCAGCTCGTCCGCCGTGCGCCGGATCATCTCCTCGTTGCGCCCGGCTCCCGGCCCCACCCAGGGATCGGTCAGCTCCTGACGGTGGGCCCGCCATGTCTCCGGCGTGGGCCGCAGCACCAGCACGCCCCCCATGGCCGCGTTGACCCGGGGAGTGTCGAAGGGCTCGATATGCTTGTCGAGCAGCTGCCGGGCGATCAGCGTCTGGGCCGGGGGAAAGCGCTCCTCTTCCCGGACCACCAGGGCAATGTCCTCGTACTTGGAGAGAATGAAACCGTCCGTCCCGGGCAGGAAGCCCTCACCGGGGATCCGGTGCACGGGGGCTTCGTGATGCAGGATCTCGTAGGCCTCGTACCAATGCTCCGCGGCCCCCGGCGAGAACAGGTCCACGTCCTCCAGATGCACCGGGCAGCGCATGGGGCTGAGCTCATGATTGGGTTTCTTCGTTTCCAAGTAACGTCCTCCTGGAAGTTGTCCCCAGACCCATCACTGCCCGGGGCGAAGGCTTGGTTGCAAAATTTGTAGCATGGTACAAATCGCTGGGACCGGCGTCCAAGCCCTTATCTGTTGGCGCCGCATCATGAATCCGCTTTGTTGAGCATCCCGAGATACGAAGGCATAGTGAGCCAGCTGATCGGAAATCAGCAGGGGGGAAGGAGCACTCGAAACCGGGCGCTGAAGGCACTCTCAAGCGGTTCTGCCACGCGCTGGTCACGCCCGCACCCCGAACAACCAAAAAAATCGAGGAAGACAACATGAAAAACAGAATTCCCTTCGCGTTGATGGCCGCGCTGGGCTTTTTCGCCATGAATGCCTGCGCGGATACCGAGGAAGTTAGCAGCACGGCCTACTGGACGATCGTGGCGCCTGCCGAGGAGTACAAGATGACCAACGGCGCAACGATGACCGGAGGCGGCATAGCCCACGCCAACGTCATCAACAACGAAGGCGAGCACCTAAGCCAATGGTGCCGCGGCATCACGGCGGCAGATGCTGAAGGCAAGGGCCTGGGCGGCGCCGGGTTCTGCACAATTATCGATCAGGCCGGCGATGCGATGTGGGTCTGGTTCAGCAACAATGCTGACGGTCAGGGCGGCACCTGGGGCGTCATCGGGGGTACCGGCGCGTACGCCGGCGCGAGCGGCGGTGGGACGTCCGGCGCACCAACCTCCATGAGCCCGGACGGCCGGTCCTGGATCAACACGTCCACCGGCACCATCACCACGCCGTAGGTTCGGCACGCCCGGCTTTCCCATGGAAAGCCGGGCGCACGGTCCCTTCCAGGCCCGATCATCCAAACCCCGCACCGGACCGCCCGGGCGGCGCCGGCTGTCAGGCCACCATGTTCTCCGTGGTTCCGAAGGCCCGCTCGTAGAAGGCGGGCGTGAAGCACTCGGCGGGCAGAGTCTCGGGACCCAGGATAGCCGCCAGCGACATGACGGCGAGGCTGGGGTCCGCACCCATGCGCCGGAACGCCTCCGCCCGACGTTCGACGTCCCCGGGTTCGAACCGTGCATACAGCGTCGTGACGAAAGAGGCGGCAAAGCGCAGGCGCCGCAGCCGTTCCCCGCGTTCTTCCACGTAGGGCCGGAACAGGTCGGCGCTCCAGGCGTCGCCGCCGGCGAGGATCGCGCCCACGCTGTGGGCATCGCGAAGGGTCACCGAAAGGCCCTGTCCCAGGATGGGATCATTGTAGCCGGCCGCATCACCAATCAGCACCGCACCCTCCACACAAGGCTCTTCCACCCAGGCGTCCTGGCTGGGATAAGACCGGCAGGGACCGATGGGCCGGGCGTTGGCCACTGCCTTGCTGTGGGGCACGCGGGGCAGATCGAAGGCGGCGAGCATCTCGCTGGCGCCGTCGGGACCCGAGAATCGAGCGCTGCCCTGGTAGGCGTAATCCGCGTAAATCCTCACCTTGCCGCCGCCTTGTGGAAATACCAGGTAGTGCAGGTCTCCGAACTTGCCGAGGCACTGCAGATCTTCCGGCCAGTCGTCGGCGCCCTCGATCAGGAGCCCGGCTATCAGGTGATCCAGAGGCGCTTCGTTGATGGGAATGTCGAGCTGGCGCCGAACGCTGGACCCGCGGCCATCGGCGCCGACGATCCAGCGACAGCCGACGTCATGGTCGACGCCGTCGTGCGTGTAACGCACGCGCGGCTTGGCGCCCGCCGTCACGGCAACGCCGCTCACCCCGCGCAGAACGTCCGCACCGGACTCCGCCGCCCAGGCGATGGCCTCGTTCTGCATCACCACGTGCTCCATGCACAGCGGTCCCGGCACATCGGGGTGGAGGTCGGCAAATTTGGTGGCGATGGCTTCCGCCCGTTCCGCGGGAAGCAGCTCGTCGTAGGGAATGCTGCGGGATAAGTGATGACCGCCCGCGGCCATGAAGCGCTCGTAGAGTCCGAGCTTCTTCAGCTCCACCACCCCCCAGCAGGCCATCCACTCTCCGCGCACCCGGTCCGAAAACTCCGTCAGCCGCTCGAGCACCAGCACTTTGCGCCCGGCGTCAGCCAGGAAGCCCCCGAGCGCGCTGCCGCCCAGCCCGCCGCCCACGATCACCACGTCGTAGTCACTCATCGGCAGACCCTCAAGCTGCCGCGCCGGCGTACTTCTCGCCGACGAGCTCCTCGGACAGCGCAAACAGCCGTGCCGCCGCCTCCGGGTCCCTGGCCCAGGACGAGTAACCCTCCTGAACGCCGTCCTCCACCGCGGGACCCGCGACGTGACAGTCCTCGCAGTAAAGGCCGCTGCGCCCCTCCAGCTCCGGCGAGGTAGCTGCCCACACGCTGGTGGCGGCACCGGACTCGACGGTCTTGTACCTCAACTCGTCCACGGATTTCGCACCCGGAAAGTTGGCCAGGTCTTCCGGCGTGAGATGCCGGCCGAGCTCGGTCACGATGACGCCCGGGTGCACGGCGTTGACGGTGATCCCGCTGCCTTCCAGGCGCCGGCCGAGCTCCACCGCAAAGAGTATGTTGGCCGTCTTGGACTGACCGTACGCGACGAACTTGTCGTACTCGCGCCGCTCGAAGTGGATGTCGTCGAAATCCACACCGCCGAAGCGGTGAGCGCCGGAGCTCAAGTTGACGATCCGCGCCGGTGCGCCGGCCCGAAGCGCCGGCAGCAGGAGCAGCGTCAACAGGAAGTGGCCGAGATGGTTGGTCGCGAACTGAAGCTCCCACCCCGCCTCCGTTCGGGCCAGCGGGCAGGCCATGACGCCGGCGTTGTTGATGAGCAGGTTGAGCGGGCCGTGATTCCCAAGCCAGCTTTCGGCACAGGCGCGCACGCTGGGAAGCGAATCCAGCTCCAGCTCAACCACATCCACCGTGCTGCCCGTCGACTCCCGGATGCTCTCCGCCACGTCTTCGCCCTTCGCCACGTTGCGCACCGCGAGGGTGACCGCCGCGCCCCTGGATGCCAGCGCCCGGGCCGTCTCGGCGCCCAGCCCCCCGGAGGCCCCGGTGACCAGCGCCGTCTTGCCCCTGAGGTCGATGCCCTGCAGAACCTCCTCAGTGGTGGTGTCGTGTCCAAAAGCCATGCCGCTGATCCCCCAAAAAATACCCGCTCAATCCTATCCATCCGGCCATCGGGGCGCCACGGCCCAACGCTCCCAAAACGACGCCGAAGGTCTTTATACTGCGCCGCTCCAAATTCAATCCCGCCAGGAAGACCATGTCCGCCTACTCGGAGCTCGAAGCCAAAGCCCGCGAAGTTGCCCGCCTGCGCGAGGTGGCAGCCATTACCCACTGGGACGAGGCCTGCATGATGCCCAGGGGCGGCGGCGCGGGCCGCTCCGAAGCGCTGGCGTCCCTGGCCACACTGATCCATGAGCGCGTGGCGGATCCGGAAATCGGCGAGCTGTTGAATCGCGCGCGTGGGGAGGGGTTCGAGCTCGATGACTGGCAATCGGCCAACGTGACCAACATGGAGCGGGAGTTCGTGGAAGCCACGGCAATCCCTTCGGACCTGGTGCGGGCGAGCCGGCTGGCGCAGATGAAATGCGAGCAGGCCTGGCGCGAGGCCCGGGCGCGGAACGACTGGGAGACGGTGAAGCCCCTCCTCGCGGAGGTGATCGGTCTCGCCCGTCAGCAGGCGGATGCCCTGGCCGATGCCATGCATCTGTCCCGCTACGATGCGCTTTTAGAGGTCTACGAGCCGGAGCTGCGCATCGCCGACATCGAGCCCGTCTTCGAGGATCTCAAGGCGTTTCTCCCCGGCGCGCTGGAGACGGCCCTGGATCGCCAGGGCGAGGTGGCGCCCCTCGAGGGGCCTTTCACGGTGGAGGAGCAGCGTCAGCTGTCCTTGGAGGTCATGGGCCTGCTCGGCTTCGACTTCGATCGGGGCAGGCTAGACGTCAGCCATCACCCGTTCTGCGGCGGCGTGCCGGACGATACCCGCATCACCACCCGTTACTCTGAGTCGAGCTTCATCGAGGCGCTCATGGCGACCTGCCACGAAACCGGGCACGCGCTCTACCAGCAGGGTCTGCCCAGGGACTGGCGGCAGCAGCCGGTCGGCGACTCACTGGGTGCGGCCGTCCACGAAAGCCAGTCGCTGCTCATGGAGCTGCAGGTCTGCCGCAGCCGCGAGTTCGTCGGCTTTCTGGCGCCCATGATCCGCCGGCACTTCGACCGCAGCGAGACCGAGCCGGCGTGGTCGACGGACAACCTGTACGGCCACGTCACCCGCGTGGCGCGCGGCTACATCCGCGTGGACGCTGACGAGATCACCTACCCGCTCCACGTCATCCTGCGTTTCGAGCTGGAGCGCCAGCTGCTGGACGGCACCCTCGCCGTGGCCGACCTGCCCGAGGCATGGAACGACGCCATGCAGCGCTATCTGGGGCTGTCCACCGAGGGCAACAACGCAGACGGTTGCATGCAGGACGTGCACTGGTACGCGGGCCTTTTCGGTTACTTCCCGACCTATACCCTGGGCGCGCTCACCGCCGCGCAATGGTTCGCCACCGCCCGAAAGGTCATGCCGGATCTCGCCTCGGACATCGCCGCCGGAAACCTCGAGCCACTTGTGGCCTGGCTGCGGGAGAACATCCACGGCCGCGGTCGGCAGACGACCATGCAGCCGCTCCTGGAGGAAGTCACCGGCTCGACGCTGGACGCCGGGTTCTACAAACGGCACATTCAGGCGCGTTATCTCGGCTGAGGCCGCCTCGCCACGATCGGATCGCCCCAAAAGGGGCGGCGCGATTCAACCCACGTCGACACCCAGCACGTAGCCCACGTCTGGTCCCACCTCTCCAGCAAGCAGCCGCTGGTAGACGGCCTCGACCTCTGCCGGGTCATCGGCCCGAACCACGGTGACGAGCCCCGACATACGCTCCACAAGCATGTCCCAGGCATCGGCGAAGCGGGCTTCGAGCCCGCCGGGGCCCCAGTCCGTGTCCTGAATGTGGCTCGGCGCGAAGAACAGCTCCGGTTCGGGGCCCGCCATCTCCCTCGCGCCAGCGCGGTGATCCCAGTGGGTGGCCCCCACCAGGCAGCTGTACTTCAAGTTGTCCGCGAAGTGGTTGTGCAGGGCGGCCAGCACCTCACCGTTACCGGCCATGTCGACGCTCACCACTTCCCGTGCAGCATCCAGAGTGGCCAAGTCTTCATAGGCCACTACCTCGTCGTAGCAGCCGAGCCCTTCCACGAACCCGACGTTGGCCCGGCCGGTGAGACCGATCACGCGAACGTCCCCGCGCCGCGCAAGGAGCAGCGCAAGCCCGAGAGCCGTCTTGCTGGACGCGCTGGTCAGAATCACCGACTGCGCGCCGAAGAAGCCGTTTGCATGGAGAAAATGGTCCAGCACGAAAGAGGTCATGAACAACGGCCGATAGAGCATCTGGGCCGCGTCAGCGGCCGGCTCGGAAGCAGCATCGACGCGCTGGAACTGGTTGTAGACCGGGGGCAGGTCGACGCGATGGGCGCTGACGTCGGTAAGCTGGTTGGCCCGCACCCGGCCGGCTTCGATGAGCAGATGGCTGCCCATGGGCAGGTAGCCGTAGAGGCGCTCGCCCGTAGCCACCTCAGCGTGATTCGACGCGACCACGGTTGCAAATCCCCAGACCGGCACGCGGCCCCAGCCGTCGGGCGCTGGAAAGAAGTTCCAGTAGCGCATCATCTCCCCAGCCACCGCATAGGTAATGTTGTTGGCGGTGAGGGCAAACTCGTCGATGCGCAGCAGCACCTCGCCCGGGGCCAGCTCGTCGGGAGCCGGGACCGGCGCCTGCTGCCAGCGGGTGTCCTCGAGATCGTTCCGATTAACCAGCAGCTGAAGACCGTGCATTCATCCTCTCCCTATTCAGGCTTTGAGAAATTCTAGCATCGCGGCCAGAACCGCCTCGGGTGCCTCCTCGGGCAGGAAGTGGCCGCAGGGCAGCCCGACGCCTTGGACGTCGTCCGCCCAGCGCTGCCAGGCCTCGAGCACTCCAGGCCGCGGCCCGTTGATCTCGCCCCACAGTGCCAGCACCGGGCAGCCGATCCGACGGCCAGCCTCACGATCAGCCCGATCGATTTCGGTGTCGACGTAGGCTCCGGCCCGGTAATCGTCGCAGCTGGCGCGGATCGTCTCCGGGGTGAAGGCCGCGAGGTACGCAGGAAAGGCCGCATCGAGGGCAGAGAAGTCGCCAGCCCAGCTGCTCATGGCCGTGCGCAGGTAGAGCTCCGGCTCGTGGGCGATGAGGGTCTCCGGCAGGGGCGGTGGCTGAGCGAGGAAGTACCAGTGGTAGCCGAAAAGACCGCCGCGCCACCCGAGGGCCTCGAACTGATCCAGGGTCGGAATGATGTCCAGGATGACAAGCCGGCTCACCACTTCCGGATGATCCAGCGCCATGCGGTAGGCCACGCGACCGCCGCGGTCGTGCCCGGCCACGGCGAAGCGCTCGTGACCAAGGCCCGCCATCAGCGCCACCATCTCCGCCGCCATCACCCGCTTGGAATAGGCGCGGTATTCTTCCCCGGCCGGTGGCTTGCCGCTGGCACCGTAGCCGCGCAGGTCGGGCGCCACCACGAAAAAATTCCGCGCGAGTCGGGGGGGCAATCCGGTGCCACATGAGATGAGTCTGAGGGTAGCCGTGCAGCAGCAGGAGGGGCGGTCCAGCGCCCCCGATCCGAACGTGCATGCGCACGCCATCCAGTTCGATCTCGCGGGTCTCGAAGCCGTCCAGCTCCATTGTTATCCCCCGGCGTTCTGCCTCGACGGCCCCGACCTACTCCCGGGCGAGCCGGGTCCAAGTGCCCCGATCGTTATCCAATACCCGGCCCTTCAGGTCGTTAACTTCGTACCCGTAACGTGCCCGCTCGGTGCAGGGAGGGGACATTTCAGACCGGAATCACATCAACCCGCACCAACACGCTCCAGGCGTCCGAGCTCTCGAGGCGACTGGACTCCGTTTGTACATCAAAGTAGAGTCCCCGCCCGAATCGCTTCCACAGCAGAAGCGGCCACGAGATAAGACTATCGAGGGGAAACATGCCAAAGCAAATGCACATAACGTTCATCCTCCTGGCGATCTCGTCAACGTTCGCCGAAAACGTTCGTGCCGAGAGAACGACCACCACGCAGATCGAAGAGATCGTCGTGACTGCGCAGAAGCGCGAGGAAAGCATGCAGGACGTTGCCATCTCAATGTCCGCCATGGATGCCAATGCGATCGAGAAATCATTCTCCCGAACGATCGACGAGATTACCGGGATGTCGCCCAACCTGGTGATCAACCCAATCCTGGGGAACGGAACGGTTGGCGTGTCGATTCGCGGGATGCAGCACGCTGAGGTTGAAAAGAGTTTCGATCCGGCCGTCGCCATCTATCAGGACGGTATCTATCTGTCATCGACCACCGGCGCCTTGCTGAACGTCTGGGACGCCGAGAGAGTCGAAGTGCTCAGGGGGCCCCAGGGCACCCTGTTCGGCAGAAACACCATCGGCGGCCTGGTCCATGTCATCCGCTCCAAACCGACGGGAGAGATCGGCGGGAAGATCGTGGCCACCATTGCCGAGGACAGCCAGGAAGACTTCAAAGCGCTGCTCAATCTGCCGGAAATCGGTGGCGTGTCACTGAAGCTGTCGGCCGCCAGCAGCAAGGGCGGCGCCTACATCAAGAACGCGTCCCGCGGCACCACCGATGGGGAGAACGACCTCTTCATGTTCACCATCGACGCGCTTTGGCAGCCCACCGACAATTTCGATCTGCGAGTCATCTACGACAACATTGACGACGACACGCCAACGCGTCCGGTCACCGCATTGACCCCATCGGGCGAAGCCTTCGGAGCCTTCTGCGGCGACAACTGTGCCGTGGGCAAGGAATCCAAGGCTCTTTATACCACCTACACGACGCAGGAGCAGTTCGCCGAGCTGCACACCGACGCGTGGACCATTCACGCAAACTGGCAGTTCCACGAGAATCACAAGCTTGCCTTCGTCTTCGGCGATCGCGACACGGATGAACTTGCGCGCCAGGAGTTCGACGGCGTTGCGGCAGACCTATTCTGGACGGACCGCCCGACGTTCGAAAGCCAGACCAGCTACGAGCTGCGACTCGAATCGGACTGGAACGAACGCCTGCGATCCACTCTCGGCGTCTTTTTGTGGGAGAGCGATTACACGCTGCAGCAGAACACCGGCCTCTTCAACATCTTCAATCCCACGAGCGTTACAAACTTCACCGCCTCCCCCTTCTACCAACAGGACGTGGACTCGATGGGAGTCTTCGGACAGGTCGATTGGGACATTACCGATCGTCTGACGCTCAGCCTCGGCGGAAGGTGGCTCGACGAGGAGAAGTCGGCCTGCATGACGGTGACGGGCTATTCCGAAAACCCGTTCCAACAGATCCTGGATCTGCCCCCGGGTGAGGTGGTTTACGTCGACGTCGCGGGCTACGAAAAGACGCTCGATCCCTACCCGCTGTTTCCAGGCCCGGGAGACTTGACAGCCGGATCGTGGGGCGAAGACTGTCCCGAGTGGGCCGCACCGGTATACGACCCCACCTTTGACGGCAAGGAATCCTGGAGCGAGTTCACCCCAAGAGTCGGCGCGCAATACAACTTCGATGCGGGTATGGCCTACGTGACCTATTCCGAAGGATTCCGTTCGGGAGGCTTCAACGGGCGGGCAACGGCGCCTGACAATACGGGCCCCTACGATCCGGAATCCGTGGAAAGCTGGGAAATCGGCGGCAAGCTGATGTTCCTGGACAACAGGCTGCAGCTCAACCTAGCCGCCTTCACGGTCAAGTATGACGACAAGCAGGAAGACATCGTCAAGCCCGGCACCGGTGGACAGACAACCCTGACGGTGGTGGAGAACGCCTCGAGCGCGACCATCGACGGGATCGAATTGGACTTCACCTGGGTGATTGCCGCCGGGCTGTCGTTACGGGGCAACATCGGCTTGATCGATGCCAAGTACGACGATTTTCTGGTTGAGAGCGCAACCGGCATCGTCGACAAGAGCGACATCGATCTCAGGCGCGCGCCCGACATGACCGCCGGGCTCGGTGCTCTCTTCGAGCGCCAGCTGGGCAACGGTCATTGGTTCGTCGCGACGCTGAACTACACCTGGAAAGACGACTACTATATTTCCGCAACGGCGAACGCCGACCACTCCGTCGCCGGCTACGTGGACAATCCATCGAAAGTCGACTCCTTTGGATTGCTCGATGCATCCATCAACTACGAGGCAGAGCACTGGACGTTTTCCGTGTTCGGCAAGAACCTGACAAACGAGCGGTACCTGATGTCGTTCTTGGACGTGGGCGCAAACGTGGTGGCCGCATCGGCAACCGACGTCACCCCGGTGTATGCCCCGGGCCTGTGGTCGTTCGGCACGCCTAACCGGCCTCGGTACTTCGGCGCGGAGCTGCAGGTCAAGTTCTAGCGCGCTGGCTGTCTCAATCCGGTCATCACAAGGGCGCCTTCGGCGCCCTTTCCTTTGCTTGTGCTTGTTAGGCCTTGGGGATCGTCTACTGCCGTCATCCTTCCACAAAGCGATCGGATGCCCACGGTATGGTTGCAGTTTTCCCTACGGCTACTCGCCCTTCAATCGCACCGGTGACGCCAGGGCCGGAAACTTGCCCGCGATTCCGGCATAGAAGCCTCTCGGCACGTCCATGTCGGAGGCGACCTCACCCGTGGGGACCAACATGGGACCGAAACCACCCGTGCGCTTGACGTAGTCGAGAAATCCCAGCACCACGGGCACCTGCGCGGCTCGCGCAATGTGGTAGAAGCCCGATTTCCAGTGGAGGCCGTGTCCGCGAGTGCCTTCCACCGGAACCAGCAGCACGAGATCGCTCGAACTCGCGAAGCGGGATGCGAGCCGGCTCACCAGATCAGAGGGAGCCGAGCGGTCCACGGGAATGCCACCGAGCAGTTGAAAAAACCAGCCAATAAGGGGATGGAAGAGCGCGTCTTTGCCAAGCCAGGACACAGGAATCTCCAGCGCCTGAGCCATGCAGATCATCCACAGAAAATCCCAGTTCGAGGTGTGCGGCGCCGCCACCAGAACGTATTTTTCAAGATCGGGCTTGGCACCCTCGATGCGCCAACCGCCCAGCCGCAGAATGGCGCGAGCCAGATATTTCACTAGAGATTCCGAGGGGAGGACCCGGCAGTATAGGACCTGAGTCCCTTCACTGCACCAAATGGCGCGACGGATCAGCTTTTCAGCGCTGACTCGAACAAGACCAGCAACCGCTCCCAGGCCCGCTCGGCCTGCCCTTCATGGTAGACGGACGAGTCGGGCGGGCACCAGCCGTGCAGCGCTCCTTCGTAGACTTCGATCTCGGCGGCCAGGCCCGCATCGTCGAATACGAGCTCGAGGACGTCCTTGGCCTGAGGGTCTCGGGCATCGTCGTTCTCGGCAATGGCGATGAGAAAGCTCGCCGACATGCCGGGCACTCTCAGGTGCGGGCTGTCCTCGGCGTCTGTGACGAGCCTGCTGCCATGAAAGGAAGCCGCCGCCGCAACTCGATCCGGGACCGCAGCTGCCGAGTGCAGGGTCATCGGGCCGCCCATGCAGTACCCCATGGTCCCGATCCCTCCCGTCGTGTCCACCTCGGTTTGGGCATCGAGAAAGTCGACGAGCGCCTTGGCGTCCACGTCGGTGGTGGTCGACGTGATGGAGTTGTACAGCGGCATCAGCACGGCACGGGTGGCCTCGTCCTGAAAGCTGGCACCTTCGGGAACCAAGGGCGCGCGCGCATCCCGATAGAAGGGATTGACCACCAGCACCGCGTAGCCCGAACCAGCCAGGCGGTCGGCCATCTGCCGGAACGCCGGCCGCAGTCCCCGGATGTCCGGCCACACGATTACCCCCGGGTGCTTCCCTTCGGCAGGATGCACGAAGTACGCATCGGCCTCGCCGTCCGGCGTGGTGATCCGAACGTCGCGGCCCGAAACCGTCAGGGCGTTGCCAGAGCGGGGCAGCAGCATCGCAATCGCCGCACCTGCAGCGGCCCCCGCGAACTGGCGCCGTGACATGCCGGCAGACGTATGCAGATACGCTTCGTTGTCACGAACGGTTTGCTCGTCGCACATGGTCAAGCCTCCCTGGCCGGCCGGCGACGGCCGAGCCAATCGATCAGAGGGCGTCCCGCACCAGCGCGGTGCCTGCAGCCAGAGCCGCCATCTTCGCCTGGGCCACCGCCCGGGGGCGCGGCACCAGACCGCAGTCCGTGCAAGGCATGAGGCGCTCGGCGTCGCAGAACTCGAGGCCGGCCCGGATGCGCTCGGCCACCAGCTCCGGCGTTTCCACCTCGTCGGTGCTCACGCTGATCACGCCCAGCATCACGCGCTTGTTGGACAGATGCTGGATCACCGAGACGTCGACCCCGGACGCCGCGCACTCCACGGACACCTGATCGATGCTGGACTCGTTCAGCAGCGGCAGCGTGTGCCCGTAGTGCCCCCAATCCTGATTCTGATTTTTCCAGGCGATCACCTGGGGCACGCCGTAGCCGTAACAGATGTGCACGGCGCGCTGCGTCGCCACGCCCCGCGCCGCGCGCTCCAGCGTGGCGATGCCCCACTCGGCCACCGCATCGGTGTCCACGTTGAAGGCGGGCTCGTCGAACTGGACGATGTCTGCTCCGGCGTCGGCGAGCGCTCTGGCCTCCGCGTTGAGGATGTCAGCAAACCGCGCAGCGAGATCGGGCAGCGCATCGCCATAGTGCTCGTCCACCACCGAATCCACGATGGTCATGGGTCCGGGCAGGGTGACCTTTACCGGCCGGTCGGAGTGGGCCTTGGCGAACTTCAGAGCGTCCACGAAAATGGGGCCGGACCGCCGCACGTCCCCAACGACGCGCGCGACGTTCTGCAGCTCGGTGGTGTAACGCGCCCCGCGCGTCTGCTTCTTGCCCAGCTTATGCGCGTCCACGCCCTCCAGCGCCTCCAGGAACCCCCAGATGTAGTGGCGCCGGCGCTGCTCGCCGTCCGTGACGATATCCAGGCCCGCGCTTACCTGATCGGCGATGGCGAGCCGGACAGCATCGTCGTGTGCCTCGCCGAGAGCGTCGTCCGCGACCATCCAGTCCGCGCGCAGCTGCGCCGAAGGGTCGCTCAGCCACTTCGGTTTCGGCAGGCTGCCGGTAATGCCACTTTCTAGAGCCGCCATGGGCCTTTCTCCGGGAACTTCGTGATCCTAGCGGTGGTAGGCCTCGTTGTTCGGCGAGTGATCGCCGCCGAGCCAACGGGCGAGCTCCGCATGAGCCTTGGCGCGCTGGTCCGCGTTGATCTGATCCACGTCCTCGTGATCCACCGTGAACTCGATGATGAGCTTGCTGGGGTCGACGACGTAGAGCGAGTAGCAGTAGCCGTGATTGAGGACGTAGGTGTCCGGCTCCTTGTAGCCGGCCGCCGCCAGGCGGTCGCGAATGGCGTCCTGGGTTTCCTGATCCACCTTCATGGCGATGTGCCGGAACGGCGAGGAAGGCAGCTCAGGCCCGAACTCGGCGGCATCCGCCGGATCCGCGAACTGGAAGAACGCGAGACTCTCACCGCCGCCCACGTCGAAGAAGCAGTGCATGTAGGTGCGCTCCCTGCCGAAGAGCTCGGCCTGCTCACACCAGGTGGCGATCAGCGGAAAGCCGATCACCTCCTCGTAGAACCTGCGCACCGCTTCCATGTTCTCGGTGACGTAGGCGTTGTGGTGCAGACGTGAATTGACCGGTGGTGCGTTGCTCATGATGTCCTCGCTATTGCCCAGCTCAGAACCGCTTGGTGAAATCCACGCCCCAGCGCGCCGGCGGGGCTTTGAACAGGAAACCGCCCGGAGAGTACTCCGCGTTGTACTTCTTATCGAACGCGTTCTTGGCCCAGGCCGTGAGCGCCCAGTCTCCGGGCACCTCGACGCCGAGCCGCAGGTCCACCAGATCCACGGGGCTGCGCTTGGTGATGTTGGCCGGCTCCCAGTAAGTATCGCCAATGCGCTGGTAGTCCACCCGGCCCACCAGCTCCAGCCGACCGTTCATGGCGCCCAGGGGCTGGCGGTACTGCAGGCCGACGTTGAGCGTGTACTCGGATACCAGCGGTGCCTGGTTGCCCTCGTGGTCGGTATTTGCCGCCTCGTCGATCTCGCTGTCCACGTACCCGAAGCCCAGGTAGGCGGTGAAGTTGTCGGTGAGCATGGCGTTGGCCTCGACCTCGACCCCGGCGTAGGTCACCTCGTCGATGCTGCCCAGGTTCTGAGTGGAGGTGAGCGCGTCGTAGAAAAAGAAATACGCGCCTTCGAAGTTGGTGTAGTAGGCGGCCATCGAGGTGCTGAGCCGGCCGTCCATCAGGATTGCCTTCAGACCGATCTCGTAGGTGTCCGCCGTCTGCTCGTCGAAGAGATCCTCGACCCCGGGTTCCGGCACTGCTTCCCCCACGCCCGTCTGGTTGAAGCCGCCGCTGCGGAAACCACGGCTGTAGCCGCCATAGAGCGTTACGTTGTCCTGGGGCTTGTAGCGAAGGGTGACCTTGGGCTGCAGATCGTCCCAGCTCTCCTTGCGCTTGTCGCCCGTAACCAGACCGAGAATCAACGTCGGATCGTAGAGCGGCTCGGTGAGCGTGGTGTTCTCCCGCTCGTCCTTGTCGTAACGCAGGGAGACGGCCAGCTCCAGCTGGTCGGTGAGATCCGCGGCTACCTCGCCGAAGAGCGCCCAGGCGAAGTTGTCCTGCCCGTCTGCCAGCAGACCGATCTGCGGGCTGGGATCATCCGGGAAATTCCCGCACTCGGCGGGAAAATAAATGGAAATTTCCGGGTCATAGCAGAATACCGAGTAGCGGGGCGTCTTTTTGACATCGAAGACCCCGTTCCCCCGGTCCACCTGATTGCCCGTTGAGATGTAACGGTCGGTGGCGATCAGATAGCCGCCGAGGATCCAGCGGACCCGGTTTTCCGACGGTGAGGTGAAGCGGATTTCCTGGCTCCAGGCCTCCACCTCAAGGTACTGAGTCTGGCTGAGGTCGACCACGTCATCCCCGGTCAGAAATTTCATGTAGGGGCCAAAGCCAAAGGTGAACGGCCCGTTCAGCCAGGACTCCTCCCGCGGGAGAAAGTCGAAGTTGTCGCCGGTGAGCAGCTCCTCGAGATCGTCGAACGCGGTGATGGAGGTCAGGGTGCCGAACTCCGTCTCGAAATCGAGCTTCAGGCTGAAGCCCCAGGTGTCCCGCTCGTTGACCCCGGGATTGTTCACCCGCACCGGCAGGCTGGTGTCGTCGGCCTCCGCGGCGATGTTGAAGTAAAGCGCCTGGGTGTCCATCTGGGAGATGTAGAAGCGCAGGTCGGCGCTGAAGGTATCCGTGGGCTCGTAGAGAAGCCGAAGACGGGCCGAGAGATCCTCGTAGGGGTCCGCCTCCTCGTCGAGGTGCTTGTTATTGATGTAGCCTTCGGTGTCCACGTATGAGGCCGAAGCGCGGAACTTCAGGGTATCCGAGATGGGGCCGCTCACCGCGCCGCGCACCTTGTAGCCCGGGCCCGAGTCGCCGCCCACGTCGATGATGCCCTCGAACTCGTCCGTCGGCGCTTTGGTGCGGATGGTGATGGCGCCGCCGATGGCGTTGCGGCCGTAGAGCGCCCCCTGGGGGCCGCGCAGCACCTCGATCTGCTCGATGTCGTAGAGCTGCTGGTTGAACTGGGCCGGGTTGGTCATGAGCACGTCGTCCACCAGCACGGCCGCCGACATCTCGCTGTTACGTGCCTGGGAGACGCCGCGGATATTGATGAACGAGTTGCCCGCGTTCTGTGTCTGCACCAGCGTGACGTTGGGTGTGAGCGCGATGAAGTCGTGTGGGGTTTCGATGCCGGCGGAACGGATCTCGTCCTCGGAGAAGACGTTGATCGATGCCGGGATGTCCTCGACGGCCTCTTCCCGTTTCCGGGCCGTGGTCACCACCATCTCCTCGATGATTCCGGACTGGTCGGACACCTCGGCCACGGCAACGGTCCCAGGCATCCACAACAGCCCGAGCGCGGCCAGCGCGAAAAATATTGCAGGCATCTTTATCCCCTCTTGATTCCTTCGCCTCAACGGGCGAGTCATCGGATGCTACGGCCTCGTTGCGGCCAATTCAAACACCCAGCGCGGCCGTTCAACCTCCCCAGAGCCGAGCGGACGCAATCTCCGCACCCTGGGCCAGGGAGGCGAGCTTTGCCCAGGCCACGTCCGGATCGATGCCCTGCATCCCCACGTGAACGCTGAAACCGCAATCCACGCCCGCCATCACCCGATCCCGGCCGACGAGATTCGCATACCGCTCGATGCGCTGGGCAACCAGCTCCGGATGCTCGATGTAATTGGACTGGGGCTCGATCATGCCGGGGCAGATGACCTTGTCGTCCGGTATCCCGACGGTCTCGAAGATGCGCCACTCGTGCGCGTGCCTCGGATTGGCGGCCTCGAAAAGCACGGTGCGCGGTCTCGCCTGCCAGACCAGATCGATGATCTCGGTGATGGCCACGTCGCAATGATGCGGCCCCGGGTAGTTGCCCCAGCACAGGTGCATCCGCAGCTGCTCGGGAGGGATGTTGCGCACGCCGTGGTTGAGCGCTTCGATGTTCATGGCCACCCGCTTGCGGAAAGCGGCGAGATCCATGTCCGCATAGGAGGTGTGTCTTCCCATGGCGAGATCGGGGCAGTCGAGCTGGACCGTGGCGCCGGCGGCGGCAATGGCCTCGTACTCG
>DATCZA010000021.1:0-7773 GCA_036526135.1 Pseudomonadales bacterium | reverse complement strand
CGCTTCCTCGTCCTCGGTCAGCGCACCGCCGGCCCGGCCGTAAGGACCCCGGGCCAGCGCCGGGTAGAACCAGCGCTTGGTCTCCTCGTCGTCGTGGATGATGGCGCGCCCTTTGATCGTGATGGCGCCGTTGGGACCGTCGGGGGCGGCAATGCCGCTGACCACCACGGAGCATCGTGGGTCCCGTCGGATGGCGGACACCCGGTGACGATGAGCGCCGCAGGTGATCCAGGCCCGCCCGTCATGCCAGACGAAAGCATGCACCACCCCGACGGCCCAGCCGTCCTTGGTGGTCCAGTTGAACACGCACTCGCGCGCCTTGCTCAAGAGCTCTTCGCGTTTCTCGTCGGAAAACGGGTAGATGGAAACCTGTTCGTGGTCTTCGTCGGACATCGTCCCTCCCCTTAATCGACCCGATCGAGCCAGGCCGAAAGGATAGTGCGGCGCCCGTGGCGGGGTCAAAGCCTCGACGCAGGGCTCGGAACGATCAGGCGGTAAGACCAACGAGCTCCTCGTGGGACGTCAGCCGCAGGGCAAACTGAGGCAGCGGAAACCACAAGGTCGGCTCTTGCGCGGTCCTGATGTAGTCGTCGACCTCGGGTATCGCCGCGATGCGCCGGATGTATTCGTCCAGACGCGGGTACTCGGCCGTGAACCGTTCCCGGTCGAAGGCCTTGTACCAGTTGCACAGCACGTTGAAGGCGTGCAGGTCGGCAATGGAGAGCCGGGAACCGACGATGAAGCCGCTGTCCCGGTGGGGGTTGGCATCGAGGTACCGCTCAAAAGGGTCCAGATTGTTGCGATACCCATTGGAGACGAGCCCCCAGCTGCCGTCGCCGAGAAACGCGTTAAGACGCGCCGTCACCACGTCTTCGGGCGTGTTCATCCTGACGTTTACCGGAAAGATACCCGTCCAGTGAAAGAGCGCGTCGTACGCGTGGGACAGCACATCCATCACCGCCAGCTTCTCCGCTGCCCCGTCACCCATCATCCCGTGCTTCTCGCCCAGGTAGTACATGATCACGCTGCTCTGGGTGAGGTAGACGTCCGGATCGACGTAAAGGGGCATGTGCCCGTTGCGGAAGCAGGCCTTGAGCACCTGATCACCATTCGCGTCGCGAAAGGCCCAGGCCTGTATCGGCACCTGCACCAGCTCGTAATCGACGCCCTTCAGGTGCAGCAGGCAGCGTATGGGCCAGCAGATGCCGATGATGTCGAAGTAGACGAGCACGGGCTTGTCGACGCTTGCGCTGGACAGCCCGCGAACCCGGTCTGCAAGCTGCTCGACCTGCGTGGCGAGATCAGTATCCATGGCCCGTTCCCCTTCCCTTGCTTTGGAGCGAAGCATACCCCATGCCGTGCTAGTCTCTCCCCTGTCAGGGGGCTCGAAAATGACCGAAGAGCTGCAACAGGCACACGAAGCGCTGATCCGGGGCGAAGGCTTCACGGTTCTCTCCAGCCTGATGACGGAGGGCGAAGCGGCCCGCGTTCGGGACTCGATCCTCAATCATCTGGAACAGGCCGTGGACGAGCGCGACGGGGTCGCGAGGCTTTCGAACCTGCTGGCGGTGGATACGTCCTTCGATGCGTACGTTACCAATCCCATGCTGCTGGGACTCGCCCACCGGATGCTCGGCCCCGACGCGCGGCTGGCCGCCCTTGGGGCCCGGGTTCTGATGCCGGGCTGCGAGCTCGGCGGCCTGCACGTGGACTATCCTTACTGGGCCATGGATCCCGGCATGCCGGTGGAGCCGGCCCTGATGCTCCAGGTGATCTGGATGCTCGAGCCCTTCACCGAGGACAACGGCGGCACCTGGGTGGCGCCCGGCAGCCAGGCCTGGGGCGAGTACCCGTCGGAGAAACGTTTTGCGGATTCCGCCGTGCAGATCACCGGCAACGCGGGTGACGCCGTGGTGAGCCACGGTCTGCTGTGGCACCGAACGGCCAAGAACCGGACGGACGAGCCCAGGGTGGCCCTGCTCATCAACTACTCCCAGCTCGCCATCCAGCCCATGACACCCATGGGCCCCTTCACGGACGAGTACCGGGCAGGCGCATCGGCCGAGCTGCGGGCGCTGCTCGGGTTCGACCACGGCAGGGCCCTGAGGAATCGGGCCATGAACGTCGCCCGGGAGGGTTAGAGCCCCGGGATCGTTTCCGCTCCGTCGGCCGCCGACTCGCCGGCGCCAACGGACGAAAGGATCCGGACGATGCCCCGACCGTCAATGGCCACGTAGATGAACCCGTCGGGCCCTTCCCGGACGTCGCGGAGTCGACCCAGATCTTCGACAACGATCTCCTGCCCGGTCACGCGATCACCGTCCAGCCGGCACAGCACCAGGTAACCGAACTTCAGCGAGCCGGCCAGCAGGCCACCCCGCCATTCGGGATATCGCGGCGAGGTCACGAAAGCCATGCCGGAGGGCGCGATGGACGGCGTCCAGTGCCAGGCCGGTGAGCGAAACCCCTCCCGCTCGGTGCCTTCGGCAAACTCGCTGCCGCTGTAGTTCACACCGTGGCTGAGGATTGGCCACCCGTAATTGGCCCCGGGCTCGATCACGTTGAGCTCGTCGCCGCCCCTGGGACCGTGCTCGTGAATCCAGATCTTCCCCGTCCCGGGATGGCGGGCCATGCCCTGGGGATTGCGAAGCCCGTAGGCGTAGATGGCCGGCTTCGCATCCTCCCGATGCAGGAACGGGTTGTCCTCGGGGATCCGGCCATCGTCGTGGATCCGATAGATCTTACCCGCGTCCCGGGTCAGGTCCTGGGGAAACAGGTCCCGACTGCCCCGGTCTCCCACGGAGAAGTACAGATATCCCGCTTCATCGAAGACCATGCGGCCGCCGTAGTGGGCTCTCGAATCGCGCCCAGGCGGCTTGCCGAGCATCTGCTTGACGGAACTCTTGAGATCCGAGACCAATCCGAAGTCCTGCTCCGCGCGGTAAAGGGGTTCCTGGTCTATCAGCGCATCTCCCTCGAGCCGCGCCCGAAGGATCGCCGTGCTGCTTCTGCCCGACTCCGCATCGAGGTAGGCGTATGCCAGGTAGACCCAGCCGGTCTCCGCGTAGCGCGGATGGAGCACCACGTCGAAGAGCCCGCCCTGACCCTCGGCCCGCACCGCGGGAACACCCTCGATCTCGGTAAGCGATTCGTCTTCGGGGTCGAAGCGCAGCAGCTCACCCCGGCGCTCCGTGATGAGCATGCGGCCGTCCGGCAGCCAGGCCATGCTCCAGGGCGTTTCCAGACCTTCCACGACGGTCTCCACCTCATAGGTTCCCGCGTGGGAAAGGCCGACGCACAACCACAGAAGCAGGCCCCAGACGGCCCTCCGGAAAGGCCGAGCTTCGAACCAACCTCCAAAACGGCCCCTCATGGCAAACCCGCAGATCGCAGCGCCGCAACCACCCGATCGAGCTCATCGGGCGATCTGTAGAGCGCTTCTGCTGCGTATTGGGCCGTCGACCACTCGGGTTCCACCGAGAGAATCCTGCTTGCAGCGGATTCAGCGGACTCGAGATCAGACAGCAGCGCATGGTCACTGCACTTCGTGACAAGCAGGTCAACGTCATCGGGCGCGGCCTGCAAAGCGCGCTCGAGGGTCAGCAAAGAACGTTCGAGCTGACCACCGTCCCTCTGAGCCGTGGCCAGGACGTTACATACCCATGGGAAAGGCACCTCCACCTTGGATTGGGCAATCTCCGCCAGACCGGCAGCCGCATCGTGATTGCCGCTGCAGTTCTCGACCTGAGCGAGCACGCCCAGGGAGATCGGGCAGTTGGGCCGGACTCTGACGCTGCGGCGCGCCGCTTCCATGGCCCCCTCGTAATTTCGCCGACCAAGCTGCTCGTAGGCGTACACGGCATCCCCGATCCCGTCATTGCGATCGTAAGACCTCGCAAGCTTGGCCCACTCGATCGCGTGGGCCAGGGCCTGGTCCCGATCCGGGCCCCAACCGGCAGCAAAGTCGTTCCAGTAGGTGAGCGCAACGTTGCTCGAGCCGATGGCGGACTCCGGCTCGAGCTCGTGCAGCTTCTCGAACGCTTCGCGGGCCGCCGCGTTGGTCTCGCGGGACATACCAGCCAGATGGTTCGCACCACGGAAATACCACTCCTTGGCTACCGCGCTTCGAAGCTGGTCAAACCACGAGTCTTCGATGCCGGCATTGCGCAGACGGATGTGCAGTGAGGCGATCACCTCCTTCATGATCTCATCCTGCAGCTCGAAGAGATGTTCTAAATCGCGATCATACTGCTCTGCCCACGCACACCTGCCCGTCGCAACTTCGGTGAGCTGCAGGGATATTCGCACTCGCCCGGTCAGCTCGTGAACCGTCGCTTCCAGAACGTATTGCGCGTTGGCATCGCGCCCTCTGACCTCGCCATCGACCTCGCCGCTGACATAGGCCTCGTTCAGAAGGCTGTAAACCTGAAACAGACCGGAGAGGCGTACCATGTTGGTCTGCAGCCCCATGCGCAGGCCTTCGGCGAGGAACGCTTCCCCTTCGCCCAAGTACCTGAATGGCAGCAGGGCAATCGACGGTCGATTGTCGCGCGCCGGAAGGTCTCCAGGATCCACCGGCTGCTGAGGCTGTGCGCTCTCTTCCCGGGACTCGTCACGCTCCTCGACTTCCTCGGCGGCGGACCGGCGAAAGGGCACGCCCATCATGCTCAGGGCGAGAATCACCAGGGGAAATCCTGAAAACACGATCGCCATGACCCATTGCAGGACGAAATTAGGCACCTCGAAGGCTTCAAACGCGATCTGTGCAAACTGGATGACGATCCAGCCGCCCACCACGTAGATCGTCGCGACCCGCAGCAGACTGAGATTCCGGATTCGCTCTAGCACTTCGTCATGACGTTCAAGAAATTAGGGGGCAAGACCGGGAGTGGATTTCAGCAGCGTTCCGAATCCGAAGGCTACCGCAGAATACGCCACGACGCGACGCCGGCACGGCGCCCCTTCAGCCAGCACGTTCAGACCCGGGAAACCGGCCCGGTTGCGCGTGACATCGTGTAATGATTACCATTATTTCAACGCGCCCCGCGGTCGCTATGGAGCCCGAGGGTATCAGCCAGAGGAACCCGATATGGAAGTGATCAATCAGCTCTACCCCACCCGAAAGGACCAGATCGAGAAGATGATGGAGCCGGGGCCCGATGGTCCCATCGTCATGGTCAACCTGCTGAAGTTCCGGGAAAAGGCGGAGTACGAAGACGGCCGCGAAACGGACCTGACCGGACGCGAGGCCTACATGCTCTACGGCGCGGCGGTATCGAAGCTCATCACCGAGTACGGTGGCCGGCTCGTCTTCGCAGGGGACGTGACCAACCTGACCATCGGCGAGGTGGAGGAGCTGTGGGACGAGATCGCCCTGGCGGAGTACCCCAATCGCGCCGCCCTGGTGGCCATGTCCACCTCCGAGGCCTACGCGAAGATCGCCGCCCACCGCACCGCCGGCCTGGCGGGCCAGCTCAACATCGAGACGACTTACCAGGCGGGCCTTACCCAGCCACTGCGGGGGTAGCCCTGGCGCATGCATGCAGGGCAACGGACGCTTCGGGGAACGGATACCCCGGCCCAGGGGCGAAAAGACGGGCCAAACGTCGCTCTCGTTCGCTATAGTGACCGGCACCTGCCTCGGGAAGGGGCAGATCAATAAAGGAAAATACTAACCATGAGAAAGATCCTGACTTCAATCGCCGCAGCAACTCTGCTGTTCGGAATCAGCCTCAGCGCGGCCGCCGCACCGGGATGGCTCGCCACCGGGCTGACGGTCATGCCCGAGAACGCCCCCAAGGTGGTGGCGGCCCTGGATGCGCTGTTCGACTCCAAGGTCGGACGCAAGCTGCCCGGCCGCGTGATCCTGCGGGCAAACCTGGCAGACGGGAACAATCCGGAAACCCACGCCATCGTATCGCTCTTCCGATCAGCGGCTGAGAGCGAGGCCTATCGCGCCGAGCTCTGGGCCGACCCCGCCTGGGGGGAGTTCATGGCCGCGATGCGCGGGCTGAACGAGACCGCAGGCAGCACAATGCGGGGCATGATCGCCTACAACAGCGGCGAGCGAGCAGACTCCGACGTCGTCTGGGTGAATCACTACGTGACGGTTTCCGAGCCGGCCGTTCTGCTGAGCGCCATGCGCAGCTACAGCCAGTCGGCAACCGGCCAGGCCGCTCCGGGTCAGGTGCATCTCAGCGCGGTCACTGCCGGCGGGGTGGGGTCGGCTTCCCACATCATCTCCGTCGGCTGGGCAAGCGAGGCTGAATGGGAGAGCGAGGTCCAGCGCACCGCCGGGAATCCTCAATGGAATGCGCTAATCAGAACCATGCGGGCAGTGGCCGAGTACCACGGCGCCACCCTGCAGCGGGACATCAAGTCCTGGGGCAAAGCGTCTGTCGAAGAGATCACCAATCTCGGTAACTGAAGTCCGCCTTCGGCGCCCGGCTCATGCCGGGCGCCTGCCTTCGTCTGAGTAACGTCTACGTCACGGCGCCGTTGGTCGGCGTACGTCTCTGGCGACGTTGCCCTTGTCAGGGCAGCTCGCCGCTGATGTACCGGTTGACCATGCGGTGCAGGTGGCGCGCGCGAATCTCCTGGTAGTTGCCCAGGGTCTCGCCGCGCTTGAGGCTCGACTTGAAGCCGCGGGTCTGGGCTGCCAGATTAACGGTGTCCTCGTCGTACACGCCGCCCAGCCGTCCCGTCCCCTCCACCAGCATGTAGCTGTCGTCCACGTCCAGGTCCACCGGATCAGGCGGCGGCGGAGCGGGCCGATCCTTGGGCTTAGGCCGCAGAAACAGAAGATCGAACGTGCAGAAGTCCGGGTCGTCCGGGTCCGGCCGGAACCGGTACACCATCGGCAGCGATAGCCCCGGGAACAGAAACATGTTCGGGAAAACGAAGTACTCGATGGAATCGAGCGTCTGCGCCGTCGACATGGTCGAGAAGTCGTGCCCGAAGCGCTCGGAGAACTGGGTCTTGACGATGTCCGCGTAGAAATCCCGCGCGGTCGTTCCCTCCGGAACCTGTGGTATTGGTTCATCTTCCCGGCCGCGCACCCAGAGCATCTCCAGCAGCTGCTGCTCGGACGGCGGCGGATCGACCAGCGGGCACGGCGCGCCCACGGTGTGAATGAACCGGGTGACGTTGTCGCCGAAGACGTCGTACTGGGTGGCGACCTCCGTGTTCGGCCGGCCGCCGGCGTGGGTCTCGCGAACGTGGTAGGCCTCCAGGAACGCCTCGGCCGACGCCTTCCAGTTGGCCGGCAGGCGCTTGCGGATGTGCAGCTCGATGTAGCGGTCCTCGATGTGGAAGTCGGCGAAGTGCCGCGGCAGCACGCCAAGATAATCCTCCAGCGGCGCTGCGTCCGGGTCGAAGTTGACGAAGACGAACCCGCCCCACAGGCCGACCTTGACCTCCGGCAGCCGATGGCTGTCCTCCGTGACGTGGGGGAAGTCCCACGCCTGAGGCAGGTCCACCAGATCCCCGTCCAGCGACCACGTCCAGCCGTGGAACGGGCAGCGCAGATCCTCGGACGATCCGGTCATGCCCGGCGGCTTCAGCTGAGTGCCTCGATGCATGCAGGCGTTGAAATAGGCTTTGACGGCGCCGCTTGGCGTGCGCACCACGATAGCCGAGAGATCACCGACGTCGTAGACGTGAAAGTCGCCGGGATTGGGGATGTGCTCCTCCCGGCACGCCCACTGCCATACCCGCGGCCACATCTTCTCGAACTCGGCCTGCGCATGATCGTGGGAGGTGTAATTGCTGTAA
>DATCZA010000020.1:0-8518 GCA_036526135.1 Pseudomonadales bacterium | reverse complement strand
GCGCACCATCAGGATGGACTCGGGGCCCACCTCCTCGCACTGCCAGTCGCCGGGGTTCGGCAGCTCCTCTTCCCGGCCCAGCAGCAGCCAGACCTTGGTCCACATGCCTTCCCACTCTTTCTCGGCAAACTCCTTCGAGGTGTAGCGGGATCCTGGTATCCGGTGCCCGCGCAGCGCCTGCTCGGGCCAGCTTTGAATTTCGCGGGTTGGAATTGCTTCGGCCATTGTGCTTTCTCTCGCTCTGACGTTTTGTTCGCTCCGGGCTGCCGAGTATAACGCGTTCACTTTCCCTTATGATGTGCAACTTAAAGAGCGCGTCAGGGAGTCAGCCCATGAGCCGACCGGCATACATGATTATAGCCATTGATGTCAGGGATCCGTCACGAATGGCCGAGTACGCGGGCGGCACACAGCCGCTTCTGGAAGCCGCCGGCGCCAGGGTGCTCGCCGCGACCAACGGGATCACTGTCGAAGACGGTGTCTGGGCTCGGGAGCGAATCGCCCTCCTCGAGTTCCCCTCGATGGAGAGCGCCAGGTCCTTCTGGAGCGCTGATGCGTACGCGCCGCTGAAGGCGCTGCGAGAATCCATCAGCACGTCGGACGTGGTCCTGGTCGAGGGTACGCAGGACGAGCGGGTTGAAGAGGAGGACGGTGCCCACTACCTGCTCGGGGCGAGCACCATGCTGAACGCAGACTGGGTGGAAGAGTACATTCAGAAGGTGCCTCCCATCTCGGCCCGCTTTGGCGTCAAGATGCTGGCCGGAGGCCCGGAATTCGAGACCCTCGAAGGTGCCTGGCCCGGCGAGTCCGTGGTTGTGTTGCGGTTCCCTTCCGAGCACGCCTTCCGGGAGTTCTGGTACGGTGATGACTACCGCCCGATGAAGGAGCTTCGCGAAGCCAACGCCCCGGGGCATCACATCTCTTTTGCGGAAACCTTCGAGCTGCCCGACGCCGGCGGGCCATCCCAAGGTTGAGGCGGTCTCCCCGCCCTTGGCCGGGTACTGTCCGATCGAGCCGTTCGGCTCGCCTTGATCGGGTGAGGCACGGGTGAGCCCGATTGCGCCCCTCGTTGTGACGCCCACCGCCAGGCTCGCCCGAACGCTTTCCCGTCGCGTGGCTCTGGAGCGGGCGGCCGGCGGGGCCGGTGCCTGGGTGCCGCCGCGCATTCAGAGCTTCCCGGCCTGGCTGGCCAATCAGCGCGAGGATTACTTCCTCACCGCCACCGATCATCGCGTTCCCATCGGCGCCC
Organism: Pseudomonadales bacterium; assembly: GCA_036526135.1. Lineage (GTDB taxonomy): Bacteria > Pseudomonadota > Gammaproteobacteria > Pseudomonadales > Azotimanducaceae > UBA2965. The sequence continues at coordinate 7,269 of DATCZA010000020.1, read as the reverse complement.
ATCAGGCGCTGTGGCTGTGGCAGTCGCTCATCGATCGCCAAGTGTTCATCGGCGACCCCGAGGTGGCGGCGCTGGCGCAGCGGGCATGGCGGCTCATCCACGAGCACGCCCTGGAAGCGCCGGAGCGCTGGCCCGAGCTCATGCTGTCGGAGGACGCACGGGCGTTCCGCGGCTGGGCTGCCGCGTACCGTACCGAGTGTGACCGGCGCGGTGTGGTGGACGAATGGGCGTTCGCCGGGGAGCTGCCGGGACTCATCGAGGCGGGCCACTTGGCGATCCCGCAGGGACTGGAGCTGGCCGGCTTCGATCTGCCGATGACGCCGCTGCAGGTCCGCATCTTCGATGCGCTCGAGGCTATGGGCTGCGCGGTCTCCGGACGCCCCGAAGGGTCTGCGTCCCGAACTTCCCAGACGGCGGCAATGGAGCTCATCCGCTTTCATCTTCCTGACGACGAGCTGCGCGGCGCGGCGGGCTGGGCGCGATCTGTGCTGGAAGCGGAGCCGGGGCGAACGGTCGCCGTGGTGGTCCCGGATCTGGCGGGACGGCTCGAGCGGGTGGAGTCCATTTTCCGGGAGGTGTTCGACCCGCCGGCATCAGTCCTTGGTCCGCGAGGTGCCGAGCCGTTTCACGTTTCCCTGGGCAGACGCCTCTCGGAATGGTCCCTGGTTGCTGACGCCCTGGCCTTTCTGGAGCTGGGCAGCCAGCGGCTCACCCAGCCTCAGGCGGGCCGATTGCTGCGCTCTCCCTTTCTCGCCGGCTGGCCCGACGAGACGCTCGATCGGTCCCGGGCGCTGGCGCGCCTGGTTTCCCGGGCACCCTTCGAGGTGACCGTCAACGAGCTGCGCTGGGCGCTCGACGGGGTCGGTGCGGCAGCCCTCGATGAGGCGCTCCAGAGCTGGCAAACGCTGCGCGAGGCGGCTGCTCAGTCGGCATGGCCGTCGGATTGGGCGGGCCGATTTCAGCAGGAGCTGTCGGCTCTCGGGTTCGCCTCGGGGCGGCCCCTGGACAGCCGCGAGTATCAGGTGCTCAATCGCTGGCACGATCTGCTGGAGAGTTTCGGCGCTCTGGACGTGGTGGCCGCCGGGCCCTGGTCCCGTACGCAAGCCCTGCGACAGCTTGCAGAGCGTGCCCGATCCAGCGTCTTTCGTGAGCGCAACCCCGGCGTGCCCGTGGAGGTTCTCGGCGTCGAGGAGGCGCTCGGCTCCAGCTTCGATGCGGTTTGGATCACCACCTTGGACAGCGCGACGTGGCCGGGTTCGCCGGTTCGCGAACCGCTGATACCGGCTGCCGTTCAGGCATCCGTGCCGCGGGCGAGCGGAGACGGATGCCTGGCCAGGGCCCAGCTGGAGCTGGACGCGCTTTGCGCGTCGGCCCCCGATGTCCGCGGCAGCTATGCCCGGGGCGTAGAGGATCAGGCGCTGGAGATCACCGGCCTGCTCCGCCATTTGCCGGTCATTGACGCGCCCCCGCCGACGCCGGCGCCCGGGGCACGTTTTGCAGAGCCGTTCGAGGACCATGAGGCTCCGAAGCGCCCGGCCGGTCCCGTCAGCGGCGGAACCGGCGTGCTGCGTGACCAGTCCGACTGCCCGTTCCGGGCATTCGCGCGCTGGCGACTCGGTGCGGTGGATCTCACCCCGCCGCGCCCGGGGCTCGACGCGGCCCAGCGAGGCACCGTGATTCATCGTGCCCTCGAGCGCTTCTGGGAAGACCTGGATGGCCAGGCCGCACTGCAGGGGCTGGATCGCGACGCCCGCGAGCATCGCATCGCGGCCGCGGCTGCGGCCGCCGTGGACGATCTCGTGAGCCGGCACCGCGCCATTCTCGGCCCGGGCGCTCGCCGTCTCGAGGAGCGCCGCGTCGCTCGGGCACTTACCCGGTGGCTGGGGCTGGAGGTTCAGCGAGCCGGTTTCGAGGTGGTGGATCGGGAAGGCGAGGTGGCGATGACGTTCGCGGGCCTGGAGCTGGAGGGCAAGATCGATCGCCTTGATCGGCTGCCCGACGGGCGGCTGATGCTCATCGACTACAAAACGGGCCGCACGTCCCGCAATGCCTGGTTGCCGGAAGCGCGCATCGTGGACCCCCAGCTGCCGGCCTATGCGGTGTCCATGCCCTCGGCGCCGGCCGCCATCACTTTTGCGCGTATCCGCGCGGACGATTCGCGCTTCGATGGGATTGCCGACGGTGATCCGGGTACCGCCGGGGTGATCCCGCTGGCGGATGCCGGTCCCCGCTACGGGGAGCTGGGCTCCTGGCAGGCGCTCCTGTCCGGCTGGCGCGGCCTGCTCGATGCGCTGGCCCAGGACTTCAGGTCGGGTCGCGCTGCCGTGGATCCGAGAGACGCCGACGCCTGCAAGACCTGCCACCTCCACGCGCTGTGCCGCATCCGGGACCGGGATCCTTACCGCGACGGGGAAGGGGGCTCGGAAGATGACTGATCGAAGAGCACGCGCCGAGGCCGTGGAGCCGGATCGCTCCGTCATCGTCCAGGCTCCGGCCGGATCGGGCAAGACCACGCTGCTGGTCGAGCGTTTTCTAGGCCTGCTGGGAACGGTAGAGGCGCCGGAAGAGGTGCTGGCCATTACCTTTACCCGCAAGGCGGCAGCGGAGATGCGTGAACGTGTGCTTCGCTTCCTGGACCCCGACTTCCAATCCGATGAGCCTCACGAGCAGGGTCCGTTGAACCGCGCCCGCGAGGTTCGTGACCGGGTGGCGGCCTGGCGGCTTCTGGAGAATCCGCAACGTCTGCTCATCCGCACCATCGACAGCTTCAACTACTACCTGGCCCGAACCATGCCGGTGGCCAGCGCCCTGGGTCCTGTCCCGGCGCCCGCCGACGACACGGCGTCGCTTTACCGCGAGGCCGCACGCGGCGTGCTGAGCCTGGTCGGAACCTCCGACGGGGTCGCTCCCGCCCTGGAGCTTCTGCTGGACTGGCGCGATCACCAGAGTCAGGGCGTGGAGGACCTTCTTGCCGGCCTGCTAGCCCAGCGGGAGCAGTGGTTGCGGGCGGCGGGCATTGCCGGCGATGCGGAGCGCGGCGTGCTGGAAGCCGCCCTGGAGGAGGTTGTGCGGGGCAGGCTCGAACGGGCCGATGCGGCCCTGAACGCGGCGCTCTCCGCGGCCGGTTTCTCCTCTGCTGAGCTTGCCGGCCTGCTGCGGGCGGCGGCCCGCACGCTGCGCGACGAGAACCGTGAATCCACCACCCTTGTCTTCCTGGAAGCCGACGGGCTGCCCCGGCCCGATCCTGAGCGCATCGATCACTGGAACGCGCTGGTGGCCGCCTTGCTCACCGCGAACTTGAGCAAGCCGGCCTTTCGGCGCAGCGTGAACGTGAGCAACGGGTTTCAGCGTCAGAGCGAGGAGAAGGCGGAATTCGAAGCGCTCCTCGGCGCGTTCGGGGAGAACGCCGGGTTGCTCGAGGCCCTCCACCGGGCCCGCGGACTGCCGGCGCCGCGCTACGACGACGAGAGCTGGCAGGTGCTCGACGCGCTCGTTCAGGTTCTCAAACGTGCCGCCGTAGAGCTGGAGACGCTGTTTGCCCGGCGCGGGCGAACTGATTACGCGGGGCTCGCTGCTGCCGCTCTGCGGGGGCTTGGCGACGAGGACGGCGTGACCGACCTCGGCCTCTATCTGGACCGGCGCATCAGGCACGTTCTCGTTGACGAGTTTCAGGACACCAACTTCAGCCAGTTGCACCTGCTGGAGAAGCTCACGGCAGGCTGGGAGCCGGGCGACGGCCGCAGCCTCTTCCTGGTGGGCGACCCGATGCAGTCGATCTATCGCTTTCGGGAGGCGGAGGTGGGTCTGTTCATCCGTGTCCGGGACCAGGGCCTTGGGCCACTTTCGCTGGAGTCGAAGCGGTTGGCGAGCAACTTCCGCTCCCGGGAGGAGATCGTCCGCTGGGTCAACGACCACCTGGGTCCGATCTTTCCGGAGGTGGAGGATGCCGCTGCTGGAGCCGTGGCCTATGCGCCTTCCGACGGGGAGCGGGGCGCTGGCGGTGCCGTGGAGGTTCTTGCCCGATCCGAACGGTCGGCCGAAGCCGAGGCCGTGGCCGATCTGGTCAGTCGCGCCCTGGACGACCATCGAGACGATGCGGAATACCGGGCGGCCATCATCGTTCGGGCCCGCAGCCATCTGGCAGAAATCCTGCCGGCGCTGGTTCGCCGCGGGGTGCCCTACCGCGCGGTGAAGCTGGACCCCCTCGGCAACCGGCCCGTCGTGCAGGATCTGCTGGCCCTGACCAGGGTGATCCTCCAGCCTGCGGACGTCGCCGCTCTGCTCGCGGTGCTGCGTTCGCCCGTATGCGGGCTGACCCTTGCCGATCTGCACGCGCTCGCCGGTGACGGCCGCTCGCCGCTGGAGGCCGATGCCCTTGCACGCCTGGCGGGAGAGCCCCGACGACGGGCTGCGCGGGTCTTCGACGTGCTGGGCGACGCGCGCCTGGCCTGGCGGCGCTTCTCCGTTCGTGCGCTTGTCGACGGGGCCTGGCGCCGGCTCGGTGGGCCCGAATGTTGCCCCGACGAGGCGGCGCGGCGTGATGCCGCCGTGTATCTGGATGCGTTGGATGCCGCCGAGCGGGGCGGTCTTCTGGAGGACTGGAACGACTTCAGAGAAAGCCTCGCCGGGCGGCACGCCGAGGGCGACCCGCAAAGCGAGGGGGTCAAGCTGGAGGTTCTCACCATGCACGGGGCCAAAGGCCTGGAGTGGGATCTGGTGGTCCTGCCGGCACTGGATCGGGCCCCCGGCCGTCCAGCATCGACCATGCTTCACTGGCTGCCGTTCCTCGAGGCCGATGGTCGGGAGGAAGTTCTGCTGGCCCCTCTGCGGGCAGCGGAGGTTGCTCAAGACCCGCCTTTGGTGAAGCTGATCCGTGCGGAGCAGCAGGTGCGGGAGCGTTACGAGAACCAGCGTGTGCTCTATGTTGCGTGCACGCGGGCCCGGGAGCGGCTGGTGCTCTCCGCCACCATCGATCCGGACAAGGACCCTTTCACGCCGCCCTCAGGCAGTCTGCTCGCCGACCTCTGGGCCACAGCCGGCGCGGAGTTCGAGGCCGCCCTCGACACCAGCGGTGGCGCTGCCGCCGGGCCCACGGTTCCGGATCAGAGGCTGAATCGGATCGCCGCAGACTGGGAGCCGCCGCTTGGCGATCGGGTGGCCTGGAAGCCGGAGCTGGAGACCCGGGAACGAGCCGCTCCGGTGGAATACAACTGGGCCGGTGTGCAGGCGCGCCGGATCGGGACGGTGGTGCACCGGTTGCTGGAGCGGGTGGGTCAGGTGGGTGCCGAGGACTTCACTGATGCCCACCGCGAGCATCTGCTGACCCGCATACCCGTCCTCCTGCAGTCCATGGGAACGCGACCCGACGATCTGGATCGGTCTGCGGCGGTGGTTGCCGACGCGCTGGCACGAACCCTTGACAGCGAGACCGGGCGCTGGCTCTTGAGCGGCAGCCACGAGGAAGGCGCGTGTGAGCTTCCCATCGCGGGCATGATCGACGGGCGACTGGTCAACGCCGTCGTCGACCGCACCTTCGTGGACGCGGATGGCGTGCGCTGGATCGTGGACTACAAATCCGGCTACCACGCCGGGTCGGATCTGGAGGACTTTTTCGCCCAGGAGCGCGAGCGCTATCAGGAACAGCTCGACGGCTACCGGCGGCTTTTCGAGCAGCTCGAGGACCGCCCCGTGAAAACGGCGCTGTACCTGCCGCGTCACGGGCGGTTGGAGGTGGTGGCTCCAGCCGGTTACCCGTAAACGCCGCGGCCCGCAGGAGATGGTTCTAACGTGAGCCGGTCAAGGCCGCCAGGTCGGCGGTGATGGCCCCTCCCACGATGGGCAGGCACTCGGGCGCGATGTCCGTGACGAACTCGTGGCCGTCATCCCGGGCCCGGTCGATGAAGGCGGCAATCTGATCGGCGTTCCCGTCGATGACGTCGTGAACGACCACCACGCTCCAGTCCAGCGTGCCGACCTCTCGAAGCGCCCGGTTTACCCAGCCCTGCGGGTCTTCCCAGTCTCGGGGCACCACGTTCCACAACGCGCAGGTGTAGCGCTCGCGGCAGAGGTAGTCGATGAGCTCCGCTGAGAGGAGGCTCGAGTCTAGCCGCCCGCCGCCACCGGCGGGACGGAACATGGGTGGCTGGCTCGCAAAGGGCGCGATCAGCTTCTGCGTTCGGGCGACCTCGTCGGCGATGGCCGACGCGCCCGGGTTCAGGCCGAACGCAACGGTGTGGCTCCAGGTGTGATTGCCGATCGGATGGCCCGCCTTGCTGATGTGCTCGATGAGATCCAGCCCGCCGGGTCGTGCCGCCTCCTGGCCAATCAGAAAGAACGTGGCGGTGACCTGCCTGTCGGCGAGCGCGTCGAGCACTTCGGGAGTGACTGTCGGATGCGGTCCGTTGTCGATTGTCAGGGAGATCTTGCCCAAGGATTTGGTCCTGGCCGGTTGGGTCGCTCGAGAGTCGGGGGATCTTAGCAGAAGGCGCTTGCCGAGTTTCGGCGGCCCCCGGCTGCGGCTGGGAGCCGCTTTGCAGATGAGCTAATCTTCGGGCGGAAGGCCACGGGGAAGCACATGAGCGCAGACCGAATTCTCACGACCCATACGGGCAGCCTGCCGCGCCCGGATGATCTCATTCAGATGATGTGGGCCAAAGGGGACGGCATCCCGGTAGACGAGGGGGCGCTTGCCGAGCGGGTCGCCGCGGCCGTCCAGGAGACCGTGGACAAACAGGTGGCGGCGGGTATCAGCATCGTCAACGACGGCGAGATGTCGAAACCCAGCTACGCCACCTACGTCAAGGACCGACTCAGCGGGTTCGGCGGTGAGTCTCCGGAGCGCTACTACTTCGCCGACCTCGATGCGTATCCCCGGAGCGCGGAGATCGTTGCCGCCAATCCCGGCCGGCGCAAGCGCTCGGCCCCGGCCTGCAACGCGCCGATCGGCGTGCAGGACGCCGAAGCAGCCGCTCTGGACATGGTCAACCTGTGCCGGTCGGCTGAAGGCGCCGACGTGGAGGGGATCTTCTCCAGCGCCGCCTCGCCGGGTGTGGTCTCCCTGTTCTTCGGTAACGAGTACTACGCCTCCGATGAGGAGTACGTGTTCGCCATCGCCGAGGCCATGCGCCACGAGTACGAGGCCATTGCCGCCGCCGGCGCCACGGTCCAGCTCGACTGCCCCGATCTCGCCATGGGAAGACACACCTCCTATGCGGACATGGATCTCGCCGCTTTCCGCAAGCGGGTGGCCATGAACATCGAAGCGCTCAA
>DATCZA010000019.1:0-14930 GCA_036526135.1 Pseudomonadales bacterium | reverse complement strand
GAAGCTACCGCCCGCTTCGCCGGCGTCGTCGCGCCTCGGCAACGCGTCCACGCCCCGTCCGGACAGCCGCGTATCGATCTCGATGCTCACCGCATGGATGCTGATGTCCGCTCGCTCAGCGATTTCTGCTTCCAGCGCGCGGCGCAGATTGGCGATGTCCCAGTCGGGTGTGTCGTAGCGGCGGCAGAGGACCTCGAAGACCTGTTCGTACTCGGCCTCGGTGTCGACCGGACGCTCAAGCCACAGGGCCCGAGCGGCGCGATCCAGTGCGCGGATCCTCGCGACCTGGGGCCGACCGATGCCACTCTCCAAGGTCTGCGGCAACAGCGGCCGCAGCCGCTCCACCACATAGGCCATCTGCGAGATGAGCCCCTGGCTCAGACCATAGCCGGATCGTGTGAGAACCTCGGCGAGCCGTGCCTGGGTGAGTTCGATCGTGCCGTCTTCCTCCAGGAGACGTTTGGCATCGGCCACCGCGAGGGCCTTGTCCAGAAAGGTGAGCTCGCCACGCAGATCGTTCTCCTTCAGGTGCGCGAGCAGGACATCGGCCTCCCGCGTCCAGCGTCGTACCACGCAGGCGACCCTGCTAAATCGGGGGTCTTCCGTCTCGGCGAAGAGCTCCTTCAGTATGCGCAGGCGGGTGTTACCGCCCGCGTGAACCAGATAGTCGGATTCACCCGGGCGCTGGGTAACGACGAGCGGCTGACCGAGCCCGTCGACGCGGATGGATGCCTTGATGCGGTCGAATTCCGCGTTCGGCGCTCGACGCGGGTTGTGCTCGTAGGGCTTGATCCTGGCCACGTCCAGATAGACCAGCTCGAGGCCGTCCCCGGGGGATTGGCCGGTCCCGCTCTGGCGCAGGGCCGCCTTCCCGGTCATGGTCGCTCCTCGGCGACCATGGGGTACGGCTCCTCCCGCTCGAAAATCTCCGGGTACCGAACAAGAGTCTCCCGAGGGACGGTCGCCAGACGCCCATCTGTCCCGGCCGCCACCGCACGGGTCTGGGTCTCGATCCGGGCGGCCATCAGCGCGCTGGCGTAACGGTGCTTGCCGGCCAGCTGGTAGAGATAGGACACCGAATCGTTGCACACGGTGGCCACTTCCGCCCGCTCGCGCTTGCTTGCCGCTTTCAGAAAATACTTTAGCTCCATGCACAAGACGGTAGCGCGAGATAGTTTAGCTTGCCAAGCAGATTTAGCAGGTTTATCTTTACCATCGTGCTAAACACGAACCCGGCGGATGCGATGAAGCGAAGGCATGACACGGTTCGGCTGAGCAACCTCGAGCTCCTGGTTGCCGAAGCTGGATCGGCAGCCGCGCTTGCCCGTCTCGCGGGTACCAGCGAGTCTTACCTGAGTCAGATTCGCAACCAGCTACTGACCGCGAAGGGCACGCCGCGCGGCGTGGGTGATGAATTGGCAGCGAAGCTCGAGCAGGCCATGGGCAAGCCGCACGGCTGGATGGACGAGTCGCACCAGGAATTTATGGAAGAACGCGCACGCTACAACGCTGAGCCCGGCCCGGACCTGCGCAGCTTGCATCCACTGATATCGTGGGTTCAGGCGGGCGGATGGGCCGAAATCGCCGGCGGCTTCGCGCTGGGCGACGCCGAAGACCTGCTCCCCTGTCCGGTTCGCTGCAGTCCAGACACCTTCGTGCTGCGCGTCCGGGGCGAGAGCATGGAGCCCAAGTTCCATGACGGCGACCTGATCTTCGTCGATCCCGAGGCAGCGCCGCTCAGCGGCCGGTACGTCGTCGTTCGCCTGGAAGATTCGCACGAAGCGACCTTCAAGCAGCTGATCGTCGAGGGCGACCGGCAGTTCCTGAAGGCTGTGAACCCCGACTGGCCGCAGCGGATCATAGAGGTGGATTCGAATGCGACGATCTGTGGGGTGGTCGTGTTCAAGGGGGAGGTGGTTTAGCACCGCCTATCGCGCTCTTTGCGCGGCACCAAGGCTTGGAGAGCGATTCGGCCTGTTCGCGCCCGGAGTGACAGCCGGTCGCAGATGTCTGGGTGGCGGAGCCCAGTTCGGTTTCAGGCGGAATTGTCGCCCTAGCGGCGACATTTTGGAATTTTCCCGAACTTGGTGCTAACCTCGTCCATCAGTTTATTCTGACGCGTGAACGTCGCCGATTGGTTGTCGCATGAGCTCGAAAATAAACCAGTTGTTGCAGCAATGGCCACCTCGAACGGTAGGCACCCTACGCTGGTTGAGCCGCAAGGGCGTCGACCGTCGGCTTGCGGACAAGTACGTCCAGTCCGGCTGGCTGGAACGATTGGGCCATGGCGCCTATAGGCGAACCGGGGCGACGGTCGACTGGCCGGGCGCCGTTCACGCGCTGCAGAGCCAGCTCGGTCTTGACCTGCACCCCGGCGGGATCACCGCCATCGAGCTGCGCGGTTACTCCCACTACGTGGCGTTCGGAGGACGCGAGGTCGTCCTGTTCGGCAAGCCTGGCACGAAGCTGCCGGCGTGGTTCGTGGATCACTCCTGGTCCCGGCCGGTGACGCTGGTTACGACTGGCGTGTTCTCCAACGGCGATAAGGCCACCTCGTCGCTTCAGTTCGACGAGGTCGAGCTCGATGTTGCGACTCTCGAGCAAGCAGCCTTCGAAGTGATGTACCTCATACCGAAGCGGCAGTCGTACGAGGAAGCCGTCCAGGTCATGGAATCGCTGACGTCACTGCGTCCTCAGGTCGTTCAACAGCTGCTCGAGAACTGCACGTCGGTAAAGACCAAGCGACTGTTCATGCACGTGGCCGAGCGCTTGAATCATCCGTGGTTGAAGCGTCTCGACCTGTCGAAGATAGATTTCGGCTCGGGCAGGCGCACCATCCACCCGGGAGGTCGTCTCGACAACAAATACAACTTGGTCGTCGCCGACCCGGCCCAAGGATAGGTCCACCGATGGCGCCACACGATGCTTACAGAGCGCAAGTCGAACTTCTGATTCGTTGCCTGCCGGCCGTCGCCAACGCGCCGGACTTTGCGCTGAAAGGCGGCACCGCTATAAATCTGTTTCTGCGAAACATGCCCAGGCTGTCTGTCGACATCGACCTTACCTACTTACCAATAACCGACCGCGCAAACGCACTGACGGACATTCGTGTGCAGCTAGCCACGATCGCTGAAGCGCTTAGGCGGACTGTCCCGGGTGTGAACGTCCAACTCGTACCGGGCGAGGCGCCCAAGCTGCTCGTGGATAAATCCGGCGCGCGCGTCAAGGTGGAGCCAAGTGTTGTCATGCGCGGAAGCCTGGTGCCAACGGTCGGAAGCGAACTGTGCACGGCCGCTCAAGAAGCCTATGAGCTGTTCGTCGAGGTCCGATGTCTCGATGCCGCCGATCTCTATGGCGGCAAGCTTTGTGCGGCGCTGGACCGTCAGCATCCGCGTGACCTCTTCGACATCATGCATCTTCAAGCAGCTGGCCCGATCCCGGATCTGACGCGGCAGGCGTTCGTAGCCTACCTCGCTGGTCATCGACGCCCGATTGCCGAGCTACTGGCGCCGAACCGTAAGGCGATTGACGACCTGTTCGCCAACCACTTCGCCGGAATGACCGAGCAGCCCATCGAACTGTCCGAGCTCGAAGCTGCCAGGGTGCATCTGTTCGAGTGGGTGGCGACCGCCCTCACCGGAAGCGAACGCCGGTTTCTCCTATCGATCAAGCAAGGCGAACCCGACTGGACGCTGCTTCCGTTCGAAGGTCTGGACAGGTGGCCGGCAATCCAATGGAAGCTGCACAACATTCGACAAATGAGCGTTCGCAGCCACAAGAAGGCACTCGGTCGCTTGCAAGAGGTGTTGGGTCTCTGACATCCGTCGAGACGATCGATTTCGTGACGAACCAACAGGACCAGTCCAACGCTCCGGCACCAGGAGATGCAATCATAGAAACCCCCATTACGCAGAAGGCGCTCCGCGACCTCGTCTGGTCGGAATCCATGCTCAAGATCGAGGTCGCCGACGAGCTCGTCTATGTTTAGAATCTCGCAGCAATGCTCTATGGCTTTCCGTAAATCCTGGTGCGCTCGAAGGGGGCACGTTGGTCGTACGGCTACGTGGCGCTGTTGGACTTGCTGGCAAGCGTGTCGCAGGCGGCGAGCAGTTGTTTCGCGTAGGCATTGGCAGCAGTCTGCACCCACCTCGTCGTCGCTGCCGAAGCCAGTACAATGTGAACAGCGATGGCGGCCAACGCGACTAAAGCGGGGCCATTCATATCGATGGTCTTTGTCACTGTACCGGACTCGAATGTTGTGTGCATTGCAATGACGAGCGCCACCAGTGCCAGGTCAACAAGGAGTGCAATCGGTTTCAGGGCCCAAGTGTTTCGCCGAAAGCCGTAGTTCATGTTCTCCTCGAAAATGAGTCGGAACTCTTGTTTGTCGCTTGTTGCGGACAAAAGCCAATCGGTGGCTGATGCGTAGATCTCGTCCGCTGCTTTCGGGTCACCAAATTCCTCTTCATGGTTGGGGATTCTGAGATTGGGTACATGCGCCGAAAGGAACGCGTGATACCGTTTTTTGTTATGGCGCTAATTCCGGTGTCCCGATGGCGCAGCAGGGCAACAGAAGGCATCCCGCCCCAGTGGTGATACAACTTGCGCTCTTGCTTCTTACCGCGTTCGCGGCCGATCTGTGTGAGCCACGCCGCGCCCCCAAAGTAGGCGACGATGCCCGCCCATGTTGCGACCCTCGTTTCCAGCCCTGGGTACAGGACCAGCGCGACCACTGCGACGGCTAGCAGAGCGAACAACGCTGGCTGCAATCGTGCGCGGCGATTGTAAGAGTCGGTTGTTGTCTTGCGGGTCATTCAGAGCGAGCCGTGCGCCCAGAAATATGTCGTCCTCAAGCGGCCGTAGCCGCTGGCCCCACGAAGCACCTCTTCACAGCAAACTCTGGGACTCCCCGCGAATTCCCAATTCCTGGACACCTCGTTGTGTACGTCGCTCTGCTGCCCCTGATAATCGGCTCATGACCCATCCCGTACTAGGCCACCGGGGAATAGCTTCGCTGTTGTTTCAGGGTGATCTCCTTCTAACCGGGGTAGGCGCTCCATTCCACGAAAGCGCCCCGCATTCCCTCTGCACGCCGGAACGGCAGAGCCTTTGCGAGCCGCACCGCCAGAGGCGACGGCATACTTCATCGAGTTAGGGGGGCCGGATCACCACATCTCTTTCAGTGCGCGGAGAATATCGTAGCGGCTGATTTGCCCGACCAGGACGCCCGCCTCGAGCACCGGGTACCGGCGGTAGTGTCCCTTGACGAAAAGTTCGGCCGCCGCGACCACGTCGAGGTCCGCGTCGACAGTCTCCACCGGGCTGGACATGTATTCGCCCACGGTGCCCGGCCAGTCCTGGTGATAACCGGCCTCGAAGGCTAGCTTGAGACAGTCTTTGTTTGACAGCATTCCGGCGAGCTTTCCAGAGACGTCTACCACGACGGCACCCGAGTACTCATGCTCGATCAGGTACTCGATCGCGTCCTGAATCCTCATGTCGGGGGTTAGCGTGACGAGAGACCGGGACATGTAATCGCGAACGCACGGCGTGCTATTCATCGGCTCGCTCCTCTCTGTACGGGCAGCCGCTCGAGGTCCGAAGCGGACACCTCCCTGACAGTGCGCACGTGTTGCCGCAACCAGAGCGAAGCGGTCGGCCACGCGTTATCAGACCGATGCCGAGCAGCAGCACCGCGAGCAGGAAAACCGACAGCCCGAGAATGATGGTGATCACGGCCTCACCTTCTCTTCACGTCGGCCGCTGCGAAATCGTCGAACACGATCCGGTCGGGGTCGACGCCGAGTCCGTCCAGCATGTTGAGCACCGCCCTCACCATCAACGGCGGTCCGCACAGATAATACTCGCAGGATTCGGGTGCAGGATGCTTCCCCAGGTAGTGCTCGTAAAGCACCTCGTGCACGAACCCCGTGGGCCCTTGCCAATCGTCCCCGAGCTGCGGCTCCGACAGGACGGCCTGCCAGGTGAAGTTCGGATACGTTCGAGCAAGGCCATCGAACTCGTCATCGTTGAACAACTCGGTGCGGCTACGCGCCCCGTACCAGAAGCTGATGGTACGCCGGCTACCGCGATGCTTCAGCAAATAGAAGATGTGCGAGCGAATTGGCGCCATGCCCACGCCGCCGCCGATGTAGATCAGCTCCCGGTCCGAGTCGCTCGGGAAGAAGTGACCGTAGGGTCCCGAAACGTCGATCGGGTCTCCCACCTGACGGGCGAACAACCATGAGGAGACGATGCCAGGCGGCACTTCCTCGGGTGCGCCCGCGGGCGGCAGGGCAAGGCGCACGAAGAGGATCAGCGTGCCGATCTCCTCCGGCGTGTTGGCCAGCGAGTAGGCCCGGGTGGTGGGTTCATCGGATCCGCTCTCCAGATCCCAAAGCCGCAACGCGTCCCATTTCTCCCGCGCCCAGGGAGCCATGTCCATCGCGCGAAACGCCAAGGCGTGGGGCGGTGCGGTGACCTGCACGAAGGCGCCCGGTCTGATCTCTTGCGCCTCGCCGGGAGAAACGGTCAGAACCACCTCCTTGACTAGCGGGGTCAAACTTCGGATGGAGGCCACGTGGCACGTGTAATGCCGCACCCCGAACACCTCGTCCGGTACCTGCACCTCGAGGTCGCCCCGGACCCGAACCTGGCACGCGAGTCGCATCCCGGCCGTGAGCTCGCGGCGGCCGAGCCGCGAGTCCTCGACCGGGTTGGCGACGCCGCCGCCTCGCGTGACCTTGATACGACACAGCCCGCAGCTGCCACGGCCAGCGCACGCGGAGGGCAGCAACACACCCGCATCGTTCAGGATTTCGAGTAACGTGCGGCCCGCCGCGCCCTGAATCGCTCCTGCTTCGCCCATGTCGATCCGCACCGGAATGCTCGGCAGCAGACGCGTACGGGCCAGCTCGACGAGGAGCGCCAGCAGCGTCATCACCGTGGTGAACAGCCCGATGCCGAATCCAATTTCGAGCATGCTCGCAGCCTCAGCCAAGGCGGACGTCGGCGAGGGCGAGGAAGCCGAGCGACATGAGCCCTACCACGATGAAGCTGAGACCGAGACCGTGCAGCCCTTCCGGGACGTCCGCGTAGCGCAGCTTCTCGCGGATACCTGCGAGCAGAACGACGGCCGCCGCCCATCCAACCCCGGAGCCGACGCCGTAGAAGACGCTCTCCGCGAACCCGTAATCCCGCTCCACCATGAACAGGGAGCCGCCGAGAATGGCGCAATTTACGGCCAGCAGCGGGAGGAACAACCCCATGGTGCGATGCAGGGTCGGAAAGTAACGATCCAGAACCATCTCCAACACCTGGACGACGGCGGCGATCACCCCGATGTACAGCATCAGGCCCAGGTAGGTCAGATCCACCGTCGGCAGCCCCGCCCAGCTCCACGCACCCTCGGCCAAGAGGTGGCGGTGCACCAGGTTGTTCACGGGCACGGTGACGCTCTGCACGAGGATGACCGCGGCCCCGAGGCCGAGTGCGGTGGAGACGGTGCGCGACACCGCCAGAAAGGTGCAGATCCCGAGAAAGAACGAGAGCGCCAGGTTGTCGACGAATATCGCGTCAACGAACAGAGCGAGTAAGTCCATCTCTCAACGCCTCCGTCTCGGAAAGCACGAGCGCGCTCTCGGGCAGCTCCGAGGGCTCGATCTGGGCCCGCCTCCAAGTCCGGAGCGCCCAGATGAACAAGCCAATCAGCAGGAACGCGCTCGGCGGCATAAGCATCAAGGCGAGCGGCTGAAACCAGCCCCCATCGGCTGCCAACGGGAAGACGGTCAGCCCGAGCAGCGTCCCGGAGCCCAGCAGCTCCCGCACGATGCCCACCAGGATCAGCACCAGGCTGTACCCCAGGCCGTTGCCCAGACCGTCGAGCAGGCTGCGCTTGACACCATGCTGCATGGCAAAGCCCTCGGTTCGCCCCAGCACGATGCAGTTCGTGACGATCAGGCTCACGAATACCGAGAGTCGCTTGCTCATCTCGACCGCGTAGGCTTGGAGGACCTCGTCGACCATCAGCACCAGGGAGGAAATGACCGTGATCTGGACGATCAGCCGGACGCTACGCGGAATGTGATTTCTGAGCGCGCTGATGATGCCGGCGGAGAAGGTCAAGACCGTGGTCAGCGCCACGCTCATCGTCAGCGCGGTGGCGACGGTCGTAGTCACCGCGAGTGCGGAGCACAGGCCCAGGATCTGCAACGTGATCGGATTGTTGTCGATCAATGGATCGAGCAGAGTGCGCCGGTCCCGCTGGTCCATCGGTCAGTGACCTCCTTCTTCGCGGAGCCGCTGCAGAAAGGGCCCGAAGGCGTGATCTCCGAGCCAGTACTCGAGCAGCCGGGAGACGCCCTGGCTGGTGCGGGTCGCACCGCTGATCCCGTCGACCGCATGCGCGGCGGCGGCGTCCGCGGTTCCGCGGGTCACCTCGAGTCGATACCGTCCCACCTCGTCGCGCAATCGCTTTCCGCGCCACTTCGCAAGCCACACCGGATCCTGCAACCGCGCACCGAGCCCGGGCGTCTCGCCGTGCTCGTAGAAAGCAAGCGCGGTGATGGTGTTCATGTCTTCCTCCAAGGCTACGAAGCCGCGCAGGGTAGACACGTAGCCCGAGCCGAAGACGGGCAGGATTACGAGCTCCGTGCTGCGACCCCTGCGCGCGAGATGAACCGCGGCGAACGGTGCACGTGCGCCGATCCGGGCAATGTCGAGCTCGGGGGGGATCTCGACCCGGCTTGAGGGGTCCTGCGCAGCCCTAACCGCATCATAGGCCGCTGGATCGGCCGCGTCCGAGACGTAGTGCCCGGTGGCGAGATCCACGAGCCGCGTCTCGATCCGGTCCCCGCTGGCGGGATCGAGCAAGCGTTCCACCCCCGGCAGGCGCGAGACGATCGCATCGATGACGGCGCGGCGCTCCGCGAGGCGGTTCGCCTCCTGACGTGGCTCGAGCAGGACCGCGGTCACGGAGACCAGGCTTCCCCCGACCAGGGCCACCGCGAACGCCACGCCGAGGGCACGGGCTAGGCTGGTGCGCCCACCGTCGCCCGTGAAGGTGCCTATCTCATGCACCGCGGTCGCTCCTGCGGTAAGCGCGCCTTCGCACGTGAAGCCGAATCGTGAAGTGGTCGATCAGAGGTGCGCAGAGGTTGCCCAGCAGCACGGCGAGCAGCACACCGTCGGGATGAGCGGGATTGACAAGTCGGATGACAACCACCGCAATCCCGATCAGGCTGCCATAGAGCCAGCGCCCGGGATCGGTCATGGGCGCGCTGACGGGATCCGTTGCGACGAAAACGGCACCGAACGCCACTCCGCCGAGCACGAGGTGCCAGTGCCACGGCACGGTGAACGCCGAATGGGCCCCGAGCTCGGCTGTGTTGAAAACGAGCCCCATGGTTGCCGCTCCCACGAGCATCCCTAACATGATGCGCCACGACGCTATCCGCCGCCATATCAGAATCGCCGCCCCGATCAGCGCCGCGAGGACGGACGTCTGCCCCAGCAAGCCGGGCACCCGTCCCAGGAAGGCGTCCCACCACGTGAAGCCGGCCGCCGTGAGTGCGGGCATGCCTCCTTCGGCGGCGATGGCGTATGCCGTCGTTCCCGCGTAGCCGGCCACCAGGGGCCACATCGGATCGCCCACCATGTGGGTAGGAAAGCTGAAGTACAGAAAAGCCAAACCGGTGAGCGCCGGGTTGAGGAAGTTCCGGCCCGTGCCACCGAAGATGAGCTTGCCGAACACCATGGCAAACGAGACCCCCAGCGCGCACTGCCAAAGCGGTGTCGCGGGCGGTAGCAGGAGCGTGAAGATCAGGACGGTGACCAGGGTGTCGGGGCCCATCGGGCGGCGGCGCACGCGCGCGAACAGGTACTCCCACGCATAGCCGAGCAGCGTCGCAACTAAGAGCAACGGCACCACGTAGAGCGCGCCATGTATGACGTCCGAAAGAATACCCCATTGCCCCAAGCCGAGCCCCTCCAACGTCGCGACGCGCCAGTCTGCCGGAGCCGCGGCGCCGAGTTCGACGATTGCAGCGCTCGCCTGGTGGCCGGTGTTCCACACTCCCACAGCCACGCTGGGGATCAAGGCAACGACGACCCAGGCCATCACGCCGGACAGGTCGAGCCGCCGGCGCAGCTGTAGCGTCGGCGGCGATCGGTGCGCGAATCGCCCGTGTGTGCCCGCACTCATGCTCGTGTCTGCACTCGCGAGAGGGCCGCTCGCAGCAACCGGCCATAATCCTGCCTAGACGGGCACACATAGCTGAGCAAGGCCAGGTCCTCCTCGTCCAGCTCGAGCGCGCCAAGCGCCACCGCGGTCTCGTCGTCCTCGATGAGGAGCGAGCGCAGCAGGGGGCCGGGGAGCAGGTCGAGAGGCATGACGTTTTCGTAGTCGGGCATCGGGACGAAAGGGTATCTGGGGCCGTCGTTGGACAGGACCCAATCGCCACCCGGATCTGCGCTAAAGGCGCAGACCTGCTGGTGGAGTCTTCCTAGGAATCCCTCGCCCGGGTCGACCGCACATCCCGAGAGCGGCGAGCCCGAGACGATTTGGTAAGCGCGCGGGTGAGAATTCGCTACCAGCTCCCCCACGACGAGTTCGTCCAAGGCGGCGCCGATGCGGGTCCTTATCAGCCGCGGACGGTGGACCACGGGGCCAGCCAGCGCCACCACGCGCTCGACGGGAAGTCGTCCTGTCTCGAGCAGGGCGCCGATCCCGATGACGTCCTGATATCCGATGTACCAAACCGTCCGCTCTTGACAGACCGGTGCGAGCAGGTGGATGTGCGTGCCCGGTAGGCCGGCCGGATGGGGCCCCGCGAAGCGGGCCACGATGATCCGCTCGTGCTCTAGTCCCGGCAGCGTGGGGCCCGGCGCCTGGCACAGGTAGAGCCAACCCTCGGTGAGTCGCACCAGTGCCTCGAGGCCCAACGTGAACTCCTTCTCGCGTTCGCCGATGACGACCGGCGGCGGGGGAGCGAGGGGGTGCGTGTCCATCGCGGTGACGAAGATGTCAGCTGGCCGGGTGCCGGGATCGGGAATGTTGCCGAAGGGCCGGGTGCGAAGGGCCGTCCACAGACCCGAGGCGAGCAGCGCGTGCTCGAGATCCTCGGGCGCTGCCGTGGCCACGTCGTCGGCGTCGGGCACGGCATGGCGCTCTGCGTCTTCGCATTCGACGCTGATTACGATCTTATCCAGCCGCATCCGATTACCGACATCGATCGCGACCTTGCCTGTGGCCGGAGAGGTGATGCGTACCTCGGGACGACGGCGGTCGATGGCGAGGGTCTGCCCGGTGCGAACCCGCTCCCCCTGGCGCACCACCAGCCGCGGGCGCACGCTGGGATAGTCCGAGCCGAGCACGGCCACACGGCTCACGCGGGCGCCTTCGTCGATACTCGAATGCGGCGCACCGGGCAGCCTCAGGTCCAGGCCCTCTCGGATCTCGTAACTTAACTCACGCATGACGTACAGCTTATCTCGGTACGGGGTGCGCCCGGTACCCGGTACGAGCGGTCGTTGAATCAACTAATGACATGTGGGAGCCTCGTGGAAGAACTTCCATAGACATCGGAGGTCGGGATGATGGCGCACTATCGGTGCTTTCTGGTTTTCGTGACCATGCTCGAGGTCGCTGCGTTCGGGGTCGCGCGGGCGGAGCCGGCAACATCGGGGGGGGGATTCGAGATTCCGTCCGAAAGGGTGTCGGCCGATGCTCGCGCGCGCGGATATGTGGGGCCACGCACCTGCGCGAACTGTCATGTCGCTCAATATGACGCTTACCGAGGATCCGGCCATCCCAAGAAGCTACGCCTCGCCGAGGAGGCGCGGGCCGCCGGACTCCCCCTCCCGGAGGGGTACCGGTGGAACGACATTAGCTATGTGGTCGGCGGTCATCGGTGGAAGGCTCGTTATGTCGATGTGCAAGGCTTCATCATCACCTCCACCGGACCCGGCCGCGCACGGCCGGGTGCCAATCAATACAATCTCCAGACCGGGCAATGGGTCGACTACCATGCGGGCGAGAGAAAGCCCTACGATTGCGGTGGCTGTCATACGACCGGGTACTCCCGGGACGGGCATCAGGAGGACCTTCCCGGCATCATCGGCACCTGGGCCTTTCCAGGTGTTACCTGCGAAGCGTGTCATGGCCCGGGCGCGGCCCACGCGAAGTCGCCGAGCCGCAACAACATCCGGACTGACGGATCGCCCGAGGCCTGCGGGCAGTGTCACGTGCGCGGCAACGCCGACTCGATACCGGCGAGTGGCGGGTTCATCCGGCACCACGAGCAGTACAACGAGCTGCTCGCTGGAGCGCACACCGGCAAGATCGGGTGCACGACCTGCCACGATCCCCACAAGCGTGCCGACCTCTCGATTCGTGTCGGCTGCGCCAGCTGCCACGGCCAACAGGCGCATGACTATGAGGGGAGCGCCAAGCAAAAGGCAGGCGTGACCTGCGTCGACTGCCATATGCCGCCCGCAGGGAAGAGCGCGGTCAGCTCTGGGAAGTACGTGGGCGATGTAAAGACGCATATCTTCCGCATCTCCACGGGGCCGGGCGACGTCATGTTCAGCGAGGACGGGCAGCTCGCCACCGGCAAGCTCACGTTGGACTTTGCCTGTCTGCGTTGCCACGCTGACCGAGACATGGACTGGGCGCTCTCGAGATCCAAGGGGATTCACGCCCTCGGTAAGTAGCCTGTCCATCGCCAGCGGACTCTTCAGCCGCGGCGTCGAACTCTCTCGCGGGCTCTCACCGGACGATCCCTCCGCGATGCGGCGCGCGGTCGATGATCGGTCACAGCCCCGCTGGCATGATGACGGTAGTGACGGCCGCAGTGATCACGAGAGCGGAGAAAAGGTTTGCGACCACTGGATCCGGATGATCGAACAGCCCCGCATCCAGTGCGATGCTGGCTATGATCAGCTCGACCGCACCCCGGCCGCTCAACCCTATCCCGACCGCCGCCGACTCCCGGGTTGTGAGTCCCGACACCCTTGCCGGGATCCCTGCGCCGAGCAGTTTGCCGAGAAACGCGACGGCAAGGAGGGCACCCAAGAACAACGGTATGGCCGAGATCGCGCTCAGCTCCACTCGTGCACCGATCGATGCGAAAAACAGTGGCGCAAGGAGACCATCGGTAGTGGTCCGAACCGTTCCCTTGACGCGTTCATAGGCGTCTCGGCCGACCGTTCCAGGCTCGAAGAAAAGACCCGCCATCCTCCTGCGCGAGGGCTGGCGCGACGAGATGCCCGGTGTACGTGCGTCGGCTCGGCCGTCAGGCGCTAAGCCGGATCAGCTGACGGTCACGCGAGACGGCGAGCACATCAACATCGCCGACAACGGAAATGGTTTGGCGAATCTGATCGGGGTGAAGCACACTGAACGTGGTCGACAACGCATCCGCGGCAGTCGCCGTAGGAGCTCTGACCGACACGCTGAGGTAACGGCCGGCGCTGCGTCCGGAGCCAGGGTCGAAGAGGTGGTGATGTTGGCCGGTGTGCTCGAAGGTCGTTCCCATGCCTGCGGACGTTGCGATGGCGCCATCTGAAAGCTTGATCACTCGCGTCAATTCCGCGGGCACCTCGGGGTCGCGAATGCCAATCCGCCATGGCCTTCCGTCCGGGTGAACGCCGACCGCCCTCGTCTCGCCGAGGTCGACGAGCACACTCGTGAGCCCCGAAGCCTTGAGAAGCTCGGTGATTCGGTCGGTAATATACCCCTGCGCTATACCGTTGAGCGTGAGCGCCATTTTGGGGCGCTCGAGTACAACGTGCTGCTCATCGAAGCGGATCCTGCGGTAATCGACCAGATCAAGCGCGCGCTCCAATTCGTTGGGCGACGGTCCGTTGGGATCGGCACCTGGACGAGCGAAGTGGGCGGTGTACAGAATCCACAGCGGTTGAACCGTCGCGTCGAAGGCCCCTTCGCTGGCTTCGCTGTACCCCTGCGCCTCCGCAAGCAGCCGGATCAGGTCCGAGGGAGGAGCGTCGAGACGGCCGATACGATTCAGTACCGAAAGGGCGGAATCGGGCTGGTAGAGGCTGAAGATGCTTTCCAGGCGGCGGATCTCTCTAACTACCCGGTCGAGCAGACCGGCGGCCCAATCTCGATCATCGACGTACAAGGTGAGGACTGCGGCGGCGCCGAGCGCATAGCCCCGCCACACGTATCTAAGTGGCCCCCCCCAGCCTGATGGCGCCGAGTTGGTGGCAACGGGCCACGCCGCCGCGCCAGCGGCGACTTGAAGGATACGGCGACGGGTCAAAGATTGATGTTGCATCGCCGGATGTTCGATCGCTCAAAAGTGACCACGGATGATGGGATTTGCATTACAGAATACTCGTTGATCTGCGTCAATGAGCAAACCTCGAGACTTAGTTTCGCGGTTCGGTTCCGGACTGGCGCATACGCGCCGTGGTATTGCGTCGAAACAGCCCTTGGGGTACCTGTCTGGCGCGAAGAGTACTCGCGCGGCCCGGTCTCTGCGCGACCTCAGTGGGAAACTTCCCACTCGACCCGGCGGCTGCCGTGTGGACCGCGTAGGAGGGAAACAGCGGGTCGACCGCTATCTCGGTTCGTGGGAGCTGCAATGGGTAATCATCAGTACGTCTGGCTCGTTTGGTCGAGCACGTCTGGAACCTCGACCTTCTGTCCGGTGTCCTCGTCGGACCGGTTCCCCTGGAGGAGCTTGGGTTCGCATTCGCGTTCGGCCTGTATTGGTCGGGCGTGTACGATCACTTCACCTGGCGCCGTCCGTCGCCGGGGTCGTATCGTCGGCTGCGCCGTCCGGGCAGGTGACCAGAGTAAGGCTGCCCTCGGCCGAATGTTCGATCGAATGCGAATCGGACAAGCCAGTCCTGAGTACATCTGCGCCGGACACAGTCCGCTGTAGAACGTAACCCATGGTGGGGGA
>DATCZA010000018.1:0-204710 GCA_036526135.1 Pseudomonadales bacterium | reverse complement strand
CTTGAGGCCCTGGCGCTTCTCCAGGGTCTGGATGAAGTGGGCGGCCTCGAGCAGCGAGTCGTGGGTCCCGGTGTCGAGCCAGGCCATCCCTCTCGCCATGACTTGCACGTTGAGCGCGCCCTGGCGAAGGTAGACGTTGTTCACGTCGGTGATCTCGAGCTCGCCTCGGGGAGAAGGCTTTATGGACCTGGCGATGTCCACCACCTGGTCGTCGTAGAAGTACAGGCCGGTGACCGCGAAGCGGCTCTTGGGCTTCGCCGGCTTCTCCTCGATGGAGGTGGCGATACCGTTCTCATCGAACGCCACCACGCCGAAGGATTCCGGGTTGCTGACCCGATAGGCGAACACGCTGCTGCCGGTGGCCACCGCCGCCGACTCACGCAGCAGGCCGCTCAAACCACTGCCGAAGAACAGGTTGTCGCCGAGAATGAGGGTGCTCGGGCGCCCTTTCACGAAGTCCTCGCCGATGATGAAGGCTTGAGCCAGGCCCTCTGGTCTTGGCTGGACGGCGTAGGTCAGCTCGATGCCCCACTGGCTGCCGTCGCCCAGCATCTGCTCGAAACGCGGCGTGTCCTCCGGGGTCGAGATGATCAGGATTTCCCGGATGCCCGCCAGCATGAGCGTGGACAGCGGATAGTAGATCATGGGCTTGTCGTAGACGGGCAGCAGCTGCTTGCACACGCTCAGGGTGATGGGGTGCAACCGCGTGCCGGAGCCGCCGGCCAGAATGATGCCGCGCCGGTTCATGCCTCGCCCGCCTTGACGCCGATGCGCTCGAGCCGGTAGCTGCCGTCGAGCACGCGTTCCCACCAGCCGCGGTTGTCCAGATACCACCGTACGGTGCTGGCCAGGCCCGTCTCGAAGGTTTCCGCCGGTGCCCAGCCCAGCTCCCGGTCGATCTTGCCGGCGTCGATGGCGTAGCGGGTGTCGTGCCCCGGCCGATCCGTGACGAAGGTGATGAGATCCTCGAACCGTCCCCCACCCGCCGGCGCCTCGCCGGCTTCCTTTAATGTGCGGCAGATCGTGTGGACCACGTCGAGGTTGCGGCGCTCGTTGTGGCCGCCGATGTTGTAGGTCTCGCCCACCGAGCCCTCGCTCAGCACGGTCCACAGCGCCCGGGCGTGATCTTCCACGTAGAGCCAGTCCCGAACCTGGCTGCCGTCGCCGTAGACGGGCAGGGGCTTGCCTGCCAGTGCGTTCAGGATCATGTGGGGAATGAGCTTCTCCGGAAACTGGTAGGGCCCGTAGTTGTTGGAGCAGTTGCTCACCAGCACGGGCAGGCCGAAGGTTCGCCCCCAGGCGCGCGCTAAATGGTCCGAGCCCGCCTTGGTGGCGGCATAGGGGGAGCTCGGCGCGTAAGAGGTGGTTTCCGTGAAGAAGGCACCCGTGTCCGCCAGGTCGCCGAAGACCTCGTCGGTGGAGACGTGAAGAAAACGGAAGTCGTCTGCCGCGCGCGCCTCGGCGTCCAGGTAGCGCCGGGAGGCCTGAAGCAGCTCGTAGGTGCCCACCAGGTTGGTGCGGATGAAGTCGCCGGGCCCGTCGATGGATCTGTCCACGTGAGACTCCGCCGCTAAGTGCATGACGGCATCCGGCCGGTGCTGGGCGAAGATGCGATCAAGCGCCGCCGCGTCACAGATATCGGCCTGCTCAAACGCGTAGCGCTCACTGTCCGCGGCGTCCGCCAGCGACTCCAGGTTGCCCGCGTACGTCAGCTTGTCGAGATTCACCACCTCGGCGTCCGTGGCGCCGATGAGATGACGCACCACCGCCGAGCCGATGAAGCCTGCGCCGCCTGTGACGAGAATCTTCAAGCTGTTAGAGCCCTGCTGAGGAAATGCTTAAGGATAGCGCCTCCGGTCGAGGATTTCGGCCCGGTTTGCCAGGATTTTGTGGCGCAGCGCACGGCTTCAGCGCAGGTAGTCGGTCACGTAGGCGGGCAGCTCGGCCACCGCGATGCGCTGCTGCTCCATGGTGTCCCGATCGCGGACGGTCACCGTGTCGTCTTCCTCGATGGTCTGGAAATCCACGGTGATGCAGATGGGCGTGCCCACCTCGTCATGGCGCCGGTAGCCCTTGCCGATGTTGCCCGTGTCCTCGTAGAGCATGCGGCCGAGGCCTAGCGCCTGCAGCTGCTGCTTGATGGCCTTGGCCTTCGTCACGATCCCTTCGTGGTTGCGCTTCAGCGGCAGCACGGCGGCCTTGATGGGGGCCAGGTGGGGCTTGAAGCCGAGCACCGTGCGCGTCTTGCCGTCGTCCAGCTCCTCTACCCGGTAGGCTTCGTTGAGGACCGCCAGCACGCCGCGCTCCACCCCGGCCGAAGGCTCGATCACGTAGGGCACCACCCACTTGTTCGTCTCCAGATCCTGGATGGCGAGCTTGGCGTTGGAGTCCCGGTTCCGGGGTACCCGGGCCTGAATGTCGAAGTCGCCCTGGGCCTTGGTGTGGGAGCCGAGGTCGAAATCCGTGCGGTTGGCGATACCCTCGAGTTCCTCCAGGCCGTGGGGAAACCGGTACATCACGTCCACGGTTGCCTTTGAGTAGTGGGCGAGCTCGTCGGCGGGTACGTGGTAGAGCTGCAGGCTGTTGGGCTCCACGCCCTGGGCCGCCCACCAGTCCAGACGTTCTTCCACCCACTTGTGATGCCATTCCTCGTCGGTGCCCGGCTTGACGAAGAACTCGAGCTCCATCTGCTCGAACTCCCGCACGCGAAAGATGAAGTTGCGGGGTGTGATCTCGTTGCGGAACGCCTTGCCCATCTGCGCGATGCCGAAGGGCAGGCGCCGGGAGGTGGAGTCCAGGACGTGCTTGAAGTTCGTAAAGATGGCCTGGGCGGTCTCGGGGCGCAGGTAGGCGAAGCTCGAGCCGTCGTCCACGGGCCCGACGCTGGTCTTGAACATCAGGTTGAAGGGCCGCGGGTCCGTGAGGTCGCTGGAACCGCAGGCGGGGCAGGTGCCGCCCTCCAGGTGATCGGCGCGGTGGCGCGTCTTGCAGTTGCGGCAGTCCACCAGCGGGTCGGTAAAGGTCTCCTCGTGGCCGGAATAGCGCAGGGTCAGCGGGTTGGTCAGGATAGCCGCGTCGAGCCCCTCCACGTCGTCGCGCTCGTACACCATGGCCCGCCACCAGGCGGCCTTCAGGTTGTTCTTCAGCTCGACGCCCAGCGGCCCGTAGTCGTAAAGACCCTGCAGGCCGCCGTAAATGTCGCTGGACTGAAAGATGAAGCCGCGCCGCTTGCACAGCGAGACGAGCTCCTCCATGGATTTTGCCGGCACGTTTGGTCCTCGCGTCGCACGTGGATTCAAGGCCGCGCACTATACCGAATCCGCATCCGATCGTCGCTGCGACGGGCGTGCCCCGCGGTGGACGCGGCGGGGCGCCCTCCTTTAGATTGGCACCTCGTCCCGGCCGCCGAGCCGGGGCGGGAAGTTTCAGAACAGGGGGAAGTGACGATGGCAGATCAACCGGGCGTCCGCATGCGCCTCGAGCCGGCGGACGAGTACCTGCACGCCGTCGAGGAAGCGCAGAATTTCAACGAGAGCATGTACTTCAACGTGTTCGACCGCGAGCGCCGTACCGGCGGCTGGTTCCGGCTGGCCAACCGGCCCAACGAAGGCCGCGGCGAGATGTCCTGCTGCGTCTACCTGCCCGATGGCCGCATCGGGTTCATGTTCAAGCGGCCGGAGCGGCACGACAACGAGGCCATGGACGGCGGCGGGATGGCGTTCAATGTGGTGGAGCCCTTCAAGCACCTGACCGTCCGCTACCAGGGCAAGCTTTGCGTGCTGGCCGATCCGCAGCAGATGGCGGATCCGGCCAACGCCTTCAAGACCAACCCCGTGGTGGAAAGCGAGATCGAGCTCGACTTTCACGGCATCTCGCCCATGTTCGGCGGCGAGCCCGTCAACGAGGACGGCAGCGCCATCGAGATGAAGGCCGAGGAATCCTTCGCCCGGGGCCACACCGAGCAGCACACCCGGGGCGCGGGCTTCATCCGGGTGGGCGACGAGCGTTTCGAGATCGACGGGCTGGGCCTGCGGGACCACTCCTGGGGGCCGCGCTTCTGGCAGGCCATCTACTGGTACCGCTGGCTGCCCATGGTGTTCAGCGAGGACTTCGCCATGATGGTCTCCATCACCTGTCGGCCGGACGCAGAGCCCCGGGCGGGGGGCATGGTGCTGCGGGACAACGAGTACGTGATGATCCGCGATGCCCGCATCGAGACCGTCTACGACGCCAACGACTGCCAGGAGACCTTCAAGGTCTGGGCGCGCACCGACGAGCGGGAATACGAGGTCGAGGGCAAGGTCATGTCGCTGATCCCGCTGCGCAACCGGCGGCGCACGCCCGATGGCGAGGACCTCATGACCCGCATCACCGAGGGCATGACGGAATACCGCTGCGACGGCCGGATCGGCTACGGGCTTTCGGAGTATCTGGATCAGGTGGTGGACGGCGCTCCGGTTGGCGTCAAGGCGGGGATGTGACCCATGGCGAGTGATCTATTCGATCTGACAGGCAAGGTGGCCCTGATCACGGGGTCCAGCAAGGGCATCGGCCGGGCCATTGCCGAGGAGATGGCCCGGGCGGGGGCCCAGGTGGTGATCTCCAGCCGCAAGGCCGACCTTTGCGACGAGGTGGCTGCGGCCATCAACGCGGAGCTGGCCAGTGAGGCCGGCGGCGCGGTGGCCATACCGGCCCACATCGGCCATAAGGAGGAGCTGGAGAGGCTCGTGACCCAGACGCGGGAGAAGCTGGGCAGGATCGACGTGCTGGTCTGCAACGCGGCCGTCAACCCGTACTTCGGCTCCATGACCGAGCTGCCGGATTCAGCCTTCGACAAGATCCTGGACGTGAACATCAAGTCCAACCACTGGCTGATCCAGATGGTCCTGCCGGAGATGCTGGAGCGGGAGGACGGATCCATCATCGTCGTCTCCTCCGTGGGCGGATTGCGCGGCAGCACCCACCTCGGCGCCTATGCCATCAGCAAGGCGGCGGACGCGCAGCTGGTGAGGAACCTGGCGGCCGAGCACGGGCCGAGGAACATCAGGGTGAACACCATCTCGCCCGGGCTCGTGCGCACGGACTTCGCCCGGGCCCTCTGGGAAAATCCGGACATCCTGAAAGCCCGGACGTCCGGGGATCCGCTGCGGCGGATCGGCGAGCCCCGGGAGATCGCGGGCATCGCCGTGTACCTAGCGTCCAGGGCTGGCGCTTTTACCACGGGGCAGAATTTCGTCATCGATGGCGGCGCGACCATCGTCTAGGTATGCTCCCGCGCGTAACCGAATTCAGGGAGGAGTGACATGGCTGCAGACGTTAACAGCTGGTGGCCGCGGGCAATACTCATCGGCGCGGTGATCGCCGCCGTCCTGCTGGTGGCGGGCGCGCTGGGCACCCGCATCGGGCTGTGGGATTTTCAGGTGGGCTTCCTGGGTCTCGCGGGCGGAACGATCCTGGCCGCCATCGGCGTCATCGTCGGTGCCGTGGGCCTCATCGCCTCGGTGAAGCGGGAGCTTCCCCAGAACCGACCGCCCATCTACTTGGGCCTCGCGATCAGCGTTGTGATACTGATCGTCATGGGCATGCAGTTCGACAAGGCCTACTCCGTGCCGCCGATCCACAACATCTCCACGGATCTGGAAGACCCGCCGGCCTTCGACCAGGTGGTCGCGCTGCGCGGCGAGGAGTCCAACCCGCTGGCGCTGAACGCCCAGGAGATCGGGCCCATGCAGCGTGAAGCCTATCCGTGGGTCGTGCCCCTGGTGACCCCGACAGCGCGGGACGAGATGTTTTCCCGGGCTCTGGCCGTGGTGGACGACATGGGCTTCGAGCTCGTGAACGCCGATCCTGCCGCGGGCATCATCGAGGCGACGGACACCACCTTCTGGTTCGGCTTCAAGGACGACGTCGCCATCCGCGTGCGATCGGCCGAGGCGGGCACCGTGGTGGACGTTCGCAGCGTATCCCGGGTGGGATTGAGCGATCTGGGCGCAAACGCCAAGCGGATCGGAGACATCCTCGCAGCCCTGGGGGCCGGGGCGTAAACCGGGGCTAGAAGCGCAGCAGCTCGGCGCTCAGATCCGACAGGTCAACCACGCCCACGGCGTTGAACCCGGCCATGTGGCCCGCGCACTCGCCGGGATTGAAGATGACCTGGCTGGCGCGCTCCTCGTAGCGGTACAGGTGGGTGTGGCCGTGCAGCGCCAGCTCGTGCCCGTCGTTCAGAACGCCGTCGAACTCCAGGGGGTCGTGCACCACCACGATCTCCCGGCCGTGCCAGGTGAGATGTAGCGGCGGCTCCGTGAATGAGAAGCCGTGGGCCGCCACGGCCTGCTCGAGGGAGTCCCGTTCCTGATCGTTGTTTCCGTATACGCCCCACAGGGGCGCGGTGAGCCGCGCGAAGACGTCCAGGGTCTTGGCCTGGGTGATGTCGCCGGTGTGGATCACGCGCTCGACGCCGTACTCGTTGAAGAGCTCCACGATTCGACCCACGTTGCGCAGGTTGTTGTGGGTGTCGCTGACGACGCCGATTTTCATGGGCTTGGTGGTTGGAGGCGAAGGGCCGGCCTGGCCTTAAGGGCGGCCCCGGCCTGAAGGCCGGGGCGGCCACTTGGGACGGCGATGGCTTTGGTTTAGGCCGTCTTCTCGAGGATGTGAATGCCGCAGGCGCTGCCCAGCCCGATCACGTGGGTAAGCCCGATGCGCGCGCCCTCGACCTGCCGTTGTCCGGCCTCGCCACGCAGGTGGGTGCAGACCTCGTAGATGTTGGCGATCCCGGTCGCGCCCAGGGGGTGGCCCTTGGAGAGCAGCCCGCCGGAGACGTTCACCGGGATGCGGCCGCCGAGCGCCACCTCGCCGTCGTCGATCAGCCGGCCCGCTTCACCGTCACCGCAAAGACCCAGATTCTCGTAGTGGAGGATCTCGGCGGTGGCGAAGCAGTCGTGGAGCTCGATGAGATCGATGTCGTCCGGGCCGAGCCCGGCCATCTCGTAGGCTGCCGCGGCCGCCTTGCGGGTGCAGGAGTTGACGTCCGGCATGACCAGGTCGCGCTCCTGCCATGGATCCGAGGTGAGCACGGAGGCGCGAACCTTCACGGCCCGCTTCATCAGACCCAGCTCCTTGGCCTTCGCCTCGGAGCAGATCACCGCAGCGGCGGAGCCGTCCACGTTCACCGAGCACATCAGCTTGGTGTTGGGGTAGGAGATCATCTCGGCGTTCATCACCGTCTCCAGGGGCGTCTCGATCTGGTACATGGCCTTCGGGTTCATGGTGGAGTGGTGATGGTTCTTCACCGACACCTTGGCGAACTGCTCGAAGGTGGTGCCGTACTTGCGCGTGTGCTCCATGCCGGCTTCCGCGAACACGGCCGGCATGGTGCCGGAGCCCAAGAGGCCCTCCTTGGGAATGCCGGTGCCGCCGCCGGCCCCGCCCAGCAGACCCTTGCCCATCTGCTCGACGCCTACGGCGAGAACGCAGTCGTAAAGCCCGGCCTTGACGGATGCCCAGGCTTCCCTGAAGGCAGTGGCGCCGGTGGCGCAGGCGTTGGAGACGTTGACGACGGGTATGCCCGTCTGGCCGATCTGCTGCAGGATGCGCTGGCCGACCATGCCGCTGGCCTGACCCAGGTTGCCGCAGTAAAGCGCCTCCATGTCCTGGATGGTGAGCCCGCAATCGTCTAAGGCCATCAGCGCGGATTCGGCGCCGATCTCTGGGACCGTCTTCTCGGGGAAGCGGCCGAACTTGATCATGTCGACACCGACTACGTATGCGTCTGTCATGGAGATCCTCCTATTCGAATCGGGTCAGGAACTGGGTTGAAAAAAGAAAGACAGGTACGAGTTGCCGTCCCTGTCCTTGCGCCCTAGCGCGTCGGCGAAGACGACGTCCACCGGCATGCCGAACTCGATCTTGTCCGGGTCGGGCTCGACGTTGATCAGGTTGCCTTTGATCGCGGTCCCGTCGTCTAAGTCGACCACCGCGCTCACGTAGGGCACGTCGATGCCCGGGAACGAGCGGTGGACGATGGAGTAGGAATACAGGGTGCCGTGGTTCGGCAGCGTCACGGCCGACATCTGGTCACGGGCCCCGCACTTGGAGCACACGCTGCGCTCGCCCAAGAACGTGGCGCCGCAGCTGCCGCACTTGTAACCCTCCAGGTAGGGATCGCCGTCCTCCGGAATCTTCAGATATTCCACGACGGGCAGTGGTGTGTCGCTCAAAGTGTCCCCCATAAACTCTTGTGGCCCAGCCCCGGGAGGATACTATTGACGGCCCCCTGGCGTCACCTGGCGTGGGAAGGGGTTTTGCAGCAATGTACTGAAGAGCCGTTTCAGCGGCCAGCGGATCAACTGGGGAGAGCCGGTGAAGTCAGTCAAAGTCGCGGATTACATGTCCACGCGTCTCATCACGTTCAACCGCACCGACAGCGTGGTGGAGGCCATGGCCGTCCTGCTGAAGAAGAAGATTTCCGGCGCGCCGGTGGTGGACGACGAGGGCAACCTCATCGGCATCCTGTCTGAGAAAGACCTGATGGCGGTGGTCATCCAGGACAGCTACTACGACGAGGGCGTGGGCATCGTGGGCGACTACATGCGCGAGGAGGTGGATACCGTCGACCCGGATTCGGACATCTACAGCCTTGCGGACCGGTTTCACAAAGAGGGCAGGCGGCGCTTCCCCGTGGTCAAGAACGGCCGCCTGGTCGGCCAGATCAGCCGCCGGGACGTGCTGCGGGCGGCGGAGGAATTCCTCATGCATGCCGACGGGCTGAGCGAGCGGAAGCGAAGGAAGCTTCTGACCTAGCCGGTGTCGGCTGCCAGGGCCTTGCGGAGGAGCTCGTTCACCTGCTTGGGGTTGGCCTTGCCCTGGGTCGCCTTCATGACCTGCCCGACGAAGAAACCCAGCACCTTCTCTTTGCCCGCGCGGAACTGGGCGACCTGATCCGGGTTCTCCGCCACGATCCCGGCGATGATGGCCTCGATCTCGCCGGCATCGCTCACCTGGGTGAGGCCGCGGGCCGCAATGATCTCGTCCACCTCGCCTTCTCCGGCCCACAGCCCCTCGAACACCGTCTTGGCGATCTTGCCGGAGATGGTCTCGTCCCGGATGCGGCCGATGAGGTCGCCGAGCTGTGAAGGCGAGATGGGCGATCGGGCAATGCCGAGCTCTTCCCGGTTGAGCGCCGCGCTGAGATCGCCCATTACCCAGTTGGCGGCGAGCTTGGCGTCGCCGGCGGAGGCGGCGGCCGCCTCGAAGTAGTCGGCGACTTCCGGATCCTGGGTGAGCCAGGCCGCGTCGTAGTCGCCGAGCTGAAACTCGGCGGCGTAGCGGGCGCGTCGGGCATCGGGCAGTTCCGGCATGGTCGAGCGCACCGACTCGATGAACGCTTCGCTGACGTGCACGGGCAGCAGGTCGGGGTCCGGAAAGTAGCGGTAGTCCTCGGAATATTCCTTGGTGCGCATTGGCCTGGTCTCGTGGCTGTCCGGATCGTAGAGAAGCGTCTGCTGCTCGATGGCGCCGCCGGCTTCGAGAACGTCGATCTGCCGCTCGATCTCGAACTCGATGGCGCGCTCGAGAAAACGGAAAGAGTTGACGTTCTTGATCTCCGTGCGCTGGCCTAGAGCGGTCTCGCCGGCGGGGCGCACCGAGACGTTGGCGTCGCAGCGCATGCTGCCTTCGGCCAGGTTGCCGTCACAGATTTTCAGGTGGCGCACCAGGCTGTGCAGCTTTCTGAAGTATGCGCCCGCCTCCTCCGGCGTGCGCAGCTCGGGTTCCGAGACCACCTCGAGAAGCGGGGTGCCGGCCCGGTTCAGATCGATGCCGGTCAAACCGGCGTACGCGTCGTGAATGGACTTACCGGCGTCCTCTTCCAGGTGGGCCCGCGTGATGCCGATGGTCCGGGGCGCTTCGCCGGAGGCTTCGATGGTGATCGCGCCCCGGCCGACGATGGGATGAGGCAGCTGGCTGATCTGATAGCCCTTGGGAAGGTCCGGGTAGAAGTAGTTCTTCCGGTCGAACACCGAGTAGGGTCGGATCTCCGCCCCGACGGCGAGGCCGAACGTCACGGCCATGCGCACGGCTTCCGCGTTCAGAACGGGAAGCACCCCGGGCAGGCCCAGATCCACAGGGCAGGCCTGGGTGTTCGGCTCCGCGCCGAACCGGGTCGAGGCCCCGGAGAATATCTTGCTTCTCGTGGCCAGCTGGACGTGCACCTCGAGCCCGATGACGGCCTCCCAACCCTGGGGAATCCGGAAGCCCATCTCAGCCGGCCTCCGGATGCCGGGTGTGCCAGTCGGTCTCGCGCTGATAGGCCGCGCCCGCCTGCAGGAGGGTCTTTTCCGCGAAGTGCGGCCCGATGAGCTGCACGCCGATGGGAAGCCCCTGGTGAAAACCGCACGGCAGGGACATGGCCGGCAGGCCGGCAAGGCTCGCCGGTATCGTGAAGATGTCCTGCTGGTACATGGCGACGGGATCGTGGGTCAGCTCGCCGAGCGGGAAGGCCACGCCGGGGGCGGTGGGCGCGAGGATCATGTCCACGGTCTCGAACGCCTCGAGGAAGTCCCTCTGGATCAGCCGCCGCAGCCGCTGAGCCTTCACGTAGTAGGCGTCGTAGTAGCCCACGGAAAGGGCATAGGTGCCGGTGAGTATGCGTCGCTTCACCTCCGCGCCGAACCCCTCGGAGCGCGAGCGCCTGTATAGGTCCTCCAGTGAGCCCGGATTCTCGCAGCGATAGCCGAAACGCACGCCGTCGTAGCGCGACAGGTTGGTGGACGCCTCCGCGCCGGCAATGATGTAGTAGGCGGGAATCGCCGCGCTGGTATGGGGCAGCGAGACTTCCTCGAGCGAGCAGCCGATGCTTTCGAAGAAGCCGGCCACAGCGTCCAGCAGCTCCGAGCCCGTGGAAAGATCCGCGAAGTATTCCCGCGGCAGCCCGATCCGCAGACCGCCTTCCAGATTTCCGACGCCGTTCTCGGCGACCCCGTCGAGCCACTCGTCAACGTGCTCGCTGCAGGTGGAATCCCGCGGGTCCGCGCCGGCGCAGAAGGCCAGTGACAGGGCAAGATCCTCGGCGCTTCTGCCCAGGAAACCTCCCTGGTCCAGGCTCGACGCGAACGCCACCATGCCGTAGCGGGACACGCGGCCGTAGGTGGGCTTGATGCCGGAAACGCCGCAGAAGGCGGACGGCTGACGGATGGAGCCGCCGGTGTCCGTGCCGGAGGCCACGGGCACGAGGCCCGCGGCGACTGCGGCGGCCGAACCGCCGGAGGATCCGCCCGGTACTCGGCCTGGGTCCCAGGGATTGCGCACCGGCCCGAAGCGGCTGTTCTCGTTGGACGAGCCCATGGCGAACTCGTCCATGTTGGCCTTGCCGACGGTGACCGCCCCGGCCGCGTTCAGGCGTTCCACCACCGTCGCGTCGTAGGGTGCTACGAAGTTCTCGAGCATCTTCGAGGCGCAGGACGTGATCGTGCCCCGGGTGCAGAAGATGTCCTTGTGCGCCAGGGGGATGCCGGTGAGGGCCGTGGCCGTGCCCGCTCTCAGCCGCGCATCGGCAGCTTCGGCCGCGGCGAGCGCGCCCTCCTCGTCGACGCAGATGAAGGCGTTCAGGTCGGCATGTTCCCGGGCGCGGTCGACAAAGAAACGGGTGAGCTCAACGCTCGAGTAGCTGCCGTCTCGCAGCCGGGCCGCGTGCTGCCCGATAGAAGCAAACGGGTCCACGTTACTCGACGACTCGGGGTACGAGGTACAGGCCGTCCCGGGTGGCCGGCGCGCCGCGCTGGTAGTGATCGCGGTCGACGGTCTCGGAGACGGTGTCGGGTCTCAGACGCTGATCCGACTCGATCGGATGGGCCAACGGCTCGACGCCGTCGGTGTCCATGGCCTGCATCTCGTCTATCATGGCGATGATGCGCTGCAGATCGGCGAGCGCGGCGGCCTGTTCCGACTCCGTAAGGGCCAGCTGGGCAAGGCGGCAGAGGTGGGCGATTTCGATGCTGGCCATGGCGCGAAGCGTAATGGAAAGCGGTCACTGAAGCCATTTTCCGGTGCCCGGGAGGGTGTGCCGGGCAGTTCCCGTTGCCGTTGCAAATTGATAGAGTACCGTCCGCCGAGATCCCCCCTCTTGTCAGGGGATCAAGTGTTCAGTCAATTAACCCGAGTCCTTATTCCAGATGTTTAAAAATATTCGCGGGCTGTTCTCCCGGGACCTGTCCATCGACCTGGGCACCGCCAACACGCTCATCTACGTCAGGGATCAGGGCATCGTGCTGAACGAACCTTCCGTCGTCGCCATCCGGGTGCAGGGCAACCAGAAGAGCGTGGCCGCGGTAGGGCTGGATGCGAAGCGCATGCTGGGACGCACACCGGGCAACATCACCGCCATCCGGCCCCTGAAGGACGGCGTCATCGCAGACTTTCTCGTCACCGAGAAGATGCTCAAGTACTTCATTGCCAAGGTCCACGAGAACTCGTTCATCCGTCCCAGTCCCCGGGTGCTGGTCTGCGTGCCCTGTAAATCCACCGAGGTCGAGCGGCGCGCCATCCGCGAAAGCGCGCTTTCCGCCGGCGCGCGGGACGTGCGTCTTCTCGAGGAGCCCATGGCGGCCGCCATCGGCGCAGGCCTGCCGGTGCAGGAGGCGGTGGGGACCATGGTGGTGGACATCGGCGGCGGCACGACGGAGATCGCCATCATCTCGCTGAACGGCGTGGTGTACTCGGATACCGTGCGGGTCGGTGGAGACCGCTTTGACGAATCCATCGTGGCCTACGTGCGCCGTACCCAGGGCAGCCTCATCGGCGAAGCCACGGCGGAGCGCATCAAGCAGGAGATCGGGGCCGCCTACCCGCAGAAAGAGGTGCGCGAGATCGACGTTCGCGGCCGCAACTTAGCGGAAGGGGTGCCGCGCAGCTTCACGCTGAACAGCAACGAGATCTTGGAAGCGCTGCAGGAACCCCTGTCGATGATCGTGCAGGCTCTGAAGAGCGCCCTGGAGCAGTGTCCGCCCGAGCTCGCCTCGGACATCGCGGAAACCGGCCTGGTGCTGACGGGCGGCGGCGCGCTGCTCCGTGACCTTGACACCCTCCTGGCAGAGGAGACCGGCTTGCCGGTGATCGTCGCCGAGGATCCGCTGACCTGCGTCGCCCGCGGCGGCGGCAAGGCCCTCGAGCTCATGGACAAGGCTGGCAACGCGGACCTGCTGTCGACCGAATAGGGAGACTCAAGCCATCAAAGCGCTGTTTGTTCGAGAATCTGGCGCTGGCTTCCTGCTCACCGGGCTCGTCCTCGTATCCCTGATACTGGTCACCCTGGACCTCACCACCTCTTTCATGCGCGGCACCCGCCAGGTGTTCGGCACCATGCTCGCTCCCCTTCACTACGTGGCGGAAACGCCGTACCTGGTGGGAGAGGAGCTCGGCAACGTGTTCGCGACCCGCTCCGCGCTGCTCGATGAAAACCAGATGCTCAAGCGTCAGGTTCTGGAGCTTTCGAAGATCTCGCTGCAGTACCGGAACCTTCTCAAGGAGAACGAGAATCTCAGGGAGCTGCTCGGCAGCCGGGCCAGGCTCCCGGACGAGGTGCTCATTGCCGAGATCATCGGGATCGTGCCGACGGTAGGCGCCCATCAGGTGGTGATCGACAAGGGCTCGGACGCCGGCGTTCAGATTGGCCAGGCCGTCATCGACTCCGAAGGGCTGTTCGGTCAGGTGGTGGAGGTGGACGTCTATTCCAGCCGGGTGCTGCTCATCACGGACCGGGATCACGCGGTGCCCGTGCAGATCAACCGTAACGGCATTCGCAGCATCGCCGGCGGCACGGGCCGGATGGACCAGCTGGAGCTGGAGAACGTGACCATCACGGCGGACGTCGTGAAGGGTGATCTGGTGGAAACCTCGGGACTCGGAGGCCGTTTTCCCGAGGGGTACCCGGTGGGGGAGGTGGAGTCGGTCGTGGTGGATCCGGCGGCGAGCCTGTCCCGGGTGCTGGTGCGGCCGTCGGCGCTGCTGGATCGATCGCGACACGTTCTGGTGGTGTTCGCGCCCGAGACCCGTGACGAGGTGTTGCCGTGAACCCTGCTCAGGGCGGTTGGCTCATCCTCGCAAGCCTGGTGGTTGCCCTGGTGCTTTCCATCTTTCATCTGCCGGAGACGTGGCCGCAGTGGCTCGGCTGGCTCCGGCCGGCTTGGGTACCGCTGTTCGTCTTCTTCTGGGTGATGGCGCTGCCCCATCGGCTGGGGCTGGTATCCGCGTGGATCTTCGGGATCTTCGTCGACGTGCTGTTCGGGGATCCCATCGGCCTCAACGGCGCGGTGCTGGCGGGCATCACCTACATCGGCTGGCGCTTCTACGAGCGCCTGCGAATGTACTCCGTGGTTCAGCAGTGCGGGGTGGTCTTCCTGCTGATCCTCGGCGGTGATCTGGTGCGCATGCTGGTGCACGACCTTTCCGCCGATCGCGGCTGGAGCTGGGCCGTGCTGGTCCCCGCGCTCACGAGCATGCTGGTCTGGCCGTTCGTCTCCCTGTTTCTGCAGCGCCTGCGGCTGCAATTCGGCGTCGAGTGAGTCCGGCGTCGGTGCCAGCCGGCCGTTCGGCGAGCCATTCGGCGAGCCATTCGGCAAGCCATTCGGCGAGCCACATCGTGCTGGCTTCCGGGTCGCCGCGCCGCGCCGAGCTGCTTCGTCAGATCGGCCTTCCCTTCGTCGTCCGCCCGCCGGACGTGGACGAGTCGCTTCGCCCGGGTGAGTCCCCCGAGCGATACGTGGAGCGCCTCGCGATCGGCAAGGCGCGGGCGGTGGTGGCAGAGGACGGGCCGGCCCTCGGGGCCGATACCGCCGTGGTCGTGGATGAGGAGATCCTCGGCAAGCCGGCGGATCGGGCATCGGCCATCGACATGATCCTGCGCCTCTCCGGACGCACCCATCGGGTGCTCACGGGGGTGGCGGTGACCGACGGGCGGGCCGTGCGGTCCTGCGTGGTGGCCGCTGACGTGACGTTTCGGGCCATCACCCGCGATGAGGCTGCCGCGTACTGGGAGACGGGCGAGCCGCGCGACAAGGCGGGCGGTTACGGTATTCAGGGGATCGGGGGTATATTTGCGCAAAGCATCAACGGCAGCTACAGCGCGGTGGTCGGCTTGCCCCTGGCGGAGACCGAAGCGCTGCTTCACGCCATTGGCGTGAAC
The DNA here is from genome assembly GCA_036526135.1 of Pseudomonadales bacterium. Classification (GTDB taxonomy): domain Bacteria; phylum Pseudomonadota; class Gammaproteobacteria; order Pseudomonadales; family Azotimanducaceae; genus UBA2965. Next base: position 189,532 of record DATCZA010000018.1, on the reverse strand, counting down.
ACGTGGGAGCTGCGGGCAAGTGTCTGAAGAACTGCTCATCAACGTCAACGACTTCGAGTCCCGGGTTGCGCTGGTGTCGGGGTCCGTCGTCGAGGAGGTGCAGGTCGCCCGGGCCGGCGCAGACAGCCTGACCGGCAACATCTATCTGGGTCGCGTCCAGCGCATCATTCCGGGGATGCAGGCCGCGTTCGTCGACTGTGGCCTGGAACGCCCCGGCTTCCTGCACGTCAGCGACATCGCAGGCCCCCGGCTGATGCTCGGCGAAGAGCCGGACGGGGCGGTCGACATTCGCGAGCTGCTGCACGACGGCCAGCAGCTGATGGTCCAGGTGGCGAAAGATCCCATCGCCAGCAAGGGTGCCCGCCTGACCACCCAGCTCACCATCGCATCGCGCTATCTGGTGCTCATGCCCTTCAGCGACCACATCGGGATTTCCCAGCGAGTCGACGAGGAAGACGAACGTGAGCGGTTGCGCTTGCTCGTCGACGAGGTGCGCGGCGGGCAAGACGCCGGCGTGGGCTTCATCGTGCGCACCGCCGCGGATGGCGTCGACCGGGAACCGCTGGAAGCCGACGTGCGCGTCCTCCTGCATATCTGGGACCGGATCATGGCCAGGCGAGCCGAGTGCGGCTGCCCCGGGATCGTTTACGAGGAGTTGCCGCTGCACACCCGGGTGATTCGCGACATGGCGACGGCGGAGCTGGAATGCATACGAATCGATCACCCGCCGACGTTGGAGCGGGTGCGGAAATTCGTCGCCGAGTTCCTGCCGGAGTTGACGGACAAGGTAGTGCTCTACGACGAGCCGAGACCCATTTTCGAGCGCTTCGGCGTTGACGACGAGCTGACCCGAGCGCTGGGCAGCCGCGTGGAACTCAAATCCGGCGGTCACCTGGTGATCGAGCAGACGGAAGCGATGACGACGGTGGACGTCAACACGGGCGCCTATCTCGGCAAGCACAACCTAGAGGAAACCGTTTTCCGCACGAATCTGGAAGCAGCCCAGGTGCTCCCGCGACAGCTTCGCCTGCGCAACCTCGGCGGCATCATCGTCGTGGACTTCATCGACATGGAAGACGAAGAGCATCGCCGTCAGGTGCTGCGCGCGCTGGAGAAGGCCTGCGAGGGCGACCCGGCGCGGATTCGCATCGAGGGGTTCTCATCGCTCGGGCTGGTGCAGATGAGCCGGAAGCGCACCAGGGAGAGCCTGGTTCAGCAGTTGTGCGAGCCGTGCTCGCACTGTCACGGCGCCGGGGTGGTGAAGACGGCCCAGAGCACGTGCATCGAGATTTTCCGCTCGATCATGCAGGATGCGGAAAGCGGGTGCGGCGCTCACTCGCAGGGCGACTACGTCATCCGGGCAGCGGACAATGTTGTAGACAGGTTACTGGACGAAGACGCCGATCGGCTGGCCGCGATGGCGGCGCGCGTGGGTCGCCGGGTGCGTATCGAATTGGAACCAAGCTACGGCGCGGGCGAGTTCGATATCGTCCTCGTCGGCGATACGCAGTGAAAATGTTGATCTGACCGGACGAACGGCACGGAAATTTAAGGTGAAATGCGGGGTCGAAAGGTAGTAGGGGCTGAACCGGGCCTTGAGGCCGATTCCGGGCCGACTTCCGTAAACTAATCTCACATAGGACCCCATTACTTGCACCGAATCGTACTCAGGCCGTTCCTGGTCGTGGTCACGCTGACGATGCTCTTCGTCGCGCTGATGCAGGGCACCGGGCGGTTGGGGTTCATGTTCCTGCCGGATCTCGAACTGGTCGCGAACCAGTGGTTGTCCGGCCAGCGCGTTCGCGTCTCGGGTCTGGAAGGTTCGTGGCGCTACCTCAATCCGGTGGTTCGAGCGGCGCGCGTGGACCTCCCCGCCGGTCATCTCCGGGAAGTCGTCGTGGAGCTCGACTGGTTGGAAAGCCTGGTCCGCAACCGCTTCGTGGCGCGGCGGGTGCTCGTCGGGGATGGTGCCGTGCGGCTCGAGAAGACGCCGGCCGGGAAATGGCGCCTGGCGGGGACATCGGGGGATGGCGAGTTCGACGCGAGCGGCATCGTCTATCACGCCGACGAGCTGCGCTTCTCCGGCGTCATCGCTTTTGGCCTTGCCGGTGAGGAAGAGGCACAGTCGGTGCAGGTGGACTACCTGGCCACGAACCGCGGTGGCCTGCATCGCCATCGACTGCATCTCGACAACCAGGACGCCGACTGCGCCGCGGACTGCGGGCTCCACCTGGAGTACCAGGCCCGCGACGGCCGCTGGCCGTTCTGGGACGAGCGAATTCAGCTTTCGTTGGACGGTGGCGGCTTTGTCATTCCGGCTGCCGTGCTGGACAGCCCTCTGGAGTTGATGAGTATCGGAATCGACTGGCACCTGCGCGGTGACGAATCCGGCGGGCGGCTGCACGCCCACGCGCGAGGACTGCGGCTGCCCGGGGGTGTCGAGTTGGCCGGGCTCGTACGCGCGGACGTCAGAGGCTTCGAAGACGTTCACGACGCCGTGGTGCACGACCTGGCCTTTGGGCTGGTTGCCCATCTGGACGATTCCGAGGAGCAGGTGCGCACGCAGCGGGCATTGCGCATGCCCGCCGTGCACGTCCGCAAAGATGCGGAAGTGGTTCAGTTCTGGGCTCAACGGGTGGACATGGGTGGCGTATCCGAGTTTCTCGAGCGAGCGCTCAGGGGTTCGGAGCGCGCGCGCCGCTGGTTGAGCGCTCTCAAGCTGCAGGCCGAAGCGCTCAACGTCCGAGGTTACTATCGACTGCCCACGGGAGAGAGCGGGTTTGCCGCCACGCTGGCCGGCCTGGACGTTGACGGCTACCGCGGTGCCCCGTTCGTTCGCGGGGCGGCGGGAGAGCTTTTGGGCCACGCCCGGGGGCTGGAGCTGAAGCTGAAGAGCGAGGACGTGCTCCTCAAGTTTCCCCAGACCTTCACGGATACCTGGCAGATGCCCTACCTGCAGGGAGCGTTTCAGGCCTGGTTCGGCAACGGTTATCTCGGCCTTCGAGGCGTCAACCTGCGGGCCGAGACCCTGTTCAGCAGGGCGGCGGGCAGCTTTGCCCTCACGCGGCCGCCCGGCGAGCGCTACGAGGAGCGGCTTTCTCTTCTCATCGGCGTGGACGCTCTGGACACCGATCAGGCGTTCACGTTCGTGCCGTACACCATCGACGAGGGTCTCGAGGACTGGCTGCGTGGCGGGCTGAAAGCCGGCCTGCTGACGCGCATTCGGTTCGGCTATCACGGCCAGCAGCACCTCAAGGTGAACGAGCTGGCCCGCCGGATCGAGCTGTCAGCCCGCATCAGCGATGGCCGCATTGCCTACGCGCCAGACTGGCCGGACGTCCACGAGCTCGACGCCGACGTCGTGGTCGCCGGTCCGATGGTGCGTGTCACCGTCGACAAGGGCGCAAGCGAAGGCGTCCGGCTGGGCGGCTCCCAGGTCGTGCTGCGCAACAACGCCTCCTACGCGGACGTGGAGCTCGTATCTCGAATGGAGACCGACCTGGCGCTGGACTTCGTGCGAACCACGCCCCTTGCGGAGTCCATGGGATTTGTGGCGCCGGAGTGGGTCGGGGATGGCCGGCTCGAGGTGCTCGGCAACCTGCACATTCCCATCAAGCTCCCTGAGGACGTGGACGCCTCCGAGCAGCTGCAGGTGGACGTCAACGTCAGAATGTTGGACGCCGGGCTCCGGATGCCCGATTTCCGTCTGGCCCTGGGGGATCTGGAGGGAGATCTGCGGTACCGGTATCCGAACGGGCTCAGGTCCTCCCGGATCAGCGGTACCCTGTTCGGCAACGACGTTCTCATCGATGCCGACAGCAATTCGCAGGAGATGATCCTCAGCTTCGCTGGGCGAGCCACCCACGAGGACGTGCTGGCCGTCCTCGACATGGAAGATCCTGGCGTGGTGACCGGCAGCGCCGACTTCCTGGCCTCGCTGCACGTGGGCGTGGATCCGGATCACGTCACCCGGCTGGAGGTCGTCTCCGATCTTCAGGGCATGGCGCTGGATCTTCCGGCCGATCTGCGCAAGCCCGCGGAGGTCGCCCGACCGGTTGAAGTTGCCGTGCAGTTTCTGGACGAGCGGCAGATCATCAGCTTCCGCCACGGTACCGCCCAGGGTTGGCTGCACGTCGCGGACGCGCCTGAGCGCGGCGCGGTGGGCTTTGGTCAGCCGCCGCCGGTTCTGGATGGCCGAGCCGACTATCTGCTGCTCACCGGGGATCTCGAGGGTTTCGCGCTCGAAGAAGTGGTCCCTGACGAGGAGGTTGGCGGATCGGGTTTCATGCCGCTCAAGCTGAGCGGCCTTCGGGTGGGCCAGATCAGGCTCGACGAGTTCGTCATCTTCGATGCCGTGCTCGACGGCGACATCACCGCGGAAGGTTTCGCCATCACGATCGACAGCGAAGCCGTGGTCGGTCGCGTGTCGATGGACGGCGACGCGCCGCTCGTGCTTGGCTTAGACCGGGTGGTCCTGCCCGCCGGTGACGGCGAGGGGGATCCGCTCAGCCCGCAGATGGCCCCGGAGCTTCCGGAGGCGGTGGTCGAAGTCGGCGAGTTCCGGGTGGGCGAAGCGGATTACGGCCGCTGGAAATTCAACGTTCACCCCGAACCGGACGGCGTCCGGCTTGCCGATCTCGAGGCCGTCGTGCGGGGCGTCACGGTGTCCTCTCCGGAGGGCGTGTACTGGTCCACGGTCGACGGCGAGTCCCGGTTCAAGGGCGAGCTTGCTGCCGAGAACCTCTTCGACGTGCTGCCCCAGTGGGGCTTTGCGCCCAGCATGGAAACCGAATCCGCCGGGATGACGGGCGAGCTCAGCTGGGCCGGCTCGCCGGCCAACGTGGATCTCGACCTGCTGGTCGGAACCGCCTCGGTTCGGGCCGAGACCGGCAGCTTCGTCGACGTCGAGTCGGGGGGCGGCGCGGTGCGCATGTTCAGCCTCATCAACTTCGACACCATCGCCAAGCGCATGCGCGGCGACTTCTCGGACCTCACCGGCAAGGGCCTGAGCTTTGACAAGCTCAAGGCCACCGTCAGTTTCGATCGCGGCCACCTGGCATTCGTCGAGCCCCTCAAGGTGAAGGGCTCTGGATCCGAGTTCGAGGTTGCGGGGAACGTGGATCTCGTCACCGGAGAGCTGGACAACGAGATGATCGTGACGCTTCCGGTCAGCAAGAGCCTGCCGTGGTACGCGGCCTACATCGCTCTCGCCAACCCGCTGGCCGGAGCGGGCATACTGGTTGGCGAAAGGGTGCTGCGCAAACCCCTGGAGCAGTTCAGCAGTGCCAAGTACGAGATCGGTGGTACGCTGGACGAGCCCCAGGTCAATCTCGTCAGCGTTTTCGAAAGCGAGATGGTCGAGGCCGAACTGGAGTCGCTGGCAGGCGCCGGCGACGAGGACACTTTCACGGAACTGGAACCACAGGAGTAATGCGGCGTCGTGACTGATCTGCTCGAAGAGGCTCAAGGCCAGCTCTGGGCGCCGGCGGGCCTGGAACAGTCAGACCTCGACAGGTTGATGGGCCGGCTCAGCAGCCGCTCCATCGATGTGGGCGAGCTGTTCTTTCAGCATCAGCGCTCCGAGTCCTGGGCGCTGGAAGACGGTATCGTCAAAGACGGGAGTTTCAGCGTCGACCGTGGCGTGGGCGTGCGCGCCATCAGCGGCGAGAAGACGGGTTTTGCTTACGCCGAAGACATCATTCTGCCCGCGCTGACGAGCGCAACGGAAGCTGCGCGATCCATTGCCCGCCACGGAGAAGACCGGAGCGTGCCCGCCTGGCAGGTACCGCGCGTGCCCGCCCGCTATCCCAGCGTCGATCCCATCTCGACGCTGGATGGCTCCGAGAAGGTCGCGCTGCTGCGGCGCGTCGACGAGGCGGCCCGGCAGGCAGACCCGCGCGTCAAAGAGGTGAATGTTCGTCTCTCGGCGAGCCATGAGTCGATCCTGGTGATGGCCTCCGACGGCACGCTCTGTGCCGATGTCAGGCCGCTGGTGCGCTTGGACGTCTCGGTGATCGTCGAGCAGGACGGCCGTCGGGAGCGGGGCTCCGCCGGAGCCGGAGGCCGCGGGGACCTCGGCCTGGTCAGCGATTCTGAATTCACGGACGGCCTGGCCCGGGAGGCGGTGCGTACGGCGCTGGTGAATCTGGAAGCCGTCGACGCGCCGGCAGGACCCATGCAGGTCGTGCTCGGCCACGGCTGGCCCGGGGTGCTGCTGCACGAGGCGGTGGGGCACGGTCTGGAAGGGGATTTCAACCGCAAGGGCAGCTCGGCGTTTGCCAACCGCGTTGGCGAGAAAGTCGCGAGCGAGCTGTGCACGGTGGTGGACGACGGAACCCTCGACGGGCGCCGTGGGTCGCTGACCGTAGACGACGAGGGCTCGCCCAGCCAGGAAACGGTGCTCATCGAGAACGGCGTGCTGCGGGGCTACATGCAGGACAAGCTCAATGCCAGGCTGATGAAGACATCGAGCACGGGTAACGGGCGCCGCCAGTCTTTTGCGCACCTGCCCATGCCGCGGATGACCAATACCTTCATGAAGGCCGGGGAGCACGATCCCGAGGAGATCATCGCGAGCGTCGACCGCGGCATCTATGCCGTCAACTTTGGCGGCGGTCAGGTGGACATCACCTCGGGCAGGTTCGTTTTCTCAGCCACCGAGGCCTATCTCATCGAGAAGGGTCGCGTGACCCATCCTGTCCGTGGTGCCACCCTCATCGGCAACGGGCCCGAGGTCATGACCAGGATATCCATGGTTGGTAACGACCTCGAGCTCGATCGCGGCATCGGCGTTTGCGGCAAGGACGGGCAGTCGGTTCCGGTAGGCGTGGGCCAGCCCACGTTGAAGATCGACGAGGTCACCGTCGGCGGAACGAGCGCGTGAACGCAATGGCGATTGGGGCCGCGCGCGCGTCGCCCGCCGAGCGTGCCTATCCGGTGGGCACGTCTTCCCGCAGAAAGCGGAACAGGGCTCGGGATGCCGTCTTCTGCTGCTGCTCGTTGCCTGCCGTGCGGGCCCGCTCGATCAGGTGCCGCAGCGTCTGGCGCTCGGAGTGCGGATGTTCGGCGAGGTAGTCGGTGAGCGCGGCGGGATCCTCGATCAGCCGGTCGCGCCACCGTTCCAGCTGGTGCTGCTCGTACCTGGCGCTGGCCGAGCGCCCCTCGAGACGCTCCAGGGCCGCCTCGATCGGGGCGGTGTCGATCTCACGCATGAGCTTGCCGATGCGCTGGAGCTGGCGTCTTTTGGCCTCCCGGGAGGCAAATCGCCGGTAGTCGTAGATGGCGCGCTCGAGCGTTTCCGGCAAGGGGATCTCGTCCAGCCTGGCGGGACGCAGCTCGGCCAGTGCCCGGCCGATCTCCTGCAGGCGCGCTGCGGCGCGTTTGCGTTCGGATTTGCTGATGGGAGGCTCGGTCATCGGTCGAGCGTACCCGAAGCAGAGGCAAATGTGAGGACTCCATGCCGAACGAGTTGATTGACCTGCAAGACAGCGAGGCGGGGCTTTCGTCCCTGGTCGGCGACATACTGGACGAAGCCCGTCGCCAGGGCGCGGACGCCGCCGAGGTGTCCGTGAACGAGGACGCCGGCCTTTCCGTTTCGGTGCGCAAAGGTGAGCTGGAAACCGTCGAGTTCAACCAGGACCGGGGATTTGGAATCACCGTCTACTACGGTTTGCGCAAGGGCTCGGCGAGCACGTCGGACAGCAGCCTGACGGCCATCGAGGACACCGTGCGCGCGGCCCGGGACATTGCCCGCCACACCGAGGAAGACCCCTGCAACGGCCTGGCGGACGCCGGTTTGATGCCGGATGCGCTGCCGGAGCTGGATCTGTATCACCCCTGGCGCTTGGATGTCGGCGAGGCCGAGCGGCTGGCGATCGCCTGCGAGGCGGCCGGGCTCAGCCGCGACGAGCGCATCGTGAACTCCGACGGGGCGCAGGTGAGCACGCAGCAGTCGTGTCGGGTCTACGGCAACAGTCACGGGTTCATCGGCAGCTACCTCGGAACCAGACACAGCGTCAGCTGTGTGCTGATTGCGGCCGATGAATCGGGCATGCAGCGTGATTACTGGTACAGCCTGGCTCGGGATCCGGAGGGGCTGGAGGACATGGAGAGCGTGGGCGTCGAAGCCGCCCGCAGGGTGGTGGCACGGCTGTCGCCCCGCAAGCCGCTGACCGGCCGCTTTCCCGTCGTCTTCTCGGCGCAGATGTCGGCCGGTCTGGTGGGGCACCTGGTCGGGGCGTTGAGCGGTGGGAGTCTCTACCGGAACGCGTCGTTTCTCCTCGATTCGCTGGGCCACGGCGTCGCCGCGCCTCACCTGAGCGTCCTCGAGGAACCCCACCTGCCCGGCCGCATCGGCAGCTCGGGTTTCGACGGTGACGGGGTGGCCACCTCGGCGAAGCATTTCGTGGAGGACGGCGTCGTGCGCAGCTACGTCCTGTCCACCTACTCGGGTCGGAAGCTCGGCATGCCCACGACGGGCAACGCCGGGGGTGTTTTCAACCTGCTGCTGAGGGGCCGAACGCTGGCCGTGGACGACCTTTACCGCTCCATGGGCTCCGGGCTCCTGGTCACGGAGCTGATGGGTCAGGGCGTCAACCTGGTAACTGGTGACTACTCGCGGGGTGCCGCGGGGTTCTGGGTAGAGAACGGGGCGATCGCCTATCCGGTGCACGAGGTCACCATTGCCGCCAACCTCAAGGACATGCTGCTGGACGTGCAGGCGCTGGGCGACGACGTGGACGAACGCGGGAACGTGCGCACGCCCAGCGTGCTCGTCGGCTCCATGATGGTCGCGGGGTCGTAAACCGGGGTGTCGCCGGGTCAGGCGTAGGCCCAGGTCGCGAGACCGAGAAAGGTGAAAAATCCGGTCACGTCGGTGATCGTGGTCAGCACCACGCCGCCGGCGATGGCCGGATCGATCCGCAGGGCGTTGAGAATGCTGGGCAACAGGGTTCCCGACACGGCGGCGACCAGCAGGTTGATCAGCATGGCGATGGCGATGACCAGGCCCAGCACGGTGTCGCCGAAGGCGACAGCGGCGGCAACGGCTACCACGATGGCGAGCATCAAGCCGTTCAGCGCGGCGACCAGAAATTCCCGATTGAGCAGATAGGGCAGGTTGGCGCGACCCAGCTGCCCCACGGCAATGCCGCGAATGACCAGCGTCAGCGTCTGCGTGCCCGCGATGCCACCCATGCTGGCGACGATGGGCATCAGCACGGCCAGCGCCACCACCTTGGCGATGGTTTCCTCGAACACGTTGATGACCGCCGCGGCCACGAAGGTGGTCAGCAGGTTGACGCCGAGCCACAGTGCGCGGCCGCGCACGGACTTCATGATGGGCGCGAAGGTGTCGTCCTCCAGGTCCAGACCGGCCCGGGCGAGCACCGCTTCATCGGCGTCCTCGATGATGACGTCGACGACGTCGTCGATGGTGATCCGGCCGATCAGGCGCCCTTGCTGATCCACGACGGGCGCGGAGATCAGATCCTGCTCGGAGAACAGGCGCGCAACCTCGGTGTCCGGCGTGTCGGCGGGGATCGACCGCGCTTCGGTATTCATCACCTCGCGAACGGTTACGGTGGGGTCCGAGGTGATCAGGCTGGCCAGCGACACCATACCGACGTACTCGTCCCGCTGGTTCACGACGATGAGCGCGTCGGTGGCCTCCGGCAGGTCCTTTCGCAGGCGCAGGTAGCGCAGCACCAGCTCCACGGAGTGCCGTGGCCGCACGGTGATCGCGTCGGTGTTCATGATGCCGCCGGCACTGTCCTCCGGATAGGAGAGCACGGTCTCCACCCGGGCCCGGTCGCTCTGATCGAGGGATGCCAGGACCTGCTCGGAAAGGGTTGCCGGCAGCTGCTGGAGGATGTCCGCGAAGTCGTCGACCTCCAGGTCGACGCCGGCGGCCACCAGCCGCTCGGTGTTCATGGACTCCAGAAAATCGGCCCGAACGTCCTCGCGGAGATGCTGAATGACCTGGTTCTCGTCCTCTTCGTCCAGGAGCCCCCAGATGACCCGGCGGACTCTGGGCGGGGTGGACTCCATGAGGTTGGCGATTTCCGGCGCGCGCAGGGATTCGAGCAGAAATCTGGTCTCGTCCAGACTTCCGCTGCCGTATTGGCGGATGACTTCGCTTAGCTGTTCCTGAAAGTCCACGCGGGTACCGAAACTTGAGGGCGCGCGCAGATTACCAGATGCGCCGGCCGTTCACTCAGCTTCTCCGAAGCGGTCGTCGACGAGTTGCTCCAGGGCTTCGAAGGCCTCGTCCTCGTCCGGCCCGACGACGTGCAGGATCAGCTCGGTGCCGATGGGCGCGGCGAGCAGCATGACGCTCATGATGCTTTTGCCGTCCACGCGCTCGGCGTCCCTCGTCAACTCCACCTGGCTCGAGAAGGTCTTTGCCAGATTGACGAACTTGGCCGCGGCCCGGGCGTGCAGCCCGAGACGGTTGACTATGGTGATCCTTCCCTCCCGCATGGCGGGGTTACGAACCTGCCAGCTCGCGGTGCCTGACCAGCACGTTGGGCCGCTGGGCCGAGAAGTGGGCGGCAAGCTTTTCCGCCATGTACACGCTGCGGTGCTGGCCGCCGGTGCAGCCCAGGGCGATGTTCATGTACGCCCGGTTGTCTTTCTCGAAGGCGGCAATCCAGCGTTCCAGGAACGACCGGATGTCCGAGAACATCTGGCCAACGGCCGCTTCCGCTTCCAGAAACGACGCCACCGCCCCGTCCTTGCCGGTCAGCGGACGCAGGGACTCGTCCCAGTAGGGATTGGGCAGGCAGCGGATGTCGAAGACGAAGTCGGCGTCCACAGGCACACCGAACTTGAACCCGAATGATCGGAACAGAAGAGAGAGCGAGTGGCTGCGCTTGTGGGCGATGCGGCTGCGCACGAGCTCGGTCAGGGCACTGCCTCTCATGGTGGTGGTGTCGATGCTGAGATCCGCCAGGCCGGCAATCGGTTGCAGGATCGCATCCTCCGATTCGATGGCCTGGAGGAGGTCCTTACCCGTGCCGGTCAGCGGGTGGCGCCGGCGGGTCTCGCTGAAGCGTTTGACCAGCGTCGCGCTCTGGGCGTCAAGGAAGATCACCTCGCAGTCCACGCTGGGGGAGCGCAGCGACTCGATGATCTGAGGAAAGGCTTCCAGGTCCGGATTGCGGGCATCGATGCACACGGCCAGGTCCGGCTGCGGCTCGACGGCCCGTGTGGCGTTCGCGATCAGGTGGGGGAGCAGGTCGACGGGGAAGTTGTCGATGCAGTTGTAGCCGGAATCCTCCAGCGCTCGCAGGGCCGTGCTCTTGCCCGACCCGGACCGACCGCTGATGACGATGAGCTTCATGCCGCCTGACTGCTGAAGAGCCCCACCAGTTCCTGATAGAGGGCTTCATCCGTTGCGCTGCTGCGCAGGCGTCTGCGATTTTCCGGATCGCCGAAAATCCGCGCCAGGGCGGCCAGCAGGTCCAGATGGGCCGTCGTTTCCTCGGGCGGCACGGCGAGCACAAACAGCAGATCCACCGGCTCGTCGTCCATGGACTCGTAGTCCACGGCCTCTCGCAGGTGGAGCAGGGCGCCGGTGATCTGCTCGCACGGAATCCTGCAGTGGGGGATGGCGACGCCGTCGCCGAGCCCCGTGCTGCCGAGCCGCTCGCGCGCCATGAGCTCGTCGAACAGCTTGCGCGCGGACAGATCTGGATGATGCTTGGCCACCAGGTCTGCGGCCGCCTCCAAAGCGCGCTTGCGCGAAGGCGCCTCGACGGAAGCTCTCGTGCAATCCGGTCTGAGTATGGTGGTGATGTCCGGCATGGCCCCCGCTCAGCGTCCCCGGCGTTGTTGTCGGTCCAGCAGCTTCTCCTTGTGCTTGAGGACCTGACGGTCGAGTTTGTCCGTGAGCCCGTCGATTGCCGCGTAGAGGTCGTCGCAATCGCAGTCGGCGAACACCTCGGTGCCGCTCGCGTGTATGGTCGCCTCGGCGCGATGGCGCAGCTTCTCGACGCTCAGAACCACGTGGACGTTGGTGATGTGGTCGAAGTGGCGTTCCAGTTTCTGCATTTTTTCGGTCACGTAGTTCCGCAGCGCCTCGGTGACGTCGATGTGATGACCGGAGATGCTCAACTGCATGCTGGCTCCTTGTTTTGCTGTTGATGTCGAGTCGCGTCGTGTGCCGTCATGAATGATCAAACCAGACGCTTGCGTTCGTTGGACGGTGGTATGGCCATCGACTCTCGATATTTGGCCACGGTGCGTCTGGCGACGTTGATGTTCTGCTCCGCCAGTATCGTAGCGATGCGGCTGTCGCTCAACGGTTTTCTTGGATTTTCATCGGCCGTCAGCTTCTTGATGAGCGCGCGGATGGCCGTGCTGGAAACCTCGCCGCCGCTGCTCGTGGACACGTGGCTGGAAAAGAAATATTTCAGCTCGAAGATGCCCCGGGGCGTGTGCATGTACTTGCGGCTAGTGACCCGGGAGATGGTCGATTCGTGCATTTCCACGGCCTCGGCGATCTCGTTGAGCACCAGGGGCTTCATGGCTTCTTCCCCGTATTCCAGGAATCCCCGCTGATGTTCCACGATGCGGGTGGCGACCTTGAGCAGGGTCTCGTTGCGGCTCTGCAGGCTCTTGAGGAACCATCGCGCTTCCTGCAGATGATCGCGCAGGAAGGTGTTGTCGGCGCTGTTGTCGGCGCGCTTGACGAGCCCGGCGTAGCCGGCGTTGATTCTCAAGCCCGGCGTCGCGTCGGGGTTGAGCTCCACCAGCCAGCGCCCCTCTTTCCTGGATACCATGACGTCGGGGACGACGTACTCTGCCGCCTCCTGGGCCACCGTGGTGCCCGGGCGCGGATTGAGCGTCTGAATGAGCCTTACGACCTCGCCGAGTTCCTCTTCGCCGAGCTTGGTCCGACGTTTGAGGGCGGCGAAGTCCCGGCTGGCCAGCAGAGGCAGGTGCTCGTTGACGAGGGTCAGCGACTCCGCGAGCCACGGCGTGCCCGCCGGCAGCTGCTCGAGCTGGATCCTCAGGCACTCGCCCAGGTCCCGGGCGCCCACCCCGATGGGGTCGAAATGCTGGATCTGCTTGAGCACGGCCATGACCTCGGCGTGGGCAATCTCCGCCTCCTCGTCCACCACGCCTTCCAGAGACGTCACCAGCTCTTCCACGGGCGTGGTCAGCATCCCGTCCGGACTGATGGTGTCGATGATCGCCATGGCGATCACCCGATCGGAGTCGGACATGGGCGTGAGGTTCAGCTGCCAGAGCAGATGGTCCTGCAGGGTCTCCTCGGGCGCGTTCCGCGTTTCGAAATCCCAGGATTCGGAATCGCCGGCTGCCGGAGCGGGAGCAGGCGCGGGCTGGTAGATCTCGTCCCAGCTCGTGTCGACCGGCAGATCGTCGATAACGTCCCCTTCCAGGGTCGCATCCACGCCGTCGAGGTCGTCGTCACCGTCGCTTTCGGCCCGATCGGCCTCTGCGGGAGAGCCCGTCGGCTCGTCGCCCCCGTCCTCCTCGTCGAGTTCGAGCATCGGGTTGCCTTCCAGGGCATCCTGAATTTCCTGACGCAGGTCCAGGCACGAGAGCTGCAGCAGCCGGATGGCCTGCTGCAGCTGCGGCGTCATGGTGAGCTGCTGTCCGAGCTTGAGCGACAGAGTCTGTTTCATGCAAACCGAGGGCTCTGGTGAGCGGTCGTCCTTCCGCGCGGCATGGTTGCCGGTTGTTGTCCTAACGGGTCAAAAGGCTTGGCGTGCCTGACGCTCGCCCCTGGCTGTGCGGCCGCGCTATCGCGGCCTGGAACTGAGGGCTGATCTCAAGGAGCCAGGCTCAAAGAGAGAAGCTCTCGCCCAGATATACGTTTTTGACCTTCTCGTCTGCAAGTATGGCGCCAGAATCGCCTTCTGCAATGATGTGGCCCTCATGAACGATGTAGGCCCGGTCACAAATGTCCAGGGTGTCCCGCACGTTGTGATCGGTGATGAGCACGCCGATGCCGCGGGCCGCCAGATCGCGGATCTCCTTTTTGATGTCGCCGACGGAAATGGGGTCGACGCCCGCGAACGGCTCGTCGAGCAGCATGAAGCTGGGCTCCATGGCGAGTGCCCGGGCAATCTCCAGCCGGCGTCGCTCGCCGCCGGAGAGCCGCTCGCCGAGGGACTCGCGCACCCCGCCCAGGTGAAACTCCTCGATCAGCTGATCGAGCATGGCCTGGCGTTGGGTCCGGTTCAGGTCCCGTCTCAGCTCCAGGATGGCCCGCACGTTGTCCTCCGTGCTGAGCTTTCTGAAGACGCTTGCTTCCTGGGGCAGATAGCCGATACCCGCCCGGGCGCGCACGTGCATGGGGGTCCGGGTGATCCGCTGCTCGTCGAGAAAGATATCGCCGCCGTCGGCTCGCAGCAGGCCGACGATCATGTAGAAGGTGGTGGTTTTGCCGGCACCGTTGGGTCCCAGCAGGCCGATGATCTCGCCGGTGCTGACGTGCAGGCTGACGTCTTCCACCGCGACCTTGTTACGGTACTGTTTGCGTAGAGAGCGAACTTCCAGTGTGGGCATGGGGCCGTTTACCCGCCGTCGGGTTTCTTGCGAGCGGGCTGAAGGATCATCCGCACCGGCGTTTCGCTTTCCGCCTTCGCATCCACCTTGCCGGCGACGATGTCGTACTCGATGAGGTCCCCGGTGATCTCGTTGCCTTCCTGGGTGAGAAACGCGTTGCCGACCAGGTCGATGCGCTCGTCGCGCGTGTGGTAGATGATGGTCGACGACCGAGCGCGAACCACTTCCTCGTCAACCTCGATCTGCTGCTGGTAGCGGGCGGGCTCTCCCTTGGCGGTGATGCGTATCACCTCCTGATCCTCGTACTCCACGGTCATCTCGTCGGCCATGACGCGCAGAGTCCCCTGGTCCACCTGAACGTCGCCGCGATAGATCACCAGCCCCTGTTCCTGATCCATCTCCGCGCTGTTGGCGCGTATGTGAATGGGCTGGTCGGCGTCCTCGGGCAGAGCGAGCGCGCCCGGAGCGAGCAGGACGGCGCCAAGCGTCACGGCACGCAGCAGCCTACTTGAACTGATCCGGCAGCAGAATCGTGTGCACGCGGCGTCGATCTGAGGAGGACAGCTGTAGCAATCCACGCTGCAAGTCACCTTTGAGTCCGGTGGCCGTGGTCCGGCCGGCATGGGTGTCGATCATAACATCGCGGTCAGTCTCGGCGTACTCTCGCTCCGGATACACATAGAGGGTCTCCGTGGTCAGGCGTATGTGGCGACCGTCGGGTTCCCGCTGCTCTAGCTGGACGTCCTCGCGCAGAAAAACCACCTCTTCGCCTTCGCCGCCACGCTCGGGTCCGCCCATTCGGCGCACGTAGCCGTGCTCCGACTGCACTTGCCACGGCGAGCGCGTTTCGCTGTTGACCACCAGGTTCGGCTTGGTCAGCCGCACCAGCTCGTCCGCCTCGAACTGCCTCAGCAATTTCGACACCAGCCGGTAGTGGACGGTTCCGCTTGGCAGGTACTGGGTGATGACGGCGTCTTCGACGTAAAGATCCGGCTCTTCGGCGATGCCGGCGGGCGGGGTCTCCGCTTCTGTCTCCGGCTCCAGGGGCTCGCTCAGCAGAACGACCCCGGCCACCGCAACACCCAGGATGGCCGTCCACGTCGACCATCGTTCCCATTTGGAGCGCTTGCGCATGGCTCAGCCGGTTACCCGTAGGGCCACTCGCCCCGGGCTTCCAGGAAAAGCTGGGCGATCTCCCGCGCCGCCCCTGCACCCCCGGGGGCCAGGGTGACGTAGTCGGCGGCGGCCGCCGCGGCCGGGTGCGCGTTGGGAACGCTGATGGCCATTCCGGCCCGGGAGAACACGCCGAGGTCCGGCAGATCGTCGCCGACATAGGCAGCTCGCTCGAGGGTGGTGCCGACCGTCTCGGCCAGGGCCGCCAGGACGGCGGCCTTGTCCGCGACCCCCTGGTAGACGTGGGCGATGCCCAGCTCGTCGGCTCGTCTCGTGACGATGCTGGAAGACCGGCCCGTGATGATCGCCACCACGATGCCGTGGGAAAGCAGGAGCTTCAAAGCGGCGCCGTCCTGGACATGGAAGGCCTTCAGCTCGCGACCGTCGTCGCTGTAGTAGAGCTTGCCGTCGGTGAGCACGCCGTCCACATCGAAAGCCACCAGCTCGATATCCGCCGCGCGCTCGAGCACCGGCGCCGGGAAAGCCATCAGCCCAGCTGTGCCTGAGACACGAGCAGCAGGTTGTAGCCGACCCAGGCGCACAGCATGACCGTGCCCTCGAAGCGGGTGATCACGGGCTGGGACCCGACGGCGTAGGCGAACACCGCGAGCAGGAGCGTCAGCGCCAGCATCATGCCGCCGTCCCGCCACAGCCAGACGTTCTCGATGAGGATCGGGTCCACCAGGCTGGGGACGGCCAGCACCGCCAGGATGTTCAGAATGTTGGATCCCACGACGTTGCCGATGGCGATGTCCGTGTGGCCTTTCAGCGCGGAGCCCACCGTTGCCGCAAGCTCTGGAAGGCTGGTGCCGATGGCGACGATTGTCAGGCCGATGATGATGTCGTTGACGCCCAGCCGGTCGGCGATGTCGCTGGCGGCCCAGACCAGCACCTCGGCGCTGGCCAGCAGGATCAGCAACCCGATCAGCAGCCACACGGCTGCCTGGCCGCGCGACATCTGCGGAAGATCCTCCAGCTCCTCGGTGATGCTTTCTGCCAGGTCGCTTCCCGCGGTCTTTTGACTGCGCACCAGGCGCCACAGAATCACGCCCAGCCCGGCCAGCAGCAGCACCGAGTCCAATGCGGACATCTCGAGATCGAAGAGAAGAGCCAGGGCCAGAAAGGTGGCGCCCAGCAGCCAGGGCAGCTCGGCGCGCAGCACGGTCTGGGAAAAGGGCAGCGGCACGATGATCGCGGTGATGCCCAGCACCAGGCCGATGTTTGCGATGTTCGAGCCGATGGCGTTGCCCACGGCGAGCAGCGGGTTGCCTTCCACCGCAGCCGTCAGGGCCACGAGTATCTCGGGGGCCGACGTGCCGAGGGAGACCACCGTGAGGCCGATGAGCATCTTGGACACACCGAGGTGCCCGGCGGTGCTTGCCGCACCGGCGAGAAAGCGATCGGCGCTCCACAGCAGTGCCATGAAGCCAACGATGAGGGCGGCTATCGAGAGCAGCATGAGCTGGCGCCGGCCGGGTTATGGGGATCAATAGTCAAGTTGGCCACTTTAGTCTCATCGCGCCCGTCAGCCAACTCCAGCCCGCGATGTTATAGTTGCGCCCGTCTTGCTCACGACCCCAGACGTTCATGAACGGCGCCGACGACAACCTCATTGAGATCCGCAATCTCTCTTTCGTCCGCGGTGACCGGGTCATTTTCGATGATCTTAGCCTGTCGGTGCCCCGCGGCAAGATCACTGCGATCATGGGCCCGAGCGGCACGGGCAAGACGACCCTGCTGCGAATCATCGGAGGCCAGGTGCGCCCCGACAGCGGGGTCGTGCTCATCGATGGTCAGGACGTCTGCGGGATGAGCCGACGCGAGCTGTTCGAGCTGCGTAAGGACATGGGGATGCTGTTCCAGTCGTCCGCGCTGTTCACCGACCTGAACGTCTTCGAGAACGTGGCGTTTCCCCTGCGCGTTCACACCGATCTCCCCGAGGACACCGTACGCGACCTCGTTCTGATGAAGCTGAACGCGGTAGGGCTGCGCGGCGCGAGAGATCTCATGCCGAGCCAGCTTTCCGGTGGCATGTCGCGGCGGGTCGCCCTGGCACGTGCCGTCGCGCTGGATCCGAACCTCCTGATGTACGACGAACCCTTCACCGGGCAGGATCCGATCGCCATGGGGGTGCTGCTCAGCCTCATCGAGAGCCTCAACGACTCGCTGAAGACGACGAGCCTCGTGGTTTCTCACGACATTCACGAGACCATCAGCATTGCCGACCAGATCTATCTCATCGCCGACGGCACGATCATGGGATCCGGCACGCCCGATACTCTGGCGGTGGACGACTCGCCACGCGTCCACCAGTTCATGCACGGCTCGCCGGACGGCCCCGTGCCCTTTCACTATCCTGCCGACGAGTTCCTCTACGACGTTCTAGGGGACGTGAACGCGTGATCCAGTTCCTGCGCAGCTTCGGTGGCCGCAGCCTGGACCGGATGGCGAGCCTCGGCAGGGCGACCATCATGTGGTTCACGGCGCTCGCGGGGCTCCCGGGGCCCGGGGACCTGCGCCTGCTCGTTCGCCAGATCTACCACGTGGGCGTGCTGTCCCTCATCATCATCGTTCTTTCGGCGTTCTCCATCGGTGCGGTGATCGCTCTGCAGTTTCACACCCAGCTGGCGCGTTTCGGTGCCGAGGACTCGGTGGGTCTCGGGCTCGCGCTGGTGCTGCTGCGCGAGCTCGGGCCGGTGGTGACCGGGCTGCTGTTCGCCGGTCGGGCAGGTTCCGCCATCACGGCGGAGATCGGGCTCATGAAAACCACCGAGCAGCTGTCGAGCATGGAGATGATGGGCGTCGATCCGCTGCGCCGGATCGTGGCGCCGCGGCTTTGGGCCGGGGTCATCAGCATGCCTCTGCTCACCGCCATCTTCAACGTCGTGGCCATCTACGGTGGCCTCGTGGTCGCCGTGGAGTGGCTGGGCGGCGATCCCGGCGGCTTCTGGTCCGGTATGCAGGACGCGGTGGAGCTATGGCACGACGTCGGCAAAGGCATGCTGAAGAGCGTCGTGTTTGCGGTGGTCGTCACTTGGATCGCCGTTTTTCAGGGGTACGATACCGAACCGACGGCTGAGGGAATCGGCCTGGCGACTACCAGGACGGTCGTGGCCTCCTCGGTGATGGTGCTCGCAATCGACTTCTTGCTCACGCTGAGCATGTACGGAGAGTTCAACTGATGCACATACGAACCCTAGAGATCAGCGTTGGCGCGTTCATGCTTGCTGGAATCCTTGCGCTCGTCTTTCTCGCCGTGAAGGTCAGCGGCATCAGTCTGGATGCAGATCGTGGCAGCTATCAGTTGGTGGCGCGGTTCGACGACGTGGCCGGCCTGCGCGAGCGTGCCAAGGTGAGCATTGCCGGTGTCCAGATCGGGCGCGTGGCGCTCATCGAGGTCGACACCATCTACGGCCAGGCCGTGGTGACCCTCGAAATCGACGGCAGTCCGGGCGGCCTTTCCGCCGACACGGGGGCGCAGATACTCACCGAAGGAATTCTCGGTGCGCGCTACGTGAATCTGCTGCCGGGGGCAGATGACGAGACGCTGGCGGACGGCGATCTGATTTACGATACCCAGGGCGCCCTCGTGCTGGAGAACCTGGTCGGCGACCTCATAACGCGGCTTGGAGCAGGCTGATGACGATGCGTTTGATGAATCACTCGGGTCTTGAATCCGGCTTCGTGCTCGCGATCGCCGCCCTGCTGCTCGCAGGCCTCGCGCCCGCTCGCGCCATGGAGCCCTCGGACGTCGCGACCCGTACCGCCACCGAGGTGGTGGAGCGCACGTCGGACGAGATGCTCGCGCTCATCGATGCATCCAGACCGTACGTCGAGGATGACCCGGAACGGTTCTACGGCGAGGTGGAGTCGCTGCTCGCGCCGGTGGTCGACTTCAAGCGGTTTGCCCGCAGCGTCATGGCCGTGCACTACAAATCCGCCACTCCCGAGCAGCGCGATCGCTTCGCCGATACCTTCAAATGGGGCCTGGTTCGAACCTATGCGCTGGCGCTGACGGAGTTCAGGGACGGCGAGGTGGTCATCGTGCCCTCCGAGCGGCCGCCCCAAAGCCCCCGCCGCGAGAGCGTGAAGATGGAAATCCGCATGAACACCGGAGATGTATACCCGGTGGTTTACTCAATGGCGCAGGGCAAGGACGGCGCCTGGCGCATGGGGAACATCATCGTCAACGGCGTGAACATCGGTCTGACCTACCGCAGCCAGTTTGCCAGCGCCGTGCAGGATCAGAGATACGGGGGGGACCTGGACAAGGTCATCGACGCCTGGACTTTGCTCCTGGCCAACGAGACACCGGGTGCCGCGTCGGCTGACTCGGGCGGGTCAGACGAGGCGGACGAGGCGCCGTCGAGCGACGGGGCCGGCGGAGCTGGTGACGATCGTTGAGCGCGTTTTCCCTGCCGCCTCGCGTCGGCGTCGACAACTTCGCTGCGGTCAGGGCGGCTGGCGAGCAGTTTCTCGCCGAACGGCGCGACGAGAAAGCCGTCGTCGATCTTTCCGGCCTGGAGAGCTGTAACAGCATAGCCGTCGCCCTTCTGATGACCTGGTTTCGCTTTGCCCATGCGCGGGGGCAGGAGGTGGTTTATGCTGGCGTCCCCCAGGATTTGCTCAGCATCATTGAAATTTCCGGGCTGATGGAAGTTCTGCCGCTTTCCCGGGACGCGGCAGGCTGAACCTTTAACCGACTGCGGCAGGGCGGGACATGCAGGAAGAAATCGCGGCGAGCATCACAGAAAGGCTGTCCGGGGAGGACGACGCCTTGCGCGTGGACGTCGTCGTCGAGGGGAACCGCGCGATGATCACCGTGGTCAGCCGGATGTTCGAGGGCATGACGCGCGTTCGCAAGCAACAGACCGTTTACGGATGCATCGACGCTTTCATCCAGGACGGTCGCCTGCACGCCGTGAGCATTCGCTCCCTCACGCCCGAGGAGGCGGCGGGAAGCAGTGGATAAGCTCCGCATAACGGGCGGGCGCACGCTGTCCGGCTCGCTGCGGGTCTCTGGCGCAAAAAACGCGGCGCTGCCGATCCTGGCGGGCACGCTTCTGGCCGACGAGCCGGTGACGTTGAGCAACGTCCCTCATCTCCAGGACGTCACCACCATGATCGAGCTGCTCGGCTGCATGGGCGCCCGCGTGCTCGTCGACGAGAAGATGCGCGTCGAGGTTTCGGCCGACAGCCTGGCGCAACTGCGGGCGCCCTACGAGCTGGTGAAAACCATGCGCGCCTCGTTCGTCGTGCTCGGGCCGCTGTTGGCGCGCTTCGGCGAAGCGGAGGTCTCCCTTCCGGGCGGTTGCGCCATCGGGGCCCGCCCCGTGGACCAGCACGTCAAAGGCCTGGAAGCCCTCGGTGCGGAGATCTCCGTGAACGAGGGTTACGTTCGGGGCAAGGTCGGCGGCCGGCTCCGCGGGGCCGACTTCGCGTTCGACATGGTGACGGTGGGCGCAACCGAGAACCTCATGATGGCGGCCGCGCTGGCCGAGGGGGTCACGCGGCTGCGCAACGCCGCCTGCGAACCGGAAGTGGCCGACCTCGGAGATTTTCTCAACGCCATGGGCGCGAAGGTTTCGGGTCACGGCTCCCCGGAAATAAGAATCGAAGGCGTGCCGCGGTTGCACGGATGCGAGTACCGGGTTATGCCCGATCGCGTCGAAGCCGGGACTTACCTGATTGCCGTTGCGGCCACCGGGGGCAGGATAAGGCTCACCGACGTTCGACCCGACACCCTTACGGCCGTGCTCGACAAGCTTGTGGAAAGCGGCGCCGAGGTCGAAGTTGGCGACGACTGGATCGAGCTCGACATGCACGGCCGGCGACCGCGCGCGGTGGATATCACCACGGCGCCATATCCCGGCTTTCCGACGGACATGCAGGCCCAGTACCTGGCGATGAACGCCATCGCCGAGGGAACCAGCGAGGTCTCGGAAACCATCTTCGAGAACCGCTTCATGCACGTTCAGGAGCTCTCGCGACTCGGCGCGGACATCGAGCTGCACGGCCCGTCCAGCGTCTCGGTGCGCGGCGTGCCGTCGCTGAAAGCCGCTCCCGTCATGGCCACGGACTTAAGAGCGTCGTTCAGCCTGGTGGTCGCCGCGCTCGTTGCGGAAGGCACCACGCTCATCGATAGGATCTATCACATCGACCGCGGCTACGAGACCATCGAGGAGAAGCTCAAACTGCTCGGCGCTGAGGTCCAGCGGGTTTCGGGCTGATCGAGAGGAATTGAAATGGGTCTGACCATAGCGCTCAACCGGGGCAGGATCCTCGAGGAGTCCCTGCCAATGCTGGCTGCGGCGGGCATCGTCCCGGAGGAGGACCCGGCCGCCAGCCGCAAGCTCATTTTTGCCACCCGGCAGGGCGGGCATCGCCTGGTGGTGATGCGTGGTGCCGATGTCCCCACCTACGTGGAATACGGGGCGGCGGACGTGGGCATCGTGGGCAAGGACACCCTGCTGGAGCACGGCGGCAGCGCGGATTACTACGAGCGCCTGGACCTGGGCATCGCGAAGTGCCGCATCATGGTGGCTGCTCCCGCAGGCGCGGATCTGGGATCCGGCAAGCTGCGGGTGGCGACGAAGTTTCCGCGGGTGGCCCGTCGCTACTTCGAAGGTCAGGGGCGTCAGGTATCCATCATCAAGCTAAACGGCGCCATGGAGATCGCCCCGCTCATGAACCTGGCGGATTGCATCGTGGACATCGTGGACACCGGAAACACCTTGCGCGCGAACGGCCTGGAAGCTCTTGAGACCATTGCGCACGTCTCCTCGCGAATGATCGTAAACCGGGCGGCCATGAAGACCCGCTTCGACGCCGTGCAGAGCCTCACCTGCAGCCTGCGGGACGTGTCGGGATGACGGAACCGGCGCTCGAGATTGCCCGGCTCGCGACGGGCGATGCGGACTTCCCGGATCGTCTCGCCAGGCTCCTTTACTGGGACACGGGCCTGGAAGACGAGGTGACGCGAGCGGCGGCCGAGGTCATAGAAGCGGTGCGGGCCGGTGGTGACGACGCCCTGCTGGCGCTCACCGCCAGGTACGATCGTTACGAGTGCCCGAGCGCCGCGGCGCTGGAGATCGCGGCTTCCGAGCTCGAGGCAGCCTACGACGCCCTGGGCTCAGCAGACCGCGAGGCGTTGAACCTGGCCGCCCAGCGGATTCGCGAATATCACAACCACCAGCTGGCCGGAGACTGGGAATATACCGACAGTGACGGCAACCTCCTCGGCCAGCGGGTGATGGCGCTGGAGCGGGTGGGCCTCTACGTGCCTGGCGGCCAGGCGGCGTACCCGTCAACGGTGCTGATGACGGCGGTGCCCGCCCGGGTCGCGGGTGTGGACGAGATCATCATGACCGTCCCCACGCCGGATGGCGTGCGTTCGCCGCTGGTGCTCGCCGCAGCCCATGTAGCGGGCGTCGACCGGGTATTTACCGTTGGCGGCGCCCAGGCCATCGCCGCGCTGGCCTACGGCACGCCGACGATTCCCAAGGTGGACAAGATCGTCGGTCCCGGCGGGGCATACGTCGCTGCCGCCAAGCGCCTGGTTTTCGGCACCGTCGGTATCGACGTCATTGCCGGCCCCAGTGAGGTGCTTGTGATTGCGGACGACACGGCGCCGCCCGAGTGGCTCGCCCTGGACCTGTTTTCCCAGGCGGAGCACGATGCTTCCGCCCAGGCCATTCTGGTCAGCCCGGACCCGGACGTGCTCGATGCCGTCCACGACGCCATGGCCTCGCTCATCGGCGAGCGGTCCAGAGCAACGACCATCCGAGCCTCGCTCGCCGCGCGAGGTGCCTTGATCCGGGCGGCGGACCTCGCCGACGCCGTGGCGCTGGCCAACCGAATCGCGCCCGAGCATCTCGAGCTCGCCGTGGCGGATCCGGACGCGCTCCTGCCCGACGTTCGCAACGCCGGCGCGATCTTCATCGGCGCGCACTCTCCGGAGGTGATGGGCGATTACGTGGCGGGTCCGAGCCACGTGCTGCCGACATTCGGTACGGCCAGGTTCTCGTCACCGCTGGGGGTCTACGATTTCGTCAAACGCAGCTCCGTGATCCGGCTGAGTCCAGGCGGGTCCGAAAAGCTTGCCCGCGCCTCGGCGACCCTCGCTCGGGGCGAGGGGCTCGAAGCCCACGCCAGGGCCGCTGAATTGAGGATCACCGGGCTGGACCACAACCGTTAGCCGGACCCGTGAGGCTCCTAGGGCTGAGGGCGCTCCCCGGCGCGCGCCGTGAGGGAGATCTGGCGATTCCCACGCAGAACCTCTATCTCCAGTTCGCTGCCCGGCTCGACGTGAGCGATCTGCCGCGTGACGCCTGCCGCGCTCACGGCCGGTTGCTCGTTGATGGAAAGGATCAGATCGCCCGGGCGCAGACCGGCCGAAGCGGCGGGGCTGGGTGACATCAGTCTGGTGACTTCCAGGCCGACGCCTGCCCCGGCAGGCGGCGTGCTGGACAGCTCGACGCCGAGATAGCCGCGGACCACGCGGCCCGTCTCGATGATCTCCTCCAGCACCGCCATGGCAAGCTGTGCGGGGATGGCGAACCCGATGCCCTCGGAGCCGCCGGAGCGGGAAAAGATCAGCGTGTTTATGCCGATCAGGTTGCCGTTGGCATCGATGAGCGCGCCCCCGGAGTTTCCGGGGTTGATGGCTGCGTCGGTCTGGATGAAGTCCTCGTAGGGGCTGCGGCTGATGCCCGCCCGGCCCTTTGCGCTGATGATGCCGCTCGAGACCGTCTGGCCAATGCCGAACGGGTTGCCGATGGCCAGCGCGACGTCGCCCACCTCGACGACGCTGCTCGGATCACGGGGCACCGGCGTCAGGCCCGAGGCCTGCACGCGGATGACGGCGAGATCGGTCTCGGGGTCGCTGGCGACCAGGGTCGCCGTGGTGGCCTGACCGTCAGAGAACGCCACGATGATCTCGTCGGCCCCCTCGATCACATGATTGTTGGTGAGAATGTAGCCGTCCTCCCGGACGATGACGCCGGATCCCAGCGAGTTCTGCATCTGCCCGCGATCGGCCCCCGCGAAGCGCTCGCACCAGTCTCGAAACCGGGGCATCTCGCACATGGGATGCTGTACCAGCTTGGACGAGTAGATATTGACGACGCCGGGCGCGGCGCGCTTTACCGCGGCTGCGTACCCGGGCTTGGTCGGCGTTCCGTTCACCTGGCTGGTGAGCATGACCCCGAGACCGACGGCACCCCCGACCAGTGCAGGGACCAGGATGTAGCGAACCAGTTCGCGCATAGGCGGCGGACGTTAACAGAAAAACTCCTGCCGCGCCCCGCGGCGGCAAGCCTCGCCCGTCGGGTGGCGCCGATTGCGCCGTTCCTGACCGAGCAAGTAAAGTTCCGCCGATGTCGCCGTTGCAGAAATACGAAGAACAGCTCACGCGTAGCGGCTTCTTTGACGACCCGGCGCAGCGGGAGGTCGCCGGGCTGCTGGACGATCTCTACCGGGCGTTCATGGCCCGGGAAAGGCTGCACGCCAGCCGGCTGCGGCGCGCCCTGCGCGTGCTGGGCATCGGGGCTGAGCCCGAGCCTGTGAGGGGCCTGTATCTGTGGGGTACGGTCGGTCGAGGTAAGACCCTGCTCATGGACCTCTTCTACGAGTGCCTTCCCGGGGACGTTCGTCTGCGCATGCACTTCCACCGGTTCATGCAGCGCGTTCACCATCAGCTGACGAGCCTTGCGGGCACGCCGAACCCTCTGCAGCAAGTTGCAGAGCGGTTTGCCAGCGAGGCAAGCGTCCTCTGCTTCGACGAGTTTGCCGTTTCGGACATCGGCGACGCCATGATTCTGGCGGAACTGCTGGCCGAGCTGTTCAGGCGTGGCGTGACGCTGGTGGCGACGTCCAACGTGGAGCCCGACAACCTTTACGAGAACGGCCTGCAGCGCCGTCGTTTTCTGCCCGCCATCGAGCTCATCAGGCAGCACACCGTGATCCATCAGGTCGGGGGAGACGTGGATTATCGCTTGAGGGTTCTGGAGCGGGCGGAGATCTATCACGTTCCGCTGGACGCCGGGGCGGAGCGGAGCCTTGCCCGGAGCTTCGATGCCCTGGCGCCGGAAGCGCCCCGAGACGACGTGGATCTCGAGATCGAAGGTCGGATGATCAGGGCGCGGCGGGTTGCCGAGGACGTGGCCTGGTTCAACTTTTCCGATCTCTGTGAAGGTCCCCGCAGCCAGAACGACTACATCGAGCTCTCGCGGATCTTCCACGCCGTGCTGATCAGCGGGGTGCCTCGCTTCAACACCCGATCGGAAGACGCCGCGAGGCGTTTCATCAGCCTGGTGGACGAGTTCTATGATCACGGCGTCAAGCTGATCGTCTCCGCTGAGGCCGAGCCCGCCTCGCTCTATGGGGGAGAGCGCCTGCGGTTCGAGTTCGAGCGCACGGTGAGCCGGCTGCTGGAGATGCAGTCCCACGACTATCTGGCCCGCTCTCACAGGGCCTGAGAAGGCCCGTCGGGCTGGTTGTAAAGGGTCAGGCCCTCCGCTAACATTCGCGCTCCCAAAATCCCGGCATCTTGAAGGGCTCATGAAGACGGTAAGCGCGCGGGCGCAGGACGTGCAGCGTTCGTGGCTATTGGTGGACGCAGAAGATAAGACGCTTGGTCGCCTGGCAACCGAGGTGGCTCGCCGTCTCCGGGGAAAGCACAAGCCGGAATACACTCCTCACGTGGACACGGGGGATTACGTCGTGGTCATCAACGCCGACAAGGTGCGGGTGACGGGGAACAAAACCACCGACAAGATCTACTACCGCCACAGCGGCTATCCCGGCGGCATCAAGGGGATCAGCTTCGAGCATCTGCAGCAGAAGCACCCGGAGCGCATCATCGAGAAAGCCGTCAAGGGGATGCTGCCTCGCAACACGCTCGGCCGGGCCATGTTCCGCAAGCTCAAGGTCTACGCCGGCCCGGAACATCCGCACAGCGCCCAGCAACCCGAACCGATCAACCTATAGCCAGTTAGCCGATCAGGCCCAGGACGCACACAGCATGTCAGCAAACCAATTTTACGGAACGGGGCGACGCAAGACTTCCGCAGCCCGCGTTTTCATCTCTTCGGGCACCGGCAACATCTTCGTCAACAATCAGAGCCTCGACAGCTATTTCGGGCGCGAGACGTCCCGCATGATCGTTCGCCAGGCGCTCTTTGTCGCCGACGTCGCAGACAAGGTGGACATTCGCGTGACCGTTCGCGGTGGAGGCAACTCGGGCCAGGCTGGCGCGATCAGGCACGGCATCGCCCGGGCGCTCGTTGCTCACGACGAAAGCCTTCGAGGTGCGTTGCGCAAGGCCGGGTTCCTGACCCGCGACGCGCGCGAGGTGGAGCGCAAGAAGGTCGGTCTGCGCAAGGCGCGTAAACGCCCGCAGTTCTCCAAGCGATAGAGGCGTCGGCGCGCCGTTCGGGCCCCGTCCACAAGGACCTCCGCGCGGGCTGCGCGAGCCTCCTGCGGGCAAGGATGTGCACCCGCGTGTGCTAGAATGCGGGGCTGTTTGAATATGCTGGGAGCGACCCTTGAGCGCTGATAAAGCTGCAACGGATTCTGCCGCCGTTCCTAAGAGTCTCGACCCTTCCAAGGTCAACAAGGAACGCCGCTACTTTCTGATCGGAGCCTCCGCCGTGGTAGGTGGTATAGGCATCGTGGGCGCAGCGGTGCCCTTCGTGGCGTCGTGGCAACCCAGCGCGAAAGCGCGTGCGCTCGGTGCTCCGGTGACCGTGGATATCAGCAAGCTTCGGCCCGGTGAAATACTGGGACCCACCCCGGCATGGCGGGGTAACCCGGTGTTCGTGGTCTACCGCGACGAGGACGCCTTGCGCAGGCTCGAGCAGGAGAACGACCGGCTCGCCGACCCGGATTCCGACAACGCCGAGCAGCAGCCCGATTACGCAAAGAACCCGTGGCGGTCGAAGCGTCCGGAGATCGGCGTCTACCTGGGGCTGTGCACGCACTTGGGTTGCTCGCCGAAATACCATGGTGAGGTAAAGCCGGAACCCTTTGCCGCTGACTGGGAAGGCGGCTTCTTCTGTCCGTGTCACGGATCCCTTTTCGATCTGGCGGGACGGGTCGTCAAAGGGGTCCCGGCGCCGGACAACCTGCCAGTGCCCCCGTATCAGTTCGTGAGCGACACGGTGGTGGTGATCGGCGTGGACGAGGAGACAGCGTGATGGAGCAATCGCAACCGGGAAGGATTGCGCGCGGCTGGTCCAACTTCATGGAATGGGTCGACGAGAGGTTTCCGCTCACCGAGACCTTCGAGTACCACATGTCCCGGTACTACGCGCCGAAGAACTTCAATGTCTGGTATCTGTTCGGCGTTCTCTCGATGGTCGTTCTGGTGATCCAGCTGCTGACCGGCATCTGGCTGACCATGAGCTACGTGCCCAGCGGCGACGGCGCTTTCGCTTCCGTCGAGTACATCATGCGCGACGTCGAGTACGGCTGGCTCCTGCGCTATCTGCACACCACCGGGGCCTCGGCCTTCTTCCTGGTCGTTTACCTGCACATGTTCCGGGCCATGATGTACGGCTCCTATCGCAAGCCGCGGGAACTGCTCTGGCTCATCGGCATGGCGATATTTGCCTGCCTGATCGTGGAAGGGTTTCTCGGCTACCTGCTGCCCTGGGGCAACATGTCCTACTGGGCCGCCCAGGTGATCATCTCGCTAGTCGGCGCGATTCCCGTGGTCGGGCCTGATCTGATGGAGTGGGTCCGCGGCGACTTTCTCGTCTCGGACATCACGCTGAATCGCTTTTTCGCCCTTCACGTGGTGGCCCTGCCGCTCGTGCTGGTGATGCTCGTCTTCGTGCACATCGTCGCTCTGCATCACGTCGGCTCCAACAACCCCGACGGTATCGAAATCAAGCAGAACAAAGACGAGAACGGGATTCCCCTGGACGGGGTTCCCTTCCATCCGCACTACACCATCGGACACGATCTTCCGGCCATCGTGCTCTTTCTCTTCTTCTTCTGCATCGTGGTTTTCTACGTGCCAGAGATGTTCGGCTACTTCATCGAAAAGCCGAACTTCGAGGAGGCCAACTCGCTGAAGACACCCGAGCACATCGCGCCGGTGTGGTACTACACGCCGTTCTACGCGATGCTGCGCGCGGCCACGTTCCCTCTCTTCGGGATTCCCGCCAAATTCTGGGGATTCGTAGTCATGGCCGGTGCCATCGTGCTGCCCGCAGTCCTTCCGTGGCTCGACCGCAGCCCGGTGAAATCCATCCGCTACAAGGGGTGGCTGTCCAAGGGGATGCTGGCGCTGTTCGTGATCAGCTTCTTCATACTCGGATACCTGGGAACCATCGCGCCGTCGAAGCCAGCAACGGCTCTCGCCCAGATCTGCACCGTCGTCTACTTCGCGTACTTCGTGCTCATGCCCTGGTACACGCGGGTGGAGAAGACGAAACCGGTGCCGGACAGGGTGACTACCAAGGCGACGCGAGCGGCAAAGGCCGAGGGGGCGTAAGGCATGAAATCACGCAGCTCGTTTCTCTGGGCCCTGACCGCCGCGACGCTGACATTCTCTGCAGGCGCGTTTCCTGCCGGCTCGGGCTGGCCGCTGGACAGCATCGATCCTGATCTGGAGGACCTGCCTTCCCTGCAGAACGGCTTCAAGCTTTACGTCAACTACTGTATTGGCTGCCACTCGGTGAAGTATCAGCGCTACGAGCGGACGGCGGATGATCTGGGGATTCCTCACGACATCGCGATGGACAACCTGGTCCTGACCGGCCAGAAGATCGGAGAGCTGATGACCACCAGCATGGATCCGGAGCTCGCCAAGAACTGGTTCGGCGCGCCTCCCCCGGATCTGACCATGGTCGCGCGGGTGCGCGGCACGGACTGGCTGTACACGTACCTGCGAACGTTCTACCAGGACGAGGCGCGGCCCTTCGGAGTCAACAACCTGGTGTTCGAGAACGTGGGTATGCCCAACGTTCTGGCCGGCCTCCAGGGAGAGCAGGTGCTGGATGATTCCGGTTCACCCGAGCTGGTTGCAGGCACCGGGCAACTCTCGCCCGAGGAGTTCGATCAGGTGATCTACGACATCGTGAACTTCCTCTACTACACGGGGGATCCGAGCCGTCTGGAACGTCACCGTACGGGAATTTACGTGCTGCTGTTTCTGGTAGTGCTTTACGTGTTCACGTATCTCCTCGGCCGCGAATATCACAAGGAAATCGTCGACTAGATCGTTGGGGGCCGGCAGGTTCTTGTAACGCGAATTTCAGACGAAAGGTAAATCATGAGCGTAGTCACAAAGCGGTCCTCAATGACGTTCTTCTCCGACCCCCGGGACCACTACTGCCACCGGGTGCGGATGGTGCTCGCCGAGAAAGGCGTGACCGTGGATATCGTGGACGTGGATCCGTCGCGCAAGCCGGAGGACCTGGCCGAGATCAATCCGTACAACACCTTGCCGACGCTGCTCGACCGCGACCTCGTGCTCTACGAGGCCAACGTGATCATGGAATATCTGGACGAGCGGTTTCCGCACCCGCCGCTTCTGCCCGTCTACCCCGTCCAGCGCGCTCTGTCGCGGCTTTGGATCACGCGTGTGGAGAAGGAGTGGAGCGGCCGGCTGGATATTCTGATGGCCGGCAAAGGTCGCGAGACGACCATCACCAAGGCGCGCAAGGAACTGCGCGAAAGCATCATCAGCATCGCGCCGATTTTCAGCGAGAAGCCTTTTTTCATGAACGACGAGTTCACGCTTGTCGACTGCTGCGTGGCGCCCATCCTGTGGCGATTGAAGTACGTCGGCATCAACCTGCCGGAACGCTCGACGCGTCCCCTGCAGCGCTACATGCAGGTCATGTTCGAGCGCAGCTCGTTCCGAGAAAGCCTCTCCGAGGCCGAGCTCGAGATGCGGGACTGACCCCGGGGGCGGTCTGGCGTGAAAGCCAAGGCGAAACGTCCTTACCTGCTTCGAGCCCTTTACGACTGGCTCGTCGACTCTTCGCTCACCCCGTACGTGCTCGTCTCCGCGGAGGACGAAGCGGCGATGGTGCCGGCCGACTACGTCAACGACGGCAAGATCGTTCTCAACATATCGCCGTCGGCCGTGCGAGGACTTGTCATCGATGACGCCGGGCTCAGCTTCGACGGGCGGTTCGGTGGAGCGCCCTATCCGGTATCCGCGCCCATCTCGAGTGTTCTGGCCATCTACGCCAAGGAGACCGGCGAGGGCATGATCTTCGACCCGGAGGAGTTTCCTTCCCGTACCGATGATTCCCCGGAAGCGCCGAAGGACCGCCCGTCCGGCCCCGAGCTGAAGGTCATCAAGTAGCGGCTGCATTTCTCATTGCTTCACCGCGCCAGCTGGCGGCAGGATCGAATCATTACCCGACCGCGAACGCGTTTTTTAGCCATCGCATCTCCATGCGTTGACCCTCTCCTTTGATGGCCACCACGTCGAACCGGCAAGGGCAGCTCTGGTATCGGGGGTGGCGTTGGAGAAATGCCCGGGCGGCCCTTGCCAGCTTCTGCCGCTTTGCGGCGGTGATGCTCGCCGCGCCGTCGCCGAAGCGAGCGTGGTTGCGCAGACGGACTTCGACGAAAACCAGCTCGTTGCCGTCCACCATGACGATGTCCAGCTCGCCCAGACGGCAGCGGAAATTGCGGGCTACCAGCTCGAGGCCCCGCGCGCGGAGATGGTCCAGCGCGGCGGATTCTGCCCCGGCACCTGCCCGTGCCTGGGGCGTCAGAGGGCCGATTGCCCGGCCATCACCGGGAGCGGTTCGAGGCGGCCCCTGCGGATCAGTCCCCACGCCAGCTCCCGACGGAACCGTCCGGAGCCATCCACCGTGAGCAGGCCCGTGCTGCCCAGCAGCTGGTGGACCCCGCCGGAGGCCAGCAGCGTCAGGCGCCCGCTCACGCGATAAGCGTCCACGCCAAGCGCGTACAAGGCGGCGAAGCGATTGCCCTGCAGGAGGAACACGTCGGCCATGGCCAGGTAGATGGGGTCGGAGAACAATATCCAGGGCAGCTCGCTGACGCGAAACCCGGCAAGCTCTCCGAGTTCCTGTGCCGTTGCTCCACGCACCGTCTGCGAGCTCGCGTACACGGGCAGATCCTGGGCAAAATGAAAGCGCAACGCAGGCACGAGGGCATTGGCCTCGACGGTATCGACGAGCGCGACCACGGCGTCGAGGTCCCCCCTGGCGCGTGGCAGAAACTCCAGGTCGGTCCCCAGGAGACTGGCCAGCTCGTCGCGGCGCTCGAGGCTCGCGTCGATCTGCATGGCCCGTCCGACGGATTCGGTGATGGTTTTGACGTCCGGAAAGAACTCGCGCGTGACCGGATAGGGCCAGCTGGAAGTAAGTCGCCGCGCCGCTCGACGCGACCAATCCTGATCGTTGTGGACGACCAGCAAGCGCTCTGCGCCATCCTCCAGGAGCCTGCTCACCATGGTGTCGGCCTCGTCCTCGATGGCAAGCCCGAGCTGGTAGACGTTCGAGGGCGCCCTCTGGCCGTCTTCGAGATAGTTGAGCACCAGGGTGGGAACGGACGGGGCGAGCCCGCTGAGGGCGGACGCCTCTTCCTTCGTCAGGGGCCCTATGAGCACGTCCACCTCGTCCAGGAGGGCCTTCTCGTACAAGCTCGGCAGCGGTGCGGCGGCCGTGTCGTAGACGATGATCTCCTGCTCGCTCTGGGCAGACTCGTGCAGATAGGCGGCGATGTAGCCGTCCCGAACGGCGCGCCCGGCAACGGCGAGGGGGCCGCTGAGCGGCAGCAGCAACCCGACCCGTCGCACCTTCGGGGCGTCCCGGTCGAAGGCGCGGAGAGCCGTGGGCAAGACGGAAGCTGCCGGGTGATCGGGCCAGGCGCCGCGCCAATCGTCCACACGCTGACGCTGGTCTTCCACGGAGATGCCCTGCAGCACCGTGGCCTTGAGAGCCCACCAACCCTGCTCGCGCCCGGAGGTGCGGCCGGCCTGAGCGGGCGCGGAGAAACCGGCTGCAAAACCCAGATAGCGCCAGATGACGTCGTGCAGCTCCTGGCGCTGGTCGCCGGGTACCTCGAGTCCGGTCAGCTCCCGGATCGCGCATTGGTCATCGCCGGCGGCGTGGCAGATGCGGCCGGGCAGGGTGGCCGCCCACAGACCGCGCCGTCGCGCCGAGCCGCCGCCCGGCTCCCCGGCGCCAAGCAGCGCGGCCGCCCGATCCGGCTCGCCGTCGTGCAGCGCGATCTCGGCGGCGGCATATCGATAGTCGGCCGTCCGGGCGCCGGAGAGCAACGCCTGGTCGATCCTCTGGAAAGATCGGGCAGCCTCGTCGAGCCGGTTGGCCTGAATGAAGCTCTCGGTGGCCGACAGGTACAGCCGGGCTGCTTCCCGCCCGTTGGCCAGATCCGCCTGTTGCAGGAGAGCTTCGGGAGATGAGGGGGAGACTTCGGGCACGTTCGCTTCGATTGTCTCGAGCGGCGTGCTTTGACAGGCGGACACTGCGAGAATAGCGAACGCCCAAGCCCAGGCCCTTATCCGGTTTGCTGCCATGTCTGGTGTTCTCTACGTCGTTGCCACGCCAATTGGAAACCTCGACGACATCACTCGTCGAGGCGCCGATGTCCTGGCGTCGGTGCAGATAGTCGCCGCCGAGGATACCAGACGCTCTCAGGTGCTGTTAGCAGCAATCGGCGCAACCCAGGCCGAGCTGGTCTCGTTCCACGCGCACAACGAGCAGAACGTGGCGCGGCGTCTCATGGCCGCGCTGCAGGCGGGTGGCGATGTGGCACTGGTCTCCGACGCCGGCACGCCCCTGGTATCCGACCCGGGCTTCGATCTCATCCGGCGCTGCTGGGAGGAAGGCGTCCGGGTGGTTCCCGTCCCCGGCGCGAGCTCGGTCCTGGCTGCTCTGTCCGTCTGTCCTCTTCCGGCCGGCCGCTTTTTCTTCGAGGGCTTTCTGCCGGCAAGGGCGGGGCAGCGCCGCGAGCGGCTGCGGCATCTTGCCGGACGCACGGAAGCCGTCGTCTTCTTCGAGGCGCCCCACCGGGTCGCCGCCTGCCTTGCGGATCTGGAGCAGCTGGTCCCGCAGCGGCGACTCATGGTCGGGCGGGAAATGACCAAACGTCACGAGAGTCTGCACTGCGGCACCCCGGGAGAGCTGCGCGAGGCGCTGTCGAGCACCCTTCGGGGGGAGTTCGTCTTCGTGATGGAGGCCGCCGCGGGAGCTGGCCTCGACGCGGACGCCGCCGAGGTCATGGAGATCCTTTGTGCCGAGCTGGCTCCGGCTCAAGCCGCACGGCTCGGCTCGCGCCTGCTCAAGATGGACCGCTCCGTGCTCTACCGGATCGCCCTGGAGCAGCGCTCCTGAGGGCCTGGCAATCCGCCGGTCCGGGGATTAGTCTTGCCCTCGAGTCGGCCAGACAGTCGCTGGCAGCATCAGCTGCGAGAGGAAAGTCCGGGCTCCACAGGACGAGGTGCCAGGTAACGCCTGGGGGGCGCGAGCCCACGGAAAGTGCAGCAGAAAGCAAACCGCCTAAGGCGCGGCGCTCCGGCGCTGCGAACGGTAAGGGTGAAAGGGTGCGGTAAGAGCGCACCGCGCGCGTGGTAACACTGCGCGGCTAGGTAAACCCCGCCTGGAGCAAGGCCAAATAGGAACCCCATGGTGTGGTCCGCACCGGGTTCGGGTAGGTCGCACGAGGCGTTCGGTGACGAACGCCCTAGATGAATGACTGTCGGCTGCGTTCTCGGACGCGGCAACAGAACCCGGCTTATCGGCCGACTCGTTTCTTTTCGCACCTAAAACGGGATTTTTAATGCCGATTGGGTCTAGAAGTTAAGGTGAATTCTAGATACCTGCTTCTACCTGAGGTTAACTAAGAAGATAAAGCTGCCCGCTGCCTTCTGACAGCCTCTCTGCGCCGAAAAAATCCATAAATTTCCGTAGGTTATCGACGTTTTCCTCGCTTGACAGGCAAGCCTGTGGGTCGATATCGTGGCTGGTGGTGTGCCAATTTGGGATTTAGTGGGAGATTGTGGGAGATTCCGTCTGAATCGGTCGTGACCTGGTTCATTTTGACCGATTCGCGCGGCCCCCAGGGCAGTCATGTTTCGAGGCATCAACAGCGCCACTCTGGATGGCAAGGGACGCATGGCTCTGCCGACCCGTCATCGCGAGTCGGTGGTCGCCGTGAGCGAGGGGCGCCTTGTCGTGACCATCGACATGCGGGAAAAGTGCCTGCTGATGTACCCGCTTCCGGAATGGGAGGTGGTGCAGCGCAAGCTCGAAAGCCTTTCGAACATCGGTGAGCAGGCCCGGTTGCTGCAGCGGCTGCTGATCGGCCATGCCACGGACCTCGAGCTGGACGGCCAGGGTCGGGTGCTGCTGCCGCAGATGCTCAGAGGCTATGCGGCATTGGAAAAGAAGCTGGTGCTGGTCGGTCAGGGCAACAAGATAGAAATTTGGAGCGATTCGCTGTGGCAGAGCCGGATGAACACCTGGCTCTCGGATGGGGCTGGGGAACTGCTGGCCAACGGCGACGAGTTCACCGGATTGTCGGTTTGAGCAATACGCACGAGCCGGTGCTTTGCCAGGAGACGGTGGCGACATTGACGGGGATGGGGAACTCGACAGTCAGGCAGGGCGTGTACGTCGACGCCACGTTCGGGCGCGGTGGCCATTCGCGCGCGCTCCTGGCGGTTCTTGGTGACGAGAGCCGGGTGGTTGCCCTGGATCGGGACCCGGCGGCCGTCGCGGCGGGAAGGGAGATGGCCAGCTCCGAGCCCCGTTTGACCATTTGTCACGCGCGCTTTTCTGATCTGCGCCGGGCGCTTGCCTCGCTCGACATCGAGTCGGTGCAGGGCGTGCTCATGGATCTCGGCGTTTCCTCTCCCCAGCTGGATGATCCTCAGCGAGGTTTCAGCTTTCTGCGGTCCGGGCCCCTGGACATGCGCATGGACCCGGGCGCGGGAATGTCTGCCGCGCAGTGGCTCAATTCGGCTTCGGAGCAGGAGATCGCCGGCGTGCTGCGATCGCTCGGAGAGGAGCGCTATGCCAGGCGCATCGCCGCCGCCATCGCGGCGGCCCGGCCAATCTCCGATACCGGTGAGCTGGTGGCGCTGGTGCGCGCGGCGCAGCCGCGAGCCACACCCGGCAAGCATGAGGCCACCCGCGTGTTCCAGGCGGTGCGGATGCACGTCAACGATGAGCTTGGCGAGCTCGAGAGCGGGTTGCGACAGGCATTCGAGATGCTATCTGCCGGGGGGCGCCTGGCGGTGATCGGCTTTCACTCTCTGGAAGACCGGATGGTCAAGCGCTTCTTCAAGAGCTTAACGGAGCCCCCGCCGTTGCCGCGCCGGTTACCGGTAAGGGCGGCGGCTCAGGTCGTCCCGGCGCGCTCGGTGGCAGGACCCGTCCGCGCTGGCGCTGCCGAACGGGCGCGCAACCCGCGCTCGCGCAGCGCCGTCCTTCGGGTGGTGGAGAAAATCTCATGAGTCGGCTTTACGGCTGGATCGTGGCAACCCTGCTGGTCGCGGTCACGGTGTCCGGCGTGCAGGTTGCGTTCAGCAGCCAGAAAGTGCGGCAGCTTCACGCCGATCTTCAGGCCGCGCAGCGTGTTCAGGACGAGGAACTCGCCGAGCACAGCCGGCTGCTCCTGGAGCGCAGCGCGCAGACCTCATACGTGAACGTCGAACGGGTGGCGGAAGCCGAGCTTGGCATGATCTTCCCCGACCGGGTGGAGCCCATCGAGCCATGAAGGGCTGGAGGCACTACACGCTGGTGGGAGGCTTCGCTCTGGGCTGCGTGGCCGTGATCGTTCGGCTCGGTTACCTCAACTGGACCGAACGGGAGTTCCTGCAGGAGCAGGGCGATGCCAGATCCGTTCGCAGCGAGGTGCTGCCGGCCTATCGCGGTGTCGTCTACGACCGCCATGGCGAGCCGCTGGCAGTCAGCACCCCCGTTTTCGCGGTCTGGTTGGATCCAAGCCGTGCTGGCCTGACGGACGAGTCGCTGGGCGCGCTTGCCGAGTTGCTCGAACTGGACCCCGCTCGCCTGTCCGCGTCCGTGCAGAGCAACGGCCATCGGGAGTTTCTCTACCTCAAGCGCCGGGTCCCCTGGGACCGGGCGCAGGCCGTCAGGGAGCTGGGCATCTCGGGCGTTCACCTGCAGTCCGAGTATCGCCGCTACTACCCGGCCAGCGAGACGACGTCTCACGTGGTCGGCACCACCGGCATCGAGGATTCCGGGCTGGAGGGGATCGAGCTCTCCTTCGACGGCCGGCTTCGCGGCGAGCACGGACGGAAGATCGTCCTGAAGGATCAGCGCGGCGAGACCATCAAGGATCTCGATTACGTCGCCTCGCCGAAATTCGGCGACGACCTGAACCTGAGCCTCGATCTGAGGCTGCAGTTTCTCGCCTATCGGGAGCTCAAGTCCGCGGTGGTGGGTCATCGTGCCACGTCGGGCTCCCTCGTCATGCTCGATGCGCGCAGCGGCGAGATTCTCGCCCTGGTCAATCAGCCGTCCTACAACCCCAACGAGCTCGGCTCGGTGGAAGTGGGGAACATGCGCAACCGCGCGGTCACGGACGTGTACGAGCCCGGGTCCACCGTAAAGCCGTTCACGGTGCTCGCCGCCCTCGAGTCCGGTCGCTTCGCCGCCGATACGGTCATCGATACCGGGCCGGGTTACTTCCGGGTTGGCGGCAAGCTGGTTCAGGACCCGGTCAACCGGGGTGCCATCACCGTCGGCGAAGCGCTGCAGGTATCCAGCCAGGTGGGTATCGCGAAGATCGCGCTGGATCTGGAGGAGCGGGCCGTGTACGACGTTCTCAGTCGTGCCGGTGTGGGTGAGCCCGTCAATACCGGCCTGCCGGGCGAGGCCTGGGCGTCGCTCGACGACGCGGGCCTCTCCAGCCTGGTGGGCCGTGCCACGCTGGCCTACGGTTACGGTCTCGCCATCTCGCCCCTGCAGCTCGCACAAGCCTACCTCACGCTTGCAACCGGTGGCGTCCGGGTGCCGGTGTCCATCGTGAAGCAGGAAGTCGTGCGTCCGGGCACGCGCGTGTTCGATGCGGACATGATTGCGGACGTCGTCGGGATGATGGAGGGCGTCACCGACAACGACGGCACCGCGCCCAAGGCCCGCGTGGTGGGCTACCGGGTGGCAGGCAAGACGGGCACTGCCCGCAAGGTGGGCGCCTCGGGCTACGACGACGAGCGCCACGTCGCGCTGTTTGCCGGAATAGCGCCGGTATCGGATCCGCGACTGGTCATCGTCGTGGTGGTCAACGAACCCAAGGGCGATGCCCGCGGCGGCGGCAGCGTTGCCGCGCCGGTGTTTGGTCGGGTGGCCGCGCGCTCCATGCGTCTTCTGGGCGTACGCCCGGACGGGGAGTCAGCGTGAGCGTATCCCTGCGGCAGCTGCTCGAAGACCCCGACGCCCCCGAGGTGCCGATCAGGGGGCTGGCGGTGGACTCCCGGGAGGTTCGTCCGGGGGATGCGTTCGTGGCGATCTCCGGGGATCGTTCGGACGGGCAGGATTACGTCGCCGAAGCCTGCCGTAACGGCGCGGTGGCCGTGCTGTCGGAGCGACCGCTGGCGGCGGGGCTGGAGCTGGAAGGCTGCCCGGCCGTGGTCGTGCCCGATCTCAAGCTGCGCCGGGGCGCCCTGGCAGCTCGCGTGCACGAGTGGCCGAGCCGCCGGCTGAGGTGTATCGGGGTGACGGGGACAAACGGCAAGACGTCCATTGCCCACTTCATCGCCGATCTGGCCGGACGCCTCGGCCGGACCGCCGGCTACATGGGCACCATCGGCTGGGGCAGGCCCGGGGCGTTGGAACGCACGAGGCTCACCACCGAGGATGGGGTGACCGTGCAGCGCCGTCTGGGCCAGCTTCTGGATGCGGGCTGCGATT
Source organism: Pseudomonadales bacterium (assembly GCA_036526135.1). GTDB lineage: Bacteria > Pseudomonadota > Gammaproteobacteria > Pseudomonadales > Azotimanducaceae > UBA2965. Next base: position 150,926 of record DATCZA010000018.1, on the reverse strand, counting down.
GGGTTGCCATGGAAGTCAGCTCCCACGCCCTCAGTCAGGGGCGGGTTGCCGAGGTGGAGTTCGACGTCGCCGTGCTGTCCAATCTGTCCCGCGACCACCTCGACTACCACCAGACCGAGGCGGCCTACGCGGATGCCAAGGCATCCCTGTTCCGGTGGCCGTCTCTCGACACGGCGGTGGTCAATCTCGACGACGCGTTCGGCCGTCGCGTGGCGCGATCTCTTGGGCCCGGCGTCGCCCTGCTCGGCTACGGCCGCCAGGCGGAGCTCGGCTGGCACGATCTCGTCTTCACCGACCAGGGCGTTCGCGGCCGCTGGCGGTCGCCCTGGGGCGCCGCCGATCTGGCGTTGCCCCTGGCCGGCGAGTTCTCGGTGGCCAACATGGCGGCCGCCATAGGAGCGCTGTGCTGCTCCGGGCTCGCCTTCGACGACGTGGTGGAAGCGGCGGCCTCGGTTGCCCAGGTTCCCGGTCGGATGGAGTTTCTTCACGCGCCGGGGCGCCCCGCGGTGGTGGTGGACTACGCCCACACGCCGGACGCTCTGGACAAGGTGCTCGAGGCGCTCAGGCGCCACACGTCCGGCGCGCTGGTGTGCGTGTTTGGTTGCGGCGGCGACCGTGATCCGGGCAAGCGGCCGCTCATGGCCCAGGCCGCCGAGCGTCGCGCGGACGTGATCTGGATGACGAGCGACAACCCCCGGTCGGAAGATCCGGAGCGGATCATCGACGACATGGCGGCGGGGTTGCGGGGCGCGGCGTGCACGCACCGCTGCGTCGATCGCCGCGAGGCGATCGCCCGGGCGGTGGAGAACGCCTCGGCGGGCGACCTGGTGGTGGTGGCGGGCAAAGGCCACGAGGACTACCAGGAAGTGGCCGGGCGCCGCCTGAGCTACAGCGACCGGGTCGAGGTCGCCAACGCGCTGGGAGTGAACGTCTGATGCTGTTGTGGCTGACCGAATACCTGTCCGGATATGTGAGCGGCTTCGGCGTGTTCCACTACCTGACATTCCGAACCATGGTGAGCGTGATGACGGCGCTGGCGATGTCACTGCTGATCGGTCCCTACGTCATCGGCAAGCTCTCGCTTTATCAGATCGGGCAGACCGTGCGCGACGACGGTCCTGAAAGCCACTTCAGCAAGGCGGGCACCCCGACCATGGGCGGGGCGTTGATCCTGATCGTCATTCTGGTCACCACGCTGCTGTGGGGAGACCTTGGTAACAAGTACGTGTGGGTCGTCCTGCTGGTCACGGTGGCATTCGGGGTCGTCGGCTGGATCGACGACTACCTGAAACTCTCCCAGCGCAGCAGCCGCGGGCTCATCGCCCGGTGGAAGTATTTCTGGCAGTCCTTGGTGGGGCTGGGGGCCGCGGCCTTTCTCTACTACACCGCGGAGGCTCCTCAGGAGACCGAGCTGATCGTCCCGTTTTTCAAGGAGGTCGCCATCCCATTGGGTGTGGGCTACCTGGCGGTCGCCTACTTCGTCATCGTGGGAACCAGCAACGCGGTCAACCTCACCGACGGGCTCGACGGCCTTGCCATTCTGCCCACGGTCATGGTGGGCGCTGCCCTGGGCCTGATTGCCTACCTGGTCGGTCACACGGAGTTTTCCAGCTATCTGCAGATACCCTACATTGCCGACGCCGGGGAGCTGGCCGTGTTCTGCGGCGCGCTGATCGGCGCCGGGCTCGGCTTTCTCTGGTTCAACACGTATCCGGCCCAGGTGTTCATGGGCGACGTGGGTGCGCTGGCGCTGGGTGCGGCGCTCGGTGTGGTCGCCGTCATCGTGCGTCACGAGATCGTGCTGTTCATCATGGGCGGGTTGTTCGTGCTGGAGACGGTCTCCGTCATTCTTCAGGTGGCCTCGTACCGCATGACCGGCCGTCGGATATTCCGGATGGCGCCAATTCATCATCATTTCGAGCTCAAGGGATGGCCCGAGCCGCGCGTGATCGTTCGGTTCTGGATCGTCACCCTGGTCCTCGTTCTGATCGGACTTTCCACGCTCAAGCTCAGGTAGCGGACACGGATCAGCCAGATTGAAAAGGACAGCGATCATCGGCTTAGGCGTAACCGGCCTCTCCTGCCTGGAGTACCTCCACGGCGAGGACGAGCTGGTGGTGCTCGATACCCGTGCCGAACCGCCCCATGCCGGCGTCGTGCCCGACTATCCGGACACGGAGTTTCACTTCGGCCTGGCGGGCTTTGACTTCGCGGGCGTCGACCGCGTGATCGTCAGCCCTGGGGTGGAGCTGGACAGCTGCCTGGTCAGAGCGGCGCGCGCGGCCGGCGCGGAACTCGCCAGCGACATCGACCTCTTCTGCGAAGCGGCGCAAGCGCCCATCACCGCGATCACGGGAACCAACGGCAAGAGCACGGTCACAGCGCTGATGGGCCACCTCCTGCGTGCCACGGGCGGCAATCCGGGCGTCGGCGGCAATCTCGGTGAGCCGGCGCTTTCCCTTCTCGACGAGGCCTGCGACAGCTACGTGCTCGAGCTCTCCAGCTTCCAGCTGGAGCGTCTTCGCCCCTGGCGGTTCAGCGCAGCGACCATCCTCAACGTCACCGAAGACCATCTGGACCGACACCGCAGCCTTGCCGAGTACGCGGCCAGCAAGCAGCGCGTCTATCGGGATTGCGGGCGGGCCGTAGCCAACCGGGCGGACCCCCTCACCTTTCCTCAGCACGACGTGGATGAGCTGGTCACCTTCGGCGGCGATGCGCCGGGCGAGGGTGATTGGGGCGTCGTCGACGGAGTGCTCGCCCGTGGCGAGCGCGCTGTGCTGCCGGTGGAAGCGCTTCCGCTGTCCGGCCGGCACAACGAGTTGAACGTGCTCGCTGCCTGTGCGCTCGCCTGGCACCCGCGTGCAGATCTTCAATCGCTGGCGGGAGCGGTATCGAGCTTTCGCGGGCTGCCGCACCGCTGCCAGCTGGTCGCCGAGGCCGGTGGCGTGAGCTACGTGAACGACTCCAAGGCGACGAACGTCGGCGCCACCGTCGCGGCGCTGCAGGGCCTGGGAGAGTCCTCCGGGGGATCGCTGATACTGATTGCGGGCGGGGACGGCAAGGGTGCGGATTTCACCGCTCTGCGGGAGCCGGTCTCGCGCTACGTGAAGACGGCCGTTCTGCTCGGCGTGGATGCCGACGCCATGGCTCGGGCTCTGGACGGCGCCGTTCCGCTCGTCAGAGTGGATACCCTGGAGGCCGCGGTGGTCGCGGCCCGCAACGCGGCGGGTCCCGGCGATCTGGTCCTGCTTTCCCCCGCCTGCGCCAGCCTGGACATGTTCGAGAACTTCGCCGATCGCGGTGAGCGCTTCGCGGCGGCGGTCATGGAGTTCGCGGCATGACGGCGAGGCTCGACATGACGCTCCTGCTGTCCTGGCTGCTCATCCTAGTGCTGGGCACGGTCATGGTGGCCTCCGCCGCCGTCGCCATCAGTGAAAGCCTGGTCTGGAAGCACGGCATCTTCCTGCTCGTCAGCCTGACCGCGTTCGGCGTCGTGCTCGCGGTGCCGCTCGCCGTTTGGCAGCGTTGCCACCACCTCGCCTGGGGCCTCGCGGTGATTCTCTGCATCCTGGTGCTGGTTCCCGGCATCGGCGTCGAGGTGAACGGCGCGCGGCGCTGGATAGGGCTTGGCGCCTTCACGCTGCAGGCGTCAGAGTTCGCCAAGCTCCTGGTGCTGGTCTACGTGGCCGGCTATCTGGCCCGCTTTGACGAAGCGGTGCGGGAGAGCTCCATCGCGCTGCTGCGGCCGCTCATGATGGTGGCCATCGTCGCGCTGCTGCTGCTCATGGAGCCCGACTTCGGCTCCGTCGTGGTTCTCGGCGCCGCCGTCTGCGGGATGCTCTTCGTCGCGGGCACCCGGCTTCGTCACTTTCTCCTGCTCGTCGTGGTCGCGGCTCTGCTGCTGGCCGCCCTTGCGCTGCTGCAGCCCTACCGCATGCAGAGGCTGGTGAGCTTCACGGACCCGTGGTCGTTCGCCTTCGGCAGCGGCTACCAGCTCACCCAGGCGCTGATCGCCTTCGGGCGTGGAGAGGTCACCGGGCTCGGTCTTGGCGAGGGTATCCAGAAACTCTTCTACCTGCCGGAAGCGCACAACGACTTCATATTCGCCGTGATTGCCGAGGAGCTCGGCCTGCTGGGCACCGTCGCGGTGGTCGTTCTGTTCGGCACGCTGATCGCCAGGGTGCTGCTCATAGCCGGTCGGGCGGTGGCGGAAGAAAGATACTTCGCCGGCTACCTCACCTACGGCGTCGGCCTGCTGTTGGGCGTGCAGTGCCTTGTCAATATGGGCGTCAACACCGGGATGTTGCCGACCAAAGGCCTCACGCTGCCATTCGTGAGCTTCGGTGGTAACAGCCTGCTGGTGTGCAGCACCATGCTGGGGCTCGCGTTCCGGGCCCAGATGGAGGCGAAAGGCCGTGGCTGAGTCGTACTACGTGCCGGAGATGCGCCGGGTGCGGCGCATTCACTTCGTGGGCATTGGCGGTGCCGGCATGTGCGGCATTGCCGAGGTGCTTCTCAACCAGGGATACCAGGTGTCGGGATCAGACCTTCGCGCGTCGGAGACCACGGCGCGACTGGAACGGCTCGGCGCAACCGTCCATGTGGGCCATGCTGCGGGGCACGTCGAGGGCAAGGACGTGGTCGTGGTATCCAGCGCGGTCGCGGGAGACAACCCTGAGCTTCGCGCCGCTCACGCGCGGCGGATACCGGTCGTGGCGCGGGCGGAGATGCTCGGGGAGCTCATGCGCTATCGTCACGGCATTGCCGTCGCCGGAACCCACGGCAAGACGACCACTACCAGCCTGATCACGGCCATATTCCAGACCGCGGGCCTGGACCCCACCTTCGTCATCGGCGGTTTGCTCAACAGCACGGGAACCAATGCGCAGCTGGGCGCCGGCCGGTACCTGATTGCGGAAGCCGACGAAAGCGACGCGTCGTTTCTTCACCTCAAACCCATGCAGGCCGTGATCACCAACATCGACCGGGATCACATGGGCACCTACCACAACGACTTTGCCGAGCTGCGCGGCGCGTTCGTGCGGTTCGTGCACCGTCTGCCCTTCTACGGAAGCGTCGTGCTGTGCACGGACGATGCGAACGTGCGCGACGTTCTGCCCGAGCTTGCCCGGCCCATGCTGACTTACGGCTTCGCGGAGGACGGCGACTACCGCGCCCGGGATCTCGACGTGAACGGCGCATCGTGGCGTTTCGTCGCCGAGCGTCCCGACGGTCACGGTGACCTGGAGATCTCCCTGGCCGTTCCCGGCGAGCACAACGTGCTCAACGCGCTCGCGGCGGCAGCGGTCGCCACCGACGAAGGCATACCGGACGAGGCCATCGTCGCCGGCCTGTCGCAGTTCCGCGGCGTGGGCCGGCGGTTCGAGGTTTTCGCGCAGACGCCGGTGGGCTGCGCCCGCGTCACGATGGTCGACGACTACGGCCACCATCCTTCCGAAGTGGCCGCAGTGATTCAGACCGCGCGCCGCGTCTGGCCCGATCGGCGGCTCGTCATGGTCTATCAGCCGCACCGGTTCACCCGTACCAGGGATCTTTACGACGATTTCGTGAGAGTTCTCTCCGAGGTGGACGCCCTCGTGCTGCTGGAGGTTTACGCGGCGGGCGAGGAACCCATACCTGGCGCGGACGGCAAGGCGTTGTGCCAGGGCCTGCGGCAGCGCGGGCTCGTCAACCCCACCTACGCCGCCGACCCCGAGGAAGCCCTGGGGCTCCTGCCCGACATCGTCCGGGATGGCGACGTGGTGCTCGTTCAGGGGGCCGGCAGCGTCAACCAGATCTCGCTGAGCCTCAAGGAGGTGACGGATGCGTAGGGTGTCCGCCGTGCTCCTGATTGTGCTGGCCGGGGCCGTGGTGGCTGCGCTGGTGTGGCAAATGGATCGGCCCATCGAGAACGTGCGCGTCATCGGCGAGCTCACCCCCGGGGAGCAGCAGCAGATCGAGGCGGCGGTGCTCACCGGCCTCGATGCGGGCCTGCTGAGCGTGGATCTCGCCGAGGTGCGTGACCGGCTGCGGAGCCTTTCCTGGACGCGTCGCGTGACGGTCCGCCGCGTATGGCCTCCGGGGCTCGACATTGCCGTCGACAAGGATGTTCCTGTCGCGGTCTGGGGCGACGGTGCTCACCTCACCAGCAACGGCCGGGTGATCGCGATCCCGGACGCGCCCGCCGCGCTGCCCGTCTTCGACTGCGCGCTGGCCAGCCCGCGCAGCGCGCTGGAAGTCTATCTGCTGCTGCAGGAGTCCCTGCCGGGCGCGGGAAGACGCATCTCGGCGCTCAGGCAGACGTCCCTCGGCGAGTGGGAAGTCGAGCTTCGCGGCGGTCTTCGGGTTGCGCTGGGCGACCGGGATATCGCCCAGCGAATCGCCCGATTCGGCATCGTCTACGAACGGGCGTTGAAGGACCGCATCGAGACCGTCGACTACGTCGATGCGCGGTATACCGGCGGTCTCGCGGTTGGTTGGAAAGATCCGCTCCTTGCATACGAGGAACCCACAGCAAATGGCATCTGACAGTGAGCTGACCCGAATCGTCGGTCTCGACATCGGCACGAGCAAGGTGGCCGCCATCGTGGCCGAGCTCAACCTCGAAGGGGAGCTCGAGATCATCGGGCTCGGAACGCACCCATCACGGGGATTGAAGAAAGGCGTGGTGGTGAACATCGAATCCACCGTGCAGTCCATCCAGCGCGCCGTGGAGGAGGCCGAGCTCATGGCCGGCTGCCACATCGAGAACGTCTACGCGGGCATCGCCGGCAGTCACATACGAAGCATCAACTCCCACGGGATCGTCGCCGTGCGGGACCGCGAGGTCTATCCCCAGGACGTGGACCGGGTGATCGATGCGGCCCAGGCCATGGCCATCCCGGCGGACCAGAAGATTCTGCACATCCTTCCCCAGGAATACGTCATCGACAACCAGGAGGGGGTGAAAGAGCCCCTCGGGATGTCGGGGGTGCGGCTCGAAGCCAAAGTGCATCTGGTCACCTGCGCCGTGAACGCCGCGCAGAACATCGAGAAGTGCATCGTGCGGTGTGGCCTGACCGTCAACGACATCATTCTCGAGCAGCTTGCCTCGAGCTACTCCGTGCTTACGGACGACGAGCGCGACCTGGGCGTCTGCCTGGTGGACATAGGCGGCGGCACCACGGACATCGCGGTGTTCACGGGCGGCGCCATTCGTCACACGGCGGTGATCCCCATCGCCGGTGACCAAGTCACCAACGACATTGCCATGGCGCTGCGAACGCCCACGCAGAACGCAGAGGAGATCAAGATCAGATATGCCTGCGCGCTGACGCAGCTCGCCGGTCCCGATGAAACCATCAAGGTTCCCGGGGTCGGCGACAAGCCAGCCAAAGAGCTGTCGCGCCAGGCGCTTGCGGAGGTGGTGGAGCCCCGCTACGACGAGCTGTTCACGCTGATACAGGCGGAGCTGCGGCGTAGCGGGTTCGAAGACCTCATCGCCGCGGGCATCGTGCTCACCGGGGGAGCGTCGAAGATGGAGGGGGTTGTCGAGCTTGCGGAAGAGATCTTCCACATGCCGGTCAGCCTGGGCGCGCCACGTGACGTGGCGGGTCTGAAGGACATCGTGAGAAATCCCGTATACGCGACCGGCGTCGGCCTGTTGCAGTACGGCAGGGAGAGGGAGCGGGAGATGCCCGGTCGCGGAAGGCTTCGGGGCAAGGGTGCTTTCGGCCGAATGAAAAAGTGGTTGAGCGACAATTTCTAGTTAGGAGATCAGGATGTTTGAACTGGTAGACAGTGCCCCGCAGAGCGCGGTGATCAAGGTCGTCGGAGTGGGAGGCGGCGGTGGCAACGCCGTCCAGCACATGTTGAGCAGGCAGGTAGAGGGGGTGGATTTCATCGCCGCCAATACCGATGCCCAGGCTCTGAAGCACCTCGACGCGAAGACAATTCTGCAGATCGGGAGCAATATCACCAAAGGCCTCGGCGCCGGCGCGAATCCCGACATCGGGCGGCAGGCCGCCATCGAGGATCGGGATCGTCTGGGTGAGGTGCTGGTCGGGGCGGACATGGTGTTCATCACCGCCGGGATGGGAGGCGGCACGGGAACCGGAGCTGCGCCCGTGGTCGCGGAAGTGGCCCGTGAGCTGAACATCCTGACCGTCGCGGTGGTCACCCGGCCTTTCAAGTTCGAAAAGCGCTCGGACGTCGCCGATCGCGGGATCGCGGAGCTGCGTGAGACCGTCGATTCCCTGATCACCATACCCAACGAAAAGCTCCTTGCCGTGCTCGGGGAGCGAACCACCATGCTGGATGCGTTCGGTGCGGCCAACGACGTGCTGCTCGGGGCCGTGCAGGGGATTGCCGACCTCATCATCCGGCCGGGAATCATCAACGTGGATTTTGCCGACGTGCGGACGGTCATGTCGGAGATGGGCATGGCCATGATGGGCACGGGCCGGGGAACGGGAGACAATCGCGCGCGCGACGCGGCGGAAGCGGCAATCCGCTCGCCTCTGCTCGAGGACGTGGATCTGCACGGCGCGAGAGGCATTCTGGTCAACGTCTCTGCCGGGCCGGATCTCACCATCGGCGAGTACTCCGACGTGGGCGACATCATCAACGAGTTTGCCTCCGAGCAGGCCACCGTCGTGGTGGGGACGGTCATTGATCAGGATCTGGGCGACGAGCTGAAGGTCACCGTGGTGGCCACGGGGCTCGGCGAGCCGGCAAGACCCAATGTGGTCATCGACAACACGGTGATCGAGGAGGTCATCCAGGGGCAGATCGACTACCGGGATCTGGACCAGCCGACTTACAAGCGTCACAACCAGGCTCTGCATAAGGACAACCTTGCAGAGGATCTGGACACTCAGGATCTGGACTATCTGGACATTCCGGCTTTCCTGCGTCGCCAGGCCGACTGAACGTGCCCGGGTGAAACGTGTGACTTACCGGCTGCCGGCTGCCATAATTTAGCGCCGGCCGGCAGATGATCCCCTTCTGCCGGGTGCCGGTCGGTGCACAGGCTCGAAAGGGCGTGTGCGCGGGGAGCGCTTTGCGTAAAAGAGGAAGAAGGAGCGCGATTCGCGGCTTCTTGCAGGGGCCCTGGCCTGAAGGACGGGCAACATGGCGCTGAATCAGAAAACGCTCAAGAACTCGATCCGCGCCACCGGCGTTGGTCTGCATACGGGAGACAAGGTCTTTCTGACCCTGCGCCCGGCCCCCGTGGATACGGGAATCGTCTTTGTGCGCACCGATCTCGACGGCGAGCCGAGGCTCCCGGCGCGGGTGGAGAACGTGGGCGATACCACCATGGCGACGTCGCTGACCAACGGCACCGTCAGCGTTTCCACGGTCGAGCATCTCATGTCGGCGTTTGCCGGGCTCGGGATCGACAATGCCTTCGTGGACGTCAGCGCCCCGGAGTTGCCGATCATGGACGGCAGCGCCGCGCCGTTCGTGTTTCTCATCCAGTCCGCCGGGGTAGAGGAACAGACCGCGCCCAGACGATTCGTTCGCATAAAGAAGGCGGTGGCGTTCCGGCAGGGAGACGTTGTCGCGGAGCTCAAGCCGTTCGACGGGTTCCGCGTTTCCTACACCCTGGTCTACGACCACCCGGTATTCCGCAAGCACGAACGCTCAGCCACGGTGGATCTTTCCAACACTGCCTACGTCAAGGAGGTGTCGCGGGCGCGTACGTTCGGTTTTCTGGCCGATTACGAACAGCTGCGATCCATGAACCTCGCGCGGGGAGGGAGCCTCGACAATGCGGTGGTGGTGGACGACTACCGCATCCTCAACGGGGAGGGGCTCCGGCAGGCCGACGAGTTCGTCAAGCACAAGATTCTCGACGCCGTGGGCGACCTCTACCTGCTCGGCTGTGGCCTGATCGGCGAGTTCTGCGGCTACAAATCAGGCCATGGATCCAACAATGCGCTTTTGCGCAGGTTACTAGCTGACCCCGAGGCTTTCGAGATCGTTACCTTCGCAAACGAAGCGGACGCGCCGACGGGCTTCGCCGCTCCCGTGGTTGCTAATTGATTCGCAGACTCATTGGCCAATTTGACCGACATGTCTCAAAATGAGGTTGGGGTCGAGGGGATAATCGTCACAGCCGAGGGCACAAGGAACCGGGCGCCTGTCAGAATTCGCTGACGCGCACCTCGATTCGCTGAGCCGCTCGGAAATCGGCTAGATCGTGAAGTTTGCTCAGCAGTTCAGGCGCAAGGAATCGCAACCGCGTAGCGGTTGCAGCGTTTCGGCAGACCACGATGATCGAGCCGTTGCGGATGTCGCTGACGCGACAGTCGTTCTGCAGCGAAGCGGGCAGCAGGGCTAACAGCCCGGCCGTCCAGGACTCTTGATTCGCCGACTGACGTAGGAGACGTTGGAGAGGAGTAAATCGGCGTTGGCTTTCGCTCAACAGAAGATCGACTTTGAGATTCGCCATGGCCGGGTCTCGATCATGAACGACCGTGTCGGCCGCCCTCGGGCTATGGATTTTGGCCCGGGGCGGTTCGTTTCGCCACCGTTTCGGGTTGCGGTCAGGGGGGTATCGCGACGGTGAAGATCATATTGCTGAGAAGCTCGGGTGGTGCTCATGCGCTGCGGGTGCCCCGCTGGATGGGGGCGCTGGCGCTTGCCATCGGCCTCGTAGCGACCGCTGCGGGCGCCGTGCTTGGGATGAACCTCCTCGGGAGCCATCAGATGGCCCCGGAAACCGTCGTCCATTGGCGCCAGGAGGTCGAGGCTCAGCGCCTCGAGCTGCAGGCCCTGCTCGATCGATCCACCGCGGAAACCCAGGCCGTCGGCCGACAGCTTGCCCAGATGCAGGCGCGGCTTCTGCGCATGGAGGCGCTCGGAGCCCGCGTGGCGGAAGTGGCCGACCTGGACGACGGCGAGTTCTCGTTCGATCTGCCCGTTCCCGTTGGTGGCCCGGACACGACCACTTCGGAGCCGATGCCGATGGGGGATCTGCGCGCCGACGTGGACGCTCTGGCAAGGAATCTGAAGATTCGCGAAACGGAGCTGGAGATTCTTGAATCCATGCTGCGCGACCGCGACTACCGGGCTGAGGTGGCCGTGGCCGGCCGCCCGGTGACGTGGGGCTGGATCTCCTCCTCGTACGGCGAGCGGGTGGACCCGTTCAGCGGCAAGATGGCCTGGCACGCGGGATTGGACTTCGCCGGCAAACAGGGTTCTGACGTCATCGCGGTGGCCAGCGGCGTGGTTACCCATGCGGGCAATCGCTTCGGGTACGGAGAGATGGTCGAGGTCACCCACGGCGACGGGTACGTCACCCGATACGGCCACCACGCGGAAATCGTTGTTGCCGTCGGCGAGATCGTCAAGAAAGGCCAGGTCGTTGGAAAGATGGGCTCCAGCGGCCGTTCCACTGGCCCGCACGTGCATTTCGAGGTTTTGAAGAACGGCCGTCGAGTCGATCCAGCCCGTTACGTCGTACGTCGCTGACGCGATCCGGCAGCCCCGATCTGGTCTCGACACGCGCCGGCAGGCCCGGAACCCAGCCGACCTTCGCTGCCTTGTCGGGCAGGCTCCATCCTTCATCGGATGAAGCGATCGTCTCCCGCGGATTGTGGTCGAATTAGGGTAAACTGCCGCCGGTTTCGCATCCGGCACCCAGGCGAAAGCACATGCTCAAGAAAATTTTCGGCACCAAGAACGCGCGAGAGCTCAAGCGGATGGGCAGGATCGTGGCCCGGATCAACGCGCTCGAGGCCGACCTGCTCGAGATTTCCGACGACGAACTCAAGGCCACCACCGGCCGGCTGAAGGAACGGCTGGAGCAGGGCGCCAGTCTGGAGGACCTGCTCCCGGAAGCGTTTGCCGCGGTGCGTGAGTCTGCCCGCCGCGCCAAGGACATGCGCCATTTCGACGTCCAGCTGATTGGTGGGATCACCCTCCACGAGGGGCGCATCGCGGAGATGCGCACCGGCGAGGGCAAGACCCTGGTGGCGACGCTGGCCGCCTACCTCAACGCCCTGGCCGGTCGCGGGGTGCACGTGGTGACCGTCAACGACTACCTTGCACGACGCGACGCGGAGTGGATGGGACCGATCTACGAGACGCTCGGCCTCACGGTGGGCGTGATCCAGTCGGGTCAGGCGCCGCAAGAGAAGCGGGAAGCCTATCAGTCGGACGTGACCTACGGCACGAACAACGAGTTCGGCTTCGATTACCTGCGCGACAACATGGCGTTCTCGCTGGCCGACAAGTTTCAGCGTGACCTCGGTTACGCCATTGTCGACGAGGTGGACTCCATTCTCATCGACGAGGCCCGCACGCCGCTCATCATCTCCGGCCCCGCCGAGCAGAGCACGGAGCTTTATCAGAAGATCGACCGGATCGCGCCCAAGCTCAAGCAGCAACCGCCGGTCGAGGATCCGGAAGCCGAGCCGACGGGCGATTTCGTGGTGGACGAGAAAAACCGCCAGGTGGAGCTGACCGAGGTCGGCCATGAGAAGGTGGAGGCGGAGCTCATGCGGCTCGGCCTCCTCGAGGAAGGCGACAGCCTTTACGCGGCCGCAAACCTGAACCTGCTGCATCACGTGCATGCGGCACTCAAGGCACACGCCCTGTTCAAGCGGGACGTGGATTACATGGTGGCCAACGGTGAGGTGGTCATCGTCGATGAGCATACTGGTCGGGCCATGCCGGGCAGGCGCTGGTCCGAGGGCATTCATCAGGCCATCGAGGCCAAGGAACGGGTGGCGATTCAGAACGAGACCCAGACCCTGGCCTCGACCACGTTCCAGAACTACTTCCGGCTCTACGACAAGCTTGCCGGCATGACGGGCACCGCCGACACCGAGGCGTTCGAGTTCCGGCAGATCTACGGCCTGGACGTCGTCGTGATCCCCACCCACATGCCCATGGTTCGGGAAGACAACAACGATCTGGTTTACCTCACCATCGAGGAAAAGTACGACGCGATCGTCGAGGACATCAACGACTGCATCGAGCGCGGCCAGCCGGTGCTGGTGGGGACCGCCTCCATCGAATCTTCCGAGCGGCTGTCTGGGGAGCTTGATCGCCGGAAGATCGCTCACAACGTGCTCAACGCCAAGCAGCACGAGCGCGAGGCCGACATCATTGCCCAGGCCGGCAGCCCGGGCGCGGTGACCATCGCCACGAACATGGCCGGTCGAGGCACGGACATCGTGCTCGGCGGCAACTGGGAAGCCGAGGCGGCCCAGCTGGATTCGCCTACCGATGAGGAGCTGCAGCGCCTGCGCGGCGAGTGGCAGAAGCGCCACGATGCGGTCATTGCTGCCGGTGGCCTGCACATCATCGGCACCGAGCGCCACGAGTCGCGGCGCATAGACAACCAGCTCCGCGGCCGGTCGGGGCGTCAGGGCGACCCGGGCTCGTCCCGCTTCTATCTTTCCATGGAAGACAACCTGATGCGGATATTCGCATCGGACCGCATCAGGGGAATCATGCAGTCCATCGGGCTCGAGAAGGGAGAGGCCATCGAGCATCGCATGGTGAACAACGCCATCGAGAAAGCGCAGCGGAAGGTCGAGGGCCACAACTTCGACATCCGCAAGAACCTTCTGGAGTTCGACGACGTTGCCAACGATCAGCGCCAGGTGATCTATCAGCAGCGACGGGAGCTGATGGTGGCGGACGACATCGCGGCCGACATCGAAGGGCTTCGCGAAGAGGTCGTTCTGGACCTGATCGCAGAGTACATCCCTCCGCAGAGCATCGAGGAGCAGTGGGACGTCGATGGCCTGGAGCAGGCCCTGCAGACCGAGTTTGCCAGCAGGCAGCCGGTGAGAGGCTGGCTCGACGAGGACGACGCGCTCAACGAGGATTCGTTGTCGCGCAAGATCCTGGCTGAGGTCGAGGCGGAGTATCGCGCCAAGGAGCAGGATTGGGCGTCCCACGGGATCGACATGAGGGTGGTCGAGAAGCAGATCATGCTGCAGGTTCTGGACCAGCGCTGGAAGGAGCATCTGGCGGCCATGGACTACCTGCGCCAGAGCATTCATCTGCGTGCCTACGCCCAGAAGCAGCCCAAGCAGGAATACAAGCGGGAGAGCTTTCAGCTGTTCCAGGAACTGCTGGAGAACATCAAGCGGGACGTGATCCGCCTGCTCTGCCGGGTGCAGATCGAGACCTCCGACGAGTTGGAGGAAGCCGAGCGCCGTCGGCGCGAAGAGGCCGAACGTCGCATGCGTTACACCCATGCCGAGTCCAGCGGGCTCGACGGGGGTGAGCAGGAGCAGCCGGACGATGGCGCCGGCAAACCCGAGACCTTCGTGAGGAGTGAGCGGAAGGTGGGCCGCAACGAGCCTTGCCCGTGCGGCTCGGGCAAGAAGTACAAACAGTGTCACGGCAAGGCTGCGTAGGGGGAGGCCCGACATGGCGGTGAACGTTCCTCCGCTGCAGGAACTGCTGGTGGTCCCCGGTGTGTCTTTGGGTACTGCAGGGGCTGCCATCAAGAGACAGGGCCGTGACGACATCGCCGTCCTGCTGCTGCACCCCCAGACCAGGGCGGCGGGCGTGTTCACGCGCAGCTCGTTTCGAGCCGCTCCCGTGACCCTGGCCGATCGGCGACTTTCCGGCGGGCGCGCGCGAGCTCTGGTGATCAACAGCGGTAACGCCAACGCGGCCACCGGGGATCCCGGTCTTGCCGATGCCGTTGCCGTCTGCGATGCGGTTGCCGCCGCCCTGGATGTGCCCGGTGATTCCGTGCTGCCGTTCTCCACCGGGGTCATCGGTGAGCGTCTCCCCGTTTCCAGAATGCTGCCGGCGGTCGTTTCCGCCTGTGGGAGCCTGGCGCCGGACGGCTGGGAGGCCGCCGCTCGCGCCATCATGACCACGGACACGGCGCCCAAGGCCGTCAGCCGTCGCGTCAGGGTCGCGGGCGAAGAGGTGGTGATCACCGGCATGGCAAAGGGAGCGGGCATGATCAAGCCCGACATGGCCACGATGCTGGGCTTCGTCTGCTGCGACGCTGCCGTCGCCGATGGCTGCCTTCCCGCGATGGTGAGGGAAGTGGCCGGCCGCTCGTTCAATCGAATCACCGTGGATGGCGACACGTCCACCAACGACGCCTTCGTGGTCTGCGCGACGGGATGCGCGGAGAACGCGCCCGTGACCGACGTCGGCTCCGAAGGCTACGCGGAGCTTCGCGATGGCCTGGCCGCGGTGGCTACCGAGCTGGCTCAGAGCATCGTTCGCGATGGCGAGGGAGCCACGCGATTCGTCACCGTGCGCGTCTCCGGCGGCGAGAGTGCGGCCGAATGTCTCAAGGTGGCCTACACGGTAGCCGAGTCCCCTCTGGTCAAAACGGCGATATTTGCCGGCGATCCGAACTGGGGGCGGTTCTGCATGGCCATCGGCAGGGCGGGCATTGCCGATCTCGACACCGGTCGCGTCGCCGTTCACCTGGACGACGTGCCCATCGCCCTGGGCGGGCTCGTGGCGCCGCAGTACGAGGAAGCCGCCGCTGCCAGGGTGATGGCAAGGCAGGAGTTCGAAGTCCACGTCGACCTCGGCCGCGGCAGCGCCGAGGAGACGGTCTGGACAACCGATCTGTCCTACGAGTACGTGCGCATCAACGCTGAGTATCGCACCTGATCCATGGAAGCTTCTCGGCCTGGCCGGTCAGTCCGGGTCCAGATCCCCCGAGAGCAGATCGTCGTCCACCTCGTTGCCCGGAATTCTGTGCTGCTCGCTGGCCCAGGCGCCGAGGTCCATGAGCTTGCACCGCTCGGAGCAGAAGGGTCGGAACTCGTTGCCGGACGTCCATTTGACGCGGCCCCCGCAGGTCGGGCAGGTGACGATGCGCGCGGTCCGGTCGGGTTCGGAGGCGGTCATTGCGCCATCTCCGTGTAGACCTGGTGCAGGCGCGCCACCTCCTCGTCCAGCACCTCCAGGCTCGAGTCGTTGACGATGACGTCGTCGGCGAGGGCCAGGCGCTGCTCGCGGGATGCCTGGGCCTCGATGATCTTTCTCACCTGGGCCTCGTCGTTGGCGTCCCGGGCCATGGTTCGCCGCACCTGTACTTCCTCCGGCACGTCCACCACCAGAATGCGATGACAGAATCGCGACTGGCCGGTCTCGGCCAGCAGCGGGCTGACGAGCACGGCGTAGGGAGACTCGGCCTGTTCAAGCTCCTCGCGGATGTGCTCGTTGATCAGCGGGTGGGTGAGCTGCTCCAGCCAGCGGCGCTCGTCGGGGTCTGCGAACACCCTGCGTCGAAGCTCCGCCCGATCGAGTGATCCGTCCGCCTGTATGACATCGCAGCCAAAGTGCTCGGCGATGGCGACGAGGGCTGGTCGGCCTGGCTCGACTATCACGCGGGAGGCGATGTCGGCGTCGACGACGGTTACCCCCAGCGCTTTGAACCGGTCGGAGACGGCGGTCTTGCCGCTGCCGATGCCGCCGGTGATTCCGATCACCAGTCTGCTCATTGGGATGTCGTTTGAGGTCGGAGGACCGGTCAGGCTGCAAACAGGGTCAGCACGTTATCACGGGCCATAAGCGAAACCCAGCCCGCAACCGCCAGGAAGGGCCCAAATGGGATCGGCTGCGCTGCCTCCCGTTTGCCGGCCAGCGTGATCGCCAGGGCATACGCGAGCCCCAGCGTCGCGGCGATGAGGATCGTGCCCGGCAGCACCTGCCATCCGAGCCACGCTCCGATGGCCGCGAAGAGCTTGAAGTCGCCATAGCCCATGCCCTCCTTGCCGGTGATGAGCTTGAAAGCCCAGAAGGTCGTCCAGAGAAACAGGTAGCCGATCACGGCGCCGAGGACCCCGGAGCCCAGATCCGTGACGCCGCCGAAGTGGCAGGTGATCAGGCCCAGCCAGAGCAGCGGCAGCGTGATCTGGTCGGGAAGCAGCTGGGTGTCGTAGTCGATGAACGTCAGCGCGATCATTGCCCAGGTGTACACAGCGGCGGCTAGACCCAGCCACGTGTACCCGAAGAGCGCCAGCACCGTTATGGTCGCGGCCCCGGTGAGCACCTCCACCATGGGGTAGCGGATGGAGATTCTGACGCCGCAGCTTCGGCAGCGGCCCTTCAAAAAGAGCCAGCTGAAGACCGGAACGTTCTGCCACGCCGAGATGGGCTGCTGACAGGCGGGGCAGCGCGAACGCGGCACCATGAGGTTGAAACGCTCCTGCCCGGTTTCCGCTGGTTCCTCTTCGAGGAGTTCGCGCGCCTGCGCCTCCCATTGCCGTGAGAGCATGATGGGCAGTCGGTAGATGACCACGTTGAGGAAGCTGCCTACCGACAGGCCCACCCACACCGCAAAGGTGAGGCCGGCCCATCCGTAGGCAAGAAGTGTTTCCCCCATGACGTGAGCGCTAGCCCGGTCGCATACGATTCGCCGTGCCGAGCCTGGGTTAACCCCCGACGACCCGACCCAGCTGGAAGATGGGCAGGTACATCGCGATGATGAGGCCGCCGACCAGCACGCCGAGAACGGCCATGATCATCGGCTCCATGAGCGCGGTGAGGTTGTCCACGGCGTTGTCGACCTGCTCTTCGTAATAGGACGCCGACTTATCCAGCATCTCGTCCAGCGCGCCGGCCTCTTCGCCGATGGCGACCATCTGCACCACCATGTTGGGAAACACGCCGGTGGAGCGCATGGAGAAGTTCAGCTGCTGACCGGTGCTCACGTCATCGCGTATCTGGTAAACCGCCTTGGTGTAAACGGAGTTGCCGGTGGATCCGGCTACAGAATTCAGAGCCTCTACCAGAGGTACGCCGGCGGCGAAGGTGGTGGCCAGCGTACGTGCGTAACGGGCCACGGCGGATTTCTCGATGATGTTGCCGAAGATGGGTGCTTTCAACGCAATCCTGTCTATCGCCTCGCGGAGTTTCTTCGAGCGTTTTCGCGCGGCCATGAAGGTGGCGATGGTGCCGCCGATAGCAACGACGATCAGAAACCACCATTGCTGCGTGAACTCCGAGATGTTTATCACGAACTGGGTGAAGGCGGGCAGCTCCGCTCCGAAACCTGCGAAGACCTCCTCGAATTGAGGCACCACCTTGATGAGCAGGATGCCTGAAACGATGAACGCCACCACCAGGACGGCGGCCGGGTAGGTCATGGCCTTGCGGACCTTGGCCTTCAGGGACTCCGTTTTCTCTTTGTACGTCGCGATGCGGTCGAGCATGGTTTCCAGAGCACCGGATTGCTCACCGGCTCCGACCAGGTTGCAGAAAAGGTCGTCGAAGTGCAGAGGATGCTTGCGCAGCGCTGCGGTGAACGAGCTGCCGCCTGCCACGTCGTCGCGCAGTGCCCGGATGAGGGTAGCGACCTTGGGCTTGTCGACCCCGCCTGCCACGATCTCGAATGCCTGAACCAGCGGCACGCCGGCTCTCATCATCGTGGACATCTGCCGCGTGAACAAGGCGATGTCGACAGGCTTGACGCTGCCGCCTCCGCCCAGCGAAAAGGCCTTGCTCTTCTTCTTTACCTTGGTGGCGTTGATGCCCTGACGGCGCAGTTCCGCTTTCGCGATGGCCGGTGTGGAGCTCGATATCTCGCCCTTGGTCTTGCGACCGCCTTTGTCTATGCCTTCCCAGAGGAAGATTGCGCTTTCGGCCATGTGTCAGTGCCCCGTCGTCATCCTGTTCGCTTCGGCCAGACTGGTCACGCCTTGTATTACTTTCAGCAGACCTGATTGGCGGAGATTTTTGAAGCCGAGTTTGCTTGCAGTTTCCGCCAGCTTAATGCTGTTTCCGTCCTCCATGATAATACGGGACATTTCTGGCGTAATTTTAACTACTTCATAAATTCCGACTCGGCCCTTGTAGCCATTGTTGCAGCTGTCACAGCCCACGGGCTCGAAGAGCTCGAAACCCTCGTCGATCTGCTCATCTGTAAACCCTTCTGCCTTGAGCGTTTCCTTGGGCACTTCGATGATGGTCTTGCAGGCGGTACAGAGCCTGCGGGCCAAGCGCTGGGCGATGATCAGGCTGACGCTGGTGGCGAGGTTGAAAGCAGGCACGCCCATGTTGCGCAGCCGCGTCAGTGTTTCCGGCGCCGACGTCGTGTGCAGCGTGGAGAGAACCATGTGACCGGTCTGGGCAGCCTTGATCGCGATCTCGGCGGTCTCCAGATCCCGGATCTCACCAACCATCACGACGTCGGGGTCCTGACGAAGAAACGAGCGCAGGGCCGAGGCGAAGTCGAGACCCACCTTGTAGTTCACGTTGACCTGGTTGATACCCTCGAGGTTGATCTCGACCGGATCCTCTGCTGTTGCGATGTTGCGTTCCATGGTGTTCAGAATGTTCAGCCCGGTGTAGAGGGTGACCGTCTTACCGGATCCCGTCGGGCCCGTGACGAGGATCATGCCCTGGGGCTGATGCAGGGTCCCGACCAGGATTTTCTCTTGGTCGGGTTCGAAGCCCAGATGTTCGATGCCCATCTTGGCGCTGGAGGGATCGAGGATCCGCAGCACGATCTTCTCGCCCCACAGCGTAGGCAGGGTGTTGACCCGGAAATCGATGGTGCGTGTTTTGGAGAGCCGCATCTTGATCCGGCCGTCCTGTGGTACCCGACGTTCCGAGATGTCGAGTTCCGACATGACCTTGAGACGTGCCGCCAGGCGGGTGCCGAGGTTCACCGGAGGCTTGGATATTTCGTTCAGCATGCCGTCCGTGCGGAAGCGAACGCGGTAGCTCCTCTCGTACGGCTCGAAGTGGATGTCGGAAGCGCCCGTCTTGATGGCGTCGAGCAGCATCTTGTTGACGAAGCGCACGATGGGACGGGAGTCGGTTCCGCTGGTGACGTCGTCTTCGTCGTCGTCCTGGGAGTCGCCACTGGCCTCGAGATCGAGGTCGTCGAGATCGTCGTTGGCCATATCGCCGAGACCGTCATCTTCGACCGCGGTCAGGAACTGGTCGATCAGGACCTGCAGCTTGTCGTCCTCGACCAGCACGGTCTCGGTGTTGACCCCCGTCTGGAATTTGATCTCGTCCAGGGCCTGAAGATTGGTGGGGTCGGACAGGGCCACGAACAGCCGGGCGCCTCGACGCACCAGAGGCAGGGCGCTGTGTTGTTTGATCAGCGAATCCTTGACCAGATCGCGCGGGATCGCCTCCAGGTCGAAGCTGGAGAGGTCCATCAGGGGCACGCCGAACTCACGGGATGCGCTGACGGCGATCGTGCGAGCGTCGGCCATGGCGTTCTCAACTAAAAAGGTGACGAACTGCGACCCCTGCTTGCGCGCCTCCTGGCTT
The DNA here is from genome assembly GCA_036526135.1 of Pseudomonadales bacterium. GTDB lineage: Bacteria > Pseudomonadota > Gammaproteobacteria > Pseudomonadales > Azotimanducaceae > UBA2965. The sequence continues at coordinate 130,703 of DATCZA010000018.1, read as the reverse complement.
GCTTTGTTGGCGGAGTCAAAATCGATGATCTGGTCGTCGACCAGGCGTCTGGCCAGGCCGCTGAGCGGAATGGGGTCGGAAGCCATTTGGCAGTGCAATCCTTTTCGTTACCTAGCGCCGGGCATTCCACCGGGTTGGTGGCGCTGTTGGTGAAACCTTACAGGTGGCGCTCGGGAAACGTCGCTGCCTGCGTCACCGGTGAGCCGTTAACGGCGTCACAGATTTGATACGGGTCCGGCGTCATCATCTTTCCCGGCGTGGGGCAGTAACGGCAACTCGCGACCCGTTCCGGCAACTGCCGGTATTTGTCACCTTGTGACGTAGCCGCAGACTGACAGGCGACGACGGGCGACACTTGGCGGCGCGGGGGTCAAAGTCGCTGTTCCGCGATAACTCTATGACTTAAAAGAGAAAATGGGATCTGCAGGGACCGTGAACCCAGTGAAGATACATAGTGGCACGAGGTTTGCATTTCCCAGGGTGCGAAAACCGCGGCGCAAGTGCCTTTCGCATGAGCTGCCACGTTTTGACTTTGAAAATATGGAGCATTTATCAAGATGAAAAACGCGATGCAAAAGGGTTTCACCCTTATCGAATTGATGATCGTGGTAGCCATCATCGGTATTCTCGCCGCTGTAGCATTGCCCGCTTATCAGGACTACATTGAAAACTCGAACATGGCGAAGGTGACCTCTCACTTCGAAGAGGGTTCCCGGCTGGTTGCCAACGAGATGCGCAAGGTGCAGGCAGACGTGGCCATTGGCCGCACGCTGAACCTGGCAGCGGCCGACGCATTGCCCCAGTACGCGAATGCCGCGGGATGGGCCGGTTTGCTGAACAGCAATGGCGGCACGGCTCCGGGCGGCGGCCTTCCCTACAATGTCGCCCCTGACGATGCGAATGGCATTGTCGGTATTGCGAAGACAGGAACCTTCGCTGCCGGTGATCTGACGATTGTAGTGACCAGGCCCAATTATGGTGGGTTCAGCGGTCAGAGCGCTTCGACGATTTTGTTCAACAGCATCTAAGGGTTGAGCAAGTTACGAGGGACCCGTCTCGGGTCCCTCGTCTGTTGTCCGCCGAACCCGTCTAAATCCGGAACATTGGACCATGGCAATGATTAAAGGACGAGCTAGTCACGGATTCTCCCTGATCGAGCTGATGATTGCCGTAGCGATCATCGCGATCATTGCCGCAGTAGCGCTGCCGTTGTACCAGGGCTACATACAAACCTCGCGAGAGGGGGTTCTGGTCAACAACATCTCGACCATCGAGATCTTTCAGGAAGACCGCATGCTGCGAACGGGCAGCTATCTGCTGACCGCGGCGAACACGGCGGCGATCACCGCCGGCATCGGCTGGACGCCGAGAGATGACGGCGAGCTTTCCTACTCCATCGCCGACGGCGGCGGCGGGAGCTACGACGTGACGGCGACGGATGACACCGGCGTGACGGTCTGCATGCGCTTTCCTCAAAAAGTCCGCTGCCCCTGAGCTCCCCACCGAGCCGAGTTGACCTTCCGTCCCGTCTGAAAACCGGCTATTCTGCGCGCCCTCTGGGGCCAGGCAAATGCCGGAATAGCTCAGTTGGTAGAGCGACTGATTCGTAATCAGTAGGTCCGCGGTTCGATTCCGCGTTCCGGCACCACAGCTCATGGAACCACTATGATCTCGCTACCGGACAGCGCTCCCCGAGGAGATCTGGCGTGCCAGGCGGCTGTAGCCGCCGGATGGGTTTGTTTCCTTCTCCTCTGCGTGTTTTACGGCAGCGACGTCAATGTCGTCGTCTTCTTTGGCGCGATCTTCGTTCTGATGAGCGGGCTTTCGTTGGTGGCGCCGCGCCTTGCAACAGAGGTCCACGCCTCGCCTGTGACTTTCGCGCTGCCGGCCTTGGCCATTGTCGGCATCGTCGTCAGCTACCAGTTCAGCCTTTCCAAGGACTCCAGCTTCGTTCCGGCGTGGGTGGTTGCCGTCACGCCGCTCGCCTTTCTCCTTGCCCGGGGCGCAGGGGAGGCTGCGTTTGCGTTGCACAAGGCCGTATCCCTGACGGTGCTGGCCTTTGCGGCGATCTCTGTCGTATTGCTGTTCAGCGCAGGCGTGCGTGCACGTCTGCCCCTGACGGACCCCAACAACTATGCGACCCTCCTGTGCCTGATTCTCCTGCCATGGCTGCATCGTTACTTTGTGCTGAGGACCGGGTCCCAAGGCATGTCGTTGAGGGTAGAAGGGAAGGATCTGTCGGCATGCTTCATCCTGGCGCTCGCGCTTTTTGCCACGGGATCCCGCGCAGGCCTGCTCGTCATCGCGGGGGCCTTCATTATTTGGGCCGGGCTCGCGATAGCCAGACGATTGAGATGGCGGCCTGTGGCTGCTGCGGCCGCGTTGACCGCCGCGGCGTATCTGCTGGCGGGAGCCTCTCTGACGGATCAGTCCGTGGCCCTGACTGCCCAGGCAGCCGCGGCGGACCGTGTTGCAGGTGCCGATATTGAGGTCCGAATGGCTTTGATTGGCTCGGCGCTGGCCATGTATGCCGAGTATCCTGCGACCGGCATCGGGTTGTTCGTCTTTCCCCTGCTCTATCGGTTCCAGCGCCCGGTCGTAGACCAGGATTCGGCCGGACTATATGTTCACAACGATTATCTGCAGCTGCTGCTGGAAGGCGGCCCGTTACTGTTCTGCGCCATGGTGACCTTCGCGGTCGTCGTGGTCATCGTGTTTTTTCGCCGCCTTGCCGCCTTGCCTGGAGATGAGGCTTTCGCCAGGCTCGGGCTGACCATGGGCGTTGGTGCCGCGCTCGCGCACGCCCTGGTGAACTTCGTCGTCTACTCACCCGCTCTCGGCTTCGTGCTGGGTCTTACTGTGGCAGCGTCGTTTCGTGATTCGAAAGGATCCGGGTCCGTTGACTCGACTCAGGCGCGACCGATTCGTGTTGGGGTTACGTTGGCGGTTCTGTTTGGATGGACGGCCTGGCTCTATCTCGGTCTGGATACCGCCACAGCCGGCATACTGCAGAACCAGCGCTACGTGCCCTTCACGGAGGAGGTGCGCAAGAGTCCAGAGCGCATGCTTCGCTTTGCGGGTATGGCCCGGTCCCTCAACGCAGATCGGGGGGTGCCCCTGCTGGCGGAAGCCGTGCTGCTGGACAACAAACTGCGACAGAACCCGGAGTCCAGGTATCTGGGCGAGGAGACGCTGAATGCTTTTCGCCGGGCGGGGCGGGCTGACCCGTGGAACACGCTGACGCTGCTTTTGATGGCCGACTTCATCATGCGCAACCCGTCGGTATTGCCCCTGCTTGAAAACGGCGAGGCGCCAGAGGAGCTGCTGCTGAGGACGCTGGTCATGGACCCTCAGTTCGTGCCGGGTATCGACGCGCTCATGGACAAGCTCGGCGATGAGGGGCGTCATGCCGAAGCCGAGGCCCTGCTGCGCCTGCGCATATATCCCTGGCTTCGTTTGCTGGCTCGTCAAAACAAGCCGGCGGCCGCTCGTTACGCCGAGGCGTTGCTCGGCATGGCCCGGGCACGGGGCGATAGTGAGTTTGTCAGCGAGCTCGAGGCGCGTCAGCAGGAAGTGGAAAACACCCAGCCCGTGATCGCACAGCGCTGGTTTTTTTGAGTCGGCTCACAGCGGAGCGGGCGTTCCCAACACGCCGGCGATCGCCCCGTCCCGCCTGTCGATCCCGAGGAAAACGTACCGGTATCGGGTCGCCAATCGAACGAACGCGTAGTCCTCGAGGGTGCCGCCGTGCTCGTCAAGCCAGAGGGGGATCTGCTGAGTCAGCTGATCGCGGTCGACGAGTTCGCTCAGGGGATACGCTTCCCTCTCCAGGTCGACATCCTCTACGGAAAACGGTGCGTACCGATCGGCAAGCGTGCGCAGAGGTGTTCCCTTCCTCATGGCGCTCATGCGTATTTCCTGCGAGATCCACGGGTCGTGTGGAATTTCCACCGTGACCCACTTGGGCGACTTCCCCGGAACGGCCCGCAGGTCGGGTATGGGCAATCCGACCCCGGAGTAGTCGTCGCCGCTCATGCTGAAGAACTGCCCGTCGACATAGACCATGGCCAGCGGTCTCTCGGAGTGGACCACGTACACACCGGCGATCAGGCACGCTGCCTGAAACAGTCCGATCAGGGTCAGATCGAATTTCAGTCCCGGCTTGCCGGGCTTGAAGACGATCAGCGTCAGCGCGGGGCCGAGCACCAGATCCACGGCGACGATGATGCGAATTCCCTGCCAGCCGCCGTCGGTGCTGAAGAAGAAGTCGGGGTACCAGATGAAAACGACCAGATAGGCAAGCCCTAAAAAGATCGCGAAGCTGATTCCGAGATGGATCAGAAAGGCGCTGATACGGGTCATGATCGTCAGCTCGTGAAGCGCATGGACAGGTCGAGCGGAATGACTCTCTTGGTGATAACGCCGAGGGAGATATAGTCCACGCCGGCGCGGGCGATTTCCGTGATCGTGGCCTCATCGATACCGCCGGAAGCCTCGAGCTCTATGCGTCCTGCAGCCAGCGTAACGGCGGCAGACGTATCCTCGAGCGAAAAATTGTCGATGAGCGCGATGTCCGCCCCGCCGGCGAGGGCCTGGTCGAGCTCGTTTAGGGACTCCACCTCCACTTCCACGGGCCGGTCCGGGTAGAGCTCGCGGGCTCTGGCCACGGCGGGCGCGATACCGCCGGCGGCAGCCAGATGATTCTCTTTGATCAGAAAAGCGTCGAAGAGCCCGATCCGGTGATTGTGCCCGCCGCCGCAGTGCACGGCGTACTTCTGCGCCATGCGCAGCCCGGGAACCGTCTTGCGGGTGTCGAGCAGCCGAGCCGCCGTGCCCGCGATCAGATCGACGTAGCGCCGCGTCGCCGTGGCCGTCCCTGACAACAGCTGAACGAAATTCAGCATGGTCCGTTCGGCCGTGAGCAGACCCCTCGCGGGGCCGCTCAGAGCAAAGAGCGTCTGCCCCGGCGAGACGCGATCGCCGTCCGCGCAGTGAAGGGTCACCTCGATGGCGGCGTCCACCTGGGCGCAGGTTTCGAGCACCCAGGGCGCCCCGCAGAAAATGCCCTCGTCCCGGGTGATAACCTCTGCGGTTGCCCGGGCGTCAGGCGCGATCAGCTCCGCGGTGATGTCCCCGGTGCCCACGTCCTCGGCAAGAGCCGCGCGCACGCTTTCGCCCACGGCGTCTGCCAGCTCGTCGGCGTGTGGGAACCCGTCGGGCGCCATCGGGCTGCCTCCGATATCCGATAGTTGTGCGCGGGCCATTCTACTTCAATAGAATCTGCTTCAGTGCCGGTCACGGATCACAGGTTTTGCGCGTCAGGAAAGACCATTGCCTCGTCGGGGTTCCGTTCCGGGCCTCGCCCAACTGCGACGAGCGTCCCGATCCCGAGGACGTCTCGCTGATCGTGATCCACGGGATATCCCTGCCGCCGGGTCGTTTCGGCGGCGATCTCGTCGACGGCCTCTTCACCAACTCCCTGCCCGATGAGCTGGACCCCGGGCTGGCAGAGCTTCGTGACGTGCGCGTTTCGGCCCACCTGCTCATCGATCGCGCCGGCCGAATCACCCAGTACGTTCCCTTCCACCGGCGCGCATGGCACGCGGGATCATCCGGTTGGTGCGGCCGGCCCTCGTGCAACGACTACGCCATCGGCATCGAGCTCGAAGGGACCGATGAGCTGGACTATGCCGACGCGCAGTACCGGGCGCTTATTGCGGTGAGCCGGGCCCTGTTCGATCGCTACCCGCGGCTGTCCGTGGACGCCGTTGTTGGGCACCAGGAAATCGCGCCGGAGCGCAAGACGGATCCGGGCCCCGCCTTCGACTGGTGCCGTTACCTCGGCGCGCTGGCGGGCCCGTGAAACGCATCGGCATCGACCTGGGCGGCACCAAGATCAAGGGCATCGTGCTGGCGGAGGACGGCCGGGTGCTGTCGACGCGACGGGCGGCGACGCCGTCGCAAAGCTACGCCGGCACCGTTGCGGCCATCGTGCGCATGGTTGCCGAGCTCGACGGCGACTCCGGCGAGGCGCGTGATCTGCCCGTGGGCATCGGCACCCCCGGCATCTGGATGGCGCAGCGGAGCGCGATGAAGAACTGCAACTCCACCTGGCTCAACGGGCAACCGCTGCTGCTCGATCTGGAGCATGCGCTCGGGGCCCGCGTACGCATCGCCAACGACGCCGACTGTTTTGCTCTCTCGGAAGCCATGGCCGGAACGGGCCGGGGATATGGGAGCGTCTTCGGCGTCATCCTGGGCACCGGCGTGGGTGGCGGCTTCGTGACCGGGGGACGGCTGATGAGCGGGCCGAATGGGCTGGCCGGCGAGTGGGGGCACACGCCGCTGCCTTATCTGGGCCTGCACGAAGCGCTGGAAATCTCGGTGGGAAGCGAACTGGATCGCCGGCACGAGCAGGCGAATGCGCTAGAATCTCGGCTGGCGGTCAGAACCTGCTACTGCGGACGGCCGGGCTGCGTGGAAACCTACCTCAGCGGCCCCGGGTGGCGGCAGACGCACCGCGAGCTTTGGAGCGAGGACGTCCCCACGGAGACGCTTGCCAAGCGTCGCGACGAGCGCTCGGAGCAGACGTTTTTCCTGTACACCCGAATGCTCGCGCGCAGCCTGGCTCAGATCGTGAACATCGTTGACCCGGCGGTGATCGTGCTGGGCGGTGGGTTGTCGAACGTGCAGGCGCTGTATCAGCCGGTCAACGAGATGCTCGCGCGCTACGTCTTTTCGGGCGAGTGCGACACGCAGGTGAAAGCGCCTCAGCTGGGCGCGGAGAGCGGGGTGCTCGGGGCTGCACAGCTGTGGAGCGATAACGGAGGTTGAGGTCCGGCCGGCTAGCCGGCCAGCGGGAACTGATATGGCGTATCCAAGAGATCTTCGCGACGAGGACGCGGCGGAGACCCGGGAGTGGCTGGATTCTCTCGAGTACGTTCTCGAGAACGCGGGCGTGGACCGTGCCAACTTTCTGCTGGAGCGTTTGTCTGCCCGGATGACGCGCACCGGCGCGCGTTTGCCCTACACCATCACCACGCCTTACCGGAACACCATTCCCTCGAGCCGCGAAGCCGTGATGCCGGGCGATCTCTTCATGGAACGGCGCATCCGCTCGCTGATCCGCTGGAACGCCCTTGCCATGGTGGTGCGGGCGAACCGGCGTCCGGGCGATCTGGGCGGGCACATCTCCAGCTTCGCCTCGTCGGCCACGCTTTACGACGTGGGCTTCAACTATTTCTTCCGGGGCCCGACGGACGAGCACCCGGGCGACCTGATCTACTTTCAGGGGCACGCCTCGCCGGGCATATACGCCCGGTCGTTTCTCGAGGGCCGCCTGAGCGAGGCCCAGCTGGACAACTTTCGCCGGGAAGTGGCAGGGGAGGGGCTCTCATCCTATCCGCACCCCTGGCTGATGCCCGACTACTGGCAGTTTCCCACGGTCTCCATGGGGCTGGGGCCGATCCAGGCCATCTACCAGGCGCACATCATGAAGTACCTGGATGCCCGGGGGCTTCTGCCCATGGGCGAGCGCAAGGTGTGGGCCTTTCTCGGCGACGGCGAGTGCGACGAGCCCGAAGCGCTCGGCGCCCTGTCCAAGGCCGGCACCGAGAAGCTCGACAATCTGATCTTCGTCGTCAACTGCAACCTGCAGCGGCTGGACGGTCCTGTGCGGGGCAACAGCAAGATCATCCAGGAGCTGGAAGGTAACTTCCGCGGCGCGGGCTGGAACGTGATCAAGGTGGTGTGGGGTCGGCTCTGGGATCCGCTGTTCGCCAACGACACCGCGGGCCTGATGCAGCTGCGCATGAACGAGGTGGTGGACGGCGAGTACCAGAATTACAAAGCCAAGGGCGGGGCCTACACCCGCGAACACTTCTTCGGCGCGCATCCGGAGCTCCTGGCCATGGTCGAGCGCCTCTCGGACGATGACATCATGCGGCTCAACCGGGGCGGCCACGACCCCTTCAAGGTGTACGCGGCCTATCACGAGGCCGTGCATCACAAAGACGAGCCTACGGTGATCCTGGCGAAGACCGTCAAGGGATACGGCATGGGCGACGCTGGCGAGGCGGAAAACGACACCCACCAGGTGAAGAAGCTCAACCTGGACGAGCTCAAGCGTTTCCGCGATCGCTTCGACGTCCCGCTTTCTGATACGGAGCTGGAGGACATCCCGTTCTACCGTCCTCCAAAGGACAGCCCGGAGATGGTGTACCTGCGCAAGAAACGGGCCGACCTCGGCGGTCCCATTCCCCAGCGCACGACGGCATCGGAAGCGCTGCAGGTTCCGGAGCTCAGCGCCTTCGCGCAGCAGCTGCAGGGAACCGGAGACCGGTCCAACTCGACCACCATGGCGTTCGTGCGCATGTTGGGGACCCTGGTTCGCGACAAGAACATCGGCAAGCGAATCGTTCCCATCGTTCCCGACGAGGCCCGCACGTTCGGGATGGAGGGCATGTTCCGCCAGCTGGGCATCTACTCCTCGGCCGGGCAGCTCTATGAGCCCGAGGATTACGGAGAGATTGCCGCCTATCGCGAGTCCCGGGACGGCCAGGTGCTCGAGGAGGGCATCAACGAAGCCGGCGCTTTCTCGGCCTGGTTGGCGGCCGCCACGTCCTACAGCTCGCACCGCTTCACGCTGATTCCCTTCTACATCTACTATTCCATGTTCGGTTTCCAGCGGGTGGGCGATCTGGCCTGGGCCGCTGGGGACATTCAGGCGCGCGGTTTTCTGCTCGGGGGTACGTCGGGACGGACGACGCTCAACGGCGAGGGGCTGCAGCATCAGGACGGTCACAGCCACGTGCTCGCCTCGACGATCCCCAACTGCGTCACCTATGACCCCTGCTACGCGTACGAGCTGGCCGTGATCGTTCACGATGGTCTGAAGCGGATGGTCGAGAACGGCGAGAACGTTTTCTTCTACATCACGGTGATGAACGAGAGCTATCGGCAGCCGGCCATGCCCGAAGGGGTGGAGGAGGGCATCCTGCGGGGCATCTACCGGGTGCGCACGGTTGGCGATGGCGAAACGCGGCGGGTACGCCTGCTCGGCAGCGGAACCATACTGCGCGAGGTCGAAGCGGCTGCCGATATGCTGCATGAGGACTACGGCGTCAGCGCCGAGGTGTTCAGCGTCACGAGCTACAACGAGCTGGCTCGCGACGGCCAGGACGTGGAGCGTTGGAACCTGCTGCATCCGGAAGAGCCGCCGCGGGTGAGCTACGTCTCGCAGCAGCTCGCCGGAGACGATCCGGTGATCGCCTCCAGCGATTACATGAAGTCCCTGGCCGAGCAGGTCCGGCCCTACATCGGGGCGCCGTACAAGGTGCTCGGCACGGATGGGTTCGGACGCAGCGATACCAGGGAATCGCTCAGACACTTCTTCGAGGTCGACCGCAAGTTCGTCGCGCTGGCCGCGCTGCGCAGCCTGGCGGATGCCCAGAAGATCCCGCTCGAAGAGGTTCGCCAGGCCAGGGATGCCATGGGCATCGATGCCGACAAACCCAATCCGCGGACAGCCTGAGGGAGCCTGGAGTTGGCCACAGAGATACGCATTCCCGACATCGGCGATGTGGAGCACGTGGAGGTGGTGGAGATCTGCGTCGCAGCGGGTGCCGAGGTGGCCGCGGACGACGCGCTCATCATCATCGAGTCCGACAAGGCGTCCATGGAGGTGCCGGCAGGGGTGGCGGGCGTGGTGGCTTCCCTGGCGGTGGCCGTGGGCGACACCGTGGCCGAGGGCGATCTCATTGCCGTCATAGAGGCTGCCGGGGCGGCGCCGGTCGAGGATCAGGCCGGCGAGGTGGCCGCTGAGGCGCCCCCGCAAATGCAGGATCCGAAAGTGCCCCCGGAACGGGCCGTCGCCTCGCCGCCGACAAAGCCCGAGGCTGGCCCGTCCGGTACCGTCGAGATCCGGGTGCCGGACATCGGCGAGGCCGAGGACGTCGTGGTGGTGGAGGTTGCAGCCGCCGCCGGGCAGCAGGTTGGCGAGGACGATCTTCTGGTCGTGGTGGAGTCCGACAAGGCGTCCATGGAGATACCGGCAGGGTGTTCCGGAACGGTTCTGGAAATGCACGTATCGGAAGGTGCGGCAGTTACCGAAGGGACCCTCATCGCCACGGTCGAGGTTAAGGGATCGTCGGCAGCCCCCGCACCTGCGGCAGATCGGCCCGAGGTCGAAGCAGGCGAGGTTCCCAGGGGCGCCGAAGCAGCGGCCCCGCAGCCTATCTCAACGACGGCTGCGCCCCCGGCCGGCCCGGACACTGCGGCGGCGGAGCAAGAGTCGGCCGGGACGGCTCTGGGCGAACGCATCTACGCCGGCCCAGCCGTGCGCCGGCTCGCCCGTGAGCTGGGGGTGGATCTCGCCCGGGTGAGGGGCACCGGCGCGCGGGAGCGCATCGTGAAGGATGACGTCAAGGCGTACGTCAAGGATGCCATGACCGCGGCGCCGGGCGGTGCCGGAGCAGGGGCCGCGAGCGGAGCGGGCATCCCGGCCATACCGCAGATCGACTTTTCCAGATTCGGCCCGGTGGAGATCCGGCCGCTGACGCGGATTCGCGCGGCGGGCGCCGCCAACCTGCAGCGCAGCTGGTTGAACCTGCCCCACGTCACCCAGCACGACGAGGCGGACGTCACGGAGCTCGAGGCCTTTCGCGCCTCTCTGAAGAGCGAGGCGGAGCGGCGGGGCGTGAAGATCACGCCGCTGGCATTCATCATCAAGGCCTGCTGCTACGCGCTGAAGAAGTTCCCGACCTTCAACGCCTCCCTGGACGCTGAAGCCCGCAACTACGTTCTAAAGGGTTATTACAACATCGGCTTCGCCGTCGACACCGAGGAGGGCCTGGTCGTTCCGGTTATCAAAGGCGCGGATCAGATGGGCATCTGGGAGCTCTCCGAGGCTGTTACCGACCTCGCGGGCAGGGCCCGCGAGCAGAAGCTGGGCATGGACGACATGCAGGGCGGGAGCTTCAGCGTTTCGAGCCTGGGGGCCATTGGTGGAACCGGCTTCACGCCCATCATCAATGCCCCGGAGGTGGGCATCCTGGGTGTGTCCCGGCTCGCCATGCGGCCGGTCTGGGACGGCGAGAGCTTCGTGCCGAGAAAATTGCTCCCGCTGTCGTTGAGCTACGACCATCGGGCAATCAACGGCGCCGAGGCGGGCAGGTTCGTCAGCCATCTCTGCGAGCTGCTGGCCGACATCCGCCGGCTTTCTCTCTAGGCCTTTCGGGCCCCTGCGCTACTCCGGGCCCTTCGGGCCGCGCGTGCCGCGCCACTGAGGCTCGGCTCCCTCGGCGGCGTTCAGGGTGCGGGCCATCACGAACAGCAGATCGCTCAGCCGGTTGGTATAGCGGGCGGCCGCTGTCGCCGAATCGTCGTCCTGCAAGGCCCACAGCTCGCGCTCGGCGCGGCGGCACGTCGTCCTGCAGACGTGGGCCAGAGCGGCCGCGACCGTGCCGCCGGGGATGACGAACTCGGTAAGGGGCGGCAGGCGGGCATTCAGCGTCTGAACCTCCTCGTCGATCCAGGCATTGTCGGGACAGGGGATCGCTCCCACGGTTGCCAGCGTGGCGCCGATGTCGAAGAGCTCCTGCTGGATTCTGGCGCACGGCTCGCGCAGCGCAGCGTCGGGGTCGAGCTGCGTGACGAGCAGCCCGATGAAGCTGTTCAGCTCGTCGACAGTGCCGATCGCGTGCATGCGGGGTTCTGTCTTGGCGAGCTTAGAGCCGTCCGCCAGCGACGTTTTGCCGGTGTCGCCGGCCTTCGTGGTCACCTGGGTTATCCGCTTGCGCTCTCGTGTCATGGGTGCGTGGCGGCTCAGAGCTCTGCGGCGGTCACGGGCTCGTTCAGGGTCGCCGCCCGCTGGACCTCGATCTGGCCGGACTCGAACGATTCGCCCAGGGCGTGCACCGCCTGGCGCATGAGCTGGCGCGGATGGGGAAAGCCGGTCTGGGCGTCGGCGGCGGTAATCGATATCCCGACGGAGACGGGAATGTAGGCCTCGCTGGTCTTGAAAGAGTTCAGATAGAGCCCGTCGAAGATGCGCTGAAAGGTGCTGGACGTGCACTCCTCGATGCTCGGGTGCAGCGTGATCACCGCGAAGATGCCGGGCTCGGGCCTGGTGACCAGGTCCAGGGGCCGCACGAGGGTGCGGATCTTCGACCCGATGCCGCTCATCAGCTCGTCCACCGCGGGCGGACCGTACCTTTCCGTGAGCGCCGCGACGTTGTCGACGCCCACGAGTAGAAGGCATGCCGCCATTCGGCGGCTTTCCGCCTGCTCCATGGCGGCTGTGAGGCGCTCGATGGTGAAGCGGCGGTTGCCCAGGCCGGTCACCGGGTCGATGAGATCGACCACGCTGAGCTCGCGTACCTTCTTTCGCAGGAGCTTGTTGGTGCGCAGCAGCTCGTTCTGGCGCGCGGCGATGCGCTGGGCGGCTATGATTCTGGGCTGCAGCTCGGCGCGCAGGTTGTGCTTGTTGAGAAAGTCGTCCACCCCGGTGTCGAAAGCTTCCAGCATGCCTTCGAAATCTTCCCTCCCCGTGAGCAGCATCACGTACGTGAAGTGGCCGTTCTCCTCGTCCAGGCGTTTCACCCGGCGGGTCAGCTCCAGCCCGTCCATGGCAGGCATCACCCAGTCGGCGATGAGGATCTGGGCCGAACGGTTTTCCAGCGTGTCCAACGCGGCGAAGCCGTCGTTCACGCAGCGCACGTTGCTGAACCCTTCGTCGGTCAAAGCTTTGGTGATGACGGCGCTGGAATACTTCGCGTCATCGACGACGAGGATTGGAATGTCTTCCCATGACATGTAAGTTAGCGTTTGCTTCGACGCCTTGTCGCTTCCTTGATATGCGAGGGACCCCTCGATGTCAAGGAAGGTTCATCGCTCGTGCGGCCATGGTCTCAGGATGGTGATCTGGTTCACCTTTCTGCGCCGCGTGGGGCCGGCGCCTGCAGCGCGAAACCAGGCGCCTGGGGCGCGATGCTAGATGCTACTAGATGCCAAAGGAAACGCTATGCCAAGCTTCGACGTGATTTCCGAGGTGGATCTGCAGGAGGTTCGCAACGCGGTGGATCAGGCATCGCGGGAGCTTCGCACCCGATTCGATTTCAAAGGCGTCGACGCCAGCTTCGAGTATGCGGACGAGGGCATCCTTCTGGCTGCCATGGAGGAGTTCCAGCTGGGTCAGATGCTGGACATCCTCAAGGACAAGCTGAACCGCCGCGGCGTGGACGTCCGTGCTCTCGATCCCGGCACGATCGAGGCGTCCGGCAAGCAGAAGCGGCAGGCCTTCGCTCTCAAGCAGGGTATCGACCGCGATACGGCCAAGCGCCTGGTCAAGATCCTGAAAGACTCCAGGCTAAAGGTCCAGAGCCAGATTCAGGGCGAGCAGGTGCGCGTGACGGGGAAGAAACGGGACGATCTTCAGCAGGCCATCGCCGCCCTGAAGGACGCAGGCCTGGAGGTGCCGCTCGACTTCACCAACTTCCGCGACTGACGCAGCCCCTGCCGGACGGCCCGCCTTGAAACTCCGTGAGGTACTCAACCGGCGCATGATCACATGCGCGTTCACGGGTTTCGCATCGGGCCTGCCGCTGTTCGTTCTGGTGCAGCTGGTGCAGGCGTGGCTGCGCGACGAGGGCGTCGGGCTGACGGAGATCGGGCTGTTCGCGCTCGCTCAGGTTCCGTACACGTGGAAGTTCATCTGGTCGCCGCTGGCGGAACGCTACCCGCTGCCCTTCCTGGGGCGCCGGCGGGGCTGGATGCTGGTTACCCAGGTCGCGCTGGTTGCCGGCTTTGCGGGGTTCGGCTACGTGGATCCCGTGCTGAACATCGAAGCCGTGTTCGCCCTGGCGCTGCTGGTCGGTTTTTTCAGCGCCAGTCAGGACATCGTCATCGACGCCTATAGGCGCGAGCTGCTGCCTACCGAAGAAGAGCTTGCGCTCGGCAACTCCATTCACGTTCAGGTATACCGGATTGCCGGTTTCGTGCCGGGCTCCCTCGGCCTGATCCTCGCCGACGTGCTGCCCTGGAGCGCCGTGTACTGGACCATGGCCGGCTTCATGGCCATCGGCGTGGCGACCACTTTAGTGGTGCGCGAGGCCGTGCTGGACCCGCGGATACCGCCATCGCTGAAAGCCGCCGTGGTGGAGCCTTTTCGGGAATATTTCGGCCGCCGCGGATGGCGCTACGGGCTGGTGGTTCTGCTGTTCCTGTTTGCCTACAAGTTCGGCGACAGCATGGCGACCGCCCTGTCGACGACCTTTTACCTCGATCTTGGATTCAGCAAGACGGAAATCGGCGTGGTGGCCAAGAACGCCGGATTCTGGCCCGCGCTCATCGGCGGCCTGCTGGGCGGTCTGTTCATCGTCAAGATCGGGATCAACCGGGGCTTGTGGGTGTTCGGCGTGGTGCAGCTGATCACCATCCTGGGCTTCGCCTATCTGGCCCAGGTGGGCAATGACCTTGTGGTGCTCGCGGTGGTGATCTCCGCCGAGTACCTGGGGGTAGGGCTCGGGACGGCCGCCTTCGTGGCTTTCATCGCCCGTGAGACTTCGCCCGCTCTGGCGGCCACCCAGTTTGCCCTGTTCAGCGCGGTAACCGCGCTGCCGCGAACGCTGACCGCCGCGGCGACCGGCTGGCTGGTGGATGTGGTCGGCTGGGTCGAGTTCTTCTATCTGTGCACCCTGGCAGCGGTTCCGGGGATGGTGCTGCTGGTGTGGGTCGCGCCCTTCACGGCTCCCAGCAATGAGCCGCAGCCACCCGGGACCCGCTGAACGAGACCCGCTCGGCCTTCAGGCGTGCCATCTGGCCTGCGGGATCATCGCCACCACCTGCCACACCCGCTGCCTCGGTGACGGTTGACTATCCGCGAGCGTGCCCTCAGATTGAGCCGACCTCGTCTGGTCACCCGCCATCATGGGATTGTGGTTCCTCGTCTTCTTCCTCACCCCCATCCTGGAAATGTACCTGCTCATCGAGGTGGGCGGCTACATCGGGACGCTGCCGACCATCGCTCTGGTCATGCTGACTGCGGTGGTCGGCGTTGCGCTGCTGCGCATTCAGGGAGTAGAGACGCTGACCCGGGGGGTTGGTCGGCTGCAACGCGGCGAGGTGCCTGCGACGGAGATGGCAGAAGGAATTCTTCTGGCCGTGGCGGGGGCCCTGCTCATCACCCCGGGTTTCGTGACCGATGCCATCGGGTTCGTTCTGCTCTTCCCGCCGAGCCGCACGGGTATCGCACGGCGCATGCTCTCCAGGCTCACCATGGTCGGGCCCGACGGTCGCCCTTTCTCGCCCGGAGAGCCGGGTCCCGGGCCCACGGTCATCGAGGGAGAGTTCGAGCGGCGCCCGCCCGACGACGGCCAGCCGTAAAACGTTTACTTCCCAGGACTTGAATCTCTCCGGGCCGCCACTATTATATGCGGCCCTTGGATTAGCACTCTGAGCGTTAGAGTGCTAACGATTACCCGATAGGGACTTTAACTGGGAGAAACACAGGTAATGAACATTCGACCCTTACACGATCGCGTTGTCGTGCGCCGGTTGGAAGAGGAAAGCACCTCGGCAGGCGGCATCGTGCTGCCCGACTCTGCGGCAGAGAAGCCTTCTCAGGGCGAGGTGCTGGCCATAGGTTCCGGCAAGTTGCTTGATAACGGTGACGTCCGTGCGTTGGACGTCAAGGTAGGCGACCGAGTTCTTTTCGGCCAGTACGCCGGCAGCACGGTGAAGATCGACGGTGAGGAACTGCTTGTCCTCAGCGAGAGCGAGATCTTCGGCGTCCTGGAAGGCTAACCAGCGAGATTTATGAGGAAAAAGCGATGAGCGCTAAAGACGTAGTTTTTGGTGATGAAGCCCGGAGCCGGATGCTCGAGGGCGTGAATGTTCTGGCCGAAGCGGTCAAAGTCACGCTGGGCCCGAAGGGGCGCAACGTGGTGCTGGACAAGTCGTTCGGCGCGCCGACCGTGACCAAGGACGGTGTGTCCGTGGCCAAGGAAATCGAGCTGAAGGACAGGTTCGAAAACATGGGCGCGCAGATGGTGAAGGAAGTCGCCAGCCAGACCTCCGACGAGGCCGGTGACGGCACCACGACGGCAACGGTGCTGGCCCAGTCCATCCTGACGGAAGGTCTCAAGTCCGTTGCGGCCGGCATGAACCCGATGGATCTCAAGCGGGGTATCGACAAGGCCGTGGCCAGTGCCGTGATCGAGCTCGAGAAGATGGCCACGCCGTGCGAAGACTCCAAGTCCATCGCCCAGGTCGGGACCATCTCCGCCAACAGCGACGAGCCCATTGGCCAGATCATCGCTGAGGCCATGGAGAAGGTCGGCAAGGAAGGCGTCATCACTGTCGAGGAAGGCAGCGGCCTGGAGAACGAGCTGGACGTGGTCGAAGGCATGCAGTTCGACCGCGGCTACCTGTCGCCTTACTTCATCAACAACCAGGATTCCATGGCAGCCGAGCTGGAAGATCCCTACATCCTGCTCTGCGACAAGAAAATCTCCAACATTCGAGACATGCTGCCGATCCTCGAGAGCGTTGCGAAGTCGGGCAAGCCGCTGATGGTGATTGCCGAAGACATCGAAGGTGAGGCGCTTGCGACCCTGGTGGTCAACAACATGCGCGGCATCGTGAAGGTTTCTGCGGCCAAGGCGCCCGGGTTCGGCGATCGCCGCAAGGCCATGCTGCAGGACATCGCGATTCTGACCGGCGGCACGGTGATCTCCGAGGAGGTTGGCCTGACGCTGGAAGGCGCGACGCTGGACGACCTCGGGACCGCCAAGCGCATCTCCTCCACCAAGGAGAACACGACCATCGTCGACGGCGCGGGCGCGAAGGGCGATATCGAAGGACGCATCAAGCAGATCCGCTCCGAGATCGAGGACACCAGCTCCGACTACGATCGCGAGAAGCTGCAGGAGCGTCTGGCCAAGCTGGCCGGCGGTGTGGCAGTGATCAAGGTTGGCGCGCCCACGGAAGTGGAAATGAAGGAGAAGAAAGCCCGTGTCGAGGACGCGCTTCACTCCACGCGCGCCGCCGTCGAGGAAGGTGTGGTTGCAGGCGGAGGCGTCGCGCTCATCCGCGCTCTGTCAGCCATCGAAGGCCTCAAGGGCGATAACGAAGACCAGAACGTGGGCATTGCCATTGCCCTGCGTGCCATGACCGCGCCGCTGCGCCAGATTGCCGCCAACTCCGGCGACGAGGGTGCCGTGGTGCTCGACAAGGTCCGCGCACTCACCGGCAACGAAGGCTACAACGCCGCCACCGGTGAGTACGGCGACATGCTTGCCATGGGTATCCTGGATCCGGCCAAAGTGACCCGGACGGCCCTGCAGGCTGCCGCGTCCGTAGCCGGCCTCATGATCACCACCGAGGCAATGGTGGCCGAAGCC
Organism: Pseudomonadales bacterium; assembly: GCA_036526135.1. Lineage (GTDB taxonomy): Bacteria > Pseudomonadota > Gammaproteobacteria > Pseudomonadales > Azotimanducaceae > UBA2965. The sequence goes on along the minus strand of DATCZA010000018.1, from coordinate 113,304 downwards.
CCTGACGACAGCCCGTCTCCGGGGATGCCCGGCGGGATGCCCGACATGGGTGGCATGATGTAAAGTTCCGAGCTGGAACGAAAGCCCCTCCCCAGGAGGGGCTTTTTTTTGCCTGGCTCCAGGGACCGGGGAGCCTCATGGTCAAGGTGATTTCTGGAGGGGGTTTCGCTATATTCGAGCTCAGAGAGACGCTAAATCCATCGCTTTTGGGGAGAAAACAAAATGGATCAGGCCTTTATCGACTTTCTCGCGCGCTGGAGCCACGTCGTGTTCGGCATTACGTGGATCGGCTTGTTGTACTACTTCAACTTCGTCCAGACGGAATACTTCAAGGAGGCGGATCCTGACGCGCGCACGGATGCCTTTTCCAAGCTGGCCCCCAGGGCACTGTGGTGGTTCCGGTGGGGCGCCATGTTCACCTTCCTCACGGGTCTGATCATGCTGGGCGTTCGCGGCGCCGGCGTGACCCTCTCGATTACCCTCGGGTCGGTTCTCGGAACGCTCATGTTCCTCAACGTCTGGCTGATCATCTGGCCCAACCAGAAGATCGTCATCGCCTCCAACCAGCAGGTCAAAGCCGGGGGCGAGGCAGACCCGGCGGCCGCGGGGGCGGCGCCCAAGGCGGCGATAGCATCCCGGACCAACACGCTGTTCTCGATCCCCATGCTCTTCTTCATGGTTTCGAGCGCGCACCTCGCCACCAACACCGGCATCGGCTTCGGGATGATCGGTGATGCGAGCATGACCGGTCTTGTGGTTTCCCTGCTCATCATCGCCGCGCTGGAGCTCAACGGGATCTTCGGCAAGCAGGGTCCGATGACCACGGTTCGCGGCGTGATCGGCTCGAGCCTGGTGCTGACCGCCGTTCTCTGGGCGGTGGCCGCACTGTTGTAGGCGGCCCGACGGCCCGTCGGGTGAAAGATCGGAGAGCCTGCACTTGCAGGCTCTTTTTTTTGCTGTAACTTCCGTGCCCTGAACCGCCGTCCGGCCTGGCCGATTGGCCTCAGCGTATCTGGAGACACACCAACATGGCAGACAGACCCCCATCGGAGGCCATATCAGCGACCCCGGACGATGCATCCGGATACCGTCGCGGCGCTTCGGGAAGGCGGCGGGGTGCGGTGGCCGAAGGCCCCAGGATGATCGGCATGAGCTTCATCATGGCGGTTCTGGTGGCCGGCCTCGTCGTGGCGGGATGGTTCATCGCCAACCAGCATCAGCTGCTCGCCGCCGAGCAGCAGGCCCTCGATGACGCAGAGAAACGGCTCGTGGTCTTAGAAGACCGTCTCAGGGTGACCGACGAAGCGATGACGGAAACCGGCCAGGATACCCGGGAGCAGATCGGTTTCTGGGAATCTGAGATACGTAAGCTCTGGGCCGTAGCCAACGAGCGCAACCGCAAGTGGATCAAGGACAACCAGGTCGCGCTCGGGCGCCTGCAGAAAACGCTCGATGAGCTCAAAGGGTCGAACGCCGAGCTTGCCGGTGCGGTTGGGCGCCACGAGACGGCCTTCTCTCAGCAACAGGCCATCATCGACCAACTCGCCGGCATCGATCTCCAGATGCAGCGCATGGTCGCCGGACAGCGAGACCTGGCGGACAAGATCAATGTTGCGCAGCAGACGGTGGCCGGCCTGCAGTCGGGGCTTACCGGCCGGGTCAGCGAGAACGAGCAGGCGGTCGCCGCCATCGACGCGTATCGGCTGCAGCTGAATTCCCGGCTCGCCGACATAGAGCGCCAGCTCAACCAGCTCATGTCCTCGGCAAACCTGTGACGTTCTGAGAGGGCCTTTCGCCGCCCCTACTGCCAGGACTCGATGACGGGGATCTCCACGAGGTAGTTTTCGAACGCCACGATGACGCCGTCCTCGGTGATCTCCTCCACCGTCACCTCGTTTAGCCGGTCGCCTTCCTGCAGGCGGGTGCCGTTGGCGACCACGGCACGCAGAAGGGCATCCTCGGCGTAGACGTGGGTCGAGAACGCCAGTCCCGGAAAGCGGCTCTTCGGATCTCTCGGCAGGTCGGCCAGCTGCGTCCTGATTCTTGCGGGTGGCCGCCGTGCGGGCTCCCGGGCGGGCGGCTGGGGTGGCGACGGGTTGATGACGGGAACGTCGGTGGTAGCAACCTCGCCGGGGGTGCTGACCTCGGGTGGGGTGGGCGCGGGCGTTACCGGCTCGCTGCGTTGCCCCGGCACGGTCACGGGCTCCGCCTGGGCGGCGGCCACCGATGGACCGACCGGCTCTTGCGGGACCCCTGGGTCGGGTCGAAAGATCCACAGCAGCACGGCTGCGTTGGCCAGCAGGGCAACTACGACGAGGGCCGCGATGGTTCGGTTGCGCGCGGATTCCCGCTGCTGGGTGAGCGCCAGGCTCGCCGCTGCTGCCGGGTCGTTCTCGATCTCGGATTTTTTCAGCGCATCGAGAATGTAAGACACTGTCAGCCGTCCAGCTTCGGAGCCGGAAGGTCCAGGCGCGCGGCCAGGCGGATCCACGTGGCAGGCCCGACGATGCCGTCGGTCAGCAGGCCCTCGGAACCCTGAAAGTCGCGCACCGCTTCGTCAAGCCGGGGGTCGAAGTATTCGGGTCGCCCGCTCGACAGATCGTCGCTTACCAGGGCCTCCAGCTGAACCCTGAGCCAGCTGACAGTTGGGTGGGTATTGCCTCGGCTGATGCTGCCCCGGTACTGAGGCGGCGTCTGCCAGAGCACCACGTACTGGCCGAACCAGACATCGCGCAGCGCTTTGGGCGTCACCGTGAGGACGGTGTCCCCCAGGTGCAGGGTCATGTTGCCGTCGTGTATGTGCGTTACCGCAGCGAAGTAGGGTGCCCTCTCGGAATCCCACAACTCCAGCACCACGGGCAGGTTCATGGCCTCGATATCGCTCCAGGTGCCGCGCAGGCCCAGGCATTGCAGGCCCGCTGACGGCGCGAAGTTGCATGGGATCATGCTTGGCGGGGCTGTGCGGTAATCGGCGCCCCAGGCGTCGAACACGGCCGCGTAGGCCCTGCGCTGGGATTGAAAGCTGCTCATCGGCGGCCGCCGGATATCGGGCTCGACGGCTACGCTGGCCGCGATCTCCGGCGCGATCTCCGGCACGGGCACCGGCGCGGGCTCGGTCTCGCTGGGCGACGCGGCTTGGGAGCCGGCGCCATCGACGCCATCATCCCGCGACGTCAGGCTTGGGGCCCGTGCTGGTGGCGTAATCGCTGCCGGTACGGGCTCGGCAAGGGTGGTTTCGGGCACCGGCACCGGCTCGCTCGGGGCCTGCACGGCCGGTGACGAGACGGCCGGAATCGTCGTCGGCAGATCGACGACCTCGGGCAGGGTGAGGTAGGCCCAGGCGACGCCGGCGGCCGAGACCGAGGCGGCACCGACGCCGATCCAGAGGCGATAGCGCGGCCGGCGGCCGAGCACCTCCCTGGCCGCGCGGCTGACGATTCGTCCGGTGACCTGGTGTCTGCCCTCCACGTAGGCGCCGAGCAGCGCCCGGTCGGCCACCACGTTGATCAGCCTGGGAACGCCCTTCGAGATCCTGAATAGGCGTGAAAGCGCGCCCCGGGAAAACAGCTTCGGGTTTCCGCCCGCGCGGGCCAGGCGGTGCACTATGTACGCGTAGGTGTCCTCCCGGTTGAGCGCCCCCAGGTGATAGCGTGCGGTGATGCGCTGGGCGAGCTGGCGAAGCTCGGCCCGGTCCAGCAGGGCGCCGAGTTCGGGCTGGCCCAGCAGGATGATTCGCAGCAGCTTTCTCTCGTCCGTCTCCAGATTGGTCAGCAGGCGGATCTGTTCCAGCACCGCCGGTGAGAGGTTCTGGGCTTCGTCGATGATTACCACCGTGCTGCGCCCCTTCTCGTGGGCCGCCAGAAGGTGCCGGTTGAGCACGTCGATGTATTGCTTGACCGTCGGGTTCGATCCCTCCGGATAGCGCACCCCGAGCTCGTCGCAAAGGGTTTCCAGCAGCTCCTTGACCGTCAGACGCGGGTTGAGAATGAACGCGACGTCTAGATCCGGGGGCGTCTGCTTGATCAGGTTGCGCAGCAGCGTCGTCTTGCCGGTTCCCACCTCGCCCGTGATCAGCACGAAGCCGCCGTGCGAGAAGCCGTACATCAGGTGGGCGAGCGCCTCGCTGTGGCCCGCGCTCAGATACAGAAAATTGGGATCCGGCGCGATGGAAAAGGGCGCCTGGTTGAGCTGAAAGTAATCCTGGTACATCACAGCGCGACCGTCTGGGCCCCCAGGCGCGCGTCCTTTTCGCGCCACAAGGCCTCTATCCAGGGCGAAACGACCTCACGCTGCTCGTCGTCGTTCCCGGGCGCCCTCACGTCCTGTGGGATCTCCCGGCATTGCACCAGCAGGTGCGCTGCCGGGCACTTGCCCTGCATGAACTCCCAGAACGTGGGGGTTCCTCGGGGGTAGGTGATGGTGACGTCGACGAGCCTGTCCAGCTCCTTGCTCAGGCCGCTCAGGACGTAGGACAACCCGCCGATTTTCGGGTTGAGGAGGTGCTTGAAGCGAGCGTCCTGCCGGGCCTGTTTGGCGGGTGTGAAGCGCGTGCCCTCCAGGAAATTCAGAACCGTGGTGGGGTGGTTGCGGAACTCCTGACATGCGGCCAGGGTGGCGTCGCGATCTGCGCGCACGAGCTCTGGCTTCTTCGCAATCTGTTCCCTCGTCATGCGCCGCACGAACGGAAATCCGAGCAGCCGCATGGCCAGACCGATGAACGGGATCCAGATGAGCTCGCGTTTGGTGAAGAACTTGATGGGTGGTATGTGTCCATACAGTGATGTCTGCAGCAGGAGTATGTCGGTCCAGCTCTGATGGTTGCTGATCACCAGATACCACCTGTCGCGGTCGAGCCGTTCGGCGCCCTGCCATTGCACCTCGACGTCGCACAGGTCCAGCCAGCCGAAGCAGGCGCGATTGGTAGCGACCCAGCCGTCGATGATCCAGCGATCGAGCTTCCGGCTGAGCCAACGTTTGATGGCCGCCGGGCTCAGCGCACGCACGGCTGAAACCAGGAACAGCGGGATGCACAGCACGATGGTGTTCAACGCCACCAGCGTCGTTGCCAGTATGCCTTTCAGGAACGCCACGAAACCCTCTTATCATACGTGCTGACCTAGCGCTACTGCCTGGGGGATCCCGGCTTGAGAATGCAGACGACCACAGCAGGCGTACGGCCGCATATGACGATCGGGCGCCTGCTGGCGGCGGCCGCGGCCGCCTCGTTTCTCTCCGGCTGCGCGAGCCTCGGCTACTACACCCAGGCCATGAGCGGTCAGCTGCAGATCTCGTCTTCCGGGCAGCCCGTGGGCGAATTGCTTGCCCGTCTCGAAGCCGTTGAGGACCCCGATGCGCTTCAGGCCGGTCTCCTCTCGGGCCTGCGCTCCAGCCAGTCGGTGCTCGCTTTCGCAGAAGCCGAACTCGGGCTCGAAGCAGGCGGTAGCTACTCCTCCTACGTCGAGCTGGATCGGCCTTACGTGGTCTGGAACGTTTTCGCGGCTCCGGAGCTCAGCCTCGAGGCGCGGTCCTGGTGTTATCTCGTCGTCGGCTGCGCTCCGTACCGTGGCTACTTCGAGCAGGGCCGTGCCGAGCGGTTTGCGGCAGGTCTCAAGGACAGGGGCCTGGACGTCTACGTGGGGGGCGTGCCCGCGTACTCCACGCTCGGCTGGTTCGAAGACCCGCTGCTGAGCACGTTCATTCGCTGGCCCCAAGGAAGGCTGGCCGAGTTGCTGATTCACGAGCTGGCTCACTCCAGGGTCTGGGTGGCGGGTGACGTGGGGTTCAACGAAGCGTTTGCGAGCTTCGTGGGCCGAGAGGGCGCCCGGAGCTGGATCGAGCAGCGCCATGGGGCCCAAGCGGCCGATGAGTTTCTCGAGCGCGGCAGGAGCTGGCCGGCACTGATGCGGCTTCTGCTCGAGATCCGGCGGGCTCTGGAGGAGCTTTACATCAGCGGTCTGAGCGAAGGGGAAAAACGGGCGGGCAAGTCGAAGGTGATCGATCGTGGGAAAGCCTGTTACCAGAGGAACATTTCCCGATACGGATCCGGAAGGTACGACGAGGTTCTGGCCGGGCTGAACAACGCGTTTCTCGTTTCCCTGTCGACTTACGACGACGACGTTCCGGCCTTCGCCGCCGTCTTCGCCCAGGTGTCCGGAGATTGGCGACGCTTCTTCGACGAGGTCGAGACGATGGCCCGCATGACCTCCGAGCGCAGGGCCGATGCGATGGAAGCCTTACGTGAGCAGCACATAGCAGAGCGTGGCGATGACGATGGCGCCGATGAGGTTGAGTGTGAAGCCCTCTTTCACCATGGTCTCGATGGCGACACGGCCGGTGCTGAACATGATCACGTTGGGCGCGGTGGCCACGGGTAGCATGAAGGCGCAGGATGCGCTCATCGCGGCAGGAATCATGAAGAGCTCGGGCGATATGCCCGCGCCCACGGCGCCTGCGGCGAGAATCGGCATCAGCAGGGTCGTCGTCGCCGTGTTGCTCGTGGTTTCGGTGAGGAAGGTAACGGTGAGGCAGATGGTGAGCATGATCAGCAGCACATGCAGCGCTGCCAGGCCGGACAGCAGCGCGCCGATCGTCTGGCTGAGACCGGAGGCGGTGAACGCCGCGGCGATTGTCAGCCCCGCGCCGAACAGAATCAGCATGCCCCAGGGGATCTGAGTAGCGGTCTCCCAGTCGAGCAACCGCTCGCCCTTCCCGTCAGGCACGACGAACATGATCACCACGGCGAGCAGGGCGACCATGGCGTCGTTGGTCTGGGCCAGCCCCAGCAGTGCCGTCCAGCCTCCGAACGGCTCGCTGCGGGTTATCCAGGCGACGGCAGTCAGGGCGAAGACCATCAGCACCCGAACCTCACCGGCCTGCCACGCGCCCACCTCGGGGACGTCCACGGTGCCCTGGTGTCCCAGTCGACGGGTCAGCCACACGGCGGCGATGGGCAGGAGCACCAGCACCACGGGCATCGCAAACGACATCCAGTCCGCAAACCCGATCTGACCCACGCCGAGATCGTTGTACACGCCCATGAACACGACGTTGGGCGGGGTTCCGATGGGCGTGCCGATGCCGCCGATGCTGGCGGCGTAAGCGATGCCCAGCAGGAGCGGCGTGGCAAGCTTCGGATCCTCGGCCTTTTCCAGCACCGCGAGCGCCACGGGCAGAAGCATCAGCGTGGTCGCGGTGTTGGAGATCCACATGCTCAGCACCGCGCTGGCGGCCATGAACCCGAAAACCAGTCGCCGGCTGCTGCTGCCGCCAAAAGCGCGGACCATGGTCAGCGCGATGCGCCGGTGGGCCCCGTTGCGGGCCAGGGCTGTGGAGAGGATGAACCCGCCGAGCATGAGCAGGATGAGCGGATGACCGTAAGCCTGGGCGACCTGCTGCGGCGTCAGCACCCCCAGCAGGGGCAGCATGGCCAGGGGAAGCACCGACGTTGCCGGGATGGGGATAGGCTCGAACACCCACCACACCACGCAGATCAACGTTATGCCCAAGGTTATGGCCGCCGCCGGGGTCGTCCCGGTAGAGTACATGAGGTATCCGGCGAACAATGCGAGAATGGGGCCAGCGGGGAGCGCGATGCGCTTTGCGTTGGAAGCCGACATGGGAAGGCAAGGTTATAGGAAGCGATGGCAGCCAGCTACTATTGGTACGACCTTGAAACCTCGGGTATAGAGCCGCGCTGGGATCGCGTGATCCAGTTCGCAGGGCTGCGCACCGATCTGTCGCTCAACCCGGTCGGGGACGAGTACTGCACCTACGTGGAGCTCCCCGACGACGTGCTGCCGAGTCCCGAGGCGACGCTGGTGACGGGCATTACCCCTGATGTCACCCGCCGGGAAGGCGTCAGCGAGTGGCAGGCGATGACGCGCATCAACGAGCTTTTCTCGGCGCCCCAGACCTGCGTGGCCGGCTACAACAGCCTTCGCTTCGATGACGAGTTCATTCGCTTCGGCTTCTACCGGATGCTCATCGACCCGTACGCCCGGGAGTGGCAGAACGGCAACTCGCGCTGGGACATCATCGATCTCGTCCGGGCGACGGGCGCGCTGCGGCGCGACGGGATCCGCTGGCCCACCGACGACGAAGGTCTTCCCGTCTACCGGCTCGAGCTGCTCACCAAGGCCAATGACCTCGAGCACGGCCAGGCCCACGATGCCATGTCGGACGTGCGCGCTACGGTTGCGCTTGCGCGGTTGATTCGCGACTGCCAGCCGAAGCTGTTCGACTACTATTTCAACGGCCGGTCGAAGAAGCAGGTCAAGCAGCTGTTGGAACCGTTCGGAGCGCGCGTATGCCTGCATGTCTCGGGCATGTATCCGCGCAGCCGCTACTGCGCCGCGCCGGTGGTGTCGCTGTGCCGCCACCCCAAGAACAGCAACTCCATCATCGTCGCCGACCTCAGTGAAGACGTGGAGCCGCTGATCGGCTGGACCGACGAGCAGATACGTGCGGAGCTGTTCAAGGAGGGTTCCACCAGTCGCCCCCCGCTGAAGGAGATCCGCATCAATCGCTGCCCGTTCGTGGCGGGCATCGAGGTCATGACCGGCGAGAACTGGGAGCGCATCGGGTTCGACCGTCGAGAGATCAAGGAACGCCAGCGGCGTCTCGCCCGGCCCGGACTGGCTCAGAAGATCATGCGCGTATATGGCGATCGCCCCCCACCGGCAGCACCCGATGTGGAAGCGGCGCTTTACGACGCCTTTCTCCAGGATGCGGATCGCGGTCGCTGCGCCAGCCTTCAGGAGGCGCTTGGCCAGGGGAAGTGGTTGGACCTCGACTATTCGGACCGCCGGCTGGTTTCGCTCTCGACCCGGCTGAAGTCCCGCAGCTTTGCGGAGTCGCTCTCCGAGGAGGAGCGGCAGGACTGGCACGAGTTCGTGCGCGACAAGCTCAATGCTGAGGATGCGCCGTGGCTCACGCTGAAGGAGTTCGACGCGCGGCTGGATCGGATCCGGCAGGACTCGGCCGGAGAGGACGCCCGACGCGAGAGGCTGCTCGGGAAGCTCGAAGCCTACGCCGGGGGGCTGAAAGCACGCTACGGCGGCTGACACGGTCCAAGGCCGTCCCGGCGGCCCGGACCGAGGTGCCAGCCGGTCGGGTAGCGCCGGCCCCAGTCGCGATGCCGCTTCAGCGCTCCAGGGTTGCCAGGTAGGCGTCGTAGGAGGAAAGCCTCGGGTCGAAATCGATGTCTACCGGCGCGTCTCGCACCACGCCGACAAACCACTTCCCGTCATCGCCCACGGGGCTGACCGCGCAGACGTTCTCTTCCCACGGAAAGCTCTCGGCGCCGTAATAGTCGGCCGGGGAGTCGCCGGCGAGCAGCACGGCCAGCCGGCGCTCCGCGATGCCCTTCACGATGTGGTCGGGCGCGCCATACCGGCGCGCGATCTCGAGCTGATGGCTCAGTTCAACGGGGTCCAGGATCATCGCTCTGAACATCGCGCCGTCGCTGCCGAGCATCAGCAGGCCCGGCGGGTCATCCACCAGGTAGTACTCGACCAGCCGCTCGGTGCGCATGAGTGCCTCGACCCATTGCGAGACGTCGGGATCGGTCAGAAAGCCGGGCTTGCCCACGGTCAGGCTGCCCTGAAGCAGGGCCGTGTACTGTTCGAAATATTCGGCCTGCAGCTCGGCGATGTATTCCCGGGCGATGGCGGTCGCCGACGTCCCGTGTTTGGGAATGAACCGGTGGATGAGACCCTCGTTGAAGGCCTCGACTGCCAGCTTTTCATCCGCGACGCCGGTGAGCATGGCCTTGCGCAGGTGGGGATCCCTGGCCGCGGCGCAAAGCTCCAGCCCGTTCATGGATGGCATGGCGTAATCGGCCACCAGCACCGATATGCGCCTGAACCGGTCCGGATGATTGACCTCCTGCTCGATGAGGCCGAGGTCGATGTGAATGACCGCGTCGGAGCCCGTTGAGGTCTCCCGGGAAAGGCAGCGCTCAGCCAGCGGCGGCAGCCCGATGGGTTGGTTCAGGAACTCTGCAGCTGCGTGGGGGTCCGTGAACGCCCGGCAAGCCCACATGCTGGGCATCTCCAGGATCATGCTGTCCAGAAAGGATTGATTGTCGTCCACCAGGCAGATCGTGGTGGGGTGGTGATAGGGTGAAAGTGACATCAGGGGTGTCCCGGTCCGCAGCGTCAGTTGAGCAGGGCGAGCAGCGCCGTCTGCTGGTCACTGCTCAGCCGGCGAAAGGCCGTGACGAGGCTCTGTTCCTGCGGGCTGAGGTCGGCCCTGAACAGCTGCTCGAACTGGTCGTGCATGGGTGGCGCAAGTCCCCGTCCCCGGGCGGAATCTGCTATGCCTCTGAAGGACTCCTGCAGACGCGCTACAATGTCGGAGTTCCTGCTGCGCCGGTAGTGTCGCGCCGACTCTGCGAGCATCTCTCGCATTTCCGGCGGAAGACGCACGAGGACCTTGTAATATTTTTCTTTCATTTTGAGGTCTCGGCCGCGTGGTCGGTCTCAGACTAGCGCGGCATGCCGAGCCCGACAAGAGATGGCAATTTGATATCAGTTCCTGCAAATGCAGCCCGTTAGAAAAGACAACATCAGGCTCGCCGCGACCATCCTGCTCGTCCGCGACGTTGGCGGCGGCCCCGAGGTGTTCATGGTTCAGCGTCCCGGCGGCGTCGACTTCCCGGACCTGCACGTCTTTCCGGGGGGCAAGGTGGACGCGGCCGACTTCGTGCCCGAGCTTGTCACCGACCTGGACGACCGGTCGGCGTCGCAGCGGTTGGGCGTGGAGGCGGGCGGCCTGCGATACTGGGTGGCGGCCATTCGCGAGTGCTTCGAGGAGTGCGGCGTGCTTCTGGCGGATCGCGACGGTGAGCTCTTCACCCCGCGAACGGATGCCGAAGCGGAGCGCTTTGCCGGACACCGTCACGCGCTCATCTCCGGCGAGCTGGATTTCGCGGCCATGTGCCGGCAGGAAGGGCTCGCCATCCGGGCCGGCCGCGCGCACTATTTCAGTCACTGGATCACGCCTGAGGTGGCGCCGCGGCGCTTCGACACGCGGTTCTTCATTGCCCATATGCCAACGGGCCAGGTCACCGCTGGGCACGCTTGGGAAACGGCGGCCGAGGCCTGGGTAGCGCCAGGCAGGGCCCTGGAGCTTTTCGAGACGGGGCGATGGCAGATGATCGCGCCCACGCTGACGACCCTGCAGACCATCGCGCGTTATTCAGGCGTTGCGCACATGCTGGCCGATGTGGCCGCGGAGGCGCACCTCGACGAGCTGACGGCCGATCTGCGCCATCAGGGGATGTATCCACTGCGATGAGGGCAGAATCATGAACCCGGTCCTGTCCGTTGCCGGCCTTGCCAAACGCTACGTTGACGGAAGCGCCGAGCGGGTTGTGCTCGCGGAGGTCTCCTTAGAGGTGGGTCCGGGAGAGATTCTGGCCGTTTGCGGGCCCAGCGGCTCCGGCAAGTCCACTCTGCTGAGCATCGTCGCCGGACTGGTGCTGCCGGATGCGGGTCTGATCGAGCTGACCACCCCGGAAGGTACTCTGCGGATCGACGGGCTTAGCGATGCGGCCCGTGCGGACGTCAGACGCCGGCAGCTCGGATACGTGTTTCAGTTCTTCAATCTCGTGCCGACGCTCACGGTTCGGGAAAACGTGCTGCTGCCGCTCGAGCTGACCGGGCGCGGCCATCTGCGGGCGGCCGCCCTGCAGCGGCTGGCCGATCTGGGGATGGACGACCGCCTCGACGATTTCCCGGAGAACCTCTCAGGCGGTGAGCGTCAACGCACGGCCATCGCCCGGGCGCTCGCCCACGAGCCGGTGCTGGTTCTGGCGGATGAGCCGACGGGCAACCTGGACGGCGGCAACGCGAATCTGGTGACGGACCTTCTCTGGCGCGAGGTACGCGCCCAGGGCGCCGCCCTGCTGTTGGCGACACACAACGAGGCGGTCGCGGCGCGCGCGGACCACGTCCTGCGGCTGGGCGCGGGCGCGGTGTGAGCCTGCTCGGGCTCAGCCAGCTGCGGTTTCTGCTGCGGGCGCGGTGGAGCACGCTTTCGGTGCTGGTGGGGCTGACCCTGGGCGTTGCCGCGGTCGTGGCCGTCCATCAGATCGGTTCCCGCATCAACGCCTCCCTGGAAATGGTCGGCCTGCCCCATCTAGACGGCCTCACCGAGCTTCTCGATCGCGATGGCGCAAATCTCACCGATGCCGATTATTTCGCGCTTCGGGCGCGCTGGCGCGCTGGCGAGTATACGGACGTGCGGGCGCTGGTTCCCATGGTGGAAGGTCAGCGGGTGATGGCGGGACGCCGCGCGCTCGTGGTGGGCGTCGACTGGATCGCGGCCTCGAGTTTGCCGGCCTCCGGTTCCGGGATCGATGGTCGGGCGCTGATCGCCGACGGCCGCCTGCTGGTAGACGGGAGCTTCGGCCTTCGGGCGGGCGAGTCCATCGAGGTGGGCGGCGCGTCATTCCAGGTGGAGGGCGTGCTCGACGCCGACCTCGGCGGGCTCGTGCTTGCCGATCTGGGCATCGCCCAGACGCTGCTGGGATTGCCTCCCCAGGCGCTGAGCCAGATCGGTGTCCGCCGATCGGACCCCTACGCGCGGGCCAGCGAGCTGGCCGAGCGCGTGCTCCCGGGAATCTCCGCGGGGTTTGCCCGCCGCTCGTCGGGGTGGCAGCCGGAGGGATGGCGCGCTCGCTCGATCTCGGCGGAGCAGCCGTCCCTGGGCTTTGCGCGATCGGTGGTTTTCAACGTGGGAGCGCTGGGTCTGCTGGTTCTGGTGGTGGCGTGGTTTCTGATCTACCAGATAGCCATCATCTGGCACCGTCGCCGTCGCCTGCTCAACGACCGGCTCGAAGCCATGGGCGTGTCCAGGATCGAGCTGACCCGTGGGTTCGTGCGCGCGTTTTTCCTGCTGGGCTTGGTGGCGAGCTTCGCCGGGTTGCTCGGCGGCGTTGTGCTGGCCCGCGGGCTTGGTGCCATGACGACCCTGGCTGCAGACGCGGCCGGGCAGTGGCCGCCGATTACGGGTTGGCTCCTGCTCAAAGCCGGCGTGTCGGGCATGGGCGTTGGCTCGCTGAGCGCGTGGATGGCCTGCCGCCGCGAGTGGGGATCGGGCTCCGGGGCGCCCACCTGGATCCTGGCTGGCGTGCTGCTCGCGGTCGCCGCGGCCGGCGTCTACTTCCCGGTGACGGGTCTGTTCGGCGGCTTCGCAGCCGTGCTCGCGCTGGGAATGCTGGTGGTTGCCGTCGTCCAGCCCATGCTGGAGGCGTTGCGGGCCTCTGCGCTGCGCTTGCGTGGCCGTCTCCTCAACCGGCACGCTCTGCGCGAGGTGGCGTGGTACCCGCGGGATCTGTCCGTGGCCGTTGGTGCGCTGTCGCTGGCCGTGGCCACTAGCATGGCCGTGGGGCTGATGGTGGAGAGCTTCCGCACGGACTTCGCGCAGATGCTCGATCAGCGCCTCGCCCACGATCTTTATGTGGATGGGGGCGGGCGCGACTTGGCCGACGTGCACGGTTGGCTCTTAGAGCAGCCGTCGGTCGATCACGTGCAGCCCTACGGGAGGGCCAGACATCGCGTCGGCACCGTGCCCATCGAGCTTGGCTACTCGCCGCTCGACGAGGCGGAGGCGGCCCGATACGGCGTTCGCGGAGGGCTGGGCCCAGGGGAAGCGCTGGTCAGCGAGCGGCTGGCCGGCTTGCTCGGAGCAGATGTGGGCGATCGTCTGGCTCTGGGCGGGGGCCTCCGGATCGCGGGCGTTTTCAGCGGTTTTGGCGAGGCCGGTTACCGTGTGCTCGTGGATGAGTCGGTTGCGGCCGACCTGGGCATCGAGCTCGTGCACGACCGGCTCAGCGTCTCGCTGGCGGCGGATGATCAGGTCGCTGGTGCCGATCTCGACGCGCGTCTCCTTGCGGCCTTCCCCGGCGTGGAGGTGGAGCCCCGCGGGCGGATGCGTCAGGTGGCGATGGAGATCTTCGATCGCACGTTTGCCATTACGTCCTCCCTGACCCTGCTCGCCCTGCTGGTGGCCGCCATCGGCGTGCACAACTCCCTCGTCGCCCTGCGCCTCAATCAGCAGCAGGGCGTGCACCTGCTCGTCATGCTGGGCGTCACCGCGGGCGAGCTCGCCCGGGTGGCCGTGCGCCGGGCGCTGGGCATCGGCAGCGTCGCGGTAGCGTTGGCCCTGCCCCTGGGGGTGCTCATGGCATGGCTGTTGTGCGCGGTGATCAACCCGCGGGCCTTCGGCTGGACGGTGGATCTGCATCTGGCATTGAGCGACGTGGCCGTGCCACTCGCGCTCGGGATCGGTGCTGCCGTGCTGGCGGGACTGTTGCCGTCGCCGCGGGATTCGGCCGGGGAGATCTGATAGGGAATGCGCATCGTAACCCTGCCCGCGTTGCTGCTGACGCTGCTGATCGTGGCCCCCGGTTGCCAACCGGACGAGCCGGCGGGCGGCGCCATGGGGGAAGGGACTCTGCGGCTCGGCGCCGTGCTGGGCGAGACGGACGCGCAGGGTTTTGCCCGGGCGGAGGCTGTCGTGCCGTTCGCGTTCCCTGGGGACCACGGCCCTCACCCGAGGTTCAGGAGTGAGTGGTGGTACCTGACCGCCAACGTCCAGAACGAGTTCGGCGCGGAGTTCGGGGTGCAGTTCACCGTGTTTCGCCAGGCGCTGGCGCCCGGGCCCGGGCCAGCCAACCCGTGGCTGTCCAACCAGGTCTTTCTGGCGCACGCAGCGGTTACCGGCGTCCTGGAGCAGGGGCACTGGCATGAGGAGCGCGTGGCGCGTGGCCACCCGGGCGTCGCCGGTGCCACCGCAGAGCCATTTCGCGTCTGGGTGGACGGCTGGGAGCTTGCCGGCCGGAACGGCGGCTTCGACGAGCAGAGGTTGAGCGTGAAGGCTGACGCGTTCGCCGTCGACCTGCAGCTGGATGCGCTGAAAAGGCCCGTTCTGCAGGGTGATCGCGGCCTGAGCGCCAAGGGGCCGGAGCAGGCTTCCTATTACTACTCGGTGCCGCGGCTAAGTGCGCGGGGCACGCTCAGGATCGGTGAGGTAGAGCATCAGGTCAGCGGCCGGGCCTGGATCGACCGCGAGTGGAGCACCAGCGCGCTCTCGTCCGGGCAGGTGGGTTGGGACTGGTTCGCCCTTCACCTCGACGACAGCTGGGAGATCATGGTCTACCAGCTCAGGCGTGCGGATGGGTCCCGGGATCGCTACGATCACGCCGTGCTCATCGACCCCTACGGCGCGAAGCATCCTCTTGGCGCCGACGACTTCGAGCTCGAGCCGGAGATCTTCTGGCAGGACGACGACGGCGTTGCCTGGCCGCTGCAGTGGCGCCTGAAGGCGCTCGATCGCGAGCTGCGCATCCGCGCCGCCGTTCCCGATCAGCGCATGGAGACCAGCGTTTCCTACTGGGAAGGGCTGGTGGGCGTCTTCGACATGGCGGGCAGACGCACTGGCCGCGGCTACATGGAATTGACGGGGTACGAAGGATGAGTGTGGATTCGGAGCTGGAACTGCGCTGGGAGCGTCTGGGCTCGGAGTACGGCAATGACCTGATTCTGTTCAAGACCCGCTTCGACAGGATGCGCAATCCGCGCAACGATGCGGTGCTCCGGCGGCTGGTTCTGGAGTCCGTGGACTGGGTGAACGTCGTAGCGCTTACGGCCGATGGGCTCTCCGTCATGGTTCGCCAGTTCCGCTTCGGCGTGGATTACACGACTTTGGAGACTCCGGGAGGCATGGTGGACCCGGGCGAGGACTCGCTCGCCGCCGCCCGGCGGGAGCTCCTGGAGGAGACCGGTTACGGCGGTGGGGATTGGACCTACCTCGGCGCCGTTGAGCCGAATCCCGCTTTTCACGACCACCTCTGCCATCACTGGCTGGCCTCCGGCGTTTCGTTGCTGCAGGAGCCGGCGCCGACCCCGGGCGAAGCCATCGAGGTGACGCTGATGAGCGAGCGGGCGGTCGCCGACGCGGTGCAGCAAGGGGTGATCAAGCACGCGCTGGCGCTTTCCGCGCTGTCGCGCGTGTTCGAGCTCTGGCCGCGCCCGTTTCGGCACGAGCGTGATCCGTCATGAGCGGGCGCCTATCCAGAGCAGCAAAAATTCGTCACAATTGGTAAGCATGTCGAGCACGACGTGGGACAGTTCTGGTATGAGTGAAAGCAGCACGGCGGACGCTTCCAGTCCCCGAGAGTCATTCTCCCGATTGCTCAATCGAAAAAGCGCCGGGTCCGGGCTGGTGGGTGCGTCGATTCTCCTCGTCGATGACAAACCCGAGCTGCTCAACAGCCTTTACCAGCTGATGGTGCTGCACGGCTACGAGCCGGACAAAGCCCTCGGCGGCCAGCAGGCGCTGGATCTTCTGGCGGAGAAAAGCTACGACGTCGTTCTGCTGGACCTGATCATGCCGGGCGTGAGCGGGCACGACGTCCTCGACTACGCGGCCCGCAACGAGCTCACCTGCAAAATCATCGTCGTCAGCGGCGATTCCAGCTTCAGCGGCGTCAAGCACGCGCTGCATTGCGGGGCCTTCGACTTCGTCAAGAAGCCCTATGAGGCGGGCGAGCTCATCGCGACCATGGAGACGGCGCTGCGACAGTGCCAGCTCGAGGCTCAAAACGAGCTCATGGAAGAGAAGGTCAAGGAATCAGAGGAGCTGCATCGCTACATCGTCAACAGCTCCCCGGATCTGGTCTACATGCTCGACCGCAACGGCTGCTTCACCTTTCTCAACGACCGTGTCGAAAGTCTGCTGGGATTCTCCCGTGACGAACTCATCGGCAAGCACTACACGGAGCTGGTGGACGACGACCACCTGGAGCTTGCGCGGAACGTGTTCAACGAGCGGCGCACGGGCGACAGGGCGGTGTCCAACGCGGAGATGCGCCTGAAGAGCCGCCACGCCCGACGGGGCGCGCGTCTGTTTCATGCCCACGCCATCTGGACTGAGCTCACGGCCATGGGCGTTTATTCCGATCCCAAGGAGCGTACCCGGGAAAACTTCGTTGGAACCTACGGCATCGCGCGGGATATCAGCGAACGCAAAGAGGCCCAGGAGGTCATCAGCTTTCAGGCCTACCACGATCTGCTCACCCATCTGCCGAACCGCGCTCTGCTCAAGGACCGCCTGTCGCTGGCAATCACCCAGGCACGGCGGAGCAAGCGAAGACTGGCCGTGATGTTCCTGGATCTGGACCGCTTCAAGATCGTCAATGACACCCTGGGCCACAGCATGGGCGATCGGCTTCTCAAAGCGGTAGCCAATCGCCTGCAGAGCTGTCTGCGGCGCGGCGACACGCTGTCGCGCTTCGGCGGCGACGAGTTCACGCTGCTGCTGCCGGAGGTGCGCACGCGCGACGACGTGGTGGTCATCGCCACCAAGATCCTCGACCGGCTGGGCGGTCCCTTCGTCATTGATGGCCTCGAGCTGTTCGTGGGTGCCAGCATCGGCGTAGCCATGTACCCGGAGGCCGGGGAGACCGAGGAAGCGTTGATTCAGAACGCCGACATTGCCATGTACCACGTCAAGGGTCGCGGCAAGAACGGCTACCAGTTCTTCTCCGAGGAGATGAACCACAAGTACTCGACCCGGCTGTCCATGGAGCGCGAGCTTCGCAACGGGCTTACCCAGGAAGAGCTGGTCGTGTACTACCAGCCTCAGGTGGCGCTGAAGACCGGGGAGATCGTCGGTGTCGAGGCGCTCGTCCGGTGGCGGCATCCGGAGCGCGGGCTGGTAGAGCCCGGCGACTTCCTGCCCATGGCCGAAGAAACCGGTCTGATCACCCAGATCGACACCTTCGTTCAGCGCCGGGCGTGCACCGATGTTGCCGGCTGGGAGCGCGCGGGGCTTGGAAGTATCCGGCTGTCCGTGAACCTGTCTGCCCCGCAGATCGAGCAGGAGGACTTCGTCGATAATTTCGTTGCGGACATGGCTGCTGCCGGCCTGGATCCCTCCAGGGTCAAGCTGGAGATCACCGAGAACATCCTGATGCAGGACATGGAGGTGGTCATTCCCAAGCTCAAGCAGCTGCGGCAGCTCGGGGTGCGGATCGCCATCGACGATTTCGGCACCGGATACTCGTCGCTGAGCTACCTGCAGCAGTTCCCCATCCACACGCTGAAGATCGACCGCAGCTTCGTGGGCGACATCCGCGCAGACCATGGCGATGCCTCCATCGTCAACGCCATCGTCGCCATGGCGCGGGGTCTCAACCTGGACCTCATTGCCGAGGGCGTGGAGAACCGCACTCAGCTTCGCTATCTGCGTTCCCAGGGCTGCAGCGAGGTGCAGGGCTTCATATTCAGTGACCCGGTGCCGGCAGATCAGGTCAAGCTGATGCTCCAGCAGAATCCGTTCCGGGCCATGGTCCTGGACGAGCAGCCAGAAGCCGCCACAGCCGTCTAGCACGGCGCGCTGCTACCGATGAAGGGTTTCACCACGAAGATCGTGCACAGCGACCGGCTCGAGGTCATCGAGCACGGCTCGCTGCACAAGCCGGTGCACTCCACGGTGGCATACGGGTACGACGACGCCCGCGACCTTGCGGCGGTGTTCCAGGGCACCAAAGCCGGCTACACCTATGGCCGGCAGGTGAACCCCACCGTGGAAGCCCTCCAGACCAAGATCTCCACCATGGAACAGGGGCTGCAGACCGTCTGTTTCTCCACGGGCATGGCTGCCATCGGGACCATGCTCTTCGCCCTGCTTCGCAACGGCGATCACTTCGTGTCGAGCTCCTTCCTGTTCGGCAACACCAACAGCCTGTTCAACTCCTTTTCGACCCACGGGGTGGACGTCACGTTTGTCGATGCCACCGATGTGGACGCCGTGGCCGCCGGCATCAACGAGCGTACCCGGCTCGTGTTCGTGGAAACCATTGCCAACCCGCGCACGCAGGTATCTGCGTTGGAGGAGATCGGTAAGCTGTGCGCCGAGCGCGGCCTCATTTACGTGGTGGACAACACCATGACGTCGCCCTACCTGTTTCTGCCGGCCAGCGTCGGCGCCAGCCTGGTGGTGAACAGCCTGACCAAGTACATCGGCGGTCACGGCAACGCGCTGGGCGGAGCGGTGACGGAGCTCGGGAATTTCGACTGGGCGGATTTTTCCAACATCTACGATACGTACAAATCCGGGGCCGCCGAGAAGTGGGCCATCACCCAGATCAAGAAGAAAGGACTGCGGGACTTCGGCGCCGCGCTTGCCCCGGAAGCCGCTCATCACATCGCCGTGGGCTCGGAGACCCTTGGGTTGCGGCTGGAGCGCCAGTGTGCCAACGCGGCCGCCATGACGGCGATGCTCGATGCGCACCCGAAGGTCAAAGCCGTCTACTATCCCGGCCTTAAGCAGCATCCCCAGCACGAGCGGGCGAGCCGCCTGTTCCGCCATCCGGGCGCGCTGTTCAGCTTCGAGCTGGTTCCCGAGGTGGACATCTGGAACTTCATGAACGCGTTGGATGTGATCATCAAGTCCAGCAACCTGGGTGACAACCGGACCCTGGCGATTCCCGTGGCTCACACGATTTACTACGAGATGGGTCCGGAGCGGCGGGCGAGCATGGGCATAGACGATTCGCTGATCCGCATATCCGTGGGCATCGAGGAGAGCGAGGATCTCCTGGGGGATCTCGAGCGCGCGCTGGGCTGAATCGGTGTGCGGGGGAAGCGCAAGGCATGGGAAGACTGAAGGGTAAAGTGGCCGTCATCACGGGGGGCGCCGGTGGCATCGGTGCTGCTGCGGGTCGGCTTTTCGCCGAGGAAGGCGCCGACGTCCTGCTGGTCGATGTGGACGAGAAGGCGCTGGAGGAAACCGTGCGCGGTATCGGCAGCAACCGCGTCAGCTACTTTGTCGGTGACGTCACCGCTTCTGCGGACAACGCCGCCATGGTCGCGTGCGCGGAAGAGCGCTACGGCGGGGTGGACGTGCTCATTGCCAATGCGGGGATCGAAGGCGACGTTGCCGTGCCCATCGTGGACTACGACGAGGCGAGGTTCGATCAGGTCCTGGGCGTCAACGTCAAGGGCGTCTTCCTGGGGCTGAAATCGGCCATCCCCGCCATGGCGCGGCGTGGCGGCGGCAGCATCGTCATCACCTCCTCGGTTGCCGGCGTCGGAGGATCTCCGGGCATGTCCGCTTACGTCACCAGCAAGCACGCGGTGATCGGGCTGATGCGATCGGCCGCCCGGGAATGCGCCGGGCAGAACATCCGCGTCAACACTGTGAATCCATCTCCCGTGGAGACGCGTATGATGCGAAGCATCGAGGAGGGCATCGCGCCGGGGGGCGGCGAGCAGGTGAAGAGCCTGATGCAGTCGCGCATCGCGCTGCAGCGATACGCCGAGCCGGAGGAGATCGCCAAGGTCATGCTCTTTCTTGCCAGCGACGACAGCGCTTGGGTCACCGGCTCGGTCTACATGGCGGACGGCGGGATGACGGCCTGACATTGAAAGTTTGACTCGATTGGACATGGGGGAAAAATGAGACAGGCGCTACTGGAAACGAATCTCGGTTTGCCGAACCGACGCTCAGGCAAGGTTCGCGATCTCTACGACGTCACCCTCGACGGCGGCGAGGAGGCTCTGCTGATCATCGCCACTGATCGGATCAGCGCGTTCGACGTCGTGATGGCCAACGGCCTGCCCGGCAAAGGCATCGTTCTCACCCAGATCTCACGGTTCTGGTTCGACCACTTCGCCGGAGAGGTCGACCACCATCTGATTTCCACCGACGTGGCAGACGTGCCCGGGCTGAGCGACGCCCAGAGAGAGGCCCTCGCAGGACGCATCATGCTGTGCCGCAAGACCCGCGTGGTCCCCATCGAATGCATCGCGCGCGGCTACATCACCGGCAGCGGCTGGAAGGATTATCAGCGCACGGGTGCGGTGTGCGGAATCGAGCTGCCCGAGGGGTTGAGAAACAGCGATCGGCTGGAAGAGCCGCTGTTCACGCCATCCACCAAGGCGGACACCGGTCACGACGAGAACATCAGCTTCGAGGAAGGCGTCGGCATCGTCGGCCGCGAGCTCATGGACTGGCTCGGCGACACGACCCTGAGGTTGTACGCCAAGGCGCGC
Organism: Pseudomonadales bacterium; assembly: GCA_036526135.1. Taxonomy (GTDB): domain Bacteria; phylum Pseudomonadota; class Gammaproteobacteria; order Pseudomonadales; family Azotimanducaceae; genus UBA2965. The sequence goes on along the minus strand of DATCZA010000018.1, from coordinate 92,239 downwards.
GACTACGCGCTTGAGCGCGGCATCATTCTCGCCGACACGAAATTCGAGTTCGGTCAGCTGCCGGGTCGGGAGGAACCGATTCTGATCGACGAGATCTTCACGCCCGACAGCTCGAGGTTCTGGCCTGCCGACGAGTGGGAACCCGGACGCGAGCAGCCCAGCTTCGACAAGCAGATCGTCCGCAATTACCTGGAGACGGTGGTGGCGGCGGGGGAGTGGGACAAAACGCCCCCTGGACCCGCGTTGCCCGATGAGGTCGTGGAGAAGAGCATCGGGCGCTATCTCGAAGCCTACCAGCGTCTCACGGGCTCGACGCTCGATCTCTAGCGCTCCCAGCGCACCTCAGGGTTGCCCTGGCTCCAGAGGATGGTCAGCTTGCGCGAGGTGATGCGCCAGCCGTCCGGCGTCCTGATCAGCGCGTCCTCGTAGCGGCCGCCCATCTCCAGATGATCGCCGCCCGGCGTGCTCTCCCGGTGCTGATGGACGTGCAGGTAGCACCCGGCCCGCGCGTGGTCACCTTCGATGACGGCCCAGTGGTTGGTGTTGATGTGCTGCGCGGCCGTCAGCGGCTCTAAAGCGTGGCGGCAGGTCGCCTTGATCGCTTCCACGCCCTCGACCCGTCCCGCGGGGCCGTAGTCGGCCACGGCATCGGGAGTGAACACCCCGTCCAGGTCGTCGTAGCGACCGGCGTCGATGGCATAGGCGTAGCGGTTCTGCAGATCGGCGATGGTCTGCCGATCGATGGCATCGCGCAGTTCCGTGACGGGATCGGTCATGGTGCCATGCGTGTCGTTGCCCGGACGTTACGCCGCCGAGGACAGCGGCAGGATGTCGCTCGGCGCGATCTTCCGATCGGCGATCCCGGCCATCTTGTCGTACTCGTAGACCTCTTCTCCGACGAGCAGCCCGGTTTCCGGGTCGACGGGCCAGATGACCGTGGTGATGCCCTCCGCCACGTAGTAGGCGTCCGGGTCGTCGACGGCGATGTCCATCTCCGCCAGCGCCCAGCCGGGAAACGCGACCCGCATGACGCCTTCGGTGAGCACGGCGTGCTCGTCCACCATGACCCGGGTGATATCCCATTCGAGCCGATGGGCGCCGGTCCTGACGATCATCCGATCGTAGAAGTCGGCGACCGCCTCCCTGCTGCCGCGTGGGTTGAGCAACGGATCGTCGGGCGCGCTGTGCCAGACGTAGCATGGCTCGTCGACGAGCGTGTCGAGAACGCCCTGGACGTCACAGCGAGCTTCCGCCCGCATGTGGGCAATCACCATCTCCAGATTGTGGCGCTTCCTGGGGTCGGTTTCCGAGGCTGCGATTTCCTCGCAGACCCGGATGCCTTTGTTCACGTCCATCCGCACGTCGATCCCCCGCTTGCTTCCGCCGAAGCCCGGCTCAGAGCCGGGCGCCCTCGCTGCCGATGGGCGCCCAGGCGAGCAGCGAGGCGTCGTTGTCGAAGGTGCTGTGCACGAGATCTACCCCGCCGGCATCGGCCATTGCCTTGTACTGCATCCAGGACAGCACGGCCGCGATGGGCGTGTCGGGGCCCTCGTCGAACTGCAGCGGGCCGTAGACGTTTGCGGTGTAGATGAGATCTTCCTCGCCGATGCGCTGGGTGGCTTCGTGACGCGCTCCGGCGGGCTCGTAGAACCAGACCCCCGGCCCGTAGCCCTCGGGCGGTCCTGCCCGATAACCGATGTGACCGCTGAGCACCATGAAGTCGGCGGCGCCCAGGTGGTAGTGGGGCCCGGCGACGCCGTTGTGCCGCACGATGAGCGACGTGATGCCGGTTTCCTCGCTGACCCGGAGTATCTTCAGGCCCAGGTCGGGCGTGTCCGGATTGACGATCCAGGGAACCGCGCGGGTGTCGATGAAGTGCGGGTGCACCGCACGGCCCGCATCTGCAGCGACGCCCTCGGCGGCAACCACCAGTGCCTTTGAGTCGCTGCCGGCGATGGCCAGTGGCTCCACGGGGCCCTGATAAGCGGGCGGCCGCTCCTGCATGCACTCCGCCAGGGTGTTGGGCACCAGGTTGATGCCCCGGTCGCGCGCGGCCGCCTGGATGTCCAGGCTGGTCAGCAGGCTCGACACCGTGCGCCCGTCGTCCGCGAGAAAGGCAACCGGACCGTAGAAGTTCGCCAGAAACTCCGTGTCTTCCTCCGCAATGAACCGTTCCACCCGGGCATTCGCGGGCACGTAGCCCCAGGTTCCGGGCTCCAGGGTCCCCGACATGGGTCCCGAGGGGTAGGTGAGCCGGCCCGACAGGACGATCATGTCCATGGCGCCGAGGTAGACGATGCTCGACAGCTCGCTGCCATCGGCTACCCTGACCACGGTGGAAAACATGCCCGACTCGCTGCTGGCCCGGAGCGGCTTGATCGATACCCCGGGTGCCTGGGGCAGGTCGATCCAGGGAAGCGCGTTGGTGTCGATGCCGCCTTCGATTCCGGTGGGATTGAACTCCGGGTTGTAGCCTGTATTCATTGGTTTAGCCTTCCCTGATCTGTTTGCATTGCGTGTGTGCCGGTCGCCCGGCAGAAACCGTTCGTGTCGCTACCATGGGTGAATGTCGCCGGTCCATTTCAGGAACTTGCCCGTGTCCTTCATGGTCATCCCGGCGATGACCCGGCGAACGCCCTCGGCGCTTTCCGAAGGATAGATGTCTGCGACGTCGCCCGCCATGTCGGTTTTCACCCACCCCGGGTGCATGGGAACGACGATGATGCCCTGGTCCTGGAGTTCGGTGGCCAGGGCCGTCATCAGCCGGTTCACGGCGGCCTTGGCGCTGGCGTAGGAGTAGCCGATGACGTGATCGTAGACGTGGGCGGCTACCTGGCTGGAGAGCGTCACGATCTTCTTGTCGCGCCCGGCGAGCACGTTCGGCAGAAAGGTCTGGATGACCCGGAAGGGGCCCATGGCCATGACGTTGAACTCGAACGCCCAGTTCTCGTAGTCCATGTTCTGAAAAGTCTGGGTCTCCAGCCCGCCCCAGACGCCGGCGTTGTTGATCAGCACGTCGATGGGCGCTGCGTTCAGCTCGGCGGCGCAGCCCTGCACCGACCCCATGTCGCCCACGTCCATTCGGTGCACGCTGACGTTGTCCGGGAAATCGGCCGCCAGCGCGCTGAGTTGGGCTGCGCCGTCGGGATTACGGCTGGTGGCGTAGACCCGGTCCCCGGCCTCCGCGTATTGCCTGGCCAGCTCGAAACCGATACCGCGGGCTGCCCCGGTGATCAGAACGTCTGTCATCGTGTGCTCCTAAAGCTCGCCAGCAACGTACTTGCCGAGAGTCTGGTGAAAGTGACGGATGCGTATTTCCTGATAATTTCCCAGGGTCGCGCCGGCCTTGTCGGTGGCCATGGCACCCTCCTGGGCTGCCTGGACGTTGCCGGTGTCCTGATCGAAAACGTGGCCGACATAGGGATCCATGCCCGGTACCAGCGTGTACGACTCGTCCGCCGTCAACCGCACGGGCTCGGCCGTGGGTGCTGGAGAGCCGTCGTTGGGCCGCGTTTTGAGGATGACGAAATCGAACAGGCTGCGGTCGTGGCTCATGCCGAGCGGCCGGAAGCGGTAAACGATGGGAAACGATACCCCGGAGAAGAACTGCTGGTTGGGGAAGACGAAGTAGGCGATGGTGTCCACGATCTCCGAATCGCACACTTCGGAGAGATCCGCTCCCCCGGACGCGTTCACGCTCTCTCTGAAATGCTCGGCCATGACCTGGCGAGCGGTGCCGCCCTCGGGCACCACCAGCGCCTCGCCGATATCCTCACGATCCCCCACCAGAAACAGATCCAGCACCTCCTGCTCGGTTATCGGCTCCTCGAGGTAAGCGCTCGGCGAGCCGGCGACGTTGATCAGCCGGTTGACGTGATCGCCGTAGAAGTCGTACTGGGTGTTCGCGTCGCCGTTGGTGCGCATGAGCTGAGGGTGGGTTTCCATCACGTGATAGGCTTCTAAAAACGCCTCCGAGGCGATCTTCCAGTTGCAGTTCAGCTCTTTCTGTATGTGGATGGCCACGTAGCGTTGCTCGAAGACGCTGCTGTCCACGTGCTCGGGCAGGGGATGAAGGTACTCCCGTAGCGGAACGGCCTCGGGATCCAGGTTGATGAACACGAAGCCGCCCCAGAGTTCGGCCCGGACGGAGGACAGGCCCACGGCATCGGGATCGACGTGGGGGAAATCCCACTCGCAGGGAAACGATTGCAGCTCGCCCTCCAGGTTCCACTGCCAGCCGTGATAAGGGCAGCGGATGGAGTCAGCCGAACCCGTGCTGAACGAGGGCTTGAGCTTCGTCCCGCGATGCATGCAGGCGTTGCGGTATGCCCGGATCGCGCCGCTGCTGTCCCGCAACACGATGACCGAGTACGGGCCGACGTCGTAAACGTAATAATCACCGGGGGCCGGCAGGTGCTCCTCGCGACACGCCCACTGCCACGTCCTCGGCCACATGTGCTCGATCTCTTTGTCGAACCAGTCGCGCGACGTGTAGCGGGCAAAAGGAATGTCCTCGTCGCCGAGAAACGCGTAGCTGTGCTCGCGCAGATAGGCGGGCACCGTTCGGCTGTCCCTGTCCATCAGGTCCTGTACCGAAATGCCCGGGCAGCGTGCCTCACCCGGCTTGGGCTGGCTCTCGGCCATCGCCTCCCCCTGATTTGTCCTTATCCCCAGCGGACATTTTAAGTCACCGGCGACGATACGCCACCACTGCCCGCTACGCGTTGGTGGCCCCTAGCCCCAGCCCGCCGTCCACCACCAGCTCGGCCCCCGTGGTCCACTCCGCCTGAATCAGGTAAGCCATGGCCTCGGCGAGCTCCTCCTCGGTGCCGACCCGGCCGAGGGGGTGCATGGAGGCCATCCCCGCGATGCGAGCCCGCGCGTCCTCGTCCGACAGCAGGCCCGCACGCTGATAGATCTCGGTGGGCACGGCGCCGGGGATCACGCAATTCACCCGGATGCCGCGCTCGCCGAGCTCGGCGGCCAGAACCCTGGTCAGGGTCTGCAGCGCGCCCTTCGTCGCCGCGTAGGGCGAAGCGCCGGGGAATGCCCTCATGGTGTGGATGCTGCCGACGAAGATCACCGCGCCCTGGCGCTTTTCCAGCTCCGGTACGGCGAGGCCCGTGAGCAGCATCCCGGCGACGACGTTGCTGTGAAAGATGTCCAGGAGCGCCTGCTCGTCGAGGTCGGTGATGGGCCCGCGGTACATGTTGCCGGCGTTGCTGATCAGCGCGTCGAGCCCCCCGCCGTGGCGGACCGCTTCGTCGATCATGCGCTGCCGGTCCGCTGCGCTGGTCACGTCGCCGACGACCATGGCGGCTGCGTCGCCGATGGCCTCCTTCACCGCCGCGAGCCGGTCCTCCCGGCGGGCGGAGATGGTGACCCTGGCCCCCCGCTCGGCGAAGTAAGCCGCCGCACCGGCGCCGAGCCCGGAGCTGGCGCCGGTGACGAGGATCGACATGCCGGCGATGGGCCTCACTCGTCCTCTCCCAGCAGCCAGGCCACCGCCTGGCGGATGAACCGGGCATGATGAGGGTCGCCAAGGGATCGTCCGTCGTGGCCGAGCGCCGAGTAGACGACCCTGCCCGCGGCGGCCTCGTGCGCCCAGCTGATGGGGTGCCAGTCGCCGTCGGGAACCCGGCCCTCGAGCAGTACCTTGCTTTCGTTGCCGATGGCCAGGTGGTGGTAGATCTCGTCGTGGAGTCCGAAGTCGGTGACGCCCCGCGTCGCCGGATGATCGGCCACCGCGCGCACCTCCACGTTTCCCTCGGGCGGATGAAACGTCTCGCCCCAGCGCCAGGAGCCGCCGAGCAGCCTCGGAAACTCGTACCAGGTGTCGAAGCAGATGCTTGCGGTGTGCAGTCCGAGCATCCCGCCGCCGGCTTCCACGAAGTTCTCTATGGCCTGGGCATCTTCCTCGGGCAGCTCGAATGCCCACTGCTTGCGGAAGGGCACGTATTTCTCGTCGTTGAGCATGCGCCAGCGCAGGGCGTAGATGGTGAAGAGGTCGGCGGATTCGAGTTCCGCCACCGCCTCCGAGACGTCGCTGGTAATGACGCTCTCGATGCCGAGAGATTCGAGGAGTCGGGCGAGCACGGGTGCCGCCTCCTCGAACGGATGATAGATGCCGCCAATGAGCATCACGTTGCGCATCAGTCCCTCGGCAGGTGCTTGAGGAGGGTGTGGGTGACGCCGCCGTCCACGACCAGCTCGTGGCCGTTGACGTACGCGCCGGCCTCCGAGTCGAGAAAGGCGACCGCGTTGGCCACGTCCTCTGCGGTGCCCAGTCGGCCCAACGGAACCGCGCGGGCGCGGGTCTCCCTTACCTTCGGGTCCGCATAGAAGGGTGCCGACATGCCGGCATCGATGAAGCCGGGACAGACCGAATTGGCGCGAATGCCCCGCTCGGCGAGCTCCACGGCCAGCTGGCGCATCAGCTGGCGGACCCCTGCCTTGGCCGCGGGATAAGCTCCAGAGCCGGGGGCCGGCGTCCGGTCGTTGATGGAGGTGATGCTGATGATGTGATCCCCGCCGCTCATCCGTTGGGCGCACTGCCGGCTGGCCACGTAGCAGCCGATCAGGTTGACGGATATCACCTTGACGAAGTCGGCCACGCTTTCCTCGACCACCGGCCCGAAGTGCACGATGCCGGCGTTGTTCACCAGAAGGTTGGGCGGCTCGCCGAAGGCGTCCAGCGCCCGGTCGATGCTGTCGGCGTCGGTCACGTCGGCGGTCAGCGGCAGCGCATCGGGCAGCGCGGCCGCCACCTCCGCGGCCGCCGTGCCGTCCATGTCGAGCACGCCGACCCGGTATCCGGCGCTTCCCAGCCGGGTGGCAATGGCGGCGCCGATGCCGTGGGCAGCGCCGGTCACCAGCGCTCGGCGCACGCTCATGTTTGCCACCGCACGCGGACGGGAAAGCGGCCCCAGTTGGGACGCGAGGTGTCTTCGTCGGGCACCGGCAGGTCGGCAGGATCGAACATGGCGTCTAGCTCGGATAGAAAGTGATGAACCAGGAGCGTCACCGTGCCGTACTGATGGCTGCCGGCTTCGGTATCGGAATCTTGCGGCAGGCCGGCGTCTATGTCTCGGCCGAGGCAGTTGTGCACGCCGATCCCGAAGGTCAGACCGAAGGGGTTGGCGCGCCGGTCCAGCACCGCGCGCCCGGGCTGGAACGCGTCCGCCTCGGGCCCGAAAACCTCCGGGTCCCGATTGGCCGCGGCGATGTCCACCACCAGGTGATCCTCCGGCTCCACGTGCAGGCCCCAGCTGAAATCGATGGGCTCGAGCGCCCGGCGCCAGGCCACGGGGCTGGCGGGATGAAGCCGTAGCGCCTCGTGCACGGCCCGCTGGGTGGCGAGCGCATCGCCGGCCAGGGCCGCCCTGCGGGCGAGGTCGCTGCCGAGCCAGGTCAGCACCTCCCAGAGCGCGTGGGCGAAGGCGTTGGACGTGCTGTGGGCGCCGGCCTGAAGGTAGAAGGCGATCTCCCGCGCGAGACCGTCGTCGTCGAGGCCGCCCCGGTCCGTCAGCAGCACCGTGAGCATGTCGCGAGGCAGGGATTCCTCGGGTATCTCGCTCCCACGCCACGCCGAGATTAGCCGCTCTCGCCGCGCCATGGACGGCTCCAGGAAGCGGCCGCGGTACTCGGCCAGCGCTTCGCGTACCTCTGCCCTGACCTGATCGTGGGCGCGCGTGGAATGCACCAGGGTCGCTCCCTCGCCGAATTTCTTCGTCAACCGCTGCAACGCGGCCGTGGCTTCCGGGTCCTCGGACCGGTCGATGCCGGCGAAATCGGCTGTCAGGTTCATGGATACGGCGTGGCCGAACGCCACGACGTCGATGCTGGGCTGGCCCCGCAGCGGCTCCAGGGCGTCGCGCAGCGCTTTTGGAAAAACCTCGCGCTCGTAGTGACGGGCGTAGTCTCTGCGGAAGACCCTCAGGGCGAGGTGCCGTCGGCGGGTGTGGCGCTGGCCGTGCAGGGTCAGCAGCGTGTCTTCCATGATCACCCCGCCGGCGTCGTAAAGGGACTGTTTCAGATGCGGGCTGCACAACGCCTGGTGAGCGTGGCGGTAGTCGGTGATGCGCAGGTCCATCTCAGCCCAGGGTGACAGGGTAGGTCGCCCAGATGTCGCGCGCGGTGGTGGTGTCCTTGCGCGGCGGCGAGCCGGGCTCAGGCCGTGCCCGATGGGCCAGCAGGGTGCGCACGATCATCGCGACGGTGCCGTAGTGGTGATCGTCGGGATCGGTGTCCGGCTTCGGCAGCGCGCCGGCGGCCAGATTGAGCCCAAGGCAGGCGTGCATGCCCAACCCGAAGGAAAGTCCGTAGGGGGGCACCTTTGCCCCGCGGGGTCGATCAGGGTTGAACCGCTCCGCATCCGCCCCGAATGCTGCCGGGTCGCGGTTTGCCTTCTGCAGGTCGACGGTCACCCGGGTGTCCGCCTGAACGTCCTTGCCTGCCACATGGACCGGGCAGAGCGCGCGGCGGGCGGCAATGGGGCTCGAGGGATGCAGGCGGATGGATTCGTGGACGGCGCGCTGCACGAACAGCGGGTCGGTCTCGAAGCGCGACCAGTCTTCCGGGTGGCTGGCGCACCACGTGAAGATCTCGTGCATGACGTGGCCTAGGGTGTGAATCGAGGTATGGGCGCCTGCCAGCGCGAAGAAAGCCATCTCCCTTACCCGCACGTCGTCGGCCAGCTGCACGGTGTCCTGGTTCTTCAGGAGCACCGTGAGGATGTCCCGGGGCAGGTCCTCCTCGGACAGATCGCCTCGGTTCACGCTGGCGATGAGCGCCTGGCGACGAGCCACCGAAGGGTCAACGTAGTCGCGCTGAAAATCCGCGAGCGCGTCCAGCGCGGCACGGCGAATCGGTTCGCGATCCTCGGTAGAGTGGGCGAGGGTGGCCGTGCGGCCGAACAACCTCAGCATCTTTATGAGCTGCTCGGTTTCCTCCGGCGACTTCTTCGGCCGGTCGATGCCGGTGAAGTCCGCGGTGAGGTTGACCATGACCCGGTAGCCGAAGTCCACGATGTCCATCTTTCCGGCGGCGAGGAAGGGGGCGATGGTCTCCTCGAGGGTGCGCGGAAAAACCTCGTGCTCGTAGTAGCGGAAGAAGTCGCGACGGAAGACCTGGGTTTCCACGTTGCGCCGGGTCCTGTGCTCGTCGCCGTGCAGGTTGACGAGCACCTCGCGCATGATCACGGCGCCCTCGTCGTAGAGCGCCTGACGCAGATCTTTCTGTTTCAGCGCCGCGTTGGCGGCTTGGTACGAGTCGACGGTGACCAGGCTCATTTATGTGCGTCCGCCCAGAAAAGCTGGCTTGAGGAGTAGGCGGAGACCCGCCAGCCGGGAATGGGCTTGCGTGCGGGCAGGGGGGGCAGGTCCAGCTGCGCACCGTTCAAGAACACCCGTTCGATTTTCGTCTTGTCGCCGAGGACCGTCACGTCCTTGGACGGGTCGCCGTCGACTACCAGGAGGTCGGCCAGCCGCCCGGCCTCCACCGCGCCGACGCGATCCTGCAGGCCGATGGCGCGACCGCACTCCGACGTGGCCGCGCGTATCGCCTCGAGCGGGGTGAAACCCATGTCGCGGACGAACACCTCCATTTCCCGGTAGTGCCACTCGCCGTAAGGCGTCAGCGAGAAACCGGTTTCCGTGCCGCACAGCACGGGCACGCCGGCCTCGTAGGCGCGGCGGATCATGTCGGCGCTCTCGGCGATCTCCCGCCGGAAGATCTCTCGCAGGTTGGGGTCCGCCCCCACCAGATCGCCGAAATCAGCGAGGTTGGCCTGGAACGTGAAAGTCGGCACCAGCGGGACCTTCCGCTCGATGACCGCCTCGAGCGCGGCGTCGTCCATGAACGTGGCGTGCAGGATCATGTCCATGCCCGCCCGGACGGAGTCCGCGATGCTCTTCGCGTTGCGGCAGTGGCCGACCACGGGTATGCCGAGCTCGTGGGCGGTGTCGCAGACGGTCTTCAGCTCGTCGAAGGACCAGGCCTGAATCTCACCGCGGTGCTTCTGCCGCGGAACCAGCCCCGTCACGTGAACCTTGATCCAGTCCACGCCGAGCTTTATCTGGCGGCGCACCTCGGTGACGATCTCGTCGCGGCTGCGCACTACCTTGGCGTAGCCGACGCGGCCCTCCGCCGGAATCAGATTACCGGCGGTGCCGCCCACGGACGTCAGCAGAGCGTTCCCGCCGGTCGACATCCGCGGCCCGGGCACGATGCCCGCCTCGATGGCATCCCTCAGGTCCACGCCGATATCGAAGATGCAGTCCGCGTCGAGGAAACCGGTGACCCCGGCACGGAGCAGCTTCTGCACGTTGTACGCGGCCACCAGGGCGCCGAGGCCTTCCCGGCGGTGGAAGAACATCTCGTCGTTCGAATGGGTCTCGTCCAGCGTCACGTGGCAGTGCGCGTCGATGAGGCCTGGCATGACGGTCTTGCCCGCGACGTCGATGACGGTCGCCCCTTCCCCGTCGGCTGCGCCCACCGCCAAGATGAGCTCTTCGTCGATGAGCACGTCGCCGGCAAACGGCGCGTTGCCGAGCCCGTCGATGATGTTGGCGTTCTTCAGCAGTGTCTTCACAGCGCCTGCTCCTTGATCACCCGCCAGATCTTCTCGGACGTGGCAGGCATGTCAAGCTCCCTTACTCCGAGAGCGTCGGTGATTGCGTTGATGACGGCCGGTGGCGCTCCGATGGCGCCGGCCTCGCCGCAGCCCTTGATGCCGAGCGGATTCGAAGGCGAGGGTGTATTCGTGAACCCGACCCGGATATCCGGCAGGTCGTCCGCGCGTGGCATGCAATAGTCCATGAAGGACCCGGACAGCAACTGGCCGCCGTCGTCGTAGACGGTGTTCTCCAGCAGCGCCTGGCCGATTCCCTGAGCGACCCCGCCGTGCACCTGGCCTTCCACGATCATCGGGTTTACCAGCGTGCCGAAGTCGTCCACGGCGACGAAGTCCACGATCTCCACCACGCCGGTCTCACGATCGATCTCCACCTCGCAGACGTGACAACCGGCGGGAAAGTTGAAGTTGGGCGGGTCGAAGTAGCAACCCTCTTTCAGCCCCGGCTCGATCTGTGTGGTGTCGAAGTGATGGGCCGTATACGCGTTGAGGGCGACTTCCGCGAAGGAAAGGCGCTGATTCGACTGGGGGCTCGAGAACTCTCCGTCAGCGAAGCTCACGCTCTGCGTTGGAACATCCAGGACCTGGGCGGCGATGAGCTTGGCTTTGGCAACCACCTTATCGCAGGAGATGGCGATGGCGGACAGGCCCACCGGACCCGAACGCGAGCCGAAGGTCCCCATCCCGAACTGCACCTTGTCCGTATCGCCGTGGACGATGTCCACGTCCTCTACGGCGATGCCGAACCGATCGGCCACGAGTTGCGCATAGGTCGTCTCGTGGCTCTGGCCGTGGCTGTGGCAGCCCGTCAGCACCTCGACGCTGCCGGTGGGATTCACCCTCACCTCCGCCGACTCCCACAGCCCCGCGCCCGATCCCAGCTTGCCCAGCTTGGCCGAGGGACCGATCCCGGCTGCCTCGATGTAGGCGCCGATGCCCAGGCCGCGCAGCTTGCCCTGCTCTTCGGATGCAGCCCGCCGGGCAGGAAAACCATCACGGTCGATGAGCTGCAGCGCCTGGTCCAGGGTCGCCTGGAAGTCGCCGGTGTCGTACTCCATCTCCACCGGGGTGACGTAAGGAAACGACCGCACGAAGTTGCGGCGCCGCAGCTCGGCAGAATCGATGCCGAGTTCCCGTGCCGCCTCCTCCACCAGCCGCTCGACCACGTAGCCCGCCTCCGGGCGGCCGGCGCCGCGGTAGGCGTCCACGGGTGCCGTATTCGTGTAGCGGGCGATGACGTTGGCGTGAATTGCCGGGATCTCGTACTGCCCCGACAACAAGGGGGCGTAGACGTAGGTCGGGATCAGCGAGCCGAACGTGGACAGGTAGGCGCCGACATTGGCCTGAGTGTGCACCTTCAAGGCCAGAAAACGGCCGTCGGCATCCAGGGCGAGCTCGGCGGTGGTGACGTGATCGCGGCCGTGGGCGTCGGTCAGAAACGCCTCTGACCGATCGGCCGCCCACTTCACGGGCCTGCCGGTCTCGCGGGCCGCCCAAAGGCACGCCACTTCTTCCGCGTAGTTGAATGCTTTGGATCCGAAGCCGCCGCCCACGTCCTCGGAGATGACCCTGATCTTGTGCTCGGGGGCGAAGCCGATCACGGCTGCCAGCGTCATTCTCAGGCCGTGGGGGTTCTGGCTGGTAATGTGCAGCGTGTGCTGGCCGGTTCCAACATCGAACTGCGCGTTGAGGGAGCGCGGCTCCATGGCGTTCGGCACCAGGCGGTTGTTTATCAGCCGCAGCCGGGTGATGTGGGCAGCCCTGGCGAAAGCGGCTGCTACCGCGTCGGCATCGCCTATTTCCCAGTCGAACGCTTCGTTGCCTGCAATCCCCGAATGAAGCTCCGGCGCATCGACGGACCCTGCCGAAACCACGTCGGCGACCGCCGGCAGGTCGTCGTAGTCGACGTACACGCACTCAGCGGCGTCCCGTGCGGCTTGAAGCGAGTCGGCAACCACCAGGGCGACCGCGTCGCCGACGTAGCGGACCTTGTCCGACGCCAGCGCCGGGTGCTCGCCCACCTTCATGGGCTCGCCGTCGCGGGAGTGGATCATCCAGCCGCACATCAGCGGGCCGAGACCGCTGGCCGCGAATTCCTCGCCCGTCAGCACGGCGACCACGCCGGGCATCTCCCTGGCCGCTTCCGCGTCGATGGAATTGATAGCAGCGTGAGCGTGGGGGGATCGCACGAAGGCGGCGAAGGCCTGATCGGGCAGGAGCAGGTCGTCGGTGTAGTTCCCGCGCCCGGTGATCAGGCGCCGGTCTTCCTTGCGCTTCACCGACGCGCCGAACGCCCGCGGAAGGGCGCTCGGAACGGCTTGCTCATCGGGTCGCGATACCCCGCCCGCCGGGTCTTGCGGCTCCTTCGCGGTGCTCATCTTTGGCTCTCCCCACCCGCAAATCCCGGTATGCCGCGGCGACGCCGCCCACGGACCGGGCCGCCGGCAAGCTTACCGCATCGTGCCAATCGTGGGTAAAGGGCCAGGGCGCTTGGCAGGGGGCAGCCGCAGGTCACGGCGCCACGTCGAAGAGCTCGCGGAAGCCGTAGGGTTCGTAGGCGCCGATGACGAGTTGCTCCAGCACGCCTTTGCCGCGCTCCGAGCCGCGGGCATCCGTGAGCTGCGCATCGCAGATTGCCTGGACGTGAAAATAGCCGGGATCTGCATCGGCTATCTCGGCGGTCTCGTAGACCTCGTAATTCGTCGCCAGCTCGCCGTGGAACAGCCCGTGGCCCCACTCCGGATGCATGTAGCCCAGCCCGCGCATGTAGAAGGTCTGGGTCGGCTGCAGCTCAATGGTCGCCTCCTCGCCGTTTTCCCGCACGTACTCGAGGGTGGCGCTCTCGGCCAGCCGGGTGCCGGACCGGTGCCGGATGCTGCTCGCTACGGCCGCCATCTCCTCGCTGCGCTCCGGATCGGCCAGGCGGCCCATGGTGTTCCAGGGTCGACCTTCGCGATCCGCGTTGAGGTGGTAATAGTTGTTGGTGCTCGGGAAGTTCAGGGGCGCCCACAGCCAGTAGAACTGGGGCTCACCCGCGTACGGGTTGGGCTGGGGGTCGCGTGCGCCCACCGAGCGGATGCCCCAGGACCGGTCCCGGGTTCCCCAGGTCTCGTCGTGGGTGAGCTCGTAACGCTGGCCGTCGACCTCGAGCCAGCCCTCATAGCTGCCGTTCTGGGTGAGCCGGGTGTAGTCCATGAAGGTGAGGCTACCCTGACGGCGGGTGAAGCGCGGTTCTTCCACGGCGGGGACCCGGGCACGAAAACAGACGTCCGCCGCCACGCCGTTGGCGGGATCCGCGCAGCTCACCCTCAGGACGTTGAGCGGCTCGATGACCTCGACCTCGATGGGACCCACCTGGGTGTTCAGCCGCTCCATGTGGAGCACTTTGGACGCCTGCACGTTGTATTGCCTGCCGCCGACCAGAATGCTGAAGGCGGCATCCATGACGTTCAGGTGCGGATAGACGCCAAGCGCCGCAGCGAAGAACAGCTCACCCTCGCGCTGGTACCCGTTGAAGAAATAGCGATCGTAGAAGTTGCGATCCGTCCCGGAATAAGCGATGGGCTCCGGGGTCTGGTGGATGGGATAGTCGTCCGCTTTTGTTAACATCGACCTCTTCCAGGGGGGCGGAAAATCAGGTTACTCGTGGACTGGGAGCGCTACAAGCAGCTGTGCGATCAGCCCAACGTCTTTTCCCGATGGATGCTCAACCAGACCATCGAGCTGATCGGAGAGAGTCCGGTCGCCGATACCCTGGCAGGGGTGTTGGGCTCGTTTCCCCTGGAGAAGCCGGACGATCACCGCGGCGGACCCGCGACGGACATGTTCGTTCTGGAACTCGAATCAGGTGTCCGGCGTGCCGTGGTGGAGCTGGTCCTCCTGGCTCGGGAAGCGGGCGCCGCAACCGAAGCGACCTCGCATCGCGGGTTGGGCGGTTTCGTCGAGGCCTGGAGGGAGTATCTGAACTGGACGCGGGGCTGACCGCCAGTTGTGCTGCCTCGCGCCCGACGGTGCGCCGCTCCGGCGAGATCGGTAAAAGAGATAAACAGGGAGAACGACGTGAGTGATGACAAGGCAGTAGTGCTCGAGCTGATCGATGGTTTCAACAGCATTGATCTGGACCGCATCGTGGCGTGCTTCACCGAAGATGCGGTGTACGACAACATTCCCATGCAGGCCGTGCAGGGCACCGAGGCAATTCGGGCGTCGCTGGAGGGGTTCATGGGCGCGGCCAGCGAGGTTCAGTGGGACCTGCTCAACGTGGTCGGTGAGGGTGGCGTGGTGCTCACCGAGCGGATCGACAAATTCAAGGTCAACGGCACCTGGATCGAGCTCCCGGTGATGGGCACCTTCGAAGTCGCCGACGGCAAGATCAAAGCCTGGCGCGACTACTTCGATCTGGCTCAGTTCCAGACCCAGTTCGCCAAGGCGACGGGCGCTCAGTAGCCGGACGAGCCGCGCCGTGTTCCGGCGATTGCTGATTGCCAACCGGGGGGCCATCGCCCGGCGGGTGGTGCGTGCCTGCAACGATCTGGGGATCGAGAGCGTTGCCGTTTACTCCGAAGCGGACGCCCATGCGCCGTACCTGTCCGAGGCTTCTCGGGCGGTGGGCCTGCCAGGGGTGAGCGCCGGGGAAACGTACCTCAACACGGCCGCCCTCCTGGAAGCCGTGCGCGCAAGCGGCGCGGACGCCGTGCATCCCGGGTACGGCTTTCTGGCGGAGAATGCTGACTTTGCCCGCGCGGTGGCGGCTGCGGGAGCCACGTTCGTCGGGCCGGATCCTAAGTGGCTCGAGGTGATGGGAGACAAGGTGGCGGCCCGTCGCCTGCTCGCCGACCACGGTTTTCCCGTCTTCCCGGGCAGTGGCGGTCTCAGCAGTCTCGACGAGGCTCTGAGCGCCGCCGCCGAGCTGTCATACCCCGTGCTGCTCAAACCGGCCGCCGGAGGCGGCGGCATCGGCATGCGGCTGGTTCGCGACGAGGCGGAGCTGGCTAGGGCTTTCGCATCTGCACAACGGCTGGCCGAGCAGGCGTTCGGGCAGGGAGGCATCTACCTCGAGCGGGCCATCGACAAGCCGCGTCACGTGGAGTTTCAGATTCTCGCCGATGGTGCTGGTGGGGCGTTGCACCTCTACGAACGCGAATGTTCCATTCAACGGCGACACCAGAAGATCATCGAGGAAGCGCCCGCCGTCGGCCTGCCGCGCGAGGAGCTGGATGCGCTCGCCGCGCGCGCGGAAGCGGTGATGGCAGAGATCGGCTACGACAACGTCGGGACCCTGGAGACGCTGTGCACGCAGCAGGGCGAGTTCGGCTTCCTCGAGATGAACGCACGCATCCAGGTGGAGCATGCGGTGACCGAGGCGGTTACGGGGCTCGATCTGGTGGGGCTGCAGATCCGCCTGGCCGCCGGCGCAGCGCTTCCCGAGCGCCCCGGGCTCTGCGGCCATGCCGTCGAAGCGAGAATTTACGCGGAAGATCCGCGCACGCTCCTGCCGGACACGGGCGTTCTGCGCGTTTTCCGGGCGCCGCGGATGCACCGGGTACGGGTGGAGACGGGTTACCAGGAGGGTCAGGCCGTTACGCCGTTCTACGATGCCATGCTGGCAAAGGTCATCGGCTGGGGCGAGACCCGCGAGCTTGCCATCGGCCGAACGCTGGTTGGGCTCAAGGGATTCGAGATCCGGGGGGTCAAGACAAACATACCGCTGCTGCTCGACGTGCTGCAGGACGACGGGTTTCTTGCCGGGCTTATCCACACCGGATTTCTCGATGGGCTTGTGCTTGGCTCCGATCTGCGGAGCGGGGGCGGAGTCGGCCGGAACGCATGAGGAGGTAACGTGGCTCGCTACGAGGTCGAAAGTGAGGTTCAGGGTAACGTCTGGAAGATCGAGGTCGGCGAAGGCGACCGGGTGTCGGCGGGAGACGTGCTGATCATTCTGGAGTCCATGAAAATGGAGATTCCGGTGGAGGCGCCTGTCTCCGGCGTCGTCGCGGAGCTGCGCGTGCGCGAGGAGGAGGCTGTTGAAGAGGAACAGATTCTGCTGGTGCTCGAGGCGGACTAGGGCGGACGAGCAATTGTGTTAAGTTAGAGGGCCGTCTTCTGGGTTGGGGGGAAACTATGTCGGAACTGGTCACCATCGACGTATCGGGCGGCGTGGCCGACGTGCGTCTCAACCGGCCGGAAAAGTACAACGCGCTGAGCCCGCAGATGTTCGATGCCATCGTCGCAGCCGGAGAGCGGCTGGCACAGGCTAAGGACGTGCGCGCGGTGGTTCTGTCCGGCAACGGCCGCGGTTTCTGTGCCGGTCTCGACATGGCCAGCTTCCAGGGCATGACCGAGACCAGCCCCCGGTCATCCGCGGGCAGCCTGCTGCAGCAAGACGACCGACCCGAAAACCGGGCCCAGCGGCCGGCTCTCGTCTGGAAGCGTCTGCCGGTGCCCGTCATCGCCGCCATACACGGCGTCGCCTACGGCGGCGGATGTCAGATCGCGCTGGGTGCTGACATTCGCTTCGCGGCTCCTGATGCAAAGATGTCCATCATGGAGATCAAATGGGGCCTCATTCCGGACATGAGCATTACCCAGACCCTGCGTGACGTTCTGCCTCTAGATCTCGCCAAGGAGCTGACCTTTACCGGGCGTGTGCTCAGCGGAGCGGAAGCCTCGCAGCTCGGGCTGGTGACTCACGTCGTGGAGGACCCCCTGGCCGCCGCCCTGGAGCTCGCCCGTGAGATCGCCGGGAAGTCGCCCCATGCCGTTCGAGCCGGGAAGAAGCTGTTCGAGGAGAGCTGGCACGCGGATGCGCGCACGGGGCTGGAGCTGGAGGCGGCCCTGCAGACGGGTCTGATCGGATCGCCCAACCAGGTCGAAGCCATCAAGGCGAACTTCGAGAACAGGAAGCCCGATTTCAGGGACGATTGACGGAACCGCACGATGAGCTGGGAAACCGAGGTTGGTGAGATCGAACGCCGCCGCCATCTTGCGCGCCAGCAGGGCGGGCCGGAGGGCATTGCACGTCAGCACGCCAAGGGCCGGCTCACCATTCGTGAACGGATCGGCGAGCTTCTGGACGAGGGCAGTTTTCGCGAGCAGGGCAAGGCGACGGCCATACCCGACTACGACGAGAACGACGAGCTGACCGGGTTCGTTCCGGCCAACTACGTGGTGGGTTTCGGCCAGGTCGAGGGACGCCGCGTTGTGGTGGGCGGCGAGGACTTCACCCTCAAGGGCGGCTCTCCGAACGCGGCCGGATTGCGCAAGAGCGTCTACGCCGAGCACCTTGCCAGCGAGTACCGCGTGCCGCTGATCCGGCTCCTCGAGGGTGGCGGGGGCAGCGTGAAGGGATCGGGTCGTAAAGGAGGAACCGTCGGTGAACCCGTGTACGCCGACCCGCGCTTCAGAATCATCGCCGACACGATGACCGAGGTTCCGGTGGCATCGGGGGCCATGGGGGCGGTCGCCGGATTTCCGGCCGGCCGGCTGGTGGCGTCCCACTTCTCGGTGATGACCCGGCACACGGCTCAGGTGCTCATCGGCGGTCCGGCCCTGGTCGAGCGGGCGCTGGGCGTGCGCCTGTCCAAGGAAGAGCTCGGCGGCGTGCAGGTCCATGCGCTGAGCGGCGTGGTGGACAACATCGCGGAGGACGAGCACGACGCCTTTCGCCAGATCCGCCGCTTTCTGAGTTACCTGCCCGGTAATGTCTGGCAGCGCGCTCCGCGCGCGCCGAGCGACGACGATCCGACCCGCATGGAGCAGGAGCTGCTTTCCGCCGTGCCGCGGGATTCCAACGCGCCCTTCGACATGCGGGTCATCGTCGAGATGATCGTGGACCTGGGCAGTTTTTTCGAGATCGGGGCGACCTTCGGGCCAAGTCAGATCTGCGGGCTGGCCAGGCTGGACGGCCAACCCGTGGGGGTGCTGGCCAACGACAATCGGCACTATGCCGGCGCGATGACGGCCCAGGCGGCGCAGAAGTATCGTCGCTTTGTCGAGATGTGCGACACCTTTCATCTGCCCATCGTGAACTTCGTGGACCAGCCGGGCTTCATGATCGGACCTGAGGCCGAGCGAGCGGGCACGATCCGTTACGGCATGGCGGCGGTGGCCGCCGCCGTTCAGGCCACCGTGCCCTGGGCGTCGATTCAGGTGCACAAGGGTTTCGGAGTGGCCACGGCCGCCCATTACGGCAAGGGTGCTTACGTTCTGGCCTGGCCGTCGGTGGAAACCGGCGCTTTGCCGCTCGAAGGGGGCGTTGCCGTTGCCTTCCACCGGGAGATCGCCGCTTCCGACGACCCGGACGCGAAGCGGGCGGAGCTCGAGTCCGGAATGCGTGCTGCCCGTTCGCCCTTTCCCCGGGCGGAGTCGTTTGCCGTGCACGAGCTCATCGATCCCCGGGAGACGCGTCCGATGCTGTGCGAGTGGGTCGATTGGATCCAGCCGCGTCTGGACAACCTCACCGGCCCCGTTCGTTTCGGTATCCGGCCCTGATCACCCGGCGCCCAGATTGCATTAGAATGCGCGGCTCTCTCGTTTGCTTAGCTGACTACAGCCCTGGAGAAGAATATGACTTATTCGTTTGAAGGTAAGGTTGCCATCGTGACCGGAGCCGGCGGCGGTCTTGGCCGATGCCACGCCCTCGAGCTGGCCCGGCGAGGGGCGAAGGTCGTGGTCAACGACCTCGGTGGCGCCATGGACGGAACCGGGGGGTCGTCTGCGGCGGCAGACGAGGTCGTCGCCGAGATCAAGGCCGGGGGCGGCGAGGCCCTTGCCAATGGCGGGTCCGTATCGGACCGGCAGGGTGCGAAGAGCATGGTCGTCGATGCCATGAACGCATGGGGCCGCGTGGACGTTCTGATCAACAACGCGGGCATTCTGCGCGACCGCTCCTTCGGCAAGATGGAGCTGGACGACTTCCAGATTGTCGTCGACGTGCACCTGATGGGTGCCGTCAACGTCACCCGCGAAGTGTGGCCGATCATGAAGGAACAGAACTACGGGCGAATCGTCATGACAACCTCGCCCACGGGTCTTTACGGAAACTTCGGGCAGACCAACTACGGCGCAGCCAAGCTTGGTCAGGTGGGTTTCATGAACTCGCTGAAGATCGAGGGCGCCAAGAACAACATCTACACCAACACCATCGCGCCGGTGGCGGCCACGCGGATGACGGAAGGACTCATTCCCGAGGGCTCGCAGGTTGCGCTCGGTCCGGAGCTCGTGACCCCGGCCGTTATCTTCCTTTGCAGCGAAGAAGCGCCCAACGGCGTGATCGTTCAGGCTCAGGGCGGGAACTACTCGGTGGCCTGCATCGTCGAGAACGAAGGCGTCAACCTGGGATTGGACGCCACTGCAGAGGATGTGGGAGCAAACTTCGAGAAGATCTCAGATCTCACCGGGGCAAAGCCACGGGGCATGCTGCAGCTCAGCAGCATGTAGGCTGGCGGCAGGATCTTTGCAGCGCGCCGACGGGCACATATGGCAGGGGTAATACTCACGCTCATTCTGGCATTCGTTGCCGGCGGCGCGCTATGGATTGGCATCGGCCCGAGGCTGAAGCTCGCCGAGGACGCCGAGCGCAACGGGCTGCTCAACCTGCTCGCATACGTCGCCATCGCTTTGCCGGTGGCGTTCGCGGTGGTGTTCTACCTGCTGGAGCTGATCTGAGCTGGCGCGAGGGCTGAATCAGTTGTAGCCGCGGACGTAGCTGAGATTGTCCTCTGCGTCGTCCTCGTTGTAGAGCTGGTCCGGGAAGGCAAAGGGTGCCTCGGCCGCGAACAGCTCCTCGACGGGCTCTCGCTCGTTTTCGTCGTGCATCTTGTTGAACCGGCAGGGTCGTGTGAGGGGAGTCTAGTGTCAGATGTTGAAATTGCAATCCCGTTCTGCGAGGTTGCCGTCGGATTTGCGCTGAATTGCGACGAAAAGCTCGGTTTTTCGACATGAAGCTTCCACTCGATCCCGACGAGATCAAAGGGTTCCTTCACCCGGAGGAAGGCGCACGGCTCTACGCGCTCGCCAGCGTTGCGTCGGGCCTAGGGCCCTGCCTCGAGGTGGGCAGCTACTGCGGCAAGTCCACGCTTTATCTCGGTACGGCCTGCCGGGACCAGGGCCAGGTGCTCTACGCGGTCGATCACCATCGGGGATCGGAGGAGCACCAGCCGGGTGAGGCGTATCATGATCCGGAACTCTTCGATGCCGAGATCGGCAGCATGGAATCGCTGATGGCGTTTCGCAGAACCATGTACCGCGCGGGTCTGGAAGGATGCGTGATCCCGGTTGTTGCGGCGTCTGCGCTGGCGGGCCGCCACTGGGCGACGCCGCTTGCGCTCGTGTTCATTGACGGTGGGCACAGCGTCGAAGCTGCTCAGACCGATTACCGGACCTGGGCTCCCCACGTCGTGCCCGGCGGTTTCCTGGCCATCCACGATCTGTTTCCGGATCCTCTCGAAGGCGGCCAGGCGCCTATAGACGTCTACCGCCTGGCGTCAGCCTCTGGCCTGTTCGAGCCTCTGGAAACGACCCGCACGCTCGGAGTGCTCCGGCGCGTCGGGTAGCGCATTGTCCGTGAACAGGGCCGATGCCGGGGTCAGCCCGTGCATGGCGTCGGCGGCCAGCAGCACGGCCCCGGCGGTCCAGGTGGGCCGCTCGTCGGGCCACAGGGCGTCGTCCTCGAACGCGTATCCCGTCCACCAAGAACCGTCCTCGGCCTGGAACCTCGCCAGGTCGTCGCAGAGCTCCTCGGCTTTGTCCGGCTCGCCGGAAGCGACGCAGGCGATGGCAAGCTCGCAGGACTCGGCAACCGTGACCCAGGCCTGGTCGGAGACGCAGCGGCAGCCCAGCGAAGGGGCGACGAAGGTTTCCCACCGCTCGTCCAGCCGTTCGCGTGCGTCGGCTTGTGAAAAGAGCCCCGCCAGCACCGGATAGAACCAGTCCATGGAGTAGCGGGACTTGCTTTCCCACGTGCGGTCGAAGCGATCGGGGCGCAGGATGATGGCATCGCCGAGTCGCGCCCGGCATGCGGGCCAGGCGCCCGGGTCCTCATTGAGCTCCGCGGCCATGAAGATGCCGCACTCGAGGCTCTTGTAGATGGAGCTGCAACCGGTGACCAGGGCGTCCTTGTTGATGCCCGTGCGGGTATCCTGGGCCCAGTAGATCTCGCCCGTGGGAGCCTGCAGGCCGGTGACGAAATCAAGCGCGCGCTTCACTGTCGGCCACATGGAGCGCAGGAACTTGCCGTCCTCGGAGATCAGATAATGATGCCAGGTGCCTGTTGCCACGTAGGCGACGAAATTGGTCTCCGCTCGGGTGCCGTCCGCCACGCGCGCACCGCTGTAGGCAGCCAGCCAGGAACCATCGGCCCGCTGCATCCGGGCAAGCCAGCGGTAAGCGGCCGCGGCCTGAGCGTGATGCCCGCCGATGCTCAGCCCCATGGCGGCCTCCACATGGTCCCAGGGATCCGTGATCCCTCCCGCAAACCAGGGGATCGCGCCGTCGTTTTGCTGGACGGAGGCGATGTATCGGGCGGTGCGGTGCAGAGATTCCGGCCGCGTCATACGGCACCCCGGTGAAAGTACATGACCACGCTTTTGCCGATCAGCGGGTTCAGGGCGCGTTCCAGGACACGGGTGAGCAGGGGTTTGCGCATGAGATCCCAGACCAGGAAGCGGTGATAGAGGCGGACGGGCCAGACCGACTCGCCCCGGCGCCAGAACAGGCAGCGCAGCCACCAGTACGGGGAATGCAGGCCGTGGGCGAAATGCCGGCTCTGGAACGACAGTTGCGTCTTTCCGGCCACCGGCCGCGCTCCGGCCGGTTCTGGGGCGCACGCCTCGATGGACCTTCTCAGCTCCCGGGACCTGAAGATGCGAACGTGGCCGCCCTCCACCTGGTGGTAGTCGTCGGAAAGTCGCCAGCAGAGCCACTCCGGACCGAATCGGGGCACGCTGACCGCAAGCGTTCCGCCGGGTTTGAGCACTCGATGGATCTCACCGAGAACGTTCTCGTAGTCGTGTATGTGCTCGAGAACTTCCGCGCAGATCACCTTGTCGAAGGTGGCGTCGGCGAACGGCAGGTTGTGCCCGGTGGCGAGGATGAAGTCCACCCGCCGAGAGGCGTCGTCGCCATCGCGGAACTCGCCGTAGCGTTGCCGCGCGGTTGTCAGATCGCCGAGCGACAGATCCATGCCGACGACAGTGACGGCCTCCCTGAGGTAGGCGGTGATGGCATGGCGGCCCTCTCCGCAGCCAAGATCCAGGACGTTGTCCCCGGGGGCGAGTTTCAGGCGCGCGAAATCGACGGTCTCCAGACTCATGCGAGCACCTGCTCGTAGAGAGCGGTGAGCCGCTCTGCGGCTTCTGCCCAGGCAAAGTGTTCGACCATGCGGGCCCGGCCGGCGCGGCTGAGCGCTTCGCGCTCCTTCGGGTCGACCAGAAGCCCAGCGATGGCCTCTGCCAGCGCGTCCGGGTCGCGGCTCGGCACGATCCGGCCCGCCTGACCGACAACCTCTGGAAGCGCGCCGCCGTCCGTGCTCACCAGTGGCGTACCGCAGGCCATCGCCTCGCCGGCCGGTAGTCCGAAGCCCTCATATTCCGACGGGACGACGGCCACGGTGGATTCGGCATAGAGCCTCCGGATGTCTGCCGTGCTGATCCCGTGAATGAAATCCATGCGATGGCGCACGCCGAGCGCGTCTACCAGGCGATCCGTTTTGCCCCCGGGACGCGGGGCGCCTATGAAGACTAGGCGCAGCTCGGGAAAGCGCCGGCACAGCTGGGCGAACGCGGGTAGCAGGTGCTGGGCGCCCTTGAGTGGCTGATCGGCACTCGCCGTGGTGACGAGTTGCCAGGGTTTGCGCGTCACGGTCGGATCCGGGCGGAACGCCTCGGTGTCGATGCCGTTCCTGACGACGGTCACCCGGCCCTGGGGGATCTCGAAAGCCGCGCAGATGTCGCGCTTGGACCGCTCGCTGACGGTGACGATGTTGGGCAGACGCTTTGCCACGCGGGTCTGCATGGCAAGAAAGCTGTGCCAGCGTCGGATCAGCAGCCGCTCGCCCCGGGTTGCGGCGTTGGCGATGGCGATATCGCGGTCCCAGGTGATGGGATGGTGAATGGTGCAGATCACCGGCGTTCGGCGCGCGACGTTCAGCAGGCCGTAGCACAGGCTCTGGTTGTCGTGTACGACGTCGTAGCGATCGTCGATTCGGGAGAAGTATCTCGTCAGGCGTCGCCCGAAGGTATACGGCTCCGGGAATCCGCCGCTCAGCATGGACAACCATTCGAAGAAGTCGGTTGCCGAAAGGAGATGCTTCGGGCGCAGCGCGGTCACGTGATTGGGCACGTCGAACAGGTTCAGGCCTGGCAGCTTGATCAGCCCGACGCGCCCGTCCAGTTCCGGGTAGGGCTCGCCGGATATCACGTCCACCTCGTGCCCGGCATCCACCAAGGCGCGGGAGAGGAACTTCAGATACACGCCCTGCCCGCCACTGAACGGGTTGCTGCGATACCCCAGCAGCGCGATTCGCAGTGGCCGCCGACCAGAAGGCGCTTCCTGGCCGAACTCGTAGGTCGCGAGCTCCGACATGCCTGCCCCGAGCAAAGCGGACAAGTCTAATCAGCGGCGCGAAGGAGTGCCAGGCGTTGGACGGCGGATGAGGGTAGGGTCAGCCGTTGCCCGCGTGGATACGGCCAGCGCGGGAATTCTCCTGCTTTGATGGGTCAGGCTGGGCCGCAGAGCCCCCCGCCTGGGCCCGCCGCTCGATGTTCTCGTACAGGCTGACGACCCAGGCCCGGCCCTCTTCGGTTGCGCGAAGCAGCTTCAGCGCTTTAGGCAGGTAGGGTGAAATCTGCTGGCTGAAAAAAGCCTGGGAATCCGCGCGAAGCTCGGCCACGCTCGCGAACCCGAGCCGGTCAGCCTCGCCGTTTTCCTTGAACTCCACGAACAGGCTGGACAGTTTTGCCAGATAGTTCGGGTCGCCCATCTGGCCGATCAGATCGGCTGCCCGCACGAGCGCGCCCAGGGTTTCCAGCTGCTGGTAGGGTGGCCGGTCGGGAACCGGGAAGCGCGTCATTTCGATGTAGGCGGCCACGCGATCGACGTCGATCAGCGGATGGTCTGCATAGTGTTGGCGAACGAAGAGATCACCGCGGGTGACGTGGTACGGCATCATCCAGGCATCTGTGGCGTCTGCGGGGGGCGATACCCGCCTGCCGCCATGTTCCACCAGGCAGCCCTCCGGCCCGTCCTCGGGCAGGAGGTCCCGCAGATAGCCGACGTCGTGAAAGAGCATGGCGACCACCGCATGAAGCCAGTCGTCTGGCGAGATGGGATCTTCCAGGGCGAGCTGCCCTTTCAGGATCGCCAGCCCGGCGTCCGCCACCATGATGGTGTGCTCGACGTTGTGGTAGGGGCAGTCGCAGCGTGCGAGCAGTCCCAGGGCCGTGGAGACGGCCTCCCGCAGGGTTTCGAGATGATCTTCGCGCGGCTGCGCGAGCGTGTTCGCGAACGCCTCGACATAAGCGTTCGTGCAATGTGCGGCAAAAGCTTCAACGACGATTGGATTCGGGTTGAACATCAAGCAGTCCGGACAATTCGAGGCAGTTTAAGGCACGGTCCCCCCAGCCTGCGTGCCTCAGTCCTCATTCTATGCCATATCGGGTACCGGGAGATTGAGATTGAGGCCTCGTCGTTTTATGAATATTCTGCACTTAAGGAAAGAATTTCGTGAGGGAAATTCATGTCCCATCTGGAGCTCAGGCACCTGAGGACCCTCGTAGCGCTGCGGGACACGGGCAGCCTCGTCGAGGCGGCGGAACGGGTTTTCCTGACCCAGTCCGCGCTTTCCCACCAGCTCAAGGACCTGGAGTCCCGACTCGGCGTCACGCTGTTCATCCGCAAAACGCGACCCGTTCGCTTCACCACCGCCGGCCGCCGACTGCTCAAGCTCGCCGACCAGGTGCTGCCCCTCGTCCACGGCGCCGAGCACGACCTGGAGAGGCTGGCCGGCGGCGAGTCGGGAAGGATATACATGGCCATCGAGTGTCACAGCTGCTTCGAGTGGCTGCTGCCCGCCATCAATGCCTATCGCGAGGAGTGGCCGGATGTCGAGCTGGACATTGCCAGCGGCTTTCACTTCGCTCCGCTCCCCGCGCTCGCTCGCGGCGATCTCGATCTGGTGATCACCGCGGACCCCATTGAGGAGCTCGGGCTCGTCTACCTGCCGCTGTTCAGCTACGAAGCGCAGCTCGCGGTTGCCCGTGATCACGAGCTGGCGGACAAACCCTGGGTGGAGCCCGCCGATCTGTCGCGCGAGGTGCTCATCTGTTATCCGGTGGACCGCAGCCGCCTCGACATCTTCACCAGCTTCCTCGATCCGGCCAACGTCGAGCCGGCTCGTGTGCGGAACGCGGAGCTGACGACCATGATGATCCAGCTGGTGGCCAGCGGGCGCGGCGTGGCATGCCTGCCCAACTGGGCTCTGCATGAGTATCGCCAGCGCGACTACGTTCAGGTGAAGAGCCTGGGAGAGGACGGCGTCTGGCCCACGCTCTACGCGGCGGTCCGGGCGGATCAGGCGGACGCCGCCTTCATTCGAGGCTTCATCGACGTTGCGAAGCAGACGTGCTTCCAGAACCTGGTCGGTATCGTCACCGCGGACGTCTGACAGGATCGACGACCTGGTCGCGGTGGCGGTGATCAGGGAACCAGCACCGACTGCACCCAGCCGTCTTCCGACAGCTCGAAGTGCCGGCGGTCGTGAATGCCGTTGCTCTGATTGAGATCCAGGCGTTCGACCGTCGTCGGCGACAGGTAGAGTCCGGCCGCCGTCTGCGGAGGTGCCAGCGGCTCGGGAAGATCGATCTGGGCCAGGCGCTCCAGCAGCGTGTCCCGGTCGGGCAGTGGGGAACTCTGCGGAAGGTGGTTGGTGTAGAACCAGTCCAGCCGCTTGGGCGGATCCGGGCGCTGGTGCCAGCGGTCATGCACGAGGTGCGTCGGCACGCGCTCGGTGCCGCACCGCAGGCGGTATTGCAGGTTCAGGACCGGCAGCCAGACCACCACCGAAATCCGCTCGTTTAAGCTGATTTCCCGCCATTTGGGGCTCGTCTCGTTTGCGAAAATCGCCAGGCGTTCGTTGACGTCGCGCAGCACCAGCGTCCGTGCCTGGGGATTTCCTGCGGAGTCGACGGAAGCCACCGTGCAGAGGTTGGCACAGGGGTCTTCCAGGCGCCTCGCCTCCGCGCGGTCGCGGGTGAGTTGGGCAAGCGGGTCCACTAAAAGCCCGGTGGTGCTTCGTTCGATGGCGGGCGCCGGCTTGCCGACGTCAGGCCTCGGCGTCGCCTCCGCCCTGAGCGGCCCCGGCCGGTGCGTCGCTCTCCTCGGTCAGGCGGCGGCGGATCTCCGCGACGTCGCGCTGCACTTCGCTCAGGCGGAAAATCAGGTCTGGCATCTGATCGGTGACGCGCCACACGAGGTAGGCGATGCCCAGCAGCACGATAAAGCAAAGGAAGACCATGCACATCTCCGGTTGGTTGGGGGACTCGCGATTAGGTATACCGACTCCATCGCCGGGAGTCCAGCGGATGAACGTGAACGCGGCTGCCCTTTGGGTTTCCAGCGCAACCGTTTCACCGCTCGTATGCAGCGTGGGCTGATTGCCTCCGCGTCGCGGGTCATGAAATCTGGTGCGCTATCGAGTCGTTCCCGTCGAGCTCTGCAACGGTTGCTTCCTGTTCAGGATCGACAAACCAGGCTAGGACGGAATTTCCTTTGGCGCCGTCAGGATTTCCAGATCTGCGCGCTGCTCCCCTACGCTATGCCATGGGGCCGCGACGTCGAAGCGCGCCACGCCGAAGGTCGGCAGATTCTCCGTCACCAGGTTGCCGGCCAGCAGGTTGACCAGGTCGGTGAGACCAGGGTTGTGGGCCACCAGCGCCACGCTGGCAACCGCTTCCGGAGTGCCTCTCAGCACGTCCAAGGCGCCGCGCGCGCTGGCGTGATACAGGGCGTGCTCCTCTACGACCAGCGGGCGTGCGGCCGAGAAGCCCCGCTCGACGAAAGCTGCGGTGGCTCGGGCCCTTGCGGCGTCGCTGGTCCAGATCCACTCTGCGGGCGCGTCCTGGCTTGCGAGCCAGGCGGCCATGCGGGGCCCGTCGGCCCGGCCGCGGTCATTGAGTGGCCGATCGAAGTCGGACAGACCTGGCTGCGCCCATGATGACTTGGCGTGACGGATGATCCAGATCTTCACGGGGCCGGCGTTCAGCGGGTCATCAAGGGGCCGCCGAAGCCGGCAGGAAGCGGTTTCGGCGTCACCGTCACGATCGCGCCGTCCGCTCCCTCCTCGATGGGAAACGTGCGAATGCCGGTGAACGCCGGTGGCCCCTGATGGGCGCCATCTCTGATGTCGAAACGGGCGCTGTGGACGGGGCAGGTGATCATGTAGCCCGAAAGCCTGCCCCGGCAGAGCGGCTTGTTGGCGTGGCTGCAGAGATCCTCGATGGCGTAGAGCTCGCCTCGGACGCGGCAGACGAGGACCTGCGTACCCTCCGCGTCGAAGGAGCGCTTGTCGCCTTCTTCCAGGTCGCTCAGAGGACCCAGGTTGATTTGCTTTGCTTCGCTCATCGCCTCGCTCACAGCTGCCCGTTGATGTAACGGTCGATATTCTCGTGGAAAAAGCGTATGCGGCGTTCCTGGGTGGGCATGTACTCGCCGCGGAACCCGCGAGACGTCAGGCCTTTCTGCTGAGTCGACCAGATGGCAACGTCCTGATCGATTCCGGGCCCGCAGGACACCTCGCCGACCTTGCCGCGCTCATGGGCGGCGGGGGTCTCGACGGACACCCAGTCGCGCATGGAGTTGGAGTAGTACTCCTTGGCGCCCTCCGGAAACAAGGTCAGGTACCACATGTCGAACAGGCACTTCTCCGGATCGGTGGGGTGTGGGTTGCCGCGCAGGAAGATGCACCCGTCGGGCTTCATGCTGAACGAGAGGTTCGGAAACAGCGTGTAGTGGTAGTTGTCCGTGAGCTGCTCGTCCGAATATCGCGAGAAGTCGTAGCCCTTCTTCTGGGCCAGCTTGCGCTTCTGCTGCTGCAGCGCGGTCCGCAAACCGGCGAGGTCGTCTCGGAAGGGTTCCGGGTCGATCTCCCAGAACGCCAGGTCCTGACCGAGGCGCTCGAACACGGCCTCCGGGGAGCCCTGATAGTTGCTGTTGGGCCCGCCACCGGGCATGAACATGCGGCAGTGACCGCTGGGGTAGAGATCGAACTGGCAGCTCGAGTAGTGCTCGTCCAGGCTGATACACGATTGCGGGTGCACGTATGGCAGGTGATAGCTCTCGTTGAAATTGTCCTGGACGCACTTCCAGTTGAAGTTGCCCTCGAGGGTCACCCAGTGGGTTCGGCGCATGTCTTCCATACGATAGTTGTCGAGCTGTCGGGCAACCGGGTCGAGAAAATCGGCGAGAGGTTTGCAGTCGGGGTCCATGTTGTACCAGATGAACCCCGCCCACGTATCGCACGGGATCTCGATCAGATTGCGCTTGCCGCAGGGGTTGCCCTGGGGGAAGTCCTCCTCGCAGTAGACCCATGTGAGGACACCCTGAGCATCGAAGCGCCAGCCATGGTAGGCGCACTGGAACTCGCCGCCTGACAGGGATCCCTGCTCCGCCTGAACCAGCTGATTGCCGCGATGCTGGCAGACGTTGTAGAACGCGCGGATGCTGCCGTCGTCGCCGCGCACGAACAGGATGGATTCGCGGCCGATGTCCGTGGTGAAGAAGTCGCCCGGCTCCGGGATCTGATGGACCAGGCCGCCGATCAGCCAGACGCGCGTCCACACGTGCTCCCACTCGAGCTCGGCGAACTCCCTGGACCGGTAACGGTCGCCGTTGATCGGGTTGCTCCCAAGCTCGGGCTCCGTGGCCTTGGTCCGATCAATTCCTCGCATCTGCCTTATGCTGCTCATGGCATGCTCCTGTCTGGTTGACCGCACGGCGGGTGCGCACGGACGGCTTATTCTGCCCGCTTGGGGGTGGCATTCAAGCCCGGTGCGCGGGCCGGCGAACGCTCAGCTCCAGATCTCGAAAAACTCCTCGAACGCCTTGAGCTGGTTGCCCACGGCGGACGAGGGCACGATGATGGGCGTGCGGACGCCGGCGTCGAACCAGGCCTCGATGCCGTCGCGGACCGCGTTCGCGGGACCGAACAAAGTGGTCTCGGCGAGCCACGCATCGGACAGGCAATCGGGGATCCTGTCGGGCTCCCCTGCCTCGAGCGCCTTCTCCACGGCACCCATCTCCTCCACGAAGCCGGCTTCTTTCCAGTAGTTGCGGTAGTTCGGGAGCATGGCGTAACCCGTCAGGGTCCGGCGGTTGACGGCTTTTGCCGCCTCCACGTCGTCGCTGATGCAGGTGGGGATCATGTTGCCGATGAAGAAACCGGGGTCGGCGCGCCGCTCGTCACCGAGCACGTTCAGCGAGTGCTGCATATGGCCGCGCGCGGCGTTGGCGAACACCATGCCCTCGGCGACCTCCGCGGCAAGCCCGATCATCCTGTCGCGCAGCGTGGCCAGCACCACGGGCGGCAGCTCACCTACCCGCGGCGCGGCGCGCAGGTCGCTCACGAACTGGCGCATGTCCGACAGGGGCTTGCCCTGCCGGACGCCCAGACGCTCCATGGCCGGTGCGTGGCTGACCCCCAGCCCGAAGCGGAACCGGCCATTGGAGATCTCGTGAATGAATGCCGCGGTGGAAGCGAAGTCGTTCGCGTGGCGGGTGTAGATCGGCGTGATGCTGGTCCCGAACTCGATCTGTCGGGTGTTGTAGGCAATGGCCTCGCACAGCGCCAGGCCGTCTCCCATGCTCGGGCAGTAGATGCCCGCAAAACCGCGGCGCTCGATCTCTGCGGCGAGCTCGACGATGGTGTTACGGCGGCCCGGGACCGCGGCGAGGCTTACTGCGGGTCGTCGATCGCTCATGCTGAGTTCTCCCTGGGAAGTATGCGGAAAGCGACACAGAGTGGCGGAACCTCGTGCGCTTCGCAACCGCGTTTGCCGCCATGTTTTCGGCCGCGGCGGCCGCGCGTCTCAGAACCAGCGGTGTCGCGAGGAGCGCCTCTCGGGCTGGGCGAGATGCTGTGCGAGGTGATTCGGCCGGCGGAACAGGTGTATCAGAGCCACCCCGGCCAGAAACCCGCCGATGTGAGCCCAGAAGGCGACGCCCCCCTGGCTCGAGCCCATTGCCGGCAAACCCTGAAGCAGCTGCAGGAGAAACCAGTAGCCCAGCATGAAAACCGCGGGAACGGCCACGGTGGTCACGTAGAAGCCGAGAAAGATCAGCGTGTGCACGTGGGCGCGTGGGAACATGAGGGCGTAGGCACCCATGACGCCGCCGATGGCGCCCGATGCGCCGACCATCGGCACCAGGCTGGACGTGTTCGTGGCGATCTGGGCGAAGGCGGCGGCCAGGCCGCAGACGACGTAGAAGACGACGAACCGGAACGGTCCCATGACGTCCTCCACGTTGTCTCCGAAAACCCACAGAAACCACATGTTCCCGATGATGTGAAACCAGCCGCCATGCATGAACATGGACGTGAAGAGGGAGGCAGGATTGGCGGTCCCGTCAAGCTGGCAGACGAGGTTGCTGCCCAGCGGAATGCTCGTGCCGGGAACGGCGTTGCCCAGCAGGTCGCCCGGTATCAGCCCGTACAGACACAGGGACTCGGCCAGCGCGTAGTGGTTGCCAAATCCCTGGACGGCGACCCAGACGAGGACGTTTAGAATGATGATGGCAACGGTGGCGTACGGCGGGTGAACCCGGGGATTTTCGTCGCGCAGTGGAAACATGATCGGCTCGTATGGACCTCAGGCACGGTGTTGGCTCGGCGCGTCGGCAGATGGGCGCATGAAAATCTAGGGTGCCGGGATGTCGGCGCCGCCGCAAGACCGGGCATGGTCTTGAAGGCTCAGAACGTCAGGCTGATCTTGTCCGCCGTGGGCAGGTCGCCCGGCTCGAGCGCCTCGCGCTTGGCGGCCTTGAACGCTTCGATATCGCCAACGACCATCTGCCAGACCGGGTGCATGTCCCGCCCGTCCACCGGCATGGGAAAGGGGCTGAAGCCAAGGGGCACGCTGGCGAACGGCTCGTCTTGGCGTCGGTAGAGAGTCTGCTCGGAAAAATCCAGATACCTGGGCAGACCATCGCGCGAGACCATGTCGAAGAAAGCGACGGCACCCCGACCGGCCAGGTCCAGACGCCGGATCATCTCTGCGGGAAACAGGCCGCCCGTCCAGCGGGCGTTGATCTCGGTGACCAGGAGCTCATCGGCACTGACGAAGTAGTCGATCCCGCAGTTGAATCCTTCCGGGGAGCGGTAGCCGAGGTCTCTCACGTACTCCCCGACGCGAAGGAGCGCGCGCTCGTGGGCGGGGTCCACGGTCACGCCGCCGCCGATCAGATTTCCCACCCAGAGCCCGTCGGCGAACAGGATGCGCCGGACGTTGGCGATCTCTATGCTGTCGTCCCGCACGATCAGGTCCACGGTCATCTCGGTGAACTCGTCCGCGCTCAGCTTCCGTTGCAGCACGATCTCCATGTCGTTCGGGTACTCGGCGACGTAGTCCATGCACTCCGGCACGCCAGCCACGCTGGTGACGTTGCGCGCGCCGGCCAGACCCTTCAGCTTCAGCATGATCTGGTTGTGGTGGGTATCGAAAAAGCCGGATACCTCGGGGCCGTCGAGGTCGCGCTTCCGGCAGACCAGGGTTTCGGGCACCGGTATGCCCCATTGCGCAGCGTCCGCCGCCAGCTGCATCTTCGAGTTCACGCGTTGGCTGATGGAAAGCGCGGCGTCGCTGCGGTGCACCACGGCGTTGGATCCGCTCACCAGGTAGAGGGTGGTCAGATCCGCGTCGACCCGGTCCGCCGCCACCGCCTCGTAGAACCCGTCCCGTGGATAGTAGTGACAGTTGGACTCGGGCACGGGCGGCACGCCCATCTCGGTGAACGCGCGACGATACAAGTCCAGCGTCTCGCGCCACGGCGGTCGCTGAAACTCGTCGAACAAGGCGACGTGATCCACGGGCTTGCCGACGTAGAGCAGAGCCACCTGAAGCATGGCCGTGAGCTCTATGTTCGATACGTGATCGGCCAGCTGCTTCTCGGTCAGCGTGTTCAGGTCGAAGTGCAAAGAGCAGTCGTCGCCGGCCATGGCGTAGAGCGTGGATGCCGCCTGGCTGGGGAAATACGAACCCGCCTTTGGTGTCATGTTCTGACTCTCCGTCGGGGTTGCGATGTGTTGGCCGAAGCTGCGGACGATAGCGGGCGCGCAGCGGTGATTGCGAAGCCGTGCATACTAATCCCTACTCTCCGCGGCTCAGGATGTCCCCCACCCAGGTCAGCAGGGTCTGGTTCTGCTCGGGCGTGCCCACGGTGATGCGCAGGGTGTCCCGCAAGCTGGGGGTGTCGAAGTACCGCACCAGAACTCCCCGGGTCTTGAGCGCCTCGTAGAGCTGCTTTGCGCTGCACGGAGACGCCGCGGGCACCTCGGTCAGCAGAAAATTCGTCTGCGAAGCGCCAACGCGGAAACCGTGTTCGAGCAGGCCCTCGCGAAGCGTGCGGCGGCCGGCGCGTACGTTTGCCCAGGTCTCTTCGGCATAGGCCGGATCGGACAGCGCGGCCTCGCCGACCCGCTGGCTCACGTAGTCAACGTTGTAGCTGTCGCGCGTTTTGCCGATGACGGGGTCGATCAGCGAGGCGCAGCCGACGAGGTAGCCGAGACGCATTCCGGCCAGGCTGTACCCCTTGCTGAACGTGCGCAGGATGAGCAGATTGTCGAACGCCTCGGTGAGGCGCACCGCATCGTAGCGAAGGGCCGGGTCGACGAAATCGACATAAGCCTCGTCGATCAGCAGAACGCCGTTGAAATCATTGGCCAGCTGGCTGATCCGCGACGTGTCGAGCAGGGAGCCGGATGGGGCATGGGGATTGACCAGGCAGGCGAGTCCCGCCCCCGCGTCGTTGAGCTGGTGGGCGAAGTCCCTCGGCAGGTCCCAGTTCTCGTCCAGCGCGATGCTCAGGACCCGGGTGTCCTGAATGGCCGCCAGAACGGGATAGAGCGAGTAGCTGGGATCGGCCATACCGAAGGTGCCGCCCGGCTCCAGGAACGTGGTGAAGGCCAGCCTCAAGCCTTCGTCGCCGCCGTTGGTGACCACGATGTTCTCGCGCTTCAGGTTGTGCAGCTCGGCGATCTGATCGCGCAGGCGATCGGCCGTGGGCTGGGGGTAGGCGCGCAGGGCCTCGCCGCTGAGATCGGCGAGCGCCCGGTCCACGGCCGGGCTCGGCGGGTAGGGGTTCTCGTTGGTGTTGAGCTTGATGACGTCGGCTCGTTCCGGCTGCTCGCCCCAGGTGTAGCCGTGCATGGCGCGTATGTTTTGACGTTCGTGGGTCATGTCTGGTCCTCGGCCGGCGTGGGATCTGCGGCCCGTTCGGCAGGTCCGAGCAGCACCGCCAGCCACTGGCTCGACGGGTTCGCTTCCATGGCGATCTTGGCGGTCATCGTCAGCGGCACCGACAGCAGCATACCCACGGGTCCGAGCATCCAGCCCCAGAACACCAGGGAGACGAACACCACCAGCGTGGAAAGTCCCAGCCCCCGGCCCATGTAGCGGGGCTCGACCACGTTCCCCATCAGCAGGTTGATGACGAAGAACCCGGCCCCGGCCACCGCGGCCGTCAGCGGGCCGAGCTGGATCAGCGCGAGCAGCACCGCGGGGATCGCCGCGATCAGCGAGCCGATGGTGGGCACGTAGTTCAGGAGAAAGGCGAGCAGGCCCCAAAGCGCGGGGAAGTCCACGCCGAGCACGGCCAGCATCAGCCCGACGAGAACGCCGGTGATGATGCTGATGGTGGTCTTGATGCCGATGTAGCGATTGACGTTTTCCGCGAAGCGAACGAAGTGGGGCAGGTCGCTGTCCGGATCGTCTAGCACCTCCTGAAGCTTGCGGGGAAAGCTCGAGGCCTCGGCCAGGATGAAGATGACGGTGAGCAGGATCAGGAAACCGTTGCTGAGCGCGCCTCCCAGCCCGCGCAGGGTATTGCCGGCCATGACCAGGGCGGTGCCCGGATCGAAGTAGGACAGCAGGGCCTCCTCGGAGATGTTCACCCCCGCCATCTCCACGTAGGTCACCGCGTTCTCGACGAGCTCCGTGAGCCGGTCCTGGTAGAAGGGCAACCGGTTCGTGAAAGCGCCCGCCGACTGGGCCACCACCGCGCCGACCCCGGTGATCATCACGATGATGCCGAGCATCACGAGAGCGATGGCGATTCCCGCCGGGACCCGACGGCGCTCGAGCCAGAAAACGGGGGTAGCCGCGATGGTGGCGATGAAGGCCGCCAGCAGGAAAGGCACCATCAGCGCCTCTGCCGCCTTGATGCCTGCAGCGATGACGATGAGGGTTGCCACGACGATGAGCGTCTTGCTCGTTGAACCCAATGCAGCCGTCCGTGAGGGCCTGTGGGTCATTCTAGGAGACGTCTGTGTGTGAGGCTAGGCAGCTCCTCCCTGACCCGCCGCACCCTTTCGGGGTCTATGTCTGCCACCGCCACGCCATCGCCGTCCCGGCATTCGGCAACGATGTCGCCCCACGGATCGACGATCAGGGAGTGACCGTAGGAGAAGCGTTTGCCCCAGTTGTGGCCGTGCTGTGCCGGGGCGATGACGTAGCTCTGGCACTCGATGGCCCGCGCCCGCAGCAGCACGTGCCAGTGAGCGGCGCCGGTGGTCTTGGTGAACGCCGATGGAACCGTCATCGCAACGGCGCCCGCGTCCACCAGGGACTGATAAAGATAGGGGAACCGGAGGTCGTAGCAGATGCTCAAGCCCAGCTTGCCGAAGGGCATGTCCGTGGTGACCAGGTCATGGCCGGCCAGCGTGCGGGCCGACTCGCGCAGCTGGGTGCCGTCTGCCAGCGCCACGTCGAACAGGTGCACTTTTCGGTATCGAGCCAGCAACTCGCCGCCGGGAGAAAGGTGAACACAGGTGTTGTAGCTCTTGTCGGGATCGCCTGCATCCTCGTGAAAGCCGCCGAGTATCAGGTGGCAGCCCAGGCGCGCGGCCATTGACCGGCACTGTTCCAGGATCGGACCGCCCGGCGCGCTCGGGGCGTCGGGGAGCCGCTCCAGGATGCCGCGCTTTGCCTTTTCCGGTCCGAGAAATGCGAAGGCCTCGGGCAGCAGCACGACCTCGGCGCCCGCATCGCAGGCCTGGGGGACGAGACGCTCGACGGCAATCATGTTGGCCGTGACGTCCGGCGTCGCGCATAGCTGGACGACGCCTACCCTGGTTAGACGGTGGCCTTGGTTCACGGCACCCGGGTCCCCTGCGGCTTGGGCGGTACCGTTGCCCGCTCAGAAGCTCGGCTGGGTGCAGACCACGGCCTCACCAAGATATTCCTCGATGCTGGGCAGGTTGAACGCGTCGTCTTCCGAGACGAAGCTGATGCTCACACCCTCTGCCCCGGCGCGACCTGTACGGCCGATGCGATGCACGTAGTCCTCGGGATCTTCCGGGAGGTCGAAGTTGATGACGTGGCTTATCGCCTCGACGTGGATGCCCCTGCCGGCCACGTCCGTTGCCACGACGTAGGGGATGTCGCCGTCCTTGAACCGCGACAGCGTCGAAAGGCGTTTTCGCTGGGGCACGTCGCCTGCCAGGGCCTCGCAGCGGATATTGCGCTTGTTGAGGAACGCGTGGAGCTGGTGGGTCTGATCACGGCGGTTCGTGAATATCAGAGCCCGCTCCGGCGCATGCCTGGTGAGGAACTCCGCGAGCAGCGAAGCCTTTTTGTCGGCGGCGACCAGCCAGAACTTCTGGGTGACCGTATCCGTCGCCACGGATTCCGGGGTGATGGCGACGTGCTCTGGATCGATGGTCCAGGAATTGGCCAGCCGCATCACGTCGTCATTGAAGGTTGCACTGAAGAACAGCGTCTGCCGGTTCCGTTTGTGGGGCGTCTGATAGACGATGCGGCGGACGTCGGGAACGAAGCCCATGTCGAGCATTCGGTCGGCCTCGTCGATGACCAGGACCTCCACGTCCCGCAGGCTCAGGTGACGGCGGCTGATGAAGTCGAGCAGCCGGCCGGGGGTGGCGATCAGCACGTCGACGGGACGCCGCTTGATGCGGTCCAGCTGCTTCTGAAAGTCCATGCCGCCGACCACGCACTCCACACCGAGGTCGATGTACTTGGTCAGGTCCTTGGCATCGCTTTCGATCTGCAGAGCGAGTTCCCGGGTCGGTGCCAGCACCAGCGAACGAGGCGAACCGATCTTGGGCGCCGCGGCGGGAGGGTACTCCCACAACCTGGCAATGATCGTGACCAGGAACGCCGCCGTCTTTCCGGTTCCGGTCTGGGCCTGGCCGGTGACGTCGTAGTCGGCGAGGCTCCACGGCAGCACCGCGCTCTGAATGGGCGTGCAGTACTCGAACTCGAGGTCTGCGATGGCGTGCATCAGAGGATCTGGCAGGGCGAAATCGTGAAAGCGATCCTTGCCCTCGGTTGGGGCTACTGGGAAATCCTCGATGCGCCACTTACTCATGAGCTTTTTGTGCTCCTCCTGTGTCGGTCCGTTGATGGATCTCCGCGCCGACGGCGGCGAGCTTGACGCAAACGACGAGCAACTCCATCGCGACGTTGAGATCCGCGAGGCTTGCAAACGTGGGCGCGATCCGCAGGTTGCGGTCCTCGGGATCCCGGCCGTAGGGAAACGTTGCGCCGGGCTTGGTGATCGTCAATCCGGCCTGGGCTGCCAGCTCGCCCACCTTTTTCGCCAGGCCGGGTCGTGTGTCCAGAGACACGAAATATCCGCCCGCCGGCGTGGTCCAGCTTGCGATTTCCAAGCCCGCCAGACCTTCGCGCAACTTGCTTTCGACCAGGTCGAATTTCGGCTTCACCAGCGCCGCGTGCCCGGCCATGTGGGCCTCCACCCGGCCGCCGAGGAACCGCGCGTGGCGCAGCTGATTGACCTTGTCCGGGCCTATGCTCGCCGTGCCGAGGCGCTTCTCCACCGTCTTTCGCACCTTGGCGTCGGCAGCCAGGAAGGCCAGACCCGCGCTAGGGTAGGTGATCTTGGATGTGGAGGCGAACATGATCACGTGATCGGCCGTGCCATGCTTGCGCGCGAGATCGAGCAGGGAGGCCAGAGGCGCCCGCGGAAATTCGAAGTCGTGCACGGCGTAAGCATTGTCCCACAGGATCAGAAAATCGTCCGCCGCCGCATCCGCCGGCAGCCGGGCCAGCGCGTCCACGCACTCCGGTGAGTAGATGCACCCCGAGGGATTGGAATACTTAGGCACGCACCAGATGCCCTTCACCGACGCATCCTCGGTTGCCCTTCGAACGGCGTCCATGTCCGGACCCGTATCCGTCATGGGCACGTTGACCATGTCGATACCGGCCGCTTCGCAGATGGTGAAGTGGCGGTCGTAGCCGGGAACCGGGGTCAGCACCTTGGGATTTGCGTCGCGCCGCCATCGCCTCCCGTCGCCCCACAGGCCCTGATTCAGAGCCAGATCGACGCAGATGTGCATGAGCTGCAGGCTCGAGTTCCCCCAGCAGATGATGTCCCCGGGGTCGGCCTCCATGATCTCTGCGCCGAGTTCCCTGGCTTCACCCAGGCCAGTGAGAGCGCCGTAGTTGCGCGAGTCCGTTCCGTCCGAAGCGATGTAGTTGCCCGCGATGGCATCGTCCAGGCCCGCGCTCAGGTCGAGCTGATCCGCGGCCGGCTTCCCGCGCGTGAGATCCAGCGACAGACGGTTCCCGGCCTGGAGTTCCAGCTCCCGGGACAGCTCGGCCTTCAGCGCTGCGAGCTCGGGGTCGGAAAGCGCGGCGATGGCTCGTGCCGTCGTCATGATGTCAGGCCCGTGGTCTCGTCGATCCCCATCATGAGGTTCAGGTTCTGAACCGCGGCCCCGGCGGCCCCTTTGCCGAGATTGTCGTACCGCGCCATCAGCAGCAGCTGCTCCGAGTGCCCGAACAGCATGATCTCGAGCCGGTTGGTGCCGTTGCAGGCGGTGGCGTTGAGAAAACCGTCCGTCAGGGCGGTCTCCGCACCGGGCTCAAGCACGTCGACGAAAGGTTCCAAGGCGTAGGCTTCCTCGAGGATGTGATAAATGCCGTCATAGTCTGCGCCCTTGCGGAGTTGGCTGCAAAACAACGGGACCCCAACCAGCATGCCCTGGTAGAACTGGCCCACCGACGGCGTAAACAGCGGGGCGATCTTCGTTCCCGAGTAAGCCTGCATCTCGGGGACGTGCTTGTGCTTGAGCGACAAAGCATAGGGCTCGGTATTGCGGCGCTCGGCCTCTTGGGAACCGAAGGCCCTGCGAGCCTCGATGAGCGTGCGCCCTCCCCCGGAATAGCCGGAAAGCGCCTGCACGGCCAGGGGCTGCTCAGGGTCCAGCAGGCCTGCGCCGATGAGGGGGCGGATCATGAGGATGAAGCCCTGGGGATAGCAACCGGGATTGGCGACCCTTTCTGCCGCGGCAAGGGCCTGGCGTTGGTTGGATCCTAGCTCAGGCAGACCGTAGCACCATCCCTCCTGAATCCGGTGGGCCGTGCTGGCGTCGATGATGCGGCAGCGGCCGTCCGCCAGAACTGCGGCCTCGCGCGCCGCGTCGTCGGGCAGGCACAGGACGGCAACGTCGGCAGAGTCGAACAGCCGCTGTCGGGCCGCGGGTGATTTGCGCTCGGCGGGATCGATCTCCAGCAACTCGACGTCGTCGCGCGCCGCCAGGCGCTGGACGATCTCGAGGCCCGTGGTGCCGGCCTGTCCGTCGATGAATACCCTGATCATGGTGCCGAGGTCCTTCCCCGCGGGGTTGTTTCTTAGGGGCGCGCGATTTTAGGCAATATCGGCCCGATGTCACAGCGGCGCGACGGAAAAGATGGCCCCTCGGCTGTTCCGGCACCCGTTTGCCCGTCTGTGCCCCCCGCGGATCCCCGGGTCAATCGCGGCCGGGGAGCCGGGGAACGAACTTGGGCGTGTTGGATACGTACTCCTCGTAATCGGGATGCCGGCGAGACATCCCTTGCTCGAGAATGTCGGCGGTGAGCACGAGAAATATCATGGTCATGACCACAGGGCCGAGCAGCGCCCACCACGCGGCGCCCGACAGCGCGACGATGGACAGACCCCACCACTGCAACGCGTCGCCGAAGTAGTTGGGGTGGCGGGACAGGCCCCACAGGCCCGTGTTGAGCAGCTGGCCCCGGTTGGCAGGATCTGCCTTGAATCGGCTGAGCTGAACGTCGGCGACGAGCTCGAAGACGAAACCGGCGGCCCAGATCAGGACGCCGGCGAGGTTCAGCAGCGTCAGGTCCCGGGGTGCGTAGAAGCTGGCGAGGATGGGCGTGGCGACGAGCAGGGCGAGAAATCCCTGCAGGAGGAAGATTCGGTGGTAGGTTCTCAGCCACCACTTCGGTCCGCCTGACGCTCGCCATCGGGCATAGCGGACGTCCTCGCCGGCGGCGAGATTGCGACCGATCAGGTGATAGGCCAGCCGAAGGCCCCACAGGGTGACGAGCAGCATGACCAGGTAAGGCTTGGCCTGCACACCGCCACCGTAGACGGGCAGCAGCACCCAGGCTATGGCCACGAACAGCGGCCCCCAGAACATGTCGATGATGCTTGCGTCCTTGGTCGGCACGCTGACGGCCCACAGTGTCGTGACCATCACCCATACGGTCAGTGCGGCGACCCCGTACAGCTCGAACAGTCCCATGTCTATCTCCACTCTATCTCCGCTCGATCCTCGCGGCCGTTACTGAATTCGCGGGTGCGCCTTAGGGCCACCCGAGTTCTCGCTCTTTCCCGACGCATCAGCGGTAGATGGTGTTCAGCCACGTGCCGATGTCGGCGATCTCCTCCGGGCACACCTGGTGGCCCATGCCGTACTCGTGCCACTCGACCTCATAGTTCATCGCCAGCAGCGCCTCCCGCGAGGTGATCGCACGGGTGATGGGGATCATCGGATCTCCAATGCCGTGTGCCATGAAGATGGGGGCGTCCACGTTGGCGAACCCGATCCGATCCACCAGGTGCTCGTGATCGGGCACGTAGGTGGAGAGTGCCATGATCCCGGCCAGCCTGTGGGGGAACGACAGGCCCAGCTCCAGCGCGATGACGCCCCCCTGGGAAAACCCCGCGAGCGTGATGCCATCGTATGGCACGCCGCGGTCGTGCTCGCGCTCTACCAGCCCCGCGATCGCCTTGGCCGAGGATTGAATGTCCGAATCGCCGGACAGCGGGTTCCCGGGATCGATGTCGTACCAGGCGCGCATTTCCATGCCGGCATTGATGGTGACCGGGCGAACGGGCGCGTTGGGGAACACGAAGCGCAGCGGCCGGTTCAGCGGCAGCAGGGGCACCACTGGTTCGAAGTCGTGCGCGTCGGCGCCCAGCCCGTGCAGCCATATCACCGAACCGGCGGTTCCGCCCGGGTCGATCTCGACGCAGTCCAGCAGATCAGTCACCGTATTTCCCGACGGGCGAGCTCCGCGGCAGCTAAACAAGATCTCGGGGGGAAAGCAATCTCCGTTTCTCTCGCCAGGGTCGGTCAACGCGGCGGCCCTACGTTCGCGGCCCTGCAGGTGAGATACTACGGCCATGGAGGACGGACTCGACAGACAGGCATCACGGGAGCTGACGCGGCTGCTGCCCGCTCTGGGCTTTCTGCGCCCGTATGTTCGCCAGGTGGTATTCGCGAGCATTGCCCTCGTCGTGACGGCGGGCGTGACGCTTTCCATAGGCCAGGGGATGCGCCTGGTCATCGACGAAGGCCTGGGCAGCGGATCGGCCGCCGTGCTCGTGCAGAGCATATCGATTTTCGCCGTTCTCATGGTGGTTCTCACGGCCGGGACGTTTCTGCGTTTCTACTTCGTCTCCTGGGTGGGAGAGCGCGTCAGCGCGGACATCCGCCAGGCGGTCTTCGCTCATCTCATCCGCCTTCATCCAGGTTTCTTCGAGACGAATCTGCCCACCGAGATCCAGTCGCGGATCACCACCGACACGACCGTGCTGCAGACCGTCATCGGATCGTCCGTCTCCATCGCCCTGCGCAATGTCCTGATGTTCGTCGGCGGGCTGGTGCTCCTGTTCGTGACCAATCCGAAGCTCTCGCTGATCGTGGTGGCCAGCGTGCCCTTCGTGGTGGCCCCGGTGATCCTGTTCGGCCGGCGCGTGCGGGCGCTGTCGCGCGACAGCCAGGACACCCTTGCCGAGGTGGGAAGCTTTGCCGGCGAGTCGCTGCGCAACATCAAGATCGTTCAGTCCTTCAATCACGAAGGGCTGGACATCGAAGCGTTCCGGCAGCGGGTGGAGCGGGCTTTTCAGGTTGCCGTCCGCCGTATCCTGCAGCGCTCGTGGCTGGTCGCCCTGGTCATGATGCTGGTGCTCGGGGCCATCGCGACCATGCTCTGGGTGGGGGGGCGGGACGTGCTCGCCGGCCAGACCTCGCCCGGAGAGCTTGCCGCCTTCATCTTCTATGCCTTCATCGTCGCAGGCTCGGTCGGTG
Source organism: Pseudomonadales bacterium (assembly GCA_036526135.1). Lineage (GTDB taxonomy): Bacteria > Pseudomonadota > Gammaproteobacteria > Pseudomonadales > Azotimanducaceae > UBA2965. The sequence goes on along the minus strand of DATCZA010000018.1, from coordinate 50,039 downwards.
CCATCAGCGAGGTCTACAGCGACCTGCAGCGAGCTGCCGGTGCCATGGAGCGCCTCGTGGAGCTGCTGAACTCGCCATCGCTCCTGACCGATCCCGAGTCGCCCGTCCTGCCGGCTGCCCGGGAGCCGTCGGTGGCGGTTGCTCCGGGTGGCCGCCTGACGGTCCGGAACTTGGGGTTTGCATATCCGAGCCGGCCGGATGCGCCCGTGCTGCGCGGTCTGAGCTTTGCTGTGGCCCCGGGAGAGATGGTCGCCCTGGTGGGGCCGTCGGGCGTGGGAAAGAGCACGCTGTTCGATCTGCTGCAGCGTTTTTACGATCCGGACGCCGGGCAGATTCTGCTCGACGGCGTCGACCTGAGGGAGTTACGGCTTGCCGACGTTCGTGAACGGGTGGGTTTGGTGCCCCAGGATCCTGTGCTCTTTGCTGGTACCGTAGAGAGCAACCTGATCTACGGCGCGCCCGACGCGGGCGATGACGAAAAATCCCGCGCGCTCGAGCTCGCCCATGCCAGCGCCTTCATCGAGGCTCTGCCCGAGGGCCTGGCCACGGTGGTGGGCGAGGGTGGCGTCGGGCTCTCCGGAGGGCAGAAGCAGCGGCTGGCCATCGCCCGCGCCCTTCTGAAACGACCGGAGATCCTGCTGCTCGATGAGGCGACCAGCGCGCTTGATGCCGAGAGCGAGCAGCACATCCGGGCGAGCATCACCGAACTCAAGGGCCAATGCAGCATCGTCGTCATCGCCCACCGTCTGTCCACGGTCCGCGAGGCGGATCGGATACTCGTGCTGAGCGAGGGACGGCTCCAGGCCAGCGGGCGCCACGAGGAGCTTCTCAAAAGCAGTGAGCTGTATGCCCGTTTCTCGCGTATTCAGTTCGCCGGCGAGGACGAAGCGGACGGCTCGGGTGCTAGAACCACCGCGGGATGATGCCCACGCAAAAGATCGCTAAACTCCTCGGCTGATAGTCTGATTTCTTACCGGGGGGAAGGTGAGCATGGGGCCGTTACACGGGTTTCGTATTGTTGAGCTGGCTGGGATCGGTCCCGGACCTTTCTGCGGGATGATGCTGTCCGACATGGGCGCCGAGGTGATCCGGGTGGACCGGATCAGCGGCGGGGCCAACCGCCCGAAGGACGTGCTTGCCCGCAATCGACGCTCCATCGCCGTGGACCTGAAGAGCCCGGCGGGCGCGGAAACCGTGCTGCGCATCGTCGAGAAATCGGATGCGCTGTTCGAGGGTTTCCGCCCGGGCGTGACCGAGCGGCTCGGCCTTGGCCCCGAGGATTGCTGGGCCCGCAACGAGAAGCTGGTTTACGGGCGCATGACGGGCTGGGGCCAGGAAGGGCCGCTGGCTCAGGCGGCCGGGCACGACATCAACTACATCGGTCTGTCAGGGGCTCTTCACGCGATCGGTCACGCGGGGGACCGCCCGGTGCCGCCGCTGAACCTCGTCGGCGATTTCGGAGGCGGCGGGATGCTGCTCGCCTACGGCCTGGTCTGCGGCCTGCTCGAAGCCCAGAAATCCGGCAAGGGGCAGGTGGTAGATGCGGCCATGGTGGACGGGGCGGCGGCCCTGATGGCCATGTTCTTCTCCATGGGCGCTGCCGGGGTGTTCAAGGACCAGCGCGGCACCAACCTGCTCGACAGCGGCTCGCACTTCTACGACACCTACGAGACCAAGGACGGGAAGTACGTCTGCATCGGCTCCATCGAGCCCCAGTTCTACGCCCTGCTGGTCGAGAAAGCAGGCCTGGACGCGGAACGCTTTGCCGCCCAGATGGACGCCTCCAGATGGCCGGACTACAAGCGTGAGCTGACCGAGGTGTTCAAAAGCAAGACGCGCGACGAGTGGTGCGAAATCATGGAAGGCAGCGATGTCTGCTTCGCTCCCGTGCTGTCCATTTTCGAAGCCCCCGACCATCCTCACAGCCAGGCCCGCAACGCCTTCATCGAGCTGGACGGCGTCGTCCAGCCCGCGCCGGCCCCTCGCTTCTCCCGAACCGAGGTGGCGGCCAGCCACGGTGCCCGGGTACCCGGCGAGGACTCGGTATCGGTGCTGGAGGACTGCGGATTTACAGGAGACGAGATCGCCGGGCTCAAGAATGACGGCGTGATCGGCGGCAACTGACCGGAGGATCGGCAGATGGCGGTAGAGTTGCTGGACACGGAGCGTTTTCACGGATTCCGTGTGCGCAGGCAGATCGCTGGGAAGACCTATCAGGAGTATTTCTCTCTCAAGGACGACGGCAAGCGCATCAAAGGTCCGCAGCGGGCCACGGTCAAAGCCCTGGCCGAAGCCCGCGATGCCGAACTCGCGAATCTGCAGAAAGCGGCGCGGGAAAGAGCGGACAGGACGGTGCGCGTAGATGCCAGAGGCCAGGTTCGCGGAATCCTGTGTCGGCTCAAGACCGAGAAGAGCGGTACCCTGACACCGGTATTTCAGATCGGCGTCATGTCGCGCCTGGAAGACAAGATAGTCAACACGACCGTTTCGATCAGCCGCTACGGCGAGACGGAGGCCTGGCGCCGCGCCATCGACTTCTACGCGCTGCACAAAGGGATCAGCAAACGATCCCGCGCCTATCGTGACCTGCTGGCAGCGCAACCGAGCGGCGCGAAGATCAAGAGCCTGCTCAAGGCGTCCGGGCGCGCCGCACCGCGGCGATCCGCCCGAAGATGAGCTACGCGTCAGAGTACGCGCGATCGCTCTCTGATCCAGAAGGGTTCTGGCGGGAAAAAGCGGCAGAGCTTCCCTGGCTCGAGTTTCCGCAGACCATACTGGACCGCGCGCCGTCGGGCGCCTGGCGCTGGTTTCACGGCGGCAAGACGAACACCTGCTGGCTGGCCCTGGACAGGCACGTGGCGGACGGCCGCGGGGCTCAGGTCGCGCTCATCTACGATTCGCCCGCGACCGGCAGTGTCCAGCGGTTCACTTTCGCAGAGCTCACGGAGCGGGTGGCCGCCTGCGCGGGTGGGCTTGCGGCCCTCGGCGTGTCCAGGGGCGATCGTGTCATCGTCTACATGCCCATGATTCCCGAGGCGGCGATTGCGATGCTGGCCTGTGCGCGGATCGGTGCCATTCACTCTGTGGTTTTCGGCGGGTTTGCCGCGCCTGAGCTCGCTACCCGGATCGATGATGCCGAGCCTAAGGTGGTTCTGAGCGCGTCGTGCGGGATCGAGTTCGCCAACGTCATCCCGTATCAACCTCTCGTAGACGAAGCCATTTCCCTTGCCGTCCACAAACCGGAACGCGTGGTGATGCTGCAGCGCGAGCAGCAAGAAGCGGATCTTTCCGGCGAGCGTTATCTGGACTGGGCCAGCTGGGAGGCCTCGGCCCAGGGTGTCGGCTGCGTGCCGCTCGATGCCACCGATCCGCTCTACGTCCTTTACACGTCGGGCACCACCGGAAAGCCCAAGGGTGTGGTGCGGGACAACGGCGGCCACGCGGTGGCGCTGAACTACAGCATGGAAGCCATCTACGGCATGGACGCGGGCGACGTTTTCTGGGCCGCGTCGGACGTCGGCTGGGTGGTGGGCCATTCCTACATCGTCTACGGACCCCTCATCCGTGGCTGCACCTCGGTCCTGTTCGAAGGGAAGCCCGTGCGGACCCCCGACGCGGGCGTTTTCTGGCGCGTGATTCAGGATCACCGGGTGAAGTGCTTCTTCGTCGCGCCAACGGCCTTTCGCGCGATTCGCAAGGAGGACCCCGACTGCGCGCTGAAGGATCGTTACGACGTCTCCTCCCTGAAGTACCAGTTCGTCGCCGGCGAGCGCCTCGACCCGCCCACCTATCACTGGCTGAGCGAGCACCTGCACGTCCCTGTGATCGACCACTGGTGGCAGACGGAAACGGGCTGGGCAATGTGTGCGAACATGGCCGGTCTGGAGCTCAAGGACGCGAAACCGGGCTCGCCGACCCTCCCCGTTCCGGGGTACGACCTGCGCATTCTCGATGAAGACGGCGTCGAGGTGCCAGCCGGCGTGGAAGGGGCGGTCGTGGTCAGGGAGCCCCTGCCGCCCGGCGCTTTCCCAACGGTGTGGGGCGATCATCAGCGCTACGTCGATTCCTACTGGTCCCGCTATCCCGGCTTCTACCTGACCGGCGACGAGGGCTATCGCGACGACGAAGGTTACGTCTACATCATGGGCCGCATGGACGACGTCATCAACGTAGCCGGCCACCGGCTCTCCACCGGGCAGATGGAGGAGACGGTCGCCGAGCATCCCGCGGTGGCCGAGTGCGCCGTGGTCGGCATTGCGGATGCGGACAAAGGCCAGGTTCCCGTCGGTCTGGTGCTGGTCAAGGACGGTGTCAACGTCGATCCCCAAGCGCTTGAAGCCGAGCTCGTGCAGATGGTTCGGGCATCGGTGGGCGCTTTTGCCAACTTCCGGCGGGCGGTGGTCGTGGAGCGTCTGCCCAAGACGCGCTCGGGAAAGATCCTGCGGCAGGTGCTGCGAAAGATGATCGATGGCAATCCCTACAGCGTTCCCTCCACCATCGACGATCCTGCGATCATCCCGGAGATGGCCTCGACTTTGAAGAAAGCGGGGGTGATGTGACCGGGCTGCTGCTAACATCGGCAACAGGCAGATGATCATCGTTCACGGCACCATCCCAATCCGTCCGGATCAGCGCGAACGCGCTCTGGAGCTCGCCCGCCGGATGAGCGAGGCAACCCAGGCAGAGCTCGGCTGCATCTCCTACGACTTCTACGTGGGGCTGTCCGATCCCAACACGCTGATGCTTTTTCAGGAATGGGAGACCATGGAAGCGCTGATGGCTCACTTCCAGACCGAGCACATGGACGACTTCCTCCGAGAACTTCCGCAAGTGGTGGCGGGGGAGATCACGACCCGGCGCTATGCCGTGCAGAGCGTTGACGAAGACACCGAGGAGACGCCAGAGACGCCGCCCATCGTTCACTGAGACGCAGCTTGCCCTACCGTGCGCCGGGCGGCGTAGCTCGCCGCGATGAGCAGGCCGACGGCAAAGCCCGTTTCCCACAGGCCCAGCGCCCTGAGGTCGGCCGTGGCGGCCAGCAGCACGCCGTGTATGAAGTAAAGGGTGCTCACCAGCGCGGCGAAGACGTAGCTTCGGTAGCGGTTCCTCAGCGTGCCTGGAAGCACGGCCAGCAGGGGCAGCACCTGGATCAGAAACCAGATCAGGTTCACATGGGGCGTGGCCAGCGGCTCCACGAAGAACTGGCGCAGCCCGTTGATCGCGAAGAGGCTGCCCATCATCAGCAGGCACGCGAGCTGCAGTCCTTTCACGCGCCGAGCCTACGGGCGAGCTCGGCCAACCTGCGCCCCAGGGCCATGGCGATTGCCTGCTCGTCCGCCGTTGGCTCGGTCCCCGCCTCGCCACCGCTGACGTGGCTGGGGCCGTATGGCCCACCGCCCCTGGCGGTCCGGTTGAGGGCGGGCTCGCTGTAAGGCACGCCGGAGACCAACATGCCGTGGTGGAGCAGCGGGATCATCATCGACAGCAGGGTGGATTCCTGGCCGCCGTGCAGAGAGGCGGTCGAGCAGAACACGCCAGCCGGTTTGCCCACCAGGGCGTGCTGCATCCACAGATCGGCCGTATCGTCGAGGAAGTGCTTCAGCGGTGCCGCCATGTTGCCGAATCGGGTGGGGGAGCCGATGGCCAGGGCGCCGCATCCGGCCAGGTCCGCCTTCGTGCAGTAAACGGCGCCATGCTCGGGCACCACGGGCTCGGTCTGCTCCACCGTGGTGGATACGGGCGGCACGGTGCGCACCCGCGCCTCGAAGTCACCCTGGGCCTGAACGCCGCGCGCGACGTATCGGGCCAGGTGCGCGGTTCCGCCGGTACGGCTGTAGTAGAGGATCAGGACGTAGGGGTGCACGGGTCCGGTCATGGGTCAGACCAGCCCCAGGACGTTCTCGGGAGGCCGGCCGATGACGGCCCTGTCGCCGGCGACGACGATGGGCCGCTCGATGAGTATCGGGTTGGCGATCATCGCCTCGATGAGGGCATCCTCGCCGAGGGCGTCGTCGTCCAGACCGAGATCGGAGTAGACGGTTTCCTTCCGGCGCATGAGCTCTCGCGGGGAGAGTCCGAGCAGGTCGAGCAGCCGTTTGAGGGTCGCCGCGTCGGGCGGCGTGCTCAGGTACTCGACGACGTTGGGCGTCACCCCGTGCTCTTCGAGCAGGGCCAGCGTGGCCCGCGACTTGGAGCAGCGCGGATTGTGGTAGATGGTGACTTCACGCATGGTCTTTATAATGTTCGGTTCTGGCGGCGATTTCATTTAACCGGTCGCGCGGGAGACTGGCAATGTTGGAGGCGACGTATGATCAGTTCCAGGAACGGGTGGTCGTGCCGCTGCGCTGGTACGTCGGGCAGCTGGGTCAGCAGTTCCTGATCCACGACTGCATGACGCGGGCGGGAGCGTTGACCTACACCACGCTCTTCGCCGTGGTGCCGATGATGACGGTGGCGTACGCCATGTTTTCAGTGCTGCCGGAGTTCGAGACCGTCGGCGAGCGGATCCAGGAATACATATTTCAGAACTTCGTGCCGGACAGCAGCGCCGTGGTCCAGGAACGCCTCCTGGAATTCTCGGCAAGGGCGCGCCAGCTCACCGCGGCGGGCTTTCTGGTGCTGTTCATCACGGCTTTCATGATGCTGGTCTCCGTGGAGAAGACGTTCAACACCATCTGGAGCGTAGCCGAGCCGCGGCGGGGACTGCAGCGATTCCTGCTGTACTGGGGCGTTCTCTCCCTGGGCCCGCCGCTGATCGCTGCCGGGATTTTCATTTCTCTGTACCTCATATCCCTTCCTCTGATCGCCGATCTCGACACTTTCGGGCTGGACAGCGCCGTCCTCGATTACCTGCCGAGCGTGCTGACCGCGGCGGGGCTGACCGTTCTCTTCCTCGCGGTTCCCAACTGCCGGGTTCCCTTCCACCATGCCCTCGCCGGCGGCGTCCTGACGATGTTCGCCTTCGAGCTGGCGAAGAAGGTATTCAGGCTCACGGTTGCCAACTCCAGCATGGAGCCCATCTACGGAACCTTTGCTGCGGTGCCCCTTTTCCTGATCTGGCTCTACCTCGTCTGGGTGCTGATCCTCAGCGGGGCGATTTTCGTCCGCACCCTGTCGCTCAAGCGCGACCGGCCCGTGGACAACCCCGAGCCCGCGGTGGTCAAGTGTTCGCGGGTCGTGAAGTTTCTCCACGCTGCCCATCTCGAGGGCCGAAGCGTCAGCGACTCGGAGATCAACGACCAGGTGCCGCTGGCCCGGGCCGAACGGGAGCGGGTATTCGAAGCGCTGCTCGCCCTCAAGCTGGTGAGGGAAACGGAGGATGGGGGTTGGATGCTTGGTCGCAGCCTGAAGACGCTGACGCTTTGGGATCTCTACCGTGCGCTTCCGGACGGCGTGGACGCAGCACGGCTCGGTACGGTGAAGGACATGGATGGCGTGGTTGAACCGCTCAAGGCCTTCGTCCAGTTCGGCTCCAACCAGATGGCGGTGAGCCTCGATTCGGTGTTTGGTAAATCCTCATGAAGGCGAAGACGAGCTCTCTCTTGCTGGCTGGTGCGCTTTTCCTGGCCGGCTGTGATTTTCTCGGCCAGGCAGACGAGCCGCCTCTGGCTCTGGCCGACGGTACGACCATGAAGGTCGACGACTGGCACGGGCGCTGGCTGCTGATCAACTACTGGGCGGAGTGGTGCGCGCCGTGCCGCAAGGAGATTCCGGAGCTCAATCGCCTGCAGGCGGAGGTGGGCGAGGAGCGGCTACTGGTGATCGGCGTCAACTTCGACGGCCTCACCGGGCAGCGGCTCACGGAGCTCATCGAAAAGATGGACGTCCGGTTTCCGGTGCTTGTAGAGGACCCTCGGGGCAGATGGGACGTGGAGCAGCCCACCGTGCTCCCGAGCACGCTGGTCATCGCGCCCAACGGTCGCCTCAAGGAGGTGCTGGTAGGGCCGCATACCTTCGAGAGCTTCAGCCGGGCCCTGGGTCTAACCGCGTCCACGTGACGATGTTGCGCAAGCTCGCCATCCGGGACGTGCTGATCGTGGCGGTGGCGACCGCCGGCTGGCTCGGCCTGCTGCCATTGTCCGAAGGACGCCCGCTCATCAGCGATTCGCTGGCCCTGTTGCTCGGTCTCGGCGTGACGGTGAGTGCCTACCTCCTGCACGAATGGGGTCACGCGCTCGCCGGTCTCGTGGTCGGCAGCCGCATCCACGCGCCGGCCTCGCTGCGCAGCGTGTCGCTGTTCAGCTTCGACGCCGAAGCCAACAGCAAAACCCAGTTCGCCGCGATGTCCATCGGTGGGTTCGTGGTCACGGCGGCCGCGATGGGCTTTGTCTATTTTGTGCTGCCCGACGGCTATATGGCTTCCCGTGTTGCTCGGGGCGGGGTGACCGTGCTGGCCTCGATCACCGTTTTCATCGAGGTGCCCCTGCTTTTGTACGGATTGCTCGCCAGGCGCCTGCCAGGCGTCGTGGCGGTATTCCGCCCGGAAACCTGACCGCTGGACCGTTGTTTGCCGGAACCGTCGAGATCGAGACGATGCCCTATCGGTAGCGGCAGGCGTGCAGGGCGTAGGTTGCGCAGGTGGATACGAGGTCGGGCAGCTCGTCGGACGATTTGTGGCGCCAGACGCGGCGCCAGGCGCCGACGACCTTTTCCGGATACTTCAGGCGGCCGCGGCTGCCGTTGTAGCGTGCCAGAGCGTCTACCAGGTCGCCGTCCGATACCTCGATGTAGTGCGCCAGAATGGTCGTGCCGTAGCGGATGTTGGTTTCCATGTCGGTGAGGTTGTCACGGGGTCGGCCGATCTCGTTTCGCCAGAATGGCATTACCTGCATGAGCCCCTGAGCACCGACTCGCGAGATCGCGTAGCGGTCGAAAGCGCTCTCGACCTGCATGACGGCAAGCACCAGATCCGCATCCAGCGCGTTTCTGTCGGCTTCGCGGTAGACGGTCTGAAGCAGTGCCAGCCGCTCGTCGTGATCGTCCATGTATCTGGCGAGGCGTCGCTCGGATGTGACCAGCCAGACTTCCGCGTCGAAACGGTCCGTGTGCTCGTAGCGGTCGGCCATGGAAACGGCGAGCTTTTCCAGCAAGACGGGGTCGATGCGTACATCTGCCAGCGCAGATGGCGTCGGCAGCGGGCAGATGGCGCACAGGAGCAACGCCACAGACAAGCCGAAGCGGCCCAAGATCAGCTCCTCAGCCGGTCCAGCATCCCGTCAAGCGTCACCACCTCGTTCTCCGAGTCGCGGCGGCGACGATACTCGACGGTCTGGTCCTTCAGTCCGCGTTCGCCCACGGTGATGCGCCGTGGGATTCCGATGAGATCCGCCTCGGCGAATTTCACGCCCGGCCTCTCGTCCCGATCATCGAGGAGTACCTCCATGCCGTCACTCAAGCAGGCTTCGTAGAGCCTGTCGGCCGCTTCGCGAACCGTCTCCGACTTGCCGTAATTGAGCGCAATGATGTGAAGGTCGTAGGGTGCGACGGGATCGGGCCAGATAATGCCGACCTCGTCATGGTTTTGCTCGATGATGGCCGCGACCAGGCGCGTCACGCCCATTCCGTAGCAGCCCATGATGGGTGTGATGCTCGCGCCGTCCGGTCCCAGCACCGCGGCGCCCAGCGGCTCGCTGTAGACGCTGCCGAGCTGGAAGATGTGGCCGACCTCGATACCGCGCAGGAACTGCAGAGTGCCCTGGCCGTCGGGCGCCGGGTCGCCGGCCACCACGTTCCGGAAGTCCACCACGCGGGCTGTATCCAGAGTCTGGTCGCGATCCCAGTTCGCCCCGGTGTAGTGGAAGCCGTCTTCGTTGGCGCCGCAAACGAAGTTGGTCAGGGCAGCCGCCTCCACATCCACATAGGCCGGCACGTCGAGCCCGATCGGTCCGAGGGATCCGGGCCTGCACCCCGTGGCTGCCTGTATCTCAGCCTCCGTGGCGAAGCTGAGCGGGTCAGCCACCTCGTCCAGCTTCTCCGCCTTGAGCTCGTTCAGATCGTGGTCTCCGCGCAGGATCAGCGCGACCACGGGTTCCGAAGAACCACGGACCAGCAGGGTCTTCAGGGTCTGGGCCGGCGAGACCTCCAGAAAACGGGCGACCGCCTCGATGGTCTCGACGCCCGGGGTGGCAACCTTCCGGAGCTCATCACCCGGCGAACGGCCGGCTGCCGGCGGCGCGGCGCGCGCCTTGTCCAGGTTGGCCGCGTACGGTCCGTGGGTGGCGTAGGCGATGGTGTCCTCGCCCGACTCCGCGAGGACGTGAAACTCATGGGAATTCGCGCCGCCGATGTTGCCGGTATCTGCTTCCACGGCGCGGAACTCCAACTCCATTCGCGTCAGGATACGGGAGTAACAGTCGTACATCGTTCGATACGTATCGTCGAAGCAGGCCTGGTCCAGATGGAACGAGTAGCCGTCCTTCATAGTGAACTCCCGCGCTCTCATCACGCCGAATCTGGGGCGGATCTCGTCACGGAACTTGGTCTGTATCTGGTAGAAGTTGCACGGCATCTGCCGGTAGCTGTGTACCTCGCGCCGGAACAGATCGGTGATCACTTCCTCGTGAGTGGGCGCCAGGCAGAAGTCGCGCTCGTGACGATCCCGCATGCGCAGCATCTCGGGTCCCATCTTCTGCCAGCGTCCGGATTCCTCCCACAGCTCTGCCGGTTGCACCACCGGCATCAGCACCTCCTGGGCGCCACTTTGATTCATCTCCTCACGAATGATCGACTCGATTCGACGGATCACCCGCAGCCCCAGGGGCAACCAGGTGTAAAGACCGGAGGCGACCTGTCGGATGAGGCCGGCCCGAAGCATGAGGCGATGACTGGCCACGTCGGCGTCGGCCGGATTTTCCTTCATGGTGGGAATGAGCAGCATGGATTGCCGCATGTGCAGTGCCCTCTGGATCGATTGCAGGACGTTTGGCCTAGATTAGCGAAATTGCAGCAAAAAAGGGGCCGAAGGCCCCTTTTTTGCCGATGACCGCCCGCATCGCCAGCGTTCGGTCACGGAGCCACGATCTAGCCGACCATGTCCTTGAGCTTCTTCAGCGGGGTCACCCGAACACGGATGCTCGCTGGCTTGGCCTTGATCATGATCTCCTCGCCGGTGGCCGGGTTGCGGCCCATTCGCGCTTTGCTCGCGGGGCGCTTGACGGAACGGATCTTCAGCAGGCCCGGCAGAGTGAACTCACCGACCGAACGCTTCTTGACGTGGCGCTCGATGAGGACTTCGAGCTCATCGAGAACCGAGCCCACCTGGCCGCGGGTCAGGTTGGTCTTCTCTGCGATCTCCGAGAGCATTGCCGTCTTGGACATCTTGGCCTTCAGAGCAGGCGCCTGGCGCTGCGGTGCAGCCTTCGCTGCAGCCTTTTTCTTTGCGGGTGCCTTCTTCTTTGCCGGAGCCTTTTTCTTGGCGGGGGCCTTTTTGCGTGCCATTCAATATTCCTTGAGCTGGATTATTTAGCTGAACCAGCTTCGCTCTCCGATACCCGGTTGCGTAGCGGGTCCCCATTTACCGAAAGACTGCGGCGGCTGAGATCGCGGCTTGCACGGAAACGCCTGATATTCCTGGCTAGCTCGCCGTCACTCCGACACTCTCGATGGCCGCGGTTTATAGCCGATCGGAAGCGGCCAAGCAACAAAAAGCCTGCGATATCGCTGTATTTTTGCTGGTTTTTTTAAGATGATGCGCCGCTCGCTCAACTGACGTTTGCAGAATCAGAGATTTTCGATCATGCCCATCTACGAATATCGCTGCTCGAACTGCGGCCACGAGCTGGAAGTCATCCAGAAGATAAGCGAAGCGCCTTTGCAGACGTGTCCCGAGTGTGCGCAGGACGCTCTGTTCAAGAAGGTGTCGGCGCCCGGATTCCGGTTGAAGGGTGGCGGCTGGTACGAGACCGATTTCAAGTCCGGAAACAAGCGCAACCTCACCGAAGACAAAAAGGAAAGCGCGGACAAGTCGAGCGCGGGCGCCACTTCGGAGTCGTCGTCAGCGAGCTCGAGCAAGCCGGCCGATGGCGGTGCCAAGCCCGGCAGCTCGACCACCTCGGGCTCGACCACGAGCAAATCGGAATAAGTCTTAGCACAACCCATCGGAACCAAGGGACGCTCTGGATTCATGCGAGCAGGAAGCAGCCATGCGTAGTCACTACTGCGGGGAACTCAACGCCGGCAACGTTGGCGAGACGGTAGAGCTTTACGGCTGGGTGAATCGCCGCCGTGATCATGGCGGCGTGATCTTTCTCGATGTTCGTGACCGGACGGGGATTGCCCAGGTGGTGTTCGACCCGGATGCCCCGGAGAGCTTCGCAGTGGCCGACAGCGTTCGCAACGAGTACGTTCTCCGGCTGACCGGGCGGGTCCGGCCGCGACCCGAGGGCACGGTGAATGCCGAGATGGCCACCGGCGAGGTGGAGGTCCTCGGAGCGGAACTCGAAGTGCTCAACGTCTCCGAGACCCCGCCGTTTCAGCTCGACGAGCATTCGGAAGCGGGCGAGGACGTCCGTCTCAAGTACCGCTACCTCGACCTGCGCCGCCCGGAAATGCAGAGCCGCATTTTCGCGCGGGCACGCATTGCCAGCGCGGTCCGCCGCTTCCTGGAGGACGAAGGGTACTGGGAAGTCGAAACCCCGACGCTGACGCGCGCCACCCCCGAGGGCGCGCGCGATTATCTGGTTCCCAGCCGTACCCACCCGGGCGAGTTCTTCGCGCTTCCGCAGTCGCCGCAGGTGTTCAAGCAGCTGCTCATGATCTCGGGCATGGATCGCTACTTCCAGATCGCCCGCTGTTACCGGGACGAGGATCTTCGCCACGACAGGCAGCCCGAGTTCACGCAGATCGACATCGAGGCCTCGTTCGTCACGGCCGAGGACGTCATGGCATTGACCGAGCGCATGCTCAAGCAGGTGTTCAGCCAGGCGCTCGACGTCGAGCTGCCCGAGTTTCCCGTGCTCACCTGGGCCGAAGCCATGAGCCGTTACGGCAGCGACAAGCCGGACCTGAGAAACCCGCTGGAACTCGTCGACGTCGCCGACCTGATGCGCGACGTCGAGTTCAAGGTCTTCAACGCTCCGGCCAACGACCCTGGCGGTCGTGTGGTGGCGCTACGGGCCCCCGGCGGAGGCTCGCTCAGCCGCAAGGTCATCGACGACTATGCCGATTTCGTCGCGCGCTACGGCGCGAAGGGGCTCGCCTACATCAAGGTGAACGACCTCGAAGCCGGCAGGGCCGGCCTGCAGTCGCCGATCCTCAAGTTCCTCCCCGACGAGGTGGTGTCCGAGGTGCTCGCGCGCGTCGGAGCCGGTGACAACGATGTGATCTTCTTCGGCGCCGACACCGCCGGCGTGGTTGCCGACGCCATGGGCGCGCTGCGCGACGCGCTGGCCGGCGATCTCGACCTTCTGGAGGACAGATGGGCGCCGTGCTGGGTGATCAACTGGCCCATGTTCGAGATGGGGCGCGACGGCGTCCCGACGCCGCACCACCATCCTTTCACCCGGCCTACGTGCACCCCCGAGGAGATGCTGGCCGAGCCCATGGTCGCCGAAGCTGCCGCATACGACGTGGTGCTCAACGGCTACGAGCTGGGCGGGGGCTCCCTCCGGATTCATGATCGAGAAATGCAGCAGGCCGTTTTCGACGTTCTCAGGCTCGGCGAGGAAGCGGAGGTGCGCTTCGGTTTTCTGCTCGATGCGCTGAAGTTCGGGTGTCCGCCTCACGGAGGCATCGCGCTCGGGCTCGATCGTCTGGTGATGCTCATGACCGGTTCGCACGCGATCCGCGACGTGATCGCGTTTCCCAAGACCCAGACGGCGTCGTGTCCCATGACCGATGCGCCCGGACCTGTAGACGAGCATCAGTTGCGAGAGCTCCACATCCGCGTGCGCACGAACTGAGGATCAATCGGAGGCGGGCATGGCCGGTCACAGCAAGTGGGCGAACATCAAGCACAGGAAAGCCGCGCAGGATGTCAAGCGCGGCAAGCTTTACACGAAGATCATTCGTGAGATCACGGTAGCCGCCCGGCTCGGGGGCGGCGAGGTGGCCGACAACCCGCGCCTGCGCGCCGCCATGGACAAAGCCCTGGGCGCAAACATGCCGAAGGACACCATAGAGCGCGCCATCGCCCGGGGCGCCGGGGGGCAGGATGGCAGCGACGTCGAAGAGCTCGTCTATGAAGGGTACGGCCCAGCGGGCGTCGCGATTCTCGTCGAGGCCATGACCGACAACCGCAACCGCACGGTTGCGGAGGTCCGACATGCGTTCAGCAAGCACGGAGGGAACCTGGGCACGGACGGGTCCGTGGCGTATCTCTTCAATCGTCAGGGCGTCATCAGCTTCGCCCCGGGCGCTGACGAGGAGCAGATCATGGAGGTGGTGCTCGAGGCCGGTGCCGAGGACATAGAGACCGAGGGAGACGGCTCGGTTTCCGTCTACACCCCCTGGGAGTCGCTGAGCGAGGTGGTCGGAGCGCTCAAGGCCGAGCAGCTCGAGCCGGACAACGCCGAGGTGACGATGGTGGCCTCGACCTACAGCGCGTGCGAGCCGGAGGACGCCGAGAAGGTGCTGCAGCTCATCGACGCGCTGGAAGAGCTGGACGACGTGCAGAACGTCTACAGCAACGGCGACTTTCCGGACAGCGTGCTGGGCGCCTGAGGCGAGGATGGCGCTCCGGATCCTTGGTATCGATCCGGGTTCCCGCATTACCGGCTACGGCTTGGTCGAGGTGTCCGGCGGCCGGATCCGCTATCTCGCCAGCGGCTGCGTCCGGCCCCGCGCGAAAGCGTTTCCCGAGCGTCTGGCGGAGATCTACACCGGCATCCGGAGCGTGATCTCGGAGCACGGCCCCGAGGTGCTGGCCATCGAGCAGGTATTCATGGCCCGGAATCCCGACTCGGCGCTGAAGCTGGGACAGGCCCGCGGCGTGGCGATAGCCGCCGCCGTCCAATGCGGGTTGCCCGTCCACGAGTACGCGGCCCGCACGGTCAAGCAGGCGGTGGTCGGCTCGGGGCGCGCGGGAAAGGAGCAGGTCCAGCACATGATCAGGGCGATCCTCGACCTTCCCGGGGCGCCGGCACCCGACGCGGCGGATGCGCTTGCGATTGCCATTTGTCACGTCAATACTTCCCGCCCATGATCGGGCGAATCCAAGGTCAGCTCGTCGAGGTCGCCGAAAACGTGATCCTCGTCAACGCCGGTGGTATCTGCTACGAGGTGGAGTTGACCAGCACCGCGCTGGGCCGGTTGCCCGGGGCGGACGCCCCCGTCGACCTCTTCACGCACTTTCTGGTTCGCGAGGACGCTCAGCTGCTCTACGGCTTTGCCAGCCGGGACGAGCGTGACCTCTTCAGGGCCCTGATCCGGATTACCGGCGTGGGCCCCAAGCTGGCGTTGGCCCTGATATCGAGCATTCCGCTGGCCGATCTGGCGCGCGCCGTGCAGACCAATGACGTCGCCCTGCTGACCCGGGTTCCCGGCGTGGGCAGGAAAACGGCCGAGCGGCTTCTGGTGGAACTCAAGGACCGGCTCGCCGACATCGTCGTGGTCGCTGAGGCTGGAATCCCGGCCCGAGGAGGCAAGTCGGCTGAGGAAGCCGAGGAGGTCCTGGTGGCGCTGGGCTACAAACCCCAGGAGGCGCAGCGCGTCGTGAGCGACGTGCTGGCCGAAGGGTCCGCCAGCACGGAAGAGATCGTGCGTGCCGCCCTGAGGCACATTGCCATGCGCAAGGAGGTGAGCGGGTGAGCGTCGAGCCGGATCGGTTGGTCAGCCCCCGGGAAGATGGCCGTGAGGGCGGGTTCGATCGTGCGCTGCGGCCCGAGCGGCTCGACGACTACGTCGGGCAGTGCGCGGTCAGGGAGCAGATGGAGATCTTCATCCAAGCAGCCCGCGCCCGAGACGAAGCGCTGGATCACACGCTCATCTTCGGGCCGCCCGGCCTCGGCAAGACCACGTTGGCAAACATCATCGCCAACGAGATGGGCGTGGCCATCAAGTCCACCTCCGGGCCGGTGCTCGAGCGTCCGGCAGAGCTTGCCGCCATGCTGACCAATCTCGAGGAGGGAGACGTGCTCTTCGTCGACGAGATTCACCGCCTCAGCCCGGTGGTGGAGGAAATCCTTTATCCCGCGCTGGAGGATTTTCAGCTCGACATCCTCATCGGCGAAGGCCCGGCGGCCCGGTCGCTCAAGCTCGAGCTGCCGCGATTCACGCTGGTCGGCGCGACCACCCGCGCCGGTCTGCTGACGTCGCCGCTTCGAGATCGCTTCGGCATCGTGCAACGACTCGAGTTTTACACGGTCGAAGAACTCACGCAGATCGTTTCGCGATCCGCGGCGAAGCTCGGGTTGGAGATTCATCCGGAGGGCGCGACCGAGGTGGCGCGAAGATCTCGTGGAACGCCCCGCATCGCGAACCGGCTGCTCCGCCGGGTGCGCGACTGGGCGGAGGTCAAGGCGGACGGGGTGATCAACCGGAAGATCGCGGACGCGGCTCTGAACATGTTGAAAGTGGACGCTCAGGGATTCGACAGCATGGACCGACGGTTGCTCTCGGCCATCATCGAGAAATTCTCCGGCGGGCCGGTGGGCCTCGACTCCCTGGCGGCCGCCATCAGCGAAGAGCGCGATACCATCGAGGATGTCCTCGAGCCGTTTCTGATCCAGAGCGGTTACCTCATGCGAACCCCCCGCGGCAGGGTGGCCACGGAGCAGGCGTACCTGCACTTCGGCCTGAGCGTGCCGGAAGCCTCGGAGCCCTCCGGTGGCCAGCCGCGCCTCGATCTGAGGTGAGTTGATCGATCGTGCCTGAGCAGTTGTCCATATTTCAGCTGATCGCCAACGCCAGCCTGCTGGTTCAGGTGGTCATGCTGCTGCTCGCGCTCGCGTCCGTCGCCTCGTGGGTCATGATTTTTCAGAGATGGTTCTTCCTGCGCCGGGTGCTGGCTTCCATCGCCGACTTCGAGGAGCACTTCTGGTCGGGGATCGACCTGCGGGCGTTGTACAACGAGCTGGAAGCCCAAGACGACCTCACGGGTATCGAATCCATCTTCGTGGCCGGCTTCAAGGAGTACACCCGGCTGTCGGAGCAGTCCGGTGCGGATGCGGATTCCATCATGCAGGGAGCCCAGCGGGCCATGCGGGTGGCCTTGAACCGGGAAGAGGAAAACCTCGAAACCCATCTGGCCTTTCTCGCTACGGTGGGATCGACGAGCCCGTACGTCGGCCTGTTCGGGACCGTGTGGGGCATCATGAATTCCTTCCGAAGCCTGGCCAGCATGAGTCAGGCGACGCTCGCCTCGGTGGCGCCGGGCATTTCGGAAGCTCTGGTAGCGACGGCCATGGGGCTCTTCGCGGCGATACCGGCGGTGATCGGTTACAACCGGTTTTCCGCCCGGGTGGAAGTCATGATGAGCCGTTACGAGGCGTTCAGCGACGAGTTGACCGGCATCCTCCACCGCGCGGCGCATGCCCGCGGGGGGAGGTGAAGGCAGGTTCATGGCCAAGCGCAGGAAGCCCATGTCGGAGATCAACGTCGTGCCGTACATCGACGTGATGCTCGTGCTGCTCGTGATCTTCATGGCCACCGCGCCTCTGCTGACGCAGGGCGTCATCGTCGACCTGCCGAAAGCACCTTCCGAGCCCATCACGGACCGACAGGATGATCCCCTAGTGGTCTCCATCCGTGAGGACGGCGCCATGTTCGTCAACCTCGGCATGCAGAATGCGGACGACGAGAGCACCCGGGTGACGATCTACTCGCTGGAGGACCAGGCCGGCAAGATCCTGCGTGCGCGTCCCGAGGTCCCCGTCTACGTGAAGGCCGATCACAAGCTGGACTACGGAGCCGTGGTCCGGGTGATGACCGTCCTGCAGCGGGTGGGCGCGCAGAGCGTCGGTCTGATTACCGACCCGCCCGAGCTTGCCGGGGAGTGACGAGCAATGCCGGCCGTCCGTGACTACGCGCTGCCGCTGCTGCTGGCGCTGGTACTGCACGCTCTGGCCTTTCTCTCTCTCCGGGCCGGCTGGAACCCCGAGACCGCCGAGGTGCGCGCCATCAAGCCGCAGATCGTGCGGTCGACGCTGGTCATGATGGAGCCCAAGGCAAAACCCGTCCCGAGACCGAAAGCCGCCGCCAAGGCCTCACCCCTGCCTGCCCGGCAGCCCGAAGAGCCGAAGCCCAAGGCGGAAGCGCGACCTGCGGACCCCCCCCAGGCGCCTCCGCCAGACGTCGGGGCCGAGCGCAGACGAGCCGCACAGGCCGAGCGGCAGGAGCGTCTCGAGCAGCTCGCCGAAGCCTCGTTTCTGGACGCCCTGGAGACCGAGGCCGCCGATCTCGCCGAGAGCCTGGCTGCGGAGGAGGCCGAAGCCGTCGCGCAGACCTTCCGTTACGGGATCTACGAACGCGTGGTCGCCAACTGGTCGCGGCCAC
Source organism: Pseudomonadales bacterium (assembly GCA_036526135.1). Classification (GTDB taxonomy): domain Bacteria; phylum Pseudomonadota; class Gammaproteobacteria; order Pseudomonadales; family Azotimanducaceae; genus UBA2965. The sequence continues at coordinate 31,610 of DATCZA010000018.1, read as the reverse complement.
CCAGCGCGCGAAACAACATGCAAGCCCGTTTGCTCGTCGAGCTCGTGCCGACTGGCGACGTCGTTTCGGTAACGCTCATCGAGGGGAGCGGCAACGAGGCATTCGACCGCTCGGCCGAGGCGGCCGTGCGAAAAGCACGGCGTTTCGAGGTGCCGAAAGATTCGGACGTCTTCGAACGCTACTTCCGTCGTTTCACACTGCTTTTCCGTCCGGAGGACCTGCTGCGTTGATTAACTTTGCCCGCTGCCTGTCCGCGCTCGTCTGCCTGGTCTTGATGCTGACGTCGGCCGCGACCCTTGCCGCGGAGAGCCTGGACACCATCATCATCGACGCGGGGTACGACAAGCAGACGCGCATCGCCGTGGTGCCGTTCCGGCAGGGGCCGGAGTTTTCCGATCGTCAGCAGATGGGTGACATCATCGGGTTCGACCTTGTTCGCAGCGGCCAGTTTTCGCCCCTTGGCATGGAGAACATGCTGTCGTTTCCCACCACCAGGGAAGAAGTCTTCTTCCGCGACTGGCGCGTGCTCGGCATCGAGTATCTTGTCATAGGGCGCACGGGCGTGGACGCCGCCGGCAATCTCGAGGTCACCTACGAGCTGTTCGACGTGTTCAACGAGCGTCGGATGACGGGCGGCACGACCACGGCGCTGCGCAGCCAGTGGCGGGACGTGGCCCATCGCGTCGCCGACGAGGTCTTCGAGGCGATCACCGGCATTCCCGGCGCGTTCTCCACCCGCATTCTGTACGTTCTCGCGCAGAACGTCGGGTCCCCGGACGAGGCGTTTCGGCTGGAGGTGGCCGACTCGGACGGCGAGCGGTCGCGGACGCTGTTCTCGTCCACCCAACCACTCCTTTCGGCCAGCTGGTCGCCCGATGGGACCCGCGTGGCCTACGTATCCTTCGAGGGAGGACGGCCGTCCATCGTGCTGCAGAACGTCGCCACGGGGGCGCGGGAGCGGCTGACCCAGTTTTCGGGAATCAACGGTTCCCCCGTCTTCTCGCCGGATGGCAAGCGGCTCGCTCTGGTGCTCTCGCGGGACGGCAACCCCGAGATCTATATCATGGATCTCGACGATCGGCGCCTGCGCCGCATCACCACCCACCACGCCATCGACACCGAGCCCAGCTGGACGCCGGATGGCAAGGGCGTGATATTCACCTCGGACCGCGGCGGCAGGCCACAGATCTACCAGCTCGACCTCGCGACCAACTTCATAGAGCGGCTCACGTTTCAGGGTGACTACAATGCCCGGGCGCGCCTCCTGCCGGACGGCAAGCACCTTATTTTCGTACACCGTCGACAGGGGGTGTTTCACATAGCCTGGCAGGACCTCGAGCGCGACGACGTCAGGGTGCTCACCCAGACGTCCCTGGACGAGTCTCCGTCGCTTGCGCCCAACGGCACGATGCTAATCTATGCGACGCAGGATCGGGGGCGGGGTATACTCGCCGTCGTTTCGATCGACGGCCGCGTGAAGTACAGATTGCCCTCTTCCTCGGGTGATGTTCGGGAGCCGGCCTGGTCCCCTTATCTCGATGTTCTGGAGAGGGTGGACTGAACGGGCTCCGAGCCTGGCAGTTCTCAGCAGCCGTGGAACCCCAGCAACACAGGAGATACAGATGACAACACGGTGGTTTCGGACTCTCCTCGCGATTTTCTTTTTCGGGGCGGTTCTGGCGGGCTGCGCAACCGGAGGCCAGCCCGCTCCAGCGGAACCCGTGGCCGAGCCTGTCGAGACGGTGGACACGACCCCGCCGCCGGCCCCACCCCAGCCTACGCCGCCGCCGGCCTTCGATCCGAACGGCAATCCTTTCGCGCCGGGAACCCAGCGGCTCCTGTCGCGGACGTTCTACTTCGAGTACGACCGTGCGGTCATCAACCCGGACGACCTGGCTTCCCTGGAGCTGCACGCTTCCATCTTAAGGGAGAACCCGGACCGCAAGATCGTCATCGAGGGGCATTGTGACGAGCGCGGCACCCGGGAGTACAACCTGGCGCTCGGCGAACGCCGGGCGGACGCGATGCGAAGTTTTCTGACCTCGGCGGGTGTCTCTCGACGCCAGATCGAAACCGTGAGCTACGGGGAAGAGCGCCCCGAGGACCCGGGCCACGACGAGGGCGCCTGGGCGCGGAATCGCCGGGCCATCATGATCTACCGCTAGACCGTGGTGACGTCACCGCCAAAACACCGTCTGCGGCTGGTGCTGAAGCTGGCCCTCGCCGGGTTTCTAGGTTCGGTCGTCGGCCCGGTCGCGGCCGAGATGACGACCGAAACCCAGAGTTCCGCCGTGCCTGCGCCGGCCGGGGACGCCAGCGAGCAGCGCCGGCTGGCCGAGCTCTTCTATCAGCTGCAGGTTCTCAGGCAGGAGGTCCAGGATCTCCGGGGCCTGGTGGAAGAGCAGAGCTACCAGCTGAACCGGCTCGCCAAGGATCAGCAGGAGCAGTACCTCGATCTGGATCGCCGGGTGGCCGCGCTGCGCGCGCAAGCGCCCGAACCCACCCTGGCCGAGACGTCGCCGCCACCCGGCGGCCCGGTGCCCGGCGGCGTGCCCGGCTCGGAACGCGATGCTTACACGGCCGCCTTCAATCAGATGAAGAACCGGCAGTTCGACGAGGCGGTGGCGTCGTTCAACGCGCTGGTCACGGATTATCCCAATGGTCAGTTCACGCCCAACGCTTTTTACTGGCTTGGCGAGCTTCATCTGGCCCAGGCCGACGACGAGATGGCGAGGGAATCCTTCTCCCAGGTGATCAACCTGTACCCCGATCACCAGAAGGCGCCGGATGCCCTCTACAAGCTGGGCATAGTTCACCACCGGCTCGGTGACACGGCGAATGCGCTGCAGTATCTCGAGCGCGTGACCGCCGAGTACCCGCAAAGCTCGGCGGCCGGCCTCGCCCGGACCTACTCGGCGGAGATTCGGTGACCGAACAGGCAACGCGCCAGCTTCGCATATCGGAAATTTTTCTGTCCCTCCAGGGGGAGACCAGCACCGTTGGCCTGCCCACGGTCTTCGTCCGCCTCACCGGGTGTCCGCTGCGGTGCCATTACTGCGACACGGCGTACGCCTTCAGCGGGGGCGAGGTGATGACTCTGGAAGACATCCTGGCCCGTGTGCGTGACCTGGGTGTCCGCCGGGTCACGGTGACCGGCGGAGAACCGCTGGCTCAGCCCGATTGTCTCGGTCTTCTCACCTCCCTGTGCGACGAGGGATTTGCGGTCTCTCTGGAGACCAGCGGTGCGCTGGACGTGGCCGGCGTGGACGAGCGCGTCGTGAAGATCATCGACGTCAAAACGCCGGGATCCGGCGAGGTGTCCCGTAACCGATGGGAAAATCTTGCGCATTGCGCGGACGGGGATCAGTTCAAGTTCGTGATCTGTCATCGTGAGGACTACGAGTGGGCGAGGCTCAAGTGCGAGGAGCACAAGCTGTTCGAAGGCGCTTGCGAAGTGCTGTTCTCGCCGAGCAGCGCGGAGCTGCCAGCCCGTGACCTGGCTGATTGGATCGTCCGGGACCGGCTTCCGGTGAGGATGCAGATCCAGCTGCACAAATACCTGTGGGGAGATCAACCGGGAAGATGAAGCGCGCCATCGTGCTCCTGTCGGGCGGGCTGGATTCCGCCACTACGCTTGCCGTGGCCAAGGACGAGGGCTTCGACTGCTACGCGCTCTCGATCGACTACGGCCAGCGGCATGGGGCGGAGCTCGCTGCGGCCAGGGAAGTCGCGCGACGGGCGGGGGTGATCGAGCACCGCGTGATCCCGGTGGACGTTTCCGTCTTCGGCGGATCTGCGCTCACCGACAGATCAATCGACGTGCCCGAACAGCCCAGCGAGGGCATTCCCATCACCTACGTGCCGGCCCGGAACACCGTGTTCCTCTCGCTAGCGCTGGCTTGGGCTGAAACGCTCGGGCTGCGCGACCTTTTCATCGGCGTCAACGCCGTAGATTACTCAGGCTATCCCGATTGCCGTCCGGCCTTCATCTTCGCCTTCGAGAACCTTGCCAACCTGGCCACCAAGGCCGGGGTGGAGGGCGATTGGTATCATGTTCACGCGCCGCTCATCGAGCTCAGCAAAGCCGGGATCGTGGAGCTGGGGATCTCGCTCGGCGTCGACTTCGGCATCACGGTGTCCTGTTATCAGCCGGACGATGACGCAGCCGCATGTGGCAGGTGCGACAGCTGCCGTCTTCGTGCCCAGGGATTCGAGGAAGCCGGGGTGGAGGATCCGACCCGTTACCGCTGATCGGCTTTGCCGACGTCCGCGTAGAACGCCCGCCAGCAGGACTTCCCGAGACGGTCGTACTTTTTCATCCGGTGCACCAGTTCCCGCCGCAGACGGCTGTCGACGAGCTCCGCGGGCAGCAGCGGGTCCCGGAGGATGTCCCTGATGGCGGCGCGCCCGACGAGCAGCGTTTCCTTCGCGGCTGCGCGGGGAGACAGCTCGGCTATGCCTCGGGTGCTGCGGGCTATCTCGTCGATGTGGCGCTGGTAGCGCCTGGCGAGACCGTCGGTGTCCCAAAGCCCAGCAAAGCGGGAGCCGTCTGCCGTTTCCGCGATGCGATAGAGACCGGCGGACGGGTCGAGACCGAGCAGGCGCAGGTCCTCGAGCAACTCGGGCAGGGAGGCTTTGAGATTGGCGGGGCGAACCGCCAGCCCTGGGTCGACAGTGACGAAGCCTTTGAGCTGCAATGCTCGCTCACGGGCGCGAACCAGGGTCTTGTTGGTGCGCTTCAGGCTGCCGAGATAGACGGCAAGCCATTCCCCGGCCCAGGGTTTGAGCGTTTCTTCCAGATCCGCCCACGAGAGCACGGTCCGGTGGAGGCCGGCTCCGCCCCCGCCCACGGTGTACTGCCCCCGCGCCGTGCTCTCGAGAACCCGATCGCGGACCAGACGCGCCGTCGCCACCCGAATGGCGCCCGGATCCATACCGAAGAGCGCGCCGGCCGCGATCAGCGATGCGGCCTGGATCTGCGGCGCAGGCGCTGAATCGAGCAGGGCGAGGATCAGCTGCCTGGCGGTGAGGTTGGTATCGTCCATGCCGCTTATAAATAACAAATTTTGACTATTAAGGTCAAAACGTGTAATAAATACCGTCGTGCCGTGGTGAAACGGCGAGGAGGTGCCCGTTGGCTGACGTGCCGCGTATCGAAGATTATCTGACGCCCGAGCAGGTCGAGGCGTGCCTGCGCCGATCTGACTGGCAGGCTGCCCGCGTGCTTGGCGTGAATTATCTGATGATCGTCGCCGCGTTCGCGCTTTCCATAGCCTGGCCAAACCCGCTGACCATCGTGTTGAGCGTGCTGATTCTGGGCGGGCGGCAGCTGGGTATGGAAGTGCTCGTGCACGATTGCGCCCACAGCGTGTTCTTCGCGCGGCGCAGGGTCAACGAGATCGTGGGGCACTGGCTGTGCGGCGGGCTGGTCAATACCAACCTTTATCGCTACCGGGACTATCACCTCGGCCATCACCGTTACGCGGGCACGGACAAGGATCCCGACCTGTACCTGGCGCAGATGTATCCGGCCCCGCGCGACAGCATGCGTCGCAAGCTGCTTCGCGACGTCACTGGGCAGACGGGCATTCGTGACACGTGGCGGCAGCTGCGGGTGATGAAGCCGGGTCGCAACGCGCCGTTCCTGGTTCTTCATGGGATGATGATCGCGGCTCTCGCCGCCGTGGGGGCCTTGTGGGCGTACCTGCTCTGGTGGGCGGCCTACGTCTTCGTGTACCCGCTGCTGACGCGCGTACGCTACATGGGTGAGCACGGTGTGTGCTTTGACTATGCGAGCGCCGACCCCCGCGAGAACACGAGCAGCACGGTGGCGTCCTGGTGGGAACGCCTGCTGGTCGCTCCGAATGGCGTGAACTTCCATCTCGAGCACCACCTGCTTGCCAGCGTTCCGCTCTATCACCTGCCGAAGATGCAGCGTTGGCTTAAGGAAAGCGGCTTTTACGGCGACAAGGACTGCTTCTCTCACGGCTACCTGGACGTGGTCAGGAAGGCGACGGTGCCCGCCGCGTAAACGGTCGGGGTGCAAATGAGCCTTGCAAGCGGCACAATCCTGCCCCTTTGTGATCCGCCCATTGACGTGGGCGTCGGCATCGGGCCGGCAGGGTTGAGGTGAGCTTCAAGATGCAGCAATTCGACATGGTCATCGTGGGAGCAGGTGTATCCGGCATCGGAGCCGCCTGCCACTTTCGGGAGAAATGTCCCGGGAAGACGTTTGCCATTCTCGAGTCGCGCGATGCCATTGGGGGTACCTGGGACCTGTTCCGCTATCCGGGAATCCGCTCCGACAGCGACATGCACACGTTCGGGTACAACTTCAAACCCTGGCGCAATCCGAAGGCCATCGCCGACGGCCCGTCCATCAGGGAGTACGTGCGGGAAGCGGCGCGGGAGCACGACGTCGATCCTCACATCCGCTTCAACCACCGCCTGCGCTCCGCCCGCTGGAGCTCGGACTCGGCTACCTGGACGCTCGAGGTGGAAACCCCCGATGGCGTGGTGGAGTTCTCCTGCAACTTTCTCTTCATGTGCGGCGGCTACTACAGCTACGCGGGCGGCTACACGCCCGACTTCCCGGGCATGGCCGATTTCGAGGGTCCCGTCGTTCACCCCCAGCAGTGGCCGGATGAGCTCGACTATTCGAGCAAGCGCGTGCTGATAATCGGCAGCGGGGCCACGGCGGTGACGCTGCTGCCGGCGATCGCCGAGCGGGCAGCGCACGTCACCATGCTGCAGAGATCGCCGACCTACATGGTTTCCCGTCCCGATCGGGATGCCATCGCCAACCGGCTCCGCCGGATCTTCCCGGAGAAGGTGGCGTATGCGATCACCCGCTGGAAGAACACGACCCTGCAGCAGTTCTTCTATCGCCGCACCAGGGTGAATCCGGAGTGGGTAAAGGATCGTCTGCTCCGTGGAGTGCGGGCACAGCTCGGTCCGGACTTCGATGTGCAGACCCACTTCACGCCGAGTTACAACCCGTGGGACCAGCGGCTCTGCCTGGTGCCTAACGGCGACTTTTTCCGCGCCCTGCGCCAGGGCAAGGCCACCGTGGTGACCGACCTGATCGAGTCCTTCACCTCCTCCGGGGTCAGGCTGAAGTCCGGGCAGACCATCGAGGCCGACGTCATCGTCACGGCGACGGGCCTGAATCTCGAGGTGATGTCGGGCGTCGAGTTCTGGGTTGACGAGGCCAAAGTCAACTTCCCGGACACGTTCACCTACAAGGGCATGATGTTCTCCGGCGTGCCGAACCTGGTTCAGACGTTCGGCTACATCAACGCCTCCTGGACGTTGCGCGCTGACCTTACCTCAGAATACGTGTGCAGGCTTGTCAACCGCATGGACGAGCTCGGTGTTTCCCAGGTCGCTGCGCAGTTGCGCGAGCAGGATCGTGACATGCCGGGCAAGCAGTGGATCGACGACTTCACGCCGGGATACATGCAGCGCTCCATGCATCTGTTTCCGAAGCAGGGCGAGAAAGATCCCTGGCGCAACACCCAGAATTATGCCCAGGACAAAAAGGCCATCAGGCACGCTCCACTGGAGGACGGGGTCCTTACTTTCTGCAATCCGGACTCGGCCGCGCCGAGACTCGCCGGAAGGGCGAGCGTGGCTCGTGATCAGGACGCGGCCTGACCGCACCGCCCGATCCGTATGAGCGGGCGCGAACGGATTGAGCTCAGATCGGATCTCGGCCAGCGCTGGCATGGGCTGGACGTCTTCGATGTCGTGGACGACCTGCGCGGTGAGAGCGTCCGGGAGATGGCCGGCCGCTCCACCATCCGCTTCGAGCTCGACGGAGCCGGGTTCTACGCCAAGCGGCATTTTGGAACCGGCTGGCGGGAAATATTCAAGAACCTGCTGACGCTGCGTCGCCCGGTCATAGACGCCGGGAACGAGTATCGTGCCACTCGAGCGCTCTCGGCTGCCGGGGTGAGCACCCTGGAAATCGCCGGCTTCGGGCTGCGTGGGCGTAACCCCGCGAGGCGCCGGTCGTTTCTCATCACCGACGAGCTTGCACCGGTAAAGAGCCTTGAAGCCTACGTGCTGCGCTGGCCGGAGGAGCCGCCCGCGCCTGGGCTGAAACGCCGGTTGATCGAGGAGGTGGCCGCCATCTCCCGCGCCATGCACGGGGCGGGTATCAATCACAGGGACTACTACCTGTGTCACCTTCTGATGCTGCATCCCGAGCTCTTTGGGCCGCAGGCCCCGGACCCCCGCATCTTCGTGGTTGACCTGCATCGCGCCGAGATCCGGAACGCCGTGCCGTACCGGTGGCTGGTCAAGGATCTGGGCAGCCTCTATTTCTCCGCTTACGAGATCGCCCTGACCCGGGGGGACCGCCTGCGATTTCTGGCAGCCTACTTTCAGATGCCGTGGCGCGACGTTCTCGCTCGGCATTCCGGTCTGATCGCCGACATCGCAAAGCGGGCCGATCGCTTGTACCGGAAGGGGCGAAGAAAGGGGATCCTGCCACGCCAGGTTGCCGGGCTGGCGCCGACGCGATGAGTGGAGGTGGTGGGTCGTCTGGGGCTCGAACCCAGGACCAACGGGTTAAAAGCCCGGTGCTCTACCAACTGAGCTAACGACCCTCTTGCCGGATGGCGGCAAAAAAGAGCGCGAATTGTAGTCAGCGTAAGGGCCCATCTCAACCCTTGCCGGTGGGGTCGCTTCCATGGGAGCGGCGCCCGTTCAGACGTCGAAGCGGTTCCGATCGGCGTGGCGTCCCAGGAATGCCCAGATCTCCTGATCGAGCCCGGCGTCGTGGGATTCCGCCCAGGCGTGCAGGTCGATGAGGAGCCTCATACCGTCTGCGTGCAGCCGGTCCACGTCTGCCAGCAGGAGCGAGTCGGGCTCGGCATCGACGAAGGACGCGAGCCCGACCCGATCCGGAAACGCCGCGGCGTCCGCGAAAAGAGCTTTGAGCTCGTCGATGTCGTTCATGCGGTTCGCGATGGCCCGTTCGCTGTCCTGTGAGAGCATGATCAGCAGGACGGCCGTCATGCCCGCATTCGCTGCCGCGTAAGGTGAGCCGATTTCCGGAAGCACGCCGGTGGAAAGCTTCATGGCCAGGTCGACGAGAGCCTTCGAGGGGTTGGGAATCATACGATGGGCTCCGCGTAGGCGTGGTCGGAGCGGGGGTTCAAGCGGTCCACCAGAATCCGGTTCTGACGGTCGCTCATCAGCCAGCCGGCCACTGCCAGTATGGGCTCCTTGGACGCGCCGTTGACGAAGTCCTCGGTGGAGGAGATCCAGATCGCCAGCCCCTTGTAGGAGGCGAATACCTGCCACCAGCGGAAGGCGTCTCTGTCCACGGTGATGCCGCTGGCTTGTTCCCAAATACCGATGGCCTGCTCCCGCGGCAGCAGGGAGCCGGCAAGCTCGCGCTCGGGCCATGACCACAGGGGATCGAGGGACCATGCCAGATCCTCCAGGGGATCGCCGATGTGGGCCATCTCCCAGTCCAGCACGCCCCGAATGACGCCTTCTTCATCGTAGAGGAAGTTGCCCGAGCGATAGTCGCCGTGGACCAGGGCAAAGCGGCCCGACGGCTCGGGCAGATTTCGCTCCAGCCAGCGGCGGGCAGCTTCCGCGATGGGCTGGGGATGCAGCGCGTCGTCGGCAATGACCTTCGACCAGTGCTCGAGCTCCCGTCGTGCAGGATCGTCCGGCACCGCCATGAAGGCGTCGACGCCCAGCTCGCTTAAGTCGAGCGACGCGAGCTGGCCGAGAATTTCCCACTTTCGCCGGCCGATGGTCTCGCGCATGGTCTGGTAGGGCGGTGCTGCAAGGGACTGGGCGCTGGACTCGCAGCCGCCGATCTCGCGCATCACGGAAAACGGCCGTTCCAGGTGGACGGCGTCCTCCTCGAGCAGCAGCGGCTCAGGCACGGGGATCGACGTCGGAAATACTGCCTCGTAGGTTCGGTACTCGAGGGAACGCTCAGTGTCGATCAGGCTGGAAACGGGATCGCGCCGAAGTATGAGTCCTTGCTCTTGCCCACCGATTGAAACCCTGACGCGGTAGGTTTCCCTGGAAGCGCCGCCGGGAATCTGCTCGATGTGCAGCGTCGTTGCCGGCTGCTTCCAGCTCTTTGTCAGGTAAGCGGCAAAGCGCTCGCCCAGGGTATCGAGAACCGCGCTCATGACCCGGTTGCCCGTGTGCTCACCGCGCCGGTCTCAGCTGGAACCGAATCGGCAGGTGCTTGAGCCCGTGCACGAAGCTTGCCTTGAGGTACTCCGGACCCCGGTCGACCAGTTCCATCTTCTCGATGCGGGGCAGGAACTGCTTGAAGAATATCCGCATCTCCAGCCGCGCCAGCAGGATGCCGAGACAGATGTGAGGCCCGGTCCCGAAGGCGAGGTGACGGTTGGGCTGGCGGTCGACCCTGAAATTGAAGGGGTCGTCGAAGATTTCCTCGTCCCGGTTGGCGGAGGCGTAGAACAGGCCCAGCGCGTCGCCCTGGCGAATCTGCTTGCCGCGCAGCTCGTAGTCCCGCATGGCGGTGCGGGAGAACTGACTGACCGGCGTCGTCCAGCGGATCATCTCCTCCACAGCGAGCTTGATCAGGTCCTCGTCGTCGATGTTGTTCCGCAGCAGACTCATCTGCTCCGGGTTTTCGAGCAGGGCGAGCAGACCACCGGAAATGGCCGTGCGCGTGGTCTCGTGGCCGGCCGTCGCGACGATGATGTAGTAGGAGATCAGCTCCTTGTACGGCAGGTACTCGCCGTCGATGCGGCCGTTGGCGATGTACGAGGAAAGGTCCTCCGTGGGGTTGGCGCGCCGTTCGTCAGTCAAGCGGGTGAAGTAGTCGTACAGGTCCTTGATGGTGTCGATGATGGAGAGCGGATCGTCGCCTGCCCGTTTCATCTCCGGGTCGTCGCCGGCAAACAGCTCGTTGGTGAGCTTGAGGATCCGCCACTCGTCCTCCTCGGGCACGCCCAGCAGCTCGGTGATCAGCTTGAGCGGCGGCCAGACGGCAACGTCCTGGACGAACTCCAGCTCGCGCTCGGAGCCGTCGCCCATCATCTCGTCGAGTATGTTTGCGATGATGCGGGTCAAGCTGTCCTCGAGGCGTTTGATGTTGGATGGCTTGAACCAGGGTTGGACCAGCGTCCGGTACTTCGGGTGGTCTGGGGGATCCATCTGGACCAGCGAGCGGATCAACCCGCCCTGCTCGATGGTGGCCAGCACCTCCAGGAGCTTCGGCGAGTCCTTGAGCCTCTCGAAGATCTGCATCAGGACATCCTGGCGCACCTCCGGGCTCTGTGCCTCCTTGACCAGGATCGGCCTTGGTTCGCTTGCGAAGATCTCCGGCTGCTTCTCGATCTCGACGATGTCGGCGTGCTTGGTCACGGCCCAGAAGGGGAGGTACTCGGTGGGCTCGACGTAGCGCAGCGGGTCGTTGGCGCGGAGCCAGGCAAACGCGCCATGGGGATGGCCGTGGCGTCCGTAAACCTCCGGAGCGATCACGTCGTCGTCGTGGAATTCGTAGGCTTCTGCCATCTTCGAGGGAACTCCCGCCGGTGGGTGAAGTGGTTTACGTTAGCGGGATTCCCCGGCCGATTGCAATGTGCGATGGTGCTCCCTAGAGTGGCACGGGACCGCATCGAACGGGCAGACCGCTCCGGCCGTCACGAGGTACACGATATGAAGCTCAGCAAGCTCAGCCGATCGGTGGAAGGCAAGGTGGTCATCGTCACCGGTGCGGCCAGCGGTATGGGGCGCGCCACGGCGCGGGTCTTTGCCGACGAGGGCGCCAAGGTCGCGGCCATGGACATCAACGCTGAGCCGCTCAACGAGGTTGTCGACGAGATCGCTGCCGCGGGCCGTGACATCAAGGGCTGGGCGCTCGATCTTTCCGACCCCGACGCCATTGTCGAGGTGTTCGCAGAGGTGCCCGATCATTTCGGCGGCATCGACATTCTGGTGAACAACGCGGGCATATCAATGTTCGCGCCCATCGACAGCGATGATTACGAGCACGCCTGGGAACGATCCTTGACCGTGCTGCTCACGGCGCATACTCGAACGATCCGCGCGGCGCTCCCTTATCTGCGCAAGGCCGAGGCTGCCAGGATCATCAACATCGCTTCCACCGAGGGGCTCGGCGCGACGAAGTTCGGCAGCCCTTACACGGCGGCGAAGACGGGCGTCATCGGGTTGACGCGCTCCCTGGCGGTGGAGCTTGGTGAGGAAGGCATCACCGTGAACTGTATCTGTCCGGGACCGATCCTCACGGGCATGACGGCTGCCATTCCCGACGAAGCCAAGGCCGAGTTCGCGCGACGCCGGGTGGCCCTCAAGCGCTATGCGGATCCCGAAGAGGTCGCCCACGCCACGTTGAGCCTGGCGTTGCCGGCAGCCTGCTTCATCACGGGCGTAGCCCTGCCGGTGGATGGCGGTCTGACCATCCGCAACGCCTGAGCCGCGGGCGGGGTCGGGTGGCAGACGGCTCGCCGACGCCGTACGCGGACCCCCGCGCTCGCGTGCCCAACACCGCCGTGGTCGCCTACGGCGCGCCCGGTATCGGGGCTGGGTACATGTACCTGATGATGAGCCTTTACGTCATGAAGTTCTCCACGGACGTGCTGCTCATCGCGCCGGCCGTCATGGGCGTCATCTTCAGCGTATCGCGTATCTGGGACGCGGTATCCGATCCGCTGGCCGGCTACCTCAGCGATCGCACGCGCAGCCGCATGGGCCGAAGGCGAACCTGGATTCTGGGCAGCATGATTCCCATCGGCGGTGCCTTCATCATGGTCTTCGCGCCGCCGGACGGCCTCAGCGACGGCGCCCTGGTGGCCTGGATGGCCGTTGCCATCATCGGTTTCTACTCCGCAATGACCGGATTCCTGGTGCCGCACCTTTCGCTGGGTGCCGAGTTGTCCGAGAGCTACCACGAGCGGAGCCGACTGTTCGGCGTTCGCCACGGCTGCTTCACCTTCGGCTCGATTCTCTCTCTCGTCAGCTTCTACTTTCTGATCAGCGCTGAGCAGCAGGGAGCCGAGGAGGTCAGAAACACGGCCTTCTGGCTGGCGGTTCTGGCCGGCGGCGTGATGTGCCTGCTCATGGCCTTCGGTGTCTGGAAGCTGAGGGAGCGCGCCGACTACCAGGGAAGGGTCAACGAGAACCCGATTCAGGCATTTGCCGACGTTTGGCGCAACCGGCATGCCCGCATCATCATTGCCGTGTCTTTCATCGAGAACGTCGGCTCCGCGGCCATCGGGGCGCTGACACTTTACGTCGCCCAGTACGTGGTCGGCGCGCCCATGTGGGCCCCTGCCATCATCCTCTGCTACATGATTCCTTCCACCTTCTCGGTGCCCCTTTGGATTCCGCTTTCGAGACGGTTCGGCAAGATCAGGCTCTGGATCTTCTCGCTGGTGCTCACCGGTGTCGCGTTTGGCAGCATGTTCGTGCTCCCGTTCATGGAGAGCATGCCCCTCAAGCTGGCCTACATCGCCACCGCCGCCGTCTTTGCCGGCTTCGCTGCCGGCTGCGGTGGGACGGTGTCGCCGTCCATCCAGGGTGACGTCATCGACTATGACGAGTATCTGACGGGGGAACGAAAGGAGGGCTCGTACTTTGCGGCCTGGAATTTCGTGTACAAGAGCGCGACGGGCATCATGCTTCTGCTCACGGGATTCGTGCTGCAGGCATCGGGATTCGTGCCCAATCAGGAACAGACCATGACGGTTCAGCTGGCCATGATCACGCTGTACAGCCTGTTTCCGCTGGTCTGCTACAGCATTGGCTCGCTGCTTCTCAAACGCTTCGATCTCGACGAGGACGCCCACGGAGAGATCCGTCGCGCCCTGGACGAGCGGAACGCCGGCAGGGCCGCTAGCGCCCCTTGAAATTGCCCGGCCGTCGTTCGGCCACGGCGCGCACGCCTTCCTTGTGGTCCTCGGTCTGCTGCAGGCGATGCTGCTCGATGAACTCGTGGTCGGTCTGGCGCTTCACGGCTTCGGCGACGCCCTCACGCAGGGTTGCCCGAACCGAGGTAACCGCGAGCGGCGCGTTCTCCGCAATTTCCTGAGCGAGCTCCATGGCTCGGGCACGGAGGGAGTCCCGATCCGTCAGAATGTCGGCCAGGCCCCACTCGCAGGCGGTTTCGCCGTCGATGCGCCGGCCCGTCATGAACATCAGATTGGCGCGCTGCTGGCCGATGAGCCGGGGCAGGGTGTAGGTGAGGCCGAAGCCCGGGTGGAAGCCGAGCTTCACGAAGTTGGCGGTGAACCGGGTCTCGGGACAGACGACCCGAAAGTCCGGCATGACGGCAAGGCCGAAACCGCCCCCGACGGCGGCTCCCTGCACCGCGGCGATCACCGGCTTCCTGCAGGCGAACAGCCGAACGGCAGCCGAGTAGAGCGGGTTGCCGTCGGTGGCCGTGCGCGCCTGGCGGCGGGACTGCTCGTCCCGGTTGCCGAAGTTGGCGCCCGCGCAGAAGTGCTTGCCGTCGGCGGCCAGGACCAGCGCCCGGACGTTGGCATCCTCGTCCATGGCCTCGAAGGCATCCCCCATGGCGTTGATCAGGTCCACGTCGAAGAAGTTGTTGGGCGGACGCTGTATTTCCAGCACCGCCACGTGTCCGGTGGTCTCCACCGCGATGTCGCCGAATCTGGTCATGATCTCTCCCCCGGGGTATGTAGCTGACGAGCGACATTATGACATGGCATGCCGCGCCCAAGGCCGGGGAACGGCGGGATTTGACCGCCGTCAGCCGATCTGCAAGGCTCGCCGGGTCGGGGTGAGGTCAGGGGGATTCCATGCTGAAATGGCAGATTGGTGAGGTTTCGGTCACGCAGATCGTGGAGCTCTCCACAGCCTCGCTCGGCCCGTACCTGCTGCCCCAGGCCGATCCGGGTGCGCTTCTCGAGGTACCCTGGCTTCGGCCGTTCATCGACGACGACGGCCGGATAGTGTTGAGCGTCCATGCCCTCGTGGTGGAGTCCGAAGGGGAGCGGCTGATCGTCGATACCTGCATAGGCAACGACAAGGAGCGCACCTACCCGCGCTGGAACCGCATGCAGACCGATTTTCTGGATCGGCTCGCTCAGGCCGGGTATCCCCCGGAGACCATAGACACGGTGATGTGCACGCACATGCACGTCGATCACGTTGGCTGGAACACGCGGCTGACGGACGATGGGTGGGTACCCACTTTCACCCGGGCGCGCTATCTCTTCGCCGAGGACGAGTGGGCCTACTGGCAGCGCGAGCCGCAGGAGTTCGGCCCCGTGGTGGAGGACTCGGTGCAGCCGATCTTCGATGCCGGGCTCGCCGAGGTGGTGGGGCAGACCCATCGGGTCACGGACGAGGTCTGGCTCGAGCCGACGCCCGGGCACACGCCCGGTCACGTGAGCGTGCACATTGCTTCCGCCGGCGAGGAAGCCATCATCACGGGGGACATGATCCATCATCCCTGCCAGATCGCTCATCCGGAATGGTCGAGCAGCGCGGACTGGAATCAGGAGGCCAGCGCCGAGACGCGCGATGCGTTTCTCGAGCGATATGCCGACCGTCCCGTGCTCGTGATCGGGACCCATTTTGCCGCGCCGACTGCCGGGCACATCGTGCGTGACGGGGAAAGCTTCCGGCTCGACTACTGATTTTATTGCCCGGCCGGCCCTCCCGCGGGGTTCGGGCTGGGACGGTGACGCCCCGCGGCTGTGCTAAAGTGACGGGCTTGCCCGACCCTACCGGATCCGCCGTTGTCGTCACGAAACATCTACCAAGCTCTGGAAGTGCCCGACTTCCGCTGGCTTTGGGTGGGCAGCCTGGCTTCGTCTTTCGCCATGAACATGCAGATCGTCGCCCGGGGCTGGCTGGTCTACACGTTGACGTCGTCGGCTCTTGACCTGGCCTGGGTGACCCTGTCGTTCATGGTGCCCATGGTGGCCTTCTCGCTGTGGGGTGGCGTGGTGGCCGACCGGCTCCCGAAGCGCACCATCATCGCCATCGCGCAGGCGTTGAACACCCTGGCGACCATCGTCATGGGTGTGATCATCTTCTCCGATCTGGTGTCTTTCTGGGATTTCGTCTGGTTCGGTTTCTTCAATGGAACCGTTCTCGCGCTTTCCATGCCCGCCCGCCAGGCGTTCGCGCCCGAGCTCCTGCCGGATAGGCTGATCTTCACGGCCATGGCGCTGAACACCACCAGCTGGAACCTCTCACGCATTCTCGGCCCCGCGTTTGCAGGCTTTCTCATCGCGTGGGTCGCGGCGGGCGACACGTCCTCCACCTACGGGGTAGGCATCGTCTACGTCGTGATTGCCGCGCTCTACTTCCTTTCCATGGCGACCGTCCTGCTGGTACGCAAGCCCGGCATCGTGAGTTCCCGCGAGCAGCGCAAGTCCCCGCTCACCGATATGGCGGACGCCTTTCGTTACGTCTGGGCCAACCCGCCGGTATTCGGCCTGATCGTTCTCTCCATCGTGCCGTTTCTGTTCGGCATGCCCATCAACACCCTGCTGCCGGCGTTCAACGAGGACATTCTGGGCGGGGGGCCGGACGATCTGGGGCTGCTGATGTCGACCATGGGCATGGGCGCCATCGTCGGATCCCTGCTGCTGGCCGGCGTGAACGACTTCCGGCACCGCGCGGCCTGGCTCATTGCTACCTGCGTAGGCTGGGGGGCCTTCACCTGCGCGTTCGGCTTCTCCCAGACCCTGATGCTCTCCGCCGGGCTGCTCGCGGTGATCGGCTTTCTGAGCTCCTGGAACATGTCGCTCAACCGCGGGCTGCTCCAGCTTCAGGTGGACGACCACATGCGGGGGCGGATACTCAGCGTCGACATGATGTCCCACGGGCTCATGCCGCTGGGCGTCATTCCCATCAGCCTCATTGCCGAACAGTTCAGCGTGGCCACGGCGCTGGTGGTCAGCGGAGCGATCTTCATCGTGGTGGTGCTGTTGCTTCTGGTGGTGTCCCCTTCGATCAAGCGGGTGGACGATGACCTGCAGCCCGTCTCGGGCGGGTGAGCGTCGACGTGCGCATCGGCCTGATATCAGACACACACATTCCGGAGGCGCGCAAAACCCTCTGGCCGCAGGTCTTCACCGCCTTCGACGGCGTCGACATGATCATGCACGCGGGGGACATTCACGAGCTGTACGTCCTGGATGCCCTGGAGGAGGTAGCCCCGGTGGTTGCCGCCCGGGGCAACGGGGAGGATGGTGGCGGCGGTCGACCCGTGCAGCCGGATGATCCGCGCGTGAAGTATGCCTGGCTGCTGGAACTCGGGGGTCTCTGGGTGGGCCTGACTCATTACGTGCCGGTGCCCGAACGCCCGCCACAGTTCACTCTGGCGAGGTGGGTTGAACGGTACTTTCCCGAGCGGACGCCCGATATCATCGTCTCGGGGGACACCCACCGGGAGATCATCGCGGAGGTGCAGGGCGTGCTCTGCGTGAATCCGGGCTCGCCCACCTATCCCCACAACTACGATACCCAGTACGGCACGCTGGGGTTTCTCGACCTCGTCGACGGGGAGGCAAGGCCCAGCGTCTGGCAGATCACCGACGGCGGCATCGAGCCCTTCGACTGGGACGCCGTGCCGCCCTGGAAGCGTCGCTGACCGGCGGGCCCGTTGGCCCGGCTAGGTCAGTCCTTGGGCTGCCCGAGGATGCGCTCGGCGATGATGTTGCGCTGGATATTGGGCGTGCCGCCGCCGATCACCACGTTCGGCCAGGAAAGGCTCGACTTTGCCCAGCTTCCTCCTGACACGGCTTCCTCGCTGCCGGAGAGCAGGAGCCCGGCCTGACCGGTGAGCTCCACCGCGAAGTCGTCCATCTCGATCTCGAGGCTTGCGCGATGCAGCTTGTTCACCGATGTCTCGCTGGACAACGGCTCGCCCTTGATCTGCTTGGTCAGGTAACGCAAACCGTTGTACTTCATCGCGGCGATCTTGGTTTCGAACATCGCGATCGTCCGCCTGACCTTGGGATCCTCGCTTGCGGGCCGTCCCTGCCTGGTAGTGGTCCTGACGAGTTCTTTGAGCGTGTCGAGCTTGCCGAACATCTGGGTGACCTCGCCGATGCTGGAGCGCTCATTGGCAAGGGCGGACACGGTGACCTTCCAGCCGTCTCCCTCGTCGCCAAGACGGTTCTCCAGCGGAACCTTCACGTCGGTAAAGAAGACCTCGGCGAAATGCCGGTCACCGGCCATGTTCTCGATGGGCTTGACCTCGACGCCTGGAGAATCCATCGGTACCAGCAGGCACGTGATGCCCTTGTGCTTCACGTCCACGTCGAAGTCCGTCCGTACCAGGAGGATGATCCATTGGGACCACGGCGCGCCGCTGGTCCAGATCTTCTGACCGTTGACGACGTAGTGGTCGCCCTCACGCACGGCCTTGCACTGAATGGCGGCAAGGTCGGACCCGTGGTTCGGCTCGGAGTAGCCCGTGCACCAGATGACCTTGCTGTCCAGGATGTCGGGAATGAAGCGGCGTTTCTGATCCTCCGTCCCGTACTGGATGATGCCGGGGCCCACCCAGGCCAGACCCATGAACGAGGTGCCGAGCGGCGGGGCCTTGGCCACGGCCATCTCTTCCCGGAGGATGGCCTGTTCCACCAGCCCGCCGTCGCTCCCGCCGAACTCCTTCGGCCAGGAAAACCCGACCCATCCCTTCTCTCTGACGTTCGTCAGCCAGTTGGCGAGGAAGTCCTTGCCGCGTTCTTCCCGGGGCGGCAGGTTGGTCGCCAGAAAATCGCGAACCTCTTCCCTGAACGCCTGCTCGTCGGCCGTGTACTCGAAATCCACTACAAACCTCCCAGGGTTGCGACCCGATCCAGGTGATAGTCGGAGTCCCCGTACATGGGGCGCGCCCACTTCGACCGTTTGAGGTAAAGCTGAATGTCGTACTCGGCGGTGAAGCCGATGGCGCCGTGCAGGCCGATGCCGTCAATGCCGATTCTGGCAAAGGCGTCGGAGGCGTAACCCTTTGCCATGGAGATGGCCCGGGGCAACTCGTCGGGCGCTTCGTCGACGGCCCAGGCGGCGTAGTACAGCAGCGACTTGAACGACTCGACGTCGACGTATATGTCCGCCAGTCGGTGCTTGACGCCCTGATACTGCCCGATTGGCTTGCCGAACTGGATGCGCTCCTTGGCGTACTCGCTGGTCATGTTCAGGGCGGCCTCGGCGGCACCCACCATCTCCGCCGTCACGGCGACGGCGCCGACGTCCGTGAGGTAGTCGAGATCCGCCTCGCTCAGCGGCAGCAGAAACTCATCGCCGACGGTGACCGCGTCCATGACCACACGTCCGGCCGGCTTGGTGCTGTCCATCTGCGGCTGCGGGGTAAAGGTGACCTGGTCGCGGCTGAGTGCTGCCAGCCCCAGCCCGTCGGGCCCTCGGTAGGCCAGCAGCAGGTAGTCGGCGGCGAGAGCGTCGGGCACGAAAGGCTTGACGCCGTCCAGGCGCACGCCGCCCTCCACGGGCGTTGCGGTGAGCTGCACGGCGTCGGGATGAATCCAGTTCGGATCATCGTACAGCGCCGTGGTGCAAACGACTTCCCCGGCCGCCATGGCTGGCAGCCAGCTCGATTTCTGCGAGTCGCTGCCACATCTGAGGATGGCGGCGGCGGTCATTGCCTGGGAGGCGATGGGCAGCGGGCAAAGTCCCCGGGCCGTTTCCTCCAGCACCACGGTCAGATCGATCCAGCGCAGTCCAAGGCCGCCGTTCTCCTCGGGGATGATGAGGCTCAGCCAGCCGAGCTGCGCCGCCTGTTGCCAAAGAGCCGCATCGAAGCCGGTCTGTGAAGCACCGATCTCGCGCACCTTGGGAATGGGGCAGGCCTCCTGCATGAAGCGCGCGACCTGGTCGCGCAGCATGTTCTGCTCCTCGGTGAAGCCAAAATTCATGAAACGATACCTCGCTCGAACAGTTTCTCGGTCTCGGCGCCCATGCTGATTTCCTCCAGAATCTGTCGCGTGTGCTCTCCCACGCTCGGCGCGGGCCCGCCGGGCTCCGCCGGGGTGCTGGCGAATCGCGGGGCGGGCCTCGCGTCGCGCAATGGTCCCGCCACGGGGTGATTCAGCTCCCGGAACATCTGGTTGTGCTGGATCTGCTCGTCTTCGGGCAGGTCGGCCAGGCGCCGCACCCGGGCGAAAGGAACCTCGTGACGCAGCAGCCTCTCCTCCGCCTGCGCCACCGTGAGCTCCAGCGCCACCTCGTCGACCTCGGAGCTGATGATCTCGCGCAGCTCGGCGCGGTGCCGCATGCGCAGGTCCAGGCTGGCGAAGCGGGCGTCCTCGGCGATGTGGTCCAGGCCGTAGGCACGGCACAGGCCCTCGAACTCAGGCTGGCTCAGCGTCATCGTGAAGCCGTGGCCGTCGGCGTAGGTCTGCATGGTGCCGGAAGCGCGGATGGGCGGGCGCCTGTCGACGTCGTCCCCCTGCAGAATCAGGTCGGCGGCCACGTCGGACCAGATGAACGAGATGGCGGTGTCCAGCATGGACAGCTCCACGTGCTGGCCCTTGCCCGTGCGGCTGCGTGCCAGCAGAGCGGCCATGATCGCCTGGCACCCGGTCCAGGCCGTCAGCTTGTCCAGCAGCAGCATGTTCACCTGCTCGGGCTGGTCGGGATTGTCCCGATGAATGCTCCCCTGCACGTCGGTGATGCCGGCGTAGGCCTGGATAATGGGGTCGTAGGCCCGATCTTTGGCCCGGGGCCCGGACTGGCCGAACCCGCTGATGGAAAGGTAGACGAGCCCCGGATTGTCAGCACAAAGCCTCGCGTAATCGATGCCCAGACGCTCCACCACACCGGGCCTGAAGTTCTGCAGAACCACGTCGGCGTCCGCGGAGAGGCGGTGGACGATGTCGCAGCCCTCCCGGGTGGTGAGATTCAGCGCGATGGACCGCTTGCCTCGGTTGAGCACGTGAAAGAATCCGGAAAAACCGTTCCGGCGACTGCCCACGTTGCGCTGGATGTCGCCGGTGACCGTCCGCTCGACCTTGATGACATCGGCACCCAGGTCGGCGAGCAGGGCTCCGGTCAGCGGCCCGGAGACCACCGCGGACAGATCGATGACCTTGAAGCCTTCGAGGGGACCGGACATGGAGCCTGCCTCAGCCCCGGAGAGGATTGATCGGCGGCCAGCTCTCCTTGCTCGCCAGGATCCTCTGCCCGATGTCCGCCACGTCCCACGGCCCTTCCGAGACGTCCCGGTCGGCGATGGGGGTGATCTGCCAGGAGAGCAGCGAGACGTTGTTGCCGGCGACCAGCCACTGCCGGCCGGTGACCTCCTTGGCCTCGTCCGTGCACAGCCAGACGATGGCCGGCGATACGGTCTCCGGCGGGAATCGGTCCTGGATGTCCTCGGGGAGGATGTCTTCGGTGAGCCGCGACGTTGCGGTGGGTACAAGCACGTTGACGTTGATGCCGTACTTCAGGCCCTCGAGCCAGAGGCAGCGCATGAATCCCGCAATGCCGGCTTTGGCCGCGCCGTAGTTGGTCTGGCCGAAGTTGCCCAGCAGCCCCGAGGTGGAGCTGGTCATGATGATCCGGCCGCCCTCTCCCTGTTCGAGCATCCGGTCGTAGGCGGATTTGACGGTGAGGTAGGTGCCACGAAGATGAACGTCGAGGACCACGTCCCACATCTCGTCGTCCATGTTCTTGAAAGACTTGTCGCGGAGAATGCCGGCGTTGGCGATCATGATGTCGATGCGCCCGAACTCGCTGACGGCGGCATCGATCATGGCCTGGGCTGCGGCCTTGTCGGAGACGGAGCCGTAGTTCGCGATCGCCCGGCCGCCGTCTGCGATGATCTCGTCCACGACGGTGTCGGCCATGGACTGGGATGCTCCCGTGCCGTCGCGGGCGCCGCCCAGGTCGTTGACCACCACGGCGGCCCCTTCCTTGGCCAGCAGCTTGGCGTGGGATCGTCCGATACCGCCGCCTGCGCCGGTCACCACAGCAACTTTGCCGTCGAGCATTCCCATATCGATCTCCTTGTTCTGTGCGATTCAGCAGTCCGGTCGGCAGGAAGCGTAGGGGAGGTGCTTGCTGCAGTGCGTGCTGCAACGGTTGACGCGCCCGAGCGGCGTTGCCTGCCGCAGGCTGAGCGGAACGTTCAAACCCCCAGTCCTTCGCCCGCCGAATCGGACGAACGGTGCAGTCTAAGGCGAAGCGCCGCAAACGCAAGCGCCGGGCTCAGCCGCCGGTTCGGGCCCAGTAGGCCATGAGCGCGGCCACGGCTTGGGGCGTCGGGTCGCGTCCGTAGACGTTCTCGAGGGTGGCCAACCCGCCCGGATTGGCCACGTTAACTTCCATCAGCCGGCCGGCCACGATGTCGATGGCTGCGAACGCGGCGCCGAGGCTCAGCAGCTCGGCCGTCAGCCCCTCGACGAGCCTGGCTTCCTCCTCCGTCAACTTGGCAGCGCTCGCCCGACCGCCCGCGCTCAGGTTGGCACGATGGTCTTTCGTGGGTGTGCGCAGGTAGGTGCCGCAGACTTCCCCGCCCGCTACCAGGGTGCGCTTCTCGCCCCGGACGATCTCGGGGACGTAGCGCTGGACCAGGCAGTAACGTCGCGCCTCGCCGCCCGTGAGGGAGCGCAGCGCGGGCATGGGGTCTTCACCTTCCCGGATCACCTGCACCCCCTGACCGTAGCTCCCGGCGGGGGGCTTGATCACCCAGTCGCCGCCGCTGGCGATTACTCGTGCCAGGGCGTCGGCGTCGTTTGCAGCATGGGTCTCGGGCATGAGGTCCAGCCACCGGTACTTGCCGTGAAGGTAGGTGAAAGCATCGGCGCCGATCACCAGACGTCGCTGGTCCAGCGCCGCGAGCATCTGCATGCGGTCGAAGAACGTCTCCCTGGGGCCGAGCCCGAGCGGCCATATCCGGTCGAAGCGGTCGGGGTCGTGCCCATCGAGGTGGATCCTGCCGGCGTGAACGCCCAGGCAGTCATGGGGCAGGGCGGTGACCTGCCAGCCCGCCTGGGCGAACGCTTCGGGCAACCGCACGTGGTTGTCGTTGCGGGCGAGTGCCGCCTCTCCCAGCAGAAAGAGAATCTCCGGCACGGGCGGTCAGGCGTCGATGGGACTGTGGCGCGGCTGTGCCTTGACCCGCGCAAGCCAGGCCCTAACCGCCGGAAAGGGATCCAGGTCGTAGCCACCCTGGTGGGCGAGGTGGGTGTAGGCGTACAGGGCGATGTCCGCGATGGTGTAGCGGCCGGCGACGAAGAACTCCTCCGCGGCGAGATGGGTTTCCATCACTCCAAGGGCCGCCTCGCCCTTGGGATGTCTGGCCGCAATCTCCTGTGCGTGGCCGACGGGGTCCTTGAGTATGTGAATCCAGAATCGGTTGGTGGCGATATAGGGCTCATGGCTGTACTGCTCGAAGAAGAGCCATTGCAGCACCAGCGCCTGCTCGTAAGCCTCGTCCGGGAGGTAGGCCGTACCTCGCGCAAGGTAGCTCAGAATGGCGTTTGACTCCGCCAGCGGGCGCCCGTCAGGTAGAACGAGCAGCGGGACCTTGCCATTGGGATTCAGCGCCAGGAACGATTCCGTGCGCGACCGCCCCTGGAGGATGTCGGTGGGTACTCGCTCGAAAGGAACATCCAGCTGGTGCATCAATAGCCGGATCTTATAACAGTTTCCCGAGTCTCCCATCTCGTAAAGCGTGTACATCGAACCTCCTTGGTTTTCGTCGATTCGCCCCAATAAAAAGATGGTCATATAAACAGGCCACGGTTGCACGGGAACTGTGATTTTCCCTGCGCTTCCAATATTCTCGATGTCATGAGCGAAGCTACGCTGCCAGACTACACCCTCTCCGCGGACCGGGTACCCGTCTACGAGCCGGAGGTGCTCGGGCCGGAACGGGTTGCAGATCTGAAATCCGAGATTGCCGATCTGCTCGCCGCCCGCGGCGCCGTGCTGGTGGCCCATTACTACGTGGACGGTCACGTTCAGGACCTCGCAGAGGAAACGGGCGGGTTCGTCTCCGACTCGCTGGAAATGGCCCGATTCGGGCACGACCACGCCGCTGAGACGCTGGTGGTCGCGGGCGTGCGTTTCATGGGCGAGACCGCCAAGATTCTCTCGCCAGAGAAGCGGGTGATCATGCCGACGCTCGAGGCCGAGTGCTCTCTGGACATCGGCTGCCCGCCGGACGACTTCGAGGCCTTCTGCAAAGCCAATCCTGACCGGACGGTGGTCGTCTACGCCAATACCTCGGCCCGGGTCAAAGCGATGTCCGACTGGGTGGTGACCAGCAGCGTGGCCCTGCCCATCGTGGAGATGCTCGACGCCCGAGGTGAAAAGATACTCTGGGCCCCCGACAAGCATCTGGGACATTACATTCAGACTCAGACCGGCGCCGACATGCTGCTGTGGAGCGGCGCCTGTGTGGTCCACGAAGAGTTCAAGTCGAAGGCGCTCTTCGACCTAAAGGCCGTTTATCCGGAGGCGGGCGTCCTCGTGCACCCCGAGTCACCGGCCGCGGTGATTTCCATAGCCGACGTGGTGGGCTCGACCAGCCAGATCATCAAGGCGGCCCAGGAGCTGCCCCACGACACCTTCATCGTGGCCACCGACCGCGGCATCTTCCACAAGCTTCGCCAGCGCAACCCGGACAAGCGATTCATAGAAGCGCCCACGGCCGGCGAGGGCGCAACCTGCCGCAGCTGTGCCCACTGCCCTTGGATGGCGATGAATGAGTTATCCACCCTGGCGGCCATGCTGCGCAGCGAAGGGGCGATGACGGCCAACGAGATTCATGTGGACCCTGAGATCGGTCGTCGGGCGATGATCCCGCTCAAGAGGATGCTCGACTTCAAGGTGCCCTAGGACCGCCGCATCCGCAGCGCCATCCGCATGTCGTTGATGCGCTGATCCAGCATGGCGTGAAGCTGCTGGTTGTCTTCCCGCACCAGGCGCCGCGCGTATTCCAGATGCTGGATGGCCCGCTGGTAGGCGCCGTGCAGCGCGAAGTACTCGGCGCGAGCCCGGTGCACGCCGATGATGTTGCCCGCTTTGCCTGATACCTCGGCGAGGTTGTACCACACGTCCACGTCGTCCTTGTTGACGACGCTTTGCCGCTCCAGCACCGCCTCAGCCTCCCGGTACCGCTGGTCCCTGATGAGCGCCTCGCTGTACATGGCCGCCAGGGTGGCGTTGTCCGGGTTGAGGGCCAGGTGATGCGACAGCAGACGGGTCGCCTGATCGAGTTTCTCCGCCTCGATGAGCAGCTCTGCGTATGACGCGATGTAGAGAATTTTCTGAGGGTCGGCGGTGAACAGAGCATCACCGCCGGCGATGGCCTCGGCGTGCAGACCCGCTCTGCTCTGCGCCAGGGCCAGCCCATAGCGCGCGGGGACCGACTCGGGATCGTCCCGCACAGCCTTCTCGAACTGGGCCACGGCCCCGGCGGCGTTGGGCGCGTAGTAGATCTGGGCGCGGACCCGCATCATGGCGTAGTCGGGTGAGTCGGCGTAGTCGCGTTGGGGGTACTCGCGGGCCTGGCTTTTCGCGTCCGAGATGCGGGTCTCGCTCAACGGGTGGGTCAGCAGGAACTCCGGCGGCGTGCGGGAAAAGCGGTAGTTGCGCTGCATCCTCTCGAACATTCGCGCCATGCCGTCCGGATCCATGCCGGCCCGGACGATGGTGTTGAGGCCGATCCGGTCGGCTTCCTGCTCGCGGCCCCGGCTGTAGCGCAGCTGGCTGGACTGGCTGGCCGCCTGGGAAGCAGATATGGCCGCCATGCCCGCTTCGCCCCCGCCCACGGCGCCGATCATGATGGCGGCCAGCAGGGAGGCGATGGTGGGCAGGGTTTTGCTGCGGGCCTCCTCGACGCCCCTGGCGAAGTGGCGCTGGCTGAGGTGAGCAAGCTCGTGTGCCATGACCGAGGAGTATTCGTGCACGTCCTGGGCATGCAGCAGAAGTCCCAGGTTGACGCCCACCACGCCGCCGGGGGCGGCAAAGGCGTTGATCTGATCGCTGTCGATGAGCACCACGCCCAGCAGGTTTTCCCTGACCTGGGAGTATTGAAGCAGGTCGGTCAGCTGGCGCGTGACGAAGTGTTTGAGAACGGGGTCGCTGATGGTCGGCAGGCCCGCGTGCACCTGCTTGAGGAAATCCCTGCCGATCTGGCGTTCGAGTTCCGGGGAGATCATGCTCGAGGAGGCGTCGCCGAGCACGGGCAGGTCGTCGCTGACGTCCGTGGAGGCTGCGGCCGTGAGCAGGCACAACGCAGCGCCGATGCCGAGGCGAATCACGGCCCCGGCGCCACTCAGACGTCGCTGCTTCGCTCGGGAGTCTTGCATTCTGGAGATCATACTGGATGGCGGTGTGCCGCAGAACCTGCTCTGGTTTTAGCCACCTGCGGGCGGGAAAAGTTCAAAAGTCTTATGATAGGCATCCTGCTGCCGCTCATCCGTGCGCTGAACCGAACATGACCGAACCCGTAGTGGTCGATGCCAAGGGCCTGAACTGCCCGATGCCGCTCCTTAAAGCCAAGAAAGCTCTCAACGAGCTCTCCCCGGGCGAGCTTGTGAAGGTCCTCGCCACCGATCCCGGATCGGTTCGCGACTTCGAGGTGTTTTCGCGGCAGAGCGGCCACGCTCTGCTGGAATCGCTTCGCGAGGACGATACCTACATCTACCTGCTGCGAAAGAAGCCGGGCTGATGCGCTTTCTAGAGGTCATAGGCGGCTGGATCAACCGGCACTTCTCCAATGAGGAAGCCATCTACCTGGTGGTCCTCATCGTCATCATCTCTACCGTGGTGTTCATCTTCGGGTCGATGCTGGCCCCGGTGCTGATCGGGCTCATCGTCGCCTTTCTCCTCCAGGGTTTGGTGAAACGTCTGGTGGACGCGGGGCTCGGCGGCGGGTTAGCCGTTTACCTGACGTTCATCATCTTCCTTGGCGCCCTGATCGCCCTCGTTCTCTTCGTGGTGCCCATCGTCTGGCAGCAGCTTCGTGCCCTGGTCGACGCGCTTCCGAACGGGATCGTGCAGGTGCAGGCCCTCATTCGTGATCTGGCCAACACCTCGCCGGGTGGGCTGGTGACGCCTGAGCAGGTAGACAAGTGGCTGGGCTCGCTGACGGGAGAGTTGGGCAACCTGAGCCGCAGGCTGCTAAACACGCTCCTCACCCAGGTCCCGTCCGTGGTGGCGCTGATGATCTACACGGTGATCGTGCCTTTCTCGGTGTTCTTCTTCCTGAAGGATCGTGACGAGCTCATGCGCTGGTTCCTCTCTCTGCTCCCCGAGGAGCGCCCGCTGCTGGACCGGGTCGGCGCGGAGATGAACCTTCAGCTGGCCAACTACGTTCGCGGCAAGTTTGTCGAGATCCTCATCGTTGGCGTGACCACCTACGTGACCTTCGTGCTGTTCGGTCTCAATTACGCCGCGCTCCTAGCGGTGCTCGTGGGGCTCTCGGTGCTGATTCCGTTTGTCGGGGCGGCCGTGGTGACGATCCCCGTCGCGCTGGTGGCCGTCGTGCAGTTCGGATGGTCCCTGCCCCTGGCGGGCGTGCTGGGCGCGTACCTGATCATTCAGTTCCTGGACGGCAATTTTCTGGTCCCGCTGCTGATTTCCAGCGCCGTCAACCTGCACCCCATCACCATCATCTCTGCCGTTCTCGCTTTCGGCGGCCTGTGGGGGATATGGGGGGTTCTTTTTGCCATTCCTCTGGCGACGCTGGTGAAGTCCATCTACAACGCCTGGCCGCGCCAGGAGGAGTTGGCGGAAGCCAGCGGGGACGGCCTGGTCGAAGTCGATGGTTGAGCCCCGTTGCGCCGCTCAAGTACCATGGCGCGGTTCTGCTCCCCGCGTCCCTAGGGCCGGGTCGCCCAGCTAGAGAGCGATATGTTCACAGGTAGCATCGTTGCCCTGATCACGCCCATGACCGCGGGGATGGAGGTCGACTGGACCGCCCTGGAGCGTCTGATCGGCTGGCATCTGGAGGAAGGCACGGACGGTATCGTCCCCGTGGGAACCACGGGCGAGTCTGCCACGCTCAATATCGAGGAGCACCTCGAGGTCATCCGGCGGACGGTGTCGGTGGTGTCCGGACGGGTACCGGTGATCGCGGGAACCGGCGCCAACGCGACGGCAGAGGCCATTCACCTGACACGGGAAGCACAGAAGATCGGCGTGGACGCGAGCCTGTCGGTCACGCCCTACTACAACCGCCCGACCCAGGAAGGTCTTTATCGTCACTACGCAGCGATTGCCGAAGCGGTGGATCTTCCCATCGTGCTCTATAACGTTCCGCCACGCACCGGTCGCGACATGACGGCCGATACGGTGGCGCGTCTTGCCGAAATCGGCAACATCGTAGGCATCAAGGAAGCGTGCGGCGACCCGGAGCGGGTTGCCGAGATCCGCGGTCTCGTCGCTGAGGACTTCTTCGTTCTGTCTGGAGAGGATGGGCAGACGCTGAGGATGTTCGAACTCGGCGCGGTGGGTTGCATCTCGGTGACCGCCAACGTGCTGCCGCGCAGAATGGCCGAGTTCTGCCGTGCCTGGCGTGAGGGGGACGTGGACCTTGCGCGGGCCATCGATTCGGAGTTGCAGCCGATTCACGAGATCCTGTTCGTGGAGCCGAGTCCTCAACCGACGAAGTGGGCGCTCTACGAGATGGGTATGGTGGATCGCGGCATACGTCTGCCTATGCTGGAACTTTCAGAGGAAAACCGTCCGGAGCTGATCCGGCGCCTGAAGGCGGTTGGGGCTCTGTGATGCGCGCGCACTGCCTGATGAGAGTCGCGAGAGCGCTGCTGGTCGTGCCGCTCGTGGCGGGATGCTCGTGGCTCAACGACGACGAGGGCATCTTCGTCAACAAGAGCGATGACTACCTTGATGCCCGGGAGGGCCCCGGACTTTATGTTCCCGAGGATCTGGCCACCGGGCGGGTGTCCGACCCCTTTCCCATCCCGCCGTCTCCCGAGCAGATGAATCCGGAGTTCTACCCGCAGCGCCCGCCGCAGCCCAGCGCCATTTACGCCAGCGACACCCGTGACGAAGTCCGCATTCAGCGGTTGGGAGACAGGCGCTGGCTGGCGCTGCCCGAGTCGCCCACCACGGTATGGCCGAAGCTCAAGCAGTTCCTGGCGGAGAACGGCGTGCCCATCGCGCTGGAGATGGGTCCGGAAGGGCGCATCGACACGGACTGGCTGCTCATCAGCGAGGACACTTATCGTGACGTGGTTCGCCTTGTCATCCGCGACGGCCGGGACATTGCCGAGCTGACCACGGGCCGCGACCGAATCCGGTTCCGGCTCGAGCAAGGGATGCGTGAGCGAACTTGTGAGGTTCACATCCGTCATGAGAACGACAGCCTGGGGTTGCCTGCTGCAGACTCTCTCGTGGACATCGAGGGCGTCGCCTCAGACATCGCGGACATCGAAAACGACATGCTCAACGAGTTCGGCGCTTACGTCGCTGCCAAAGTATCCGAGCAGACCGTTTCCATGGTGGCACAGGAGATCTCAGCGGGCGCGAAGTCGGTGCTCACCCGTAACGAGCAGGGAGATCCGACCCTCATCCTGTACCTCGACTACGAGCGGGCTTGGGCCGCCCTGGGTCAGGCCATCGCCCGGGCCGAGATGGACGTCACCGACCAGAATCGCGACGAGGGCACCTACTACGTGAACATCACCGAAGCGTTTCTGGCCGGAGAAGAGAAAAAAGGGTTCTTCGGCCGGATGTTCTCGTTCGGCGGTGGCGAAGACGCCAAAGAACTTCAGATTCAGATGGAGCGTTCCGGGGAGGAGATCTACTCGGTTTCCGTCCTCGATGAGAACGCGGCTCCCGTCGACCGGGAGCTGGGGCAACAGCTGCTGATCATGATCCGCGAGTTTGCCAGTTGACGGCTTTTGCCTCGCTGGGCAGCGGCAGCCGGGGCAACGGTACGCTCGTCGATCTGGGTGGAGAGCTGATCCTCGTGGACTGCGGATTCACCCTGAAGCAGGCCGAGAACCGCTTTCGCCGTCTCGATGTCCGGCCCGGCGATCTCTCGGCGATCCTGGTCACCCACGAGCACGCTGACCACGCTGGTGGTGTCGCGGCGCTCAGCCACAAATACGCGGTTCCCGTGTTTGCTTCCCACGGAACCTTCAAGGCCACCCGCAATGAGCTCGTGGGCAGGGACATCGATTCCCATGCCAGCTTCGACGTCGGCGCTGTGACCGTGATGCCGGTGATCGTACCCCACGACGCCCGGGAGCCGACGCAGTTTGTCTTCCAGCACGGTGCCGTCCGCATCGGCGTCATCTCCGACCTCGGCCAGATTACCCCTTTCGTGATCGAGCAGTATCAGGGCTGCGACGGCCTGATGATGGAAAGCAACCACGACCGCGAAATGCTCCTGCGCGGCAGGTATCCGGAAAGCGTGAAGCGCCGCATCGCCGGCAATCTCGGCCATCTATCCAACGAGCAGGCAGCGTCGTTCCTGGAGCAGGTGGGTCATGCGGACCTGCGCGTTGCCGTCGGCCACGTCAGCGAGGAAAACAACCACCCCGAGCTGCTGGAAGAAACCTTCGCCCGGTTCAGCGGCCAGGTTGCCGAGCTGACATTCGCCACTCAGGAGGATGGGCTTGGCTGGATCCGCCTGCCCGAGGGCGGCGTCAGCGCGGCCGCCGCCTTGGGCGCCGGCTAATCGCTGGAAAACGTCCCTCGGTTTGCTCAGAATGTCGCCCTTGCTGATCTGACCTCACGGAGAGGTGCCGGAGCTGGCCGAACGGGCTTGACTCGAAATCAAGTGACCTCGCAAGGGGTCCGTGGGTTCGAATCCCACCCTCTCCGCCATTAACCGCCTGAAAATCGGCCTGTTTTTCTCTTAATCCAGCTGAAGGCCACATATTTCGTAGCTTGCAGTCTGCTTCCGGGTACACCAGAATAAGCGAACGGAAGAGAGTGCAGGTACACCCGGCAGAATGGAAGATTCCGAAATTGGTGTACCCATAGGTGTACCTGTAGCCAACCTTGCTTATGGGAAGAGCGGCCAACGCCGGGGATTGCGGCCCCGACGTGGCCTGACCACAACGTCGCACTTTGGAGGTACGACATCATGGCTGATATCACGTTAGCGCAGGCAAACGCCCTGTTGAAAGAGCTTCGCACCGAAGCTGCAACATCAAATAGTAAGAAAAGTCGAGGGTCCACAAAGGACGGCAAGCATGCCTTAGACCTCGGGTTGCGAATCGTAGCCAACCCCTCTGGGACCGCGAGCTTTGTTTACAGAGCCAAGATCAACGGCAAGCTCAAACCCATCAAACTTAAAGATATTGGCGAGCGCATCACTGCAGCGGATCTTGAAGCTGCGAGAGATGCGTATCGTGCAGCAAGAGCCGAGGTCATTGCAGGCACCGATCCGGCTGAAAAACGTAGGCAGGCTCGCGAAGCCGCTGCGGAAGAGGCCGCCATGGTGAAGGCCGCGCAGGCAGAGAAGGCTTTTACCGTTCGAAGACTCTGTGATGCATACGTCGAAGCTCGGAGCGACGAGGGGAGCGACAACTACCGAAAGTCGTGGCGTGAGAACCAATGGTATCTGGAGACCTACCTGTACCCTGCGATTGGAGACAAGCCAGTATCTCAGGTTGATGTCGCGAACTGCGCTGACATCCTAAATG